>DAOUBT010000068.1:0-90393 GCA_034432595.1 Anaerolineae bacterium | reverse complement strand
GCTTACCTTCAGCACCAGGATAGCCCTTGAAATCACCGCTGGCGCAATTTTAACCGCAGGTTTGGATAGGTATCCGAATTTCAACACTCTGTAGGGTGGGCGACGGCAATGCCTTCGCCCACCCTAACCCCACCTGAAGTTTTATTGCACCGTAATCCAACAGGCTGAGCAGTTACAAAATCGCCGCTGATGCGTTTTCAGCCGGGCATCTGAATGGGCGACAGCGGGGTGGACGAAGGCAATGCCCTCGACCACCCCTTTTTATACCGCTTTGACCTGAAGGAGGTAAGCCCTTACGCGTGGCACAGGATTCATCTGGAGCTATGGCGCAAAGAACATGCAGGCGGGCAGGGGGGAGCGCAGACAGGACCTTCACCCATCCTGACCCCACCTGAATGTCCTATTGCATCGTAACCCGGCAAGCTGAACAGTTGCCCAAGGGGATAAAAAAGCGGTGGCTGCGATCCATTCAGCTACCGCTTTTATCCTCTATCCGGACACCGCTTTTAAGCCTCCGGCGTTTCCGCGCAGGTCTCCTGCCGGTAGTGGGCAATTTGACATTCGAGCAGGGCACGCAGACGCAGGGCCGGTTCGGAACGCGCCCCAATGTGCGGGAAGAAGCCCTGTTGCAGGTCGCTGGCCGCGCGTTGTAGCTCACCCGGAGAGGTCTGCGGCGCGCGCGCGAGCCGCTGCGCGGTGATTTGCAGCGTGCGCAGGAATTCCTGCAACGTCTCCAAATCCCCGGCATACGCGCTGACTACACCCCGCCCCGGCACAAGGCGCGCCACGGGATGACGATTCAGCTCGCGCACCAGCGTTTCCCACGTTTCCCAGGCTTCCCCCACCGGATAAAGGGGCGGTTCGCCTAAAATGACCGTGTCGCCGGTGAAAAGCATGCGCGCATCGGGTAACCAGACCCAGACACTGCCCGGCTGCGGGCCTCCGGGGGCAATTTCCACAAGGATGGGTTGCGAACGCCAGTGCAGGGCGACGGTCCGGCGCACGCCCACACTGATGCGCGTTGGCAGGCGCTTGAACAGCGATTCAGCTTCGAGATGCAACCGCCGCGCGTGCGCACCGACAAACTCGGCCCAGGCGCGCTCATCCGCGCGCAGCGCGTCCACGCGCCGCAACGTCGCTTCGCTGGCAATAACGGGGATTTTACAGGCTGATAAAGCCAGCAGGCGCTCCGGTGCAGCATCGGTAAGCACGACCGCGCGCACTTTACCGGCCTGAGCCTGTGCCATCTCCAGCCAGCGCTTCAGAAACTCCTCCCGCGCTGGTACGTCCACGAGCAAAGCCCCGCCCGCCGTTTGAATCAAGCCGAGATTGTACGGCGCCAATCCCTGTTCGACGAAAATCCCCTCCGCAATTTGCTGCATAGCCATCCCCTACTGTGCCTGATAAGATAAGTCATCATCACCGTCTGAGCGCAAGGCCCACGGCGGAATCGTCCAAAGCCATGATGCAGACGCGCCGCCCCCTACCCCGTCAGCGTGAATTGCTCAATCGCCGCGCGGAGACGGTCAGCGTCATCCATGGATACGCCGCCCTGCGCCACTTGCGGTGAACCGCCCCCTTTACCTCCCAGGGCGGTCAACAACCCGCGCAGAAGGGCGCCAGCGTTCAGGTCGGGCCAGTCATCGCTGCGGCTGCAGATGAGCCTGGCTTCCTGTGCCGGGCCACACGCCAGCAGGACGCAAGTCTGAGGCCGCTGCCGCAAACGTCCGGCAATCCAGCGCACTTCTTCAAAGCTGCGCTCCGGCCAATAGGCGCGGATGAGTTTGCGCCCATCCCGTGCCGGCGTCGCTTCCCACAGCGCATCGGCCTCGTAGCCCAGCAACGTCTCTTTAAGTTGCGTCAGCTCACGGCGTAAGCCTTTCGCTTCTTCCTGCAGGCGCTGCACCGCTGCGGGGACTTCCTCCTGTCCTACGGTGAGGGCCGTGCTCACCTGTTGCATGAGCTGCAAAGTCTGACGATAGGCGCGCAGCGCGCGGCCCCCACACACGAAGCTCACGCGCACACCGCCCTTGTAGCGCTCCAAAGCCACCAGCTTTAACAGGCCGATTTCGCCCGTGCGGCGGACGTGCGTCCCGCCGCAGGGGTTGGCGTCGTACCCCTCGACCTCGATAATCCGCACCGTCCCCGTCACCTGTGGCGGACGGCGTAACTTAAAGCGCGTCAGCTCCTCCGGCGCAAGCAGGTGAATCGTCACCGTGCGATCTTCCCAGATGATGCGGTTGACTTCATCCTCGACGATGAAGGCTTCTTCCCAGCTTAACCTGGGGATTTCCAGGTCAATCGTGCTCACCTCACGCCCTAAATGGAAGCTCACCGTCGGCGCATCGAGGAGGCGCAGGAAGGCGGCTGAAAGGAGGTGCTGACCAGTGTGCTGTTGCCGATGGTCAGCGCGGCGCGTTCCGTCAATGTTGCCCCGCACCATGGTGCCCTCCGCCAAAGGCGCAGCTACCCGATGCCAGATTTCCCCCTCATCATCTTCAAAAACCTCAAGCACCGCTACATCGTTCAGGTAGCCCACATCGTGCGGCTGTCCACCGGATGTGGGATAAAAAGCCGTGCGATCCAGCGCTACCGCCCAGCCTTCCGGCGTGGCGTTAAGCTTGACCACCTGCGCCTCAAACGTCAAGAGATACGGGTCGGTGTAATACAGGCGTTCAGCCATGCTCATTGCTCCTCGGCACTGGTTTCACCCGCCACGGGCAGGTTCATGGGGATGACGAATTTGAAGGTGGCCCCAAGGCCGGGCGCGCTTTCCACCCAGATGCGTCCACCGTGCGCTTCCACCGCCAGCTTGCAGAAGGCCAGGCCCAGGCCTACGCCTTTCTCATGCCGCTGCGCTTCCCCACGGACATAGGCCTCGAAAATTCGGTTCTGCTCTTCGGGCGGGATACCAGGCCCTTGATCTATTACAGAAAAACGCCACATCCCCATGGCGGTATCTTCTTCCACCCTGAGTTCGATGGTGGTTTCCGCAGGCGAGAATTTGATGGCGTTATCCAGCAGGTTAATCAGGACGCGCCGCAAGAAGGAGTAATTGGCCACCAGGGTGGGATGGAGCGCATCCAGGTGGAAGTCCAGGCGCTGCCGGCGGAAGCCCGCGGCGTGACGCACCGCCTCTTCCACCTCGTCCAGCAACTCCGCCAGTGCAACGCGCTCAAATTGAATGTCGGTGCGACCCTCGGCCATGCGTGCCGTGTCCAGCATGTTATCAATCAAATCGCTCAGGTGGTTCAGGCTGCGTCGCGCCAGTTGGATGGTAGCCTCCCAGCGCTCCGGCTCACCTGGCGAACAATCGGCCAGCATCTCCAGGCTTGTGCGCACCACGCCCAACGGATTGCGCAGGTCGTGGACAATCATGTGGTTCAGGCGCGAGCGCATCTCAGCGAGGCGCACCCGCTCGGTCACATCGTGCCCCATCCATTGGTAAGCATCCTGCGGGCCGTAATCTTTCAGGTAAGTGATGTGGGCCTCTAACACCCGGCGCTCATGGTCCTGAGTCAGGGTCATTTCCCAAATCGGCTGTTGACCGGATGCCAGTTCAGTCGCGATTTGGAAGAAGCGTTCCGGCGTGAGTTGCAAGAGCGCAAACACGCTTTCACCCGCCGTGAGCGCGTCGCCAAACATGTCGCGCGCCGCGCGATTGGCCTCCAGTAGATGCCCCTGCGCATCAAACACCAGCACAGGCGCGATGTTCAGGTCAAACAGGTTCTGATAACGCTGCTCCGCACGGCGGACCTGTTCGAACAGACGCGCGTTCTGCAAAGCCGAAGCCGCCAGGGAGGCCAGGGCGAGCATGGTATCCCGCAAATCATTGATATCGGTCTCCGGCTGCGGGTTGATCATCTCCAGCACGGCGACGATCTCGTCACCCATCCACACCGGCAGGGCGTAGATGGATTGGGTGGAAAAGCCGGTTTGCTTATCCACCATCCCGTAAAAACGCGGGTCATTGCGCACATCCGGCACCCAGACCGGCTCGCCTTGCTGCGCCACCCAACCGACCAGGCCTTTACCTTTGGGCACGCGCATCCCGATGATTTTATCCCCGGCGCCGCCTGCTGCCGCTTTAAAGATCAGGCTCCCATCCGGTTGGGCCAGGGCGATGGAGATGGCTTCCGGACGGATCTGTTTGTACGCTAAATCCATCAGGGTTTCCAGGATGCTGTCCGTATCCAGGATGGTGCTCAGCGTGCGCGTTGCATCGAACAGGAAAGAGAGGCGCGTGAGGGCTTGCTGTGTCCAACTGACCAGCAACGTGTTGTGGATGGACGAGGCGGCATAATCGGCAAAGGCGGAAAGCAGACGCAGTTCCTCGGTGCCGTAACGCATCAACTTGTGGCTACCCAAAATCAGCAAGCCCACCGCCGTCCCGCCCGAAAAGAGCGGACAAACAAGCCAGCTCTTGCACTCCGGGTCGCTGATGATGGTAAGCCAGTAGGCGGGCAGCGGCTGTAATTCCACCAGCACCGGCTGACGTCCGCGGAAAACATCCTGCAGCAACGGATGTTCGCCCAGATGAATGCGCAAATCTCCGCCCGCCGGTGGCTCGGTGCTGCCACGCCAGGCTTCGATGGTCATGGTATCACTGCCGCCGAGCAAAATCACCGCGCTATCGTAGGGAATGAGCGTCGCCAGTCGCTCCAGGACCCATTGCAAAAGCGGCGTCAGGCCCATCGGCTGAGCCAGAGAGCGGGTCGCTTCGATGAGTCTGGAGAGCGCTGCCTCGGAAGCCTGCGAGGTGCGCAGAGATTGCTCCAGCGTCTTCTGACGTTGCTCGTCCAACAGGCGCAAAGCTTCCACGCGCATGGTCAGGCGATAGCGGCCCACAAAAACCACCAGCGAAACCAGGGTGGACATGCCCATCGCAAAGGCATAGTGCTGTCCATCGCCGTTGTTTAGCAACGGAGCTGCAGCCCAAAACCAGCCGGCCAGGCTCGCCAACAGGGCCAGGGTATACCAGCCCGGCGCAAGCAGTAAAAATCCCAGGCCGGTGACAAGAAGCATAAAATTCGAGGTATGCTTCAATTCGCCGGTCAGATGCAGGTGCAGGGCGCTGTTCAGCAGCACCAGGGCCACCAGGACCATGCTTACGGGATGGACACGATGCAGGGGTAATTCCCGGCGTCGCACCATGACCCCGATGCCCACCATCACCAGCGCGCTCACGAAAGCCACGTTACTCATCAACCCGGCAATGCGTGACGGCAGGAAGTAGCGATGGGCCAGGCCCAGCAGCACGTACATCGCGCCCAGGACAAACGCCGCCGCGGGCAGTATGTCTCGCACGGCCCGGTCACAGGCGAGGCACACGCGCTCAACAGGAAGCCGCCGGTGACGGAAGTCCAGCACAGGCTTCTCAGTCAAAACTGACAACCTCCTTCCCTTGCAAGCGCTCACGAATGCGCTCTGTGAGCAGGCTCAGATGTTCACCGTTTGCAATGAAATCGAGCCGATCAACGGGCACCGTCAGAACAGGACAGAGCGAAAAATGCTGTACCCATTCTTCGTAGAGCTTGTTAAGCTGTTCCAGATAATCGCGTGGGATTTGGCGTTCGTAATAACGGTTGCGTTGATGAATGCGCGCGAGCAGCGTCTCTACCGAAGCACGTAAGTAAATCACCAGGTCTGGCGGGGGCAGAATGGCCGTGACGGCCTCATACAACTCGTGGTAGGTGATATAATCCCGTTCGTGCATATAGCCCTGCAGGTAAAGATTGCGCGCAAACACCTCGGCATCTTCGTACACCGTGCGATCCTGAATCACGGAATTGGGACGCTCCAGCAGCTCGCGATGATGCAACAAGCGCCGCGCCAGGAAGAAAATCTGCGAATGGAAGCTCCAGCGCTGCATATCGTTGTAAAAATCGGCCAGATAAGGGTTATCGGCCACGCTTTCCAGAAATGCCTCGTATCCCAGGCGCTGACTGAGCAGGGTGCTCAGGGTCGTTTTTCCTGCGCCGATATTACCGGCAATGGCGATAAAGTATTTTTTCATGGCAACCTTCCTGATACCACGTTTAATCCGTAGCGAGGGCACACCCCTCACAGGCCGCTGAACGGCTGACAGGTCGCTGGCAAACGCTGCGTCGCCCTCTTCAAGAGCGGAATTCCGAGGGAGCGAAGACACTCTCGGATTCAGCCAGCGGCAAATAAACGGTGAACTCGCTCCCCACCCCCGGTTCGCTGGTCACCGTGACATGACCACCGTGAGCCTCGACAATCTCCCACACCAGGGCCAGACCGATACCCATGCCGCCCACACGGCGGCGCATGGAACCATCCACCTGATAAAACCGTTCAAAGATGCGGCCCAATTGATCCGGTGCAATGCCGATGCCCTCATCGGCCACAACAATAACCGCGTTACCGGCCTCACTGCGCGCCAGAATTTTGACCGTATCGTTCGCTTCGCTGAATTTGATGGCGTTTTCCACCAGGTGGGAAATTGCCAGGCGCAAGCGCGTGCGGTCGCCGCGCACCCAGGGCGATTCCAACGGCACGTACAGGCTCAGAGAAACGCCGCGCCGACGTGCCGCTTCCGAAAATTCATTGATGATCTCCGTGAGCAACGTATTGAGGGCAATGGCCTCAACCCGCTCCGATGTCAATGCCCCGTGGAATACCGTCAACCCCTGAATCATGCGACTCAATTCGGACGCGCGTTGACAAATGATATCCACCGCGTGTTGCTGTTGCGGCGTAAGCTCTCCGAGGGTGCCATCCTGCAACATTTCGGCGTAGCCCAAAATCAAGCCCATCGGGGTGCGCAGCTCGTGGCTGACGTTCTGCAACATCTGCGTGCGCACGTCGTTGAGATGTTGTGCTTCGTCGTAAGCGCGCTGCAACTCCTGCGCCTGTGCCATCAAGCGCTCCAGGAGCTGCACATTCTCCAGGGCCAGGGCCGCCTGATTGACCAGCGCCTGCATCCAGGCCTCCTGTTCATCCGTCGGCCCGGTCTCAAGACCCAACAGCAACACTCCCAAACGTTGACTTGCCGTGGACAACATGTAAAGGCGATAAGTCAGCGTCTCCGTCAGACGCTCCAGACCAGCTATTGGCAGGTCATGTTGCAAAGCCAGTTCCTTCAAGCGTGGCACGTCAAGACGCGTGGAAAGCTGCGATTCGCTCAACAACAACTCCAGCGGTAAATCGTGGAGCAGACTTTCCTGCGCGGAGGGACAGGCCTGTACCCCAAAGCACCGCACCTCCGTTAATGTCCTCGCCTCGTCCAGCAGGCCGATTTCGAGATGCGCCGTAAACTCCGTCAGCAAGGTGTCGCTCAACAAATCAAAGATGCTTTCGCTGGAACGCGCCGCCGTCATCAAGCGCCCGGCGCGCACCAGCCGCTCCAGGCGCTCCGCTGCAATCACACTTTTCTCGTACAAGCGCGCATTTTCCAGCAAAACCCCTAATTCGGTGGATAAGGACTCCAAAAAGCGCATGAACTGCAGACGGTCCAGGGGCAAGGCTTGCGAAGCCCCAAGGACGAAAAGCGCCGTTGTCTCTCCGGCGACGCGAACAGGAACGGCGTATATCTCCTGCAGGGATGGCCCTAACCAGGTACTGACCGCGCTGCCGCTCAACCAAAGCGGCATCCCCGCCCACACGTCCGCCCAGGGCGAGCCGGAAAGAGGCTGTGCCGGGAAAGGCCAGAGCGCTTCGTCGCTTAAAGGGACCAGCTCTCCCGTCGCGTTCTTCTGCAAAAACGCCTGATACGGGAAAGGCAGGGATTCTTTGAGCAAACGCGCCGCAAGTGTTAGAACATCCGCCTGTTGCAGCGCGGAAGCCTCCAGCATCACCTCGCGCAGCAGGTGCGTCTCTTCCAGGCGACGTTGGAGCGCATCGTACAATCGCGCATTGACGAGCGCATTGGCCAGTTGATCCGCCATAATCTGCAAGGCGGTGAAATCCTCCGGCGAAAAAGCCCCGGCTTCCGTGGATTGCACATCGAGCACGCCCAAAATCTCACCGCGATGGCGCATCGGCAGCGAAATTTCCGAACGCGTGTGAGGAAGGAAAGCATTCACAAAATGCACTGCATCGGCACCCACATCCAGAGCAATGCGCGGCTCGCCTGTCGCAGCCACGTACCCCACCATGCCCTGTGCACCGATTTTCAACTTATGGCCCAAATTCAGGAGCCGCTTGCCTCCCTCGCTGTTCGAGGCGCGCAACACGGCGTATTCGCGTTTGTCATCAATCAAAAAGATGCCCACGTGATAAAAGCCAAACTGCGCGCTGATGAGATGAGCGACACGGCGCAGCAAATCGTCGGGATCAATTAAGACCGTCGCGTCCCGGCCCACGGTAGCGACGGCCTCCAGCCGCACCAGACGGCGCTGCGATTCCACCAGAACGCGCGTTCCGCCCAGCGCCTGCGCAGCCAACTGGGTCAACGCCCTTAAGCCGCCATCCTGTTCTGGGCTGAGAGCAAAATCTTCTGGCAGGGGCAGAGCCGCACCATAAAGATCGCCATCATGAGCTGCCAGAGGACAGAGCAAAACATGGGATGGCGCATCGGTCAAGTGCAGGTCCGAACAGTTGACGAGACGCGGCTCAAACGGCAACGGCGTCAGGCCAGCCAGCGCCGCCGTCCAGGGCGCCTCTGCGTCAGGTCCATAGCGCCAAAGGTTCTGCCCGTCGTAGTGCCAGGCTACCCCAGAGAAAGGTAAGTGCAGGTAGCTGCACAACGCAGCCAGAATGTCCTGTAAGAGCGCAGCTCGCTCCTCCATATCCTCTCCCAATCCATGACGTATGCATTAGCGTGGTGATTTTCACCGGATTGCCGTATCCACCGCTCCAACCGGCAAAAATCACCACACCCTTATCCGCTGCGTGGAGCGCAAGGGTCGCCCCTACGCCAACCCCAAACGTTGGGCCAATACCTGCAAGGCGTGTGATGCGCGCGTCACACCGGAACGCATCGCCTCACTCACACCTTCCGGGCCCAGAGGAGGCTGCTCCATCAAAGCTCCGCCGATTTGACCCACCGCCGCGCTCAGCGCCATGAAGTCGCACACCGCTTCCCAGTTCAAGGCCTCAATGCGCGAGGGCGCAGCCTGTTGAGAGACGGGCCGCCAGGCCGGTGCGGGCAAAGGCGCCACCTCCAAAGGCAGTGAGGGCTGCCGCACCCCCGCCAACGCGGCACGAATCTGCGCCTCGATAGTCTCCAGGTCGTCAACGTGACGCACAAAGTCCAGATGGTTCGCGTCTAAAATCAACAACGGGGCGGCGGTGTAGTTCTGGAAGAAACGGTCGTAGGCCACACGCAGCGCCTCGATGTAGGTGCGATCCATATCGCGTTCATAGGGACGGTCGCGCATCGCAATCCGCGCCATGAGCGTATCCGTATCAGCACGCAGGTACACCATCAAATCCGGTTGCCGGATTTTTTCCGCCAGGGCCTCGTACAGACGCTCGTACATCGTCAGCTCATCGCCGACAAGATTCAGACGCGCAAAGAGCCGATCTTTTTCAAAGCAATAATCCGCTATCACGCTTCCGCGCGCAGCCTGTTGCTGCGTGACCTGTTGTTGGCGGTAGCGGCTGAGCAGGAAGAAAATCTGGGTCTGAAAAGCGTAGCGCGCGCGATCAGCATAGAAATCAGAAAGAAAAGGATTCTCATCGAAAGCTTCCAGCACCAGGGAAGCCTGGAAACGCGGCTGTAATAAACGGGCTAAAGTCGTCTTACCAACCCCAATTACGCCCTCAATCACCATGTAAACGGGATTGTGTTCCAAATTCACGACGCCTCCCCCTTGATTAACTGTGGTTTCATGTCAAAGCATACTCCGAACGGTGGAAAAGTCAAAAAATGCCACAACGGCTGATTATGTTTTAAACTGCGTCAACGGCCAGCCTGACATTGAGAAGGTGGCCGTCACAAAACAGCAAAACAAAACGGTGGCCCTAATCCACCCCGCCACCGTTCAATGATTCAGCCACCACAGCGATGCGGCTTATGGGCTATCGCAAAGCCTGCGCCATACGCCCCCATTCCTCCAGGGTGAGGGTCTCCGCGCGGCGGGTGGGGTCAATCCCCGCCGTGTGCAGAGCGGCTTCAATCTGCGCCGTCGGCTTCCCTAATGACGCAGCCAGCGTGTTGCGCAGTTGCTTGCGTTTCTGCGCAAAGCCCGCGCGCACCACCGTGAAAAACCAGCCCACGTCCTCCACCGGCACCGGAGGCTCGACGCAGGTGTCCAGGCGCACCACTGCAGATTCAACCTGTGGCGGGGGGTAGAACGCGCCGGGTTTGATGCGGAACAGGATGCGCGGTGTGCCGTAGAATTGCGCGCTCACGCTGAGCAGGCTCATCTCGCCCGGACCGGCCACCAATCGCTCGGCCACTTCCCGCTGCACCGTGACCACTAAGCGCGCCGGACGCAGCGGCGCTTCCAATACATGGCGCAGTACCGCCGCGGTGATGTAATACGGGAGATTGGCCACCACGTGATAATGCTCAAGGCGCGTCCCCCAGAGAGGCGGCGCAGGCGGCGCGGTCTGTTCAAGCAGAGCGGCAATATCTAAAGTGAGGATGTCCCCATGGACCAGGCGCACATTAGGAAAGTCGCTCAGGGTATCGCGCAACACGGCGATGAGATGCGGGTCAGTTTCGACGGCGATGACCCGTCCGGCGCGGCGCGCCAGCTCCTGCGTCAAGGCCCCCAGGCCCGCACCGATTTCGAGCACCGTATCCTCCGGGCCGGCTTCCGCTCCCGCAGCAATGCGTCCCAGCAAGGCCGGATCGCTGAGGAAGTTCTGTCCCAGCGCCTTGCGCGGCGCCAGGCCATAACGTTTGAGAAGCGCGCGCGGGTCTTCGGTCATGCTACGGGATGATGTAGGGGAAGTAATAGGGCACCGGCTCCAGCAGGTACACGTTCACCCAATTGTACCAGAGCTGGAGATTGTCATCGTCGTAACCTAAATCCACGCGCCGACCGATAATCACGCCACCGGTATCCTCCGCGGCTCCACACCCATACCCCGGTACATAGAGCTTTGTGTGCAACGGGATGACGCTGGGATCTACGGCCACAATCCCATAGCCCATGGGTAGCCCGGTGCGCGTGCGCCCGTACCAGGGCGAATCCGGTGGCGTCCCCGCCGTTGAGGCGCTGTAGGAGGTGGCCAGCACCCGAATCACACGCCAATAGTAGACCGTGCCGCATTCCGTTTCCAGGGGGCGCAGGACGACCTTCGCCCCATATCCCATGATGCGGTTTTTCGTCGGTTTGACCACGCTCTCCCCTTCGATCCAGCGCGCCACCTCGCGCCCATTTTCCATGCGCACGCGGATGCGCTGTTCCAGTACACCCGGCTCGCCCTCTTCCAGCAAAGCCTGATGGTCCAGTTCCAGGTCGTAATCCGGGCGCCATTCCGTATCGAAGGGGATGGGGCTTTGCTGCACGTACACCCGCTCCGTCACCCGCACGACGCGAATCTCCATGCCATCGCTGACCGGCACGTTCAAGTCAGGTTCGGTGTAGTCCTTACCGTTGAGGACAACGCCCAAATCCGCCAGCACATCCCCAACCCGGTCGCGGTGAGTGCGCGTGGGCATGACGTGATCATCCACGTACAGGGTTACGGGAATCGAGCGCTCCAGGCGGATGTGCATTCCGTGGTAAACGGGCGTGGCCGGGTCAGGGTAGATGCGATCGGCCAGATAGAGCTGAATGCCAGCGCGTGTGAGCGCTTCACCCACAGTGGGCGCGTCAGTGTAGAAGCGCGTCACCACGCCCCTTTCTTCCAGGGCGATTTCGACCGCGCGTCCCACCACGATGCGGCTGCGCGTCCCCGCGGGATCGGTAGGCAAGGGCGCTTCGACGCGCAGCGTGTCATGCGGGTTGAGCGTCACGCCCGCGGCTGCCAGCACGTCAGCCGGGAGTGTATCGAGGGTGTAGAAAAGCCGTTCCTGTCCATCAGCCACAATCACTACCGGCTGCGCACGGCGCAGCGTGATGCGCATGCCATCGCTGAGGGGGGTATCCAGATCGGGGGTGATGGCGTCCTCGGGACGCAGCGCCAGGTCCCGATCGAGCAACAAGGCGCGCACGGTGGGCTGATGGGTGGCGATGCGCTGCTCCACGCCGTCTATCTCCAGCGTCACCCGCATCAACGAGGCCTGATAGCCCGCCGCGAGGCCCGTCAGGAGCAGCAGAATCGTCAACAAGGTTATCCAACGCATCGTCCGCTCACCCTCCAATCCCAATAAAAAACGAGGTGATAGACTCACCCCGTTTGGCGGGGAGATGATCGTCGAGAGGTGACGAGGGACAGGCTGCCCTGCGGCACCCAGGCTCTCCTCCTTACCGTTGCTTCCTCCCGGACCTGGCGGGGTTCGCAGGCGCCTGCCGCGCAGGACCCACCCCCCGGCACCCTTCGAGGATCATCTCCTATCGTATGCTTCATGCAAGGCTATCTTAAACGAGAATTAAGACTTGTCAAGCGAGGTGAGCAAGAAGCAACGAGGCCGCTTCAAGCACCAGGGAAGCACATTCAGGCGGGGGAGGCAAAGGTCATGCCTTCGCCTCCTTCCATCCCGTATGAATGTTTTATTGCACCGTAACCCAGACAGTCTGAGCAGTTACCACCCAACTTAAAGCTCAAACAGCCGATCAGCTATCCGGAGAAAGCCGGTCAAGAGCTGCAAACCGCTGCCTGGCGGTTGCAGCCCTGATCATAACTCCATCTTCACTTCCTTGACCGACTGCGTCCCATGCGCACCAGGGCCGTCCCCATTTCTTCTTGAAAGGCGCGGTGGCGTGGATAACGGTTGCGCGTTTCTTCCAGCAGGGTATTGGCACGCTGAGCGTGGCCAAGGGTTTCTAACGTCTCGGCGCACGCGGCGACGAGCATCGCCGCCTTGTAATAGCTTTTGCGATGCAAACCGCCCACAATGGCGTCAACACGTTTTTTACATACTTCGAGGCACCACGCCAGGAATTCGTCGCGCTGGGTTGGGCTTAGCGTAGCCTGAGTCAAAATCTCAGCGTAGGCCTTTTCCAGTCGTTGCAGAACAGGCTCTTTTTCGTGCGCGGCGTATGCAATCCCGTCATCACCATACAACGAATACCGATACCAGGACCCGGCGCTGAGCTCTAAATTCATATTCCAGAGTAACTTGAGATTGGCAGGTAACACATCAATTGACCGGCCTGAAAGCAACGCCAGGAAAAACGATACAACCCAACCCTGGAGATTATCAGGGTCGCTCCAACCCAGAACCTCAGCATCCTTGACCTGTTGATGCGCTGCGTCCCAATTTTGGGAAAGTAACCAGGCGTGGACCAGAATTGAGTTACCAACCTGGATGGGTTTTTCCAGGTCATCCGGCTCCCATCCGCTGGACCAATACTGGTCTTCATGCGGCGGATGAGCGATGCAGTCCTGGATAAACTGCGCAGCTTGTCGCATGATGGGGATTCGCTCGGCGGGAGGGGTTGCGTCCCATAGATCGAGCAACCGCTCCAGAACAGGTTGAGCGGTAAAAGCTTCCCACCGACCAGCGCGCAAAACCTCAAGGTTGTTCAATTGGAGCGCTGCGATACACATGTGATCGGCGATGGCCGCGCGAATGGGCGAGTTGGGAAATAGCCGGATGGCCTGTTGCGACTCGGCCAGCACGTCAGCATATTGGCCTTCGTGTTCCAGAGCCGTGAACCAATCAAGATAGGCGCGAGGACGGTGTATCCCTTCCTGACGCGCCAGCCCGGCCAACCCTGCCGTGCCCTGCGACAGCCGAATGGCTTCGCGCAGCAAAAAGTCCGCCCACTGGCCACTGTTCTGACGCAAAAATGCAATCCAATCCTGGAAAAAGCGCTCGCTATCGGGTAAGGGGCGCGTGGAAATCTCGATAACATCGCTAAGCGTTATTCTTGAGCGGGGATACCCTACCGGCATCTCCAACATTTGATCGAACAGACTTTCAGGGCGACGAGCCGGCGGTTCGGTTTCATAAAGGGCACGCAGATAGCGCGCCGCCGCTTCGTTGACATCTACATCGCCCATATCTTCTGGACTGATGCGGTGTCCGAAATCATCTTCAAAAGTGAACACCTCAAATAGCCTGGAATAGGCTTTTCTGGCCAGCTCAAAATTGCCTTGCTCAAACACAGCTTCGGCCCGGTCGAACAGCGCTACGAGAGGTTCGATCCACTCCCGATATGGCCCCAGCGTATCCTCTTCGTCATGGGCTTCGTCATAGTACTCGTCATAGTACTCGTCATAGTATTCGTCATAGTCTTCCTCATCTACTTTGGTTTTGATTTCTCGAATCAGGTCATCAATATCGGCAAGCAAGTCTTCTTGCTTGATGACATGCCGCATGGACGCTCCGGCATGGGCCATTTGTTTCAGTTTATCCAGGAATCGCTGACGGTCGGCAGGCAGCGTCTCTTGCGCCATGGCACGCAAAATGGTACGCAGCTCATCTATGGAGTATTCAGCCAGTTGTTGTTCAAACGCTTCCCAAAAAGCTTTCAGAGACATTTTTTTACCAGATGCCATATTCATTCACCTCATGTGCCTGGTGCATCACCCCGTCCCACCTCGCGCAGGACGCGCCCCTTCCATTCCGCCCGGCCCCGGCGCGTCAGCCACAGGGAACGAACGGCGATGATGTCCGCAAAGGCCACCATCCACGGATAAAAAAAGGTGAGGTAGAGCGGGAAATGGAATTTGCGATGGGAAAGGCCCCACAGGACAAACGCCAGAGCTACGGATAGCGCCGCCCATGGACGAGCGGGATGCGTTGGCGGCAGGGTCAGCAAAGCCAACGGCGGCAGCCAAAAAACCGTGGTCAGCCAGCCCCACACAAAGAGCAGCAAGGGCGCGCTGTAGCCAAAGGCCGCGTAGAAGTTCTTGCTGAAGCCCTGAACGACTTCGCGCAGGTTGTGATACATGCGACACGTCACGCGCTCCCCCGCGTCCACCAGCCACAAGCGCCGCCGCGCCGCTTTGATGCGCCGCGCCAAAGCCAGGTCTTCGACCACATCCCGCCGCACCGCCGCATGTCCGCCAATCGCAACGTAGGCTTCGCGCCGAAAGAGCATGAATTGCCCGTTGGCCGCAGAGAAGGCCGGCCAGGGCAGGATGCGCAGACCTATATCCAGCGGCAAAAATGCCAGAATCGTCCAGGGGATGACGGGGATGATGAGTTTCTCGGACCACGTCACGGCTTCCTCGCGGACGGTGGCGGAAAGCAGGTCGGAACGGGTCGCCTGCAAGGCGTTGACCGCTTCACGCAGCGTTGCGGGATGGTGGCGCGTATCAGCATCGGTGAAGAGGAACAGCTCGCCATCGGCAAGTTGCGCCAGTTGATGACAGGCCCAGGGTTTGCCCAGCCAACCCGCCGATAGAGGCGCGCCCCTCACCACGTGCAGGCGAGGGTAACGCTGCGCCAGCTGCGCCAGAATCTCCGCCGTCCCATCCGTGGAGTTGTCATCCAACACCCAGACGGCAAAATCGGGATACTGCTGCGCCAACAGCGAGGTGACGCAGGCTTCGATATTTGCGGCCTCATCGCGCGCCGGAACGAGGACCGCCACGCGCGGATAGTGCGGCAAGGTGGGATAAGAGCGCATGGGACGCAAAAGGCGCATGTTGCGCAGCGCGATCACGACCAGCACGGCTAAAAAGAGGGCTATGTTGATGAGGAATTGTTCCAGAGTCATGTCGTCTGTGCCTTCTTCCGTGGTGAGCGACGGTGTGGCCGCACGCGCAAATCTTCCCGGTGGGTCCAGATCAACAAGGCCCAATTGAGGAAAAAGGCCACCCATAGCGGAGCCTGATCCCCCAAACCCATCATCAGACCGGCACCCAGCCCGCCCACAAACATGATCATCACCAGCCAGCCATCGGGAGCGACCCAGGGACTGACCAGAATGGCCAGCAGGCTACCCGCCAGGGGCAGGATGCCGTAGCTTAATCCGCCCCACACCCCGCCTGTGACGGCTACCGCCTTGCCGCCGCGTCCTTTGAGAAAAGGCGAAAAGGCATGTCCCACCACCGGGGCCAGCAGCAGGGGGACCAACCCCCAGCCGCGCAGGCCCACCTGATGGTAAGCCCAGGCCACGGGCAGGCCGCCCTTCAGCATTTCCACAATCAGGGCTACGGCCCCCCACCCGCGCCCGCCCGCGCGGAACACGTTGGTCGCACCGGGATTGCCATCGCCATATTGGCGAATGTCACGCCGCAACGCCAGCCGCCCAATCCAGACGGCAAGGGGCAAAGACCCACCTAAAAAACTCAGCGCTATCCAGAAAAGATACGTCCCCAACATGCGCAATGACTCGATACCTTTAATCCGCCGGCAGCCAGAAGGCAATGGTTAGGCCGCCGCCAGGAGTTTCCTCAGCCCAGATGCGCCCACCGTGCGCCAGGATAATTTGCCGTGCAATCGTCAAGCCCAGGCCGGATCCGCCTGTCTCGCGACTGCGCGAGCTTTCCGCGCGCCAGAAGCGCTCGAAAATCAGCTCCCGCTGCTCAGCCGGCAGGCCGGGGCCGTTATCCGCGATGCGCACCGTGACGCCTTTTCCCTCGCGTTGCGCCAGGACGCGCACTTCCCCGCCCGCCGGAACATAACGCAAAGCGTTGCCCACAATGTTGTGCACCACCTGTCCCAGACGGTCCACATCAGCCTTAACCGGGGGCAAATCGGGCGGAATGGACGTGATAAGCTCCAGGCCGCGCTCCTGCAGGCCGGGGCGATGCGCATCCAGCAGGCGCGGCAGCAACGTCGCCAGTTGCACCGAAGCGAGATTGAGGCGCAGTTCCCCCGCGTCCACCTGTGCCAGCAGGCGCAGGTCCTCGATGAGGCGGTTGAGCGTGCGCACCTGATCCAGCGCTGGTTCGATGTTCTCCGGTGTCGGCTCGTAGACGCCATCCGCCAGGGCCTCCAGCGTGCCCTGCAACACCGCCAGAGGATTGCGCAGCTCATGCGCAATGTCGGCGGTCTGCATCTGCCGCGCAAGGCGGGCGCGTTCCAGGCTTTCGGCCATGATGTTGAAGGTGCGCGCCAGTTCGGCGATTTCATCGTTGCCCTGTACCGGCGCGCGGGCGCGCAAATCCCCGGCGGTGATGGCACGCGCCGCCGTGCCGAGGTGTTGAAGGGGCGCGACTACCCCTTGAACCCAAAGCCCTCCAATGATGAGGGCCGCGACAAAAGCAACCACGCCCGCGATGATAATCGCACGCCGCACCCCGCGCAAAAAGAGCAGCGCCGATTGCTCCAGGGCCACGTCCCGAATCTGCGGCGTCCACAACGTGAGATAGCCAACCGTCGTCCCGTTGACCACAATCGGAAAGACAGAAGAAACAGTCGGCTGCGCGTAGTTCATCACGCGCGTCTCAGCTACCCAATTGCCGTTGGCATCGGTCACCCGCAACGCCACCGGTCGCACCGATCCCCAGGCCATCGCGCCACCTTGCTGTCCCGGCGGCATCCCCTCACGTGGACGCCAGGCCAGCAACAAGGGCAGTACGTCCGCCAGGCCATCCCACGAACCATAGGTGAGGTAATAATTCTGCAAAGCCCCCACGACCCGATCCCCGACGGCGCGCACGACGTACCGCCGCACCTCCAGCTCCGCGCTGCGGCCAATCAACACGCTCTCGGTGATCAGGGTGAGCAGAATCACCACCATGAAAGCCAGAAGCCATTTGGTATAAAGTCGCATCGTCTCTACCGTTTACGCATTCAACTTGTAGCCCACGCCGCGCACCGTCGCGATCAAGTCCGCCGTGTGTTCATCCACCGTCAACTTCTTGCGCAAATTCTTGATGTGGGCATCAATGGTGCGCTCATACGCCTCAAAAGCCACGCCCTGTACCGCCTCCAACAGCTCGGCCCGCGAGTAAACGCGCCCCGGATGCTCCATAAAAGCGGCCAGCAAGTCAAATTCGGTAGGCGTCAGCTCAATCGGCACGGCGTTGCAGGTTACCTCACGGCGCGTGCGGTCCAGCACAAGCGGACCGGCGCGCAGCACCTCCGCCTTGACTGGCTCGCCGCGCACACGGCGCAGAACGGCGCGCACGCGCGCCACCACCTCACGCGGGCTGAAGGGCTTGGTGATGTAATCATCCGCGCCCAGTTCCAGCCCCACGATGCGGTCGTTTTCCTCCACGCGCGCGGTGAGCATGATAATGGGGAGCTGCGGCTGCTCGGCGCGCACACGGCGCGTGAACTCCAGCCCGTCCATCTGCGGCATCATCAGGTCTAAAATGACCAGATCGGGCTTTTCCTGACGCGCGATGAACAGCGCATCTTTGCCGTTGGAGGCCGTGAGCACGCGATACCCGCTCTGCTCCAGGTAGCCGCGCAGCACCCGCACAATTTGCAGCTCATCATCCACGACCAGAATCGTTTCCATGCTTTCGCGCCACCTCCAGTTCTGCCGCGAGCGCAGCTCCGACAATACCGGCATTATTGCCCAACTGTGCCGGCACCACCGGCACGCGCACCTTCAACAGCGGCATGAATTTTTCCTGTTTTTTGACGATGCCTCCGCCGACGATGATGAGATCGGGCCAGAAGAGACGTTCCATCGTCTGCAGGTAGGTGTCGAAGCGCGCCGCCCACACGTCCCACTTGAGGTCCTCGCGCTTGCGCGCCGCATCCGACGCAAAGGCCTCCGCCTCCTGCCCCCCAATCTCGATATGCCCCAGCTCGGTGTTCGGCACGAGGCGCCCATCCACGAAAATGGCAGTGCCGATGCCCGTCCCGACCGTGACCATGAGCACCACGCCCTGCTGATGTCGCCGTCCCGCCCCGAAATGCATTTCCGCCAACCCCGCCGCATCCGCATCATTGATGACCGTGCTCGGACAGCCAGTCGCCTCACTGAACAACTCGGCGGCGTTGGTACCGATCCAGCTTTTGTGGATGTTGGCCGCCGTCAACGCCACGCCGCGCCGCATCGCCGCCGGGAAGCCGCAACCGATGGGACCTTTCCAGTTGAAGCGCAACGCAATCTGCGTGATCACCTCCGCAACAGCCTTGGGCTTTGAAGGTTCCGGCGTTGGGAAACGGATGCGCTCAGCAAGCATATCGCCGCGTGCGGTATCCACCGGCGCCCCCTTGATGCCCGATCCGCCCACATCTATGCCTAAGATTTCCATGGTGTCCTCCTTTCCCGTGCCCATGAAAGCCGCAGCGCCCCATGACAGGATTCCACGCAAAACCGGGGCTTTGGCCTCTCAAATTGATAAAGAGCCGCGTACAGGCTCCTGAATAGTATAACCCGCTTTTGTGAAAAGGGTATGAAGGGAGGCATAGTGGACCCCAGACCACCCCGACTGAAAAGCAACCACCGGCACGGATGGCCACGAGGGTCGCCCGCGCTCGCAAAAGGACGCGGCCCCTGCAAGCATCTCAGGGGCCGCGCTTTCCCAATCACGCCCACAGGCTCAGGATGCCGTCTCCTCCGACTTCGCCTCCGGCTTCACATCCAGCACATCCGGCAGCTTCATCCCGGCCATCTCGAAGAGGTTCTGCAGGGGCGGCAGGGATTGCAACATACCGGAAAGGAAACGCGCGGTCGTCGGCGTGCCATCCTGCGCGCCGGAATCCCACACCACCACCTTGTCAATCTTCAGGTTCTTGATGGCTTCGACCTGCGTGCTCACCAGTTCCGGCAGGCGACCGGTGATCATCAGCAGCGCAGCGAGTTGCGGATTGCCGCCCGCAGCGTCCACAATGGCCTTGAGACCTTCGGCCTGCTTGAGCAGGATTTCGCGGTTGCCGCGCGCCTCAGCTTCGAGCCTGGCGTACAGAGCGTCGGCCTGACCCTTGGCCTCACGGCGGGCGCGTTCTGCCACGGCATCTGCTTCGATTTCGACGCGCTGTTTGGCAATTTCGGCCTTGACGATAACATCCGCATACTGCGAGGCGCGCTCGCGTTCGGCGCGCTTCAATTCAGCCTGCTGTTCGGCCTGATAAGCCTCTTCCAGCGCTTTGGCCGCCTGCACTTTTTCGGCGGCGATACCGCGGCGTTCCGCTTCCGCCTCGCGCTCGCGGCGAATGGCGTTGGAATCGGCGATAGAGATGCGCGCCTTGTTCTCACCCTCCACGGCATTGGCGTTCGCCGCGGCCACGCGGATGCGCTGATCGCGTTCCGCCTCCGCCTTGCCGATTTCGCCATCGCGTGTCTGCTCCGCCACGGCGCGCTTGGCCTCGTTGATGGCCCGCGACGCCGCTTCCTGACCGAGCGACTCGATGTAAGAGGCGCTATCGGTAATGTCCTTGACGTTAACGTTGATGAGGCGCAGGCCGATTTTCTTCAGCTCCACCTCGACGCCGTTCGTGATGTTCTCGACGAACTTATCGCGGTTGGAGATGATTTCCTCGATATCCATGGTAGCGATGACCACGCGCGTCTGCCCGAAGATGATGTCCTCGGCAATGCGGCGAATCTCATCGCGCGAAAGGCCCAGCAGACGTTCCGCGGCGTTTTCCATCACCCCTGGCTCGGTGGAGATGCCCACGGTGAAGGTCGAAGGCACGTCAATGCGAATGTTCTGCCGCGAAAGCGCGCCGCGCAGGTCAATATCCATGGTGATGGGGGTCAAATCGAGAAAGGCGTAATCCTGAAAGACGGGGACAATGAAGGCCGCGCCGCCATGCACGCAGCGCGAAGAGCGCCGCCCTTCGGGTCCCTTCCCCACCTTACCATAGATGACCATGATGCGATCGGGTGGGCAACGTTTGTAGCGCGAAATCACCCAAATCAACAAGCTGAACAGCACAATAGCAAAACTGATCAGCAACAAAATCAATTCAAATCCCATACGCCCTCCTTAACGTGAATTAACGATTTGAGGTACCTGCTCAGCCTGCCCGGGTTTACGATTTTTAAAAACGATGATGCGGATCCCGTGATGGCAAAGCTCACAGTTTTTCGACCAGCACCACATCTTGCGTCATCATGGCGACGACGCGCACCGGCGTCCCCGTGGGCAGACGCTCCGCAGCATCCGTCATCGCGGAAAGCTCGCGCAGGCGCCCCTGCACTGTGACCTGCACCTGTCCCTGTCCGCTGCGCTGCGGCGGAATCGGCAAATAGACGGTGCCGGTCTGCCCCACCGCATTGCGCAAATCAATGGTGCCCGATTCCGAAAGGGAGTAAATCAGCCCCATCAACCAGAAAACGACCAGCAAGAAGATGCCGCCCACGACCAGCGCGCCAGCGATGGCGAAGAGCATCGGCACACCCAGACGCAGGAACAGCGCCCCGCCCCAACCAAAACCGCTGAAAAAGGCCAGCAGGGAGCGGAAGGAGATGATACTCGGCCCACCGTCATGCTCCACGCTGCCTTCATGCCCAACGTCGGCGTGGCTCACCTCTATGTGGCTCATATCCACGTGCCCCACGTCCAGGCCGCCGCCGGTATCCCCCAACTCATGATCACCGCCCAGTCCCAGCAGGGTCAGGACAAGCTGTAACACGAGAATGGCCGTGGCGACAATGCCAATCGCATAGAAAACTTGTAAAGCCATGCGCTGCCTCCTATCCCGCAACCACAAACGGCTCGCGCGGCAGGGTGCTGAGCGTCTCGCTGCCCTGCGCGGTAACCAGCACATCATCCTCAATGCGCACGCCGCCAACGCCCTCCAGGTATACCCCCGGTTCCACGGTGAACGTCATCCCCGCGCCTAAAAGCTGCGCGTTGCCAGCCATGATGTAGGGCGCCTCATGGACGGCAAGGCCAATCCCGTGACCGGTACGGTGAGTAAAGGCCGCGCCGTAACCGGCGGCCTCGATCACGGCGCGCGTCGCGGCGTCCACTGCTTCCGCGCGCACACCGGGACGCACCGCCGCACGGCCGGCGGCATTGGCGCGAGTAACCGCATCCCAAACTGCCATGAGCGGGCCAGAGGGCGTGCCTATGACTACCGTGCGCGTGAGATCGGAGACATAGCCCCCCACGATGGCGCCCCAATCCACGACGACCCAATCCCCCAACGCCAGGGGACGCTCGCCGGGGATGGCGTGCGGCAAGGCGCCGTTGGGTCCCGCCGCAATAATCGGGTCGAAAGCCAGTTTGTCCGCGCCGTGCGTCAGCAGGGAGGCGATAAGCCGCGCCGCCGCCTCGCGCTCGCTCATGCCCACACGGAGCTGCGGCAACCAATCCAGGAAGGCCTGCTCCGCCACCTGCACCGCGCGCCGCATGGCCGCCACCTCTTCGGCATCCTTGCGCATCCGCAACTCCGCCCACAGCTCATCCACGGCCAGCAACTCGATGCCCGGCGCGTAACGCTTGAGCAAGCGCGCCTCGAACAGGCGCATGTGCAGCGCCGCCACGCCGACGCGCGCATCAGCCAGTTCCAGGGCAGAACAGGCGGCATGAAAGGCGGGGACGTAGCCCTCTTCATCCGTGTAGGGATAGATATCCGCATCGTGGACCTTGCCCGCCTCAAAGGCTGGCAGGATAATCGCCGGCGCCTCATCCACGGGGAAAATGGCCACAATGGGACGTTCGCTGAGATGGAAATCCCAGCCGGTCATGTAAAGCAGGTCAGGACCGGGCAGCAGCGCCAGCGCATCCAGTCCGCGCGCTTGCGCGCTATCCAGTGCAGCTTCCAGACGACGTGAGCGCATGAGAGCCTCCTGATAAACGTGGTAAAATGAAAAACGGTGACAGGCGCAACCCAATCCACCGGCTTACGCCGGGGTGTGCAGGCGCGATGCGTTCAGCACCAGCGAGAGTTCACGCCAATTGTCAGGTTCAACATCAGGGAGAACAGCATGATTATCAGCTTGCCCATTGGTCTGCTTGCTTCCAACACCTACCTGGTCTACGATCCCGTCGCTAAACGCGGGGTGATTGTGGACCCCGGTGGGGCGGTGGAGCCGCTGCTCAACGAGATTACGGCGCGTGCCCTCACCATCGAGGCGGTCTTGAACACGCACGCGCACTTCGATCATAGCGCAGCCAATGCGCGCGTGTGCCATCATTTCAACGTGCCTTTGGGCCTCCATCCCGCGGATGAGGCGTTGTTGCAGCAAGGTGGCGGCGCGTTGTGGTTTGATATGCCTTATGAAGCGTCTCCCCAGCCCACCATCAGGTTAGAAGAGGGCACACGCCTGACCTGCGGCCATCTAACCCTGGAGGTCATTCACACTCCCGGCCACACGCCCGGCAGCATCTGTCTCTACATCCCGGAGGATGAGGCGCTGCTCACGGGGGATACGGTGTTTGCGGACAACGTCGGGCGCACCGACCTGCCCGGTGGCAACGCGCGCGCGCTCACGGCGTCACTGAAAAAGCTGGTGAACCTGCCGCGCAACACGCGCCTTTATCCAGGCCATGGGGAAAGCTGTACCCTCGAAGAAGCGTGTCGCTTCAATCCCTGGCTACAACGCCTGTGCCGTTAGTCACCGGTGAGCATGCGCAACAGTCCCAACAGGCCGATGCCGAGCTTAACGCCTGCGGCCGGCGGCGGCGTGGGGACAATCTCGTTCCCTGTCTCATCTACCGTGACGCTGGAATTGTAGTAAATCCAGCCGCCCAGGGCGCCGGCCAGCGCCCCAATAGCCGCGCCAATTAACAAGACCCGTACTTTCGCGTTCATAGTCCCTCCGCAACCTGAAGATAAGTGATGGGCACGCCCCAGGAATGGGGGCGCGCCGTTATCCGCGCCGCAAACCACGCAGCATGGCCTGTCCCTGCGCGGCTTTGCTTTCTACCGCAATGAAGGGAGCGGCTATTTTGTGGCTCAAGGCTTCGACGTAGCGATGTCCCATCCGGGCGTAGGCGGTAAGTTGCCGCAGCGCTTCGCGCAGCCAGAGCTTAAGCCGATACACGCCATACGCCAGGGCCGCGACGAGGATAAAGCCGATCAGCGCAAAGGCGAGCGCCTGCACCCCCAGGATAATCAGCGCAATATCGCGCCCCGTCCCCAGGCCGCCGAGGCCCGTTTGCTTGCCCACCACCATCATCACGCAGTAGATGATGCCAAGCACCAGCGCGATGCCCTGCGCCACCCACGTCAACCAGGTATAATTTGGAAGTCGCTTTTGCATAGGCCCCCTCCCCTTTTGCCATTCAGCAGGGTTTCCTGCCTTAAGTATAGCCGGGTTAGCGTAGGGAACAAGTCCGCCTTACCTGTAGCTCAATCCCGTGCCCAAGCTGCGCCGGTTGCGGTGAAAAGGCTCTTCACTCCGGTAAAGGAATGTCGGCACCGATAGCCTGCAGGATGCGCTTTTGTAGCGCCCACATCTGCGCCTTCTGGTCCTCATCAGCGTGGTCGTAGCCAAGCAGGTGCAACATGCCATGGACGATGAGGAGCTGCAGCTCCTTCACGGTCGGCGCGCCCACCTGCGCCGCTTGTTCCTGCGCCCGCTCCAACGAGATGACGATGTCACCCAGATAGCGCGGCGAGGCAGCCAGACCGGCGTAAGGGCCAACGGTTTCGTTGGCGAAAGAGAGCACATCCGTCGGGGCATCCACACCGCGGAAGCGGCGGTTCAGGTCCCGCAGCGAGGCATCATCGCTCAACACAATGGCCACTTCGCAGGCGTAGGGGATGCGCTGTTGCACCAACACCGCCAGCGCAGCTTCGTGCAGCGGCGCTACCTCCGTCCAGGTCACGGATTCTTCCACCTGAATATCAATCGTGTGCCTGAGCTTTTCCGTCATGGTTGACCTTCTTTCTTTTGCGGATATTGGATGCGCGGATGATAAGCTCCGCGCAACAGTTCGACGTAGGTCTTACGAACGAGCGCCAGCTCCCGCATGGAGAGGGAGCAATCATCGAGCTGCCCGTCCTTGACGCGCTGCTCAAAGACGCTCTCCACGATGCGCGCCAGCGCGTCTGCGTCCGAGGTGCGCTGTGCGCGCGCCGCCGCCTCGCAGCCATCGGCCAGCATCACCAGAGCGGTCTCGCGGCTGCGCGGACGCGGGCCAGGGTAGCGGAATTCGGCTTCGTCCAGGGTGCGTTCCACGCCCTGATCCAGCGCTTTCTGATAGAAAAAGCTGGTCTGCGTGGTGCCGTGGTGCTCGGCGATGAAATCTTTCACGCGCTGCGGAAGATGGTACTGCTGCGCCAGCTTCAAGCCGTCGCGCACATGCGCAATGAGAATGTCGGCGCTTGTGCGCGGATCCAGACGGTCGTGGGGGTTGCTGATGCCCAACTGATTTTCAACGAAGAAATAGGGCCGGTTCAGCTTGCCGATGTCGTGATAGTAAGCCCCCACGCGCGTGAGGAGCACGTTCGCGCCGATGCGTTCTGCCGCCTGTTCAGCCATGCTCGCCACCATCATCACGTGATGATAGGTGCCGGGCGCCTCACGCAGCAGACGCTTCAACAGCGGCTGATCCGGGCGGCTCAATTCCATCAAGCGGAACGTAGTTGTTAAATCGAAGATGGGGGCGAGCACAAAAAGGCTACCTACCGTCAGAGCGGCGGAAAGCAGGCCGGCGCTGAAGCACATCGCCACGCGCAACAAGAGCGAAATGCTATCTCCGGTAACGGCGAGGGGCGTAAAACTGAGCATCGCCAGCACGGAGAAAAAGCCAGACGCCAGCCCGGAACGGAAGATGGAACCCGCATCCTCATAACGCGGCAGAAGCAGGGTGGCAACCAGACCGCTGAGGCTGTACAGCGTCACCAGCTCCAGCGAGCGCCCGCCAATCCAGGCCGAAACGCCGGCCAGAAAAATGGTGCCCGCAATCGCCGCAGGAAAGCCAAGCGTGGTTGCCAATACCATGGAAAGCGCCGCCGCCGGGAAGAGATAGAGCAGCAGGCTCCCCACCGGCACAAAAAAACGTGCCAACAGCATAAAACCGACGAGCAACAGCAACAGCAAGGCCTCATCGCGCCAGCTTTCTAACACGTAGGGCGCAAAACGCCGCAAGTAGGCGCCCAACAGGAAAACGCCCCCGGCAGCGAGCAGAAAAGCGTTGACCCAATCGCGCTTTTGGGCTTCGCTCTGCAACAGGCCCAGGGCAGTGAGCTTTTCGATGTCGAGGGCAGTGACAACCGTTCCCTCACGAACGATGATTTCACCGCGCAAAATAGGATGAAAGACGGGCGCGGTGCGTTCGGCTGCGGCTTGCCGCGCTGCGACGGTGGCCTCTTCATCCAAAAAGCTGTTCGCACGCAGGAAATGCTCCACCAGAAGGGTCACACCCGTCGCCTCATCCAGGGTCAGATCGAGCGGAACCATCGTAGGGATGCGGTCACGTGTGGCGGCCAAGTCTTCCGGGCGGATTTCGAGCTGACGCAGCATATCATCGAGCAGCCGCAGGCTTTCCAACTCAACCGTTTTCCAGGCTTCATCGGGCAGCTCAAGAAGAAGCTGAATGTCCTGCGTGGAGAGGGTGGACAGCTCCGGCACGGCACGCACCCATTGTACAAGCTCTTCTAGAGTCGCGTAGGGGTCGGCACGCAGCGCATCGAGGTAGCGGAAGACGCGCCGCACATATTCGATGTGTTCGCGGATGGCCTGCACCTCAGTACGGGTGTAGATGGGTTCTACCTGCCGCATGGCCTCCTCACGCGCCTGTTGGGTGAGGATGGCGCTCGCATACGTGAGGTCGCGGGGTGAGCGAATGTCGCGCGTCGCCACCTCGTTTTCCCGCACAGCGTAGGCGCTGCGCATGGGAAACAGGAGGACCAGCGCCGTGACCAGAATCAAAACAACGGCGCAAAATACCTGACGCAGCACCCAGCGTCGGCGTAAGTTTTTGGTGATTGGACGTTCGGTCATGCCCCCTATTGTAACGGATTGGGGGTAAAAGACAATTCCCGAAATGGCCGTAGCGGAAAATTCGTCAGAGGCCATGACCATTGTTATTCTGACGCGGGACATCAGGTAGCCACGATATTTGCATTTTCACGGAATTACGCTATAATCTCAATCGTCAACGCCACCCTAGCTCAATCGGCAGAGCAGACGCTTCGTAAGCGCCAGGTTTTGGGTTCGATTCCCAAGGGTGGCTCTGAAATCCGTCAAGACCCCGCCTGTCGGGGCTTTTTTTTTGTATGGGGCTACACGACGGAGACCCGGTAGATGGCAGCTCAGTTTACCCATCGCAGATCTATGAAAGGCATTCGATGCCATGCCACGCGCAATCAAGCTTGAGCGGTTCTGGTTAGAGTTACAAAAGGATCGCTGGACTCTACTGATGCTGGCCACGTTTACATTGCTGGCTTTCGTGCCGCTTTGGATTCCTCAAGTCCCCAGTGACATGGCCGATTTGCCTTCGCCCTGGGTTTCACCTGTGCCCTGGGCCACCTCGATCGGCCTGGATAAGGTTTACAGGTCCCTGTGGCTCAAGCTCCCCCTGGCTCTGCTCGCCTTCCTGATCGTGGTGCGCAGCGCGGCACTGTGTGAAACCTGGCCACGCCTCGCCACACGGCGGCGCGTTTCGTCCCTGACCGTGCTCGCCGGAATGCTGTTCCTCTTCACCAGCGGCGTGCTGCAATGGACGCAATCCGCCATCCACACCGCGATAGAAGCCTGGGCCGATGCTCCCCTGACGCTGCCCACCGGTAAAACGCTGGAGCAGGTTGCCATGCATTCCAGGCTGTTCTGGCAAGGCGATACCTTGTTCATCCCGCGCGAAGATGGCGTGGGCGTGATTGCCGAAGCAAACGACAGCGAGGGAAAGCCCTTGCTGCTCACCCCAAGCATCCACAGCGCAGGACAGACGAGTCTGCGCTTTGCCCTCAGCGAGCCGAATCCCGAAGCTTACTGCGCTTTGCCGGATGTAGGGTTGGTGTTCCGTCTGCGCCTGAGCGATCCGCAAACGCCCGGCGCGCTGGATGTGCAGGTGTACCGACAGAGCAGCGGGGCCCTCGTCTCAAGCGTCCATATCGAACGTAGCGCGTATATTTTCACGCCGCAGGCGGTGTTGAATCTGCGTCAGGTTGACGTAAAATATATGGATGGGGTCCGCTATCCTGGCTGGTCCCTGTTTCTCCTGGGCGCGGTTAGCCTGGGCATGGGCTGGTTGGGAGCGCGCCTCTCACCTTTATCTTTCAAGCTTTCAAGCCGGAGGAGAGAATGAAGAGTATCATCATCGGTGTGGCCGGGGGCACAGGTTCCGGGAAAACGACAGTGGCGCAGGAGATTCTCAAGCGCGTGGGCGCGCAGCATATCGCCTACATTCCCCACGATGCGTATTACAAAGACTTGAGCCATCTTCCCTTTGAGGAACGTCGCAAAATCAATTTTGACCACCCCGATTCGCTGGATACCCAGCTTCTGGTGCAGCATTTGAAGCAACTCAAGGCCGGTCAGGCCGTGGAAGTGCCCACCTACGATTTTACCACCCACACGCGCCGCGCTGAAACCCGCACTGTCCAACCCGCGCCGATTATCCTGGTCGAAGGCATCCTTATCTTTGCCGAGGCGGAACTGCGGGAGATGTTTGATGTGCGCCTGTTCGTGGACACGGATTCCGATTTGCGCATCATCCGCCGCATCAAGCGCGATGTGCAGGAGCGTGGGCGCACGTTGGACTCGGTCATCGAGCAGTACATGGGGACGGTACGCCCCATGCACCTGGAATTTGTCGAGCCGAGCAAACGCTACGCGCACGTCATTATTCCTGAAGGCGGTCACAACATCCACGCCATCGAAATGGTAGCGGCGCGCATTCGTGCGCTGCTGGATGAGGCCGCACAGGAGGCGTAATGTCCGATACGATCCCGCTGTTCGATGTGCGTTTCGGAGAGGAAGAAGAACGCGCCGTATTGGACGTGCTGCGTTCCGGTCATCTGGCCATGGGGCCGCGGGTGGAGGCGCTGGAAGCGCGTTTTGCGGAAGCTACCGGCGCAAGCTATGCGGTCGCCGTCTCGACAGGAACGGCGGCGTTGCACCTCTCGCTGCTGGCGCATGACATCGGTGAAGGCGATGAGGTCATCACTACGGCCTTCACCTTTATCGCCTCGGTCAACAGCATCCTCTTTGTGGGCGCGCAGCCGGTGCTGGTGGATATTGACCCACGCACGTACAACCTCGATCTGGCGCAGGTGGAGGCAGCCATTACGCCGCGCACCAGGGCGATCATGCCCGTTGATCTGTACGGTCAGCCGTGCGACATGGATGCCGTGATGGCGATGGCCGAACGCCATGGGCTGGCGGTCATCCACGATGCGGCGCAATCCATTGGCGCAGAGGTGCGCGGTCGGCGCGTGGGCAGCTTTGGCACGGCCTGCTTCAGCCTGTACCAGACCAAGAACATCACCGCAGGCGAAGGGGGCATGATCACCACCAACGACGCCGCCATTGCCGAACGCTGCCGTAAAATCCGCAACCACGGCATGCAGCGGCGCTATCAGCATGAAATGATTGGGTACAATGTGCGCCTGAGCGATTTGCACGCGGCGGTGGCCCTGCCACAGATGCAGCGGCTGGAGGCCATCACCGCACGCCGCGAGGCGAACGCGGCTTTCCTCACGGAGCACATCACCAACCCGCGCGTCATCAAGCCACTGGTGCCGCAGGGATTGCGGTCGGTGTGGAATGTGTACACGCTGCGCGTGCCGGAAGGGCGGGACGCGCTCAAGGCCTATCTGGAAGCGCAAGGCATCGAAACGGGCATCTTCTATCCGGAACCCGTCCACGCCTATCCGCATGTGCGCGCAGCCGTGGGCGAGCTTAGCCTGCCGGAAGCGGAACGCGCCGCGCGTGAAGTGCTTTGCCTGGGCGTGGGGCCGGAAAAAACACCCGAACAGTTAGCGCGTGTCGCGGCGGCCATCAACGCCTGGGACGGCGCTTAGCCCTTCATCCATGGAAACCGTGCGCCTTGTTTTGAGCCGCTTTGCACAGCGCGATAGCTTTGCGCAGCGCGTGCTGGCGAACTTTGGCGCGCAGGTTATCAGCGCGGGGCTGCTGCTGCTCAACGCGGCGATGGTGGCGCGCGTCCTCGGCACTGAGGGCAAAGGACTGGT
Source organism: Anaerolineae bacterium (assembly GCA_034432595.1). Taxonomy (GTDB): domain Bacteria; phylum Chloroflexota; class Anaerolineae; order B4-G1; family SLSP01; genus DAOTZR01. Next base: position 60,470 of record DAOUBT010000068.1, on the reverse strand, counting down.
CGCTCTGACGGCGCAGCTCACCACCCTGCTGATGATGGTGGTGAATCTGGGCGTAGGGAGCGCGTATGTCTACTACACCGGCACGCGCCGCTTCGACGCCCATACGCTGGTGGGCAACGCGCTGAGCCTCACCCTGCTCAACACCTTGATTGCCGGCATGGGGTTGATGCTGCTCTCGTTGAGCGGGCTGTTGCCGCGTCTGCTCCCTGCGCTGCCGGGGTCTCTCATCATCCTGGCCTGGGCTGCCCTGCCGCTGCAGCTTCTGATCAGCTACTTCAGCGGCATCCTGCAAGGCCAACAGCGCATTAAAACCCTGAGCGCGCTGCAGGTGCTGCAAAGCGCGGCGATGCTGCTGTGGGGTGCCGTACTCCTTCTGGGCCTGCACAGCGGCGTGTCCGGTGGCGCTCTGGCCGTGGTGCTGGCCTGGGCGTTGAACCTGGCGCTGCTGATGGCGCTGTTGCGCCGCGAGGGAGTGCGCTTTCGTCCGCGCTGGGATAGACAGGCCCTGCGCGCTACGATGAATTATGGGCTGCGCGGCTACATCGGCACGTTGCTACAGTACTTTAATTACCGGCTGGATACTTTCCTGGTCAACTATTTCATCGGCGCGGCACAGGTAGGGCTGTACAGCGTCGCGGTGACGCTGGCCGAGCTGTTGTGGTATCTGCCGCACGCCGTGGGCTTCGTCATCATGCCGAAGGCAGCGAGCAGCGACGCGCGCGCGATGAACGCCTTCACCCCGCGCGTATTGCTCGTCACTTTGGGGTTGACGCTCCTCGGTGGCCTGGGATTGGCGCTCGTCGGGCCGTGGCTCATTCGCTGGATTTTTTCCCCTGCTTTTAGCGCCGCGTATCCGGCCCTGCTGTGGCTCTTGCCCGGCGTGGTACTGCTGGGCGCAGGCAAGGTGTTGACGAACGAAATTGCCGGACGCGGCTTCCCTCATTACAATGCCATCAGCTCGGCAGTGACGCTTCTTGTCACCGTGGCGCTGGACCTGACGCTGATTCCCCGCTCCGGCATCGTGGGCGCAGCGCAGGCTTCGACAGTCGCTTACTCGCTGGGCTTTGGACTGGCGCTCTTTTTCTATCGGCGCGTGGCGCGTCAGACGATCCTGGCAAGGAGTGAGGCATGAAACGTGTGCTGATTCTCACTTTCGATTTCCCGCCACAGGGTGGCGTGGGCGTGGTGCGCGTGACGAAATTCGTCAAGTACCTGCCGCTCTACGGATGGGAGCCGGTGGTGGTCACGTCGGATACGCTTTGGAATCCCGACCCATCCTTGCTGGCGGAGATTCCGCCGGAAGTGCCCGTCTATCGCGTGCCCTGGCCCGCCACGCTGAAGCGCCTGCTTCCCCAAACCGCACAGGCGGCGCTGGGTTCCCCTGCGGCACGCCCTGGCCTGAGCGGACGCATGAAACAAGCGGCAAAACGCTGGTTGCGGGCCCTTATCCTGCCGGATTTGACGCGCCTGTGGACGTATGGCGCGCGTGGCGTTTGCCGACAGGCCCTGGCCGACCATCCCTGCGATGCGATGGTGAGCACGTCGCCTCCCAATGCCATTCACCTGCTGGGACGCTGGATCCACGAGCAGACGGGGCTGCCCTGGGTGGCGGATTTCCGCGATGTGTGGAGTGTTGCGGATTCGCCCTGGATGCTGGAATCCGGGCCGGTCAACCGCTGGCGGCATCGGCAGTTGGAGCGGGGCGTGTTGCGCACCTGTCAGCGCGCGGTGGTGATGACCGAGGCGATAGCGGAGCGCACAACAGCAGTATTTGGCCCGTGGGTCGCACACAAGCTCAGCGTCATCCCCAACGGATTCGATGCGGCGGATTTCGCCATCCCGGCGTCTCCATCTCCAAAGGATGAGTTAGAGGTGCTGTATCTCGGTTCAATTGTGCAGAAACGCACGCAAAACGCCCTGCCTGAGGGCCTCCGCCTGGCCTGGGAACAGTACCGTGAGGCCTTGCAAGGGGTGCGCGTGCGCTTTATCGGCCTGCTCGATCCTGGCTATGCGCAGCGCCTGCGCGCCGCCGCGCCCCTGGTGGAGCTTGAGTCGCCCATGCCGCACAAAGAAGCAGTACAACGGATGCAAAACGCTACGGCTCTATTGTTGGTACAAGGCGATTCCGTAGAAGAACGCATGATTTACAGCAGCAAGTTTTACGAGTATCTGGCAGCGCAGAAGCCGATGTTGGGGATTGTCCCCGAAGGCGTGGCGCGGGATTTTATCCTGCGTGAGGGCATCGGCACGGTAGCTCATCCCGACCGCCCGCAAGAGATCGCCGAGGCGCTGGTGGCGCTGGTGACAGCGTTGCGCACCGATGCAAACCGCTTCCGCCCCGCGCCGGAGCTGGTTGCGCGTTTTGAGCGTCGCGCGCTAACGGGGGAGCTGGCGAAGGTGCTCGATGAGATTGCCGTTGGCGGGTAACGCTTGATGCCGGGTATAACTCTCCCTTTTTATGACTACGCGAAATGAAAGAGTGCGACGTTTCGGTTATCATCGTCAATTGGAACGGACTGAAGCTGCTGCCGGCGTGCCTCGATAGCCTCGCACCCGGGCTGGCCGGGCTACACTATGAAGTGCTGGTCGTGGATAACGCTTCTCAAGATGAGAGCGTGGCCTGGCTGCGGTCCAACCATCCGGACGTGCAGATAATTGCCAACACGCAGAACCTGGGTTTTGCGCGCGCCAACAATCAGGCGCTGCGCGTAGCACAGGGCCGCTACGCGCTTTTGCTCAACAACGACGCGCGGCTGCGTCCCAACACAGCAAGTTTCCTGGTCAATGGGTTGGAAACCGCCCCAAAAGTAGGAGCAGCTTCGCCACGTCTGGTCAACCCGGACGGAACGCCGCAGGCCTTTGCTTTCGGACGGGATCCATCCATAGGCTATCTGCTCCGGCGCGGCTTGTGGCGCGTGGCGTTTCGTCGTCCGGTGCACGATTGGGGCGTGCGCGAGCCGCTGCGGGTGGACTGGGTGGCGGGGACGTGTCTGCTGGTGCGGCGTGAGGTGTGGGAAAGAATCGGCCTGTTAGATGAGGCGTTTTTCATGTACTTCGAGGATGTGGATTGGTGTCGCCGGATGCGCCGCGCCGGCTGGGAGGTGTGGTACGATCCGCGCGTGGAGGTGGTCCATTTGGGCGGGCAGAGTCTAAAGCGCAATCCGCGCGCGCAGGCTGCCTATGAGGAAAGCCTGCGTTACTTTTACCGCAAGCACTATCCTCTCCCGGCGCGCTGGGCTTTGGCGCTGCTGCTCCCCGTGTATCGGAGGATGAGGGCATGATTTATCTCGATCTTTCCGCAGCGGTGCATCAACGCGCCGGATTGGGGCGTTACGCGGCGAGTCTGGCGCGCGCGTTGCTGCCGCTTATTCCCGATGAGCTGCGTTTCTTCTACAACCGCGAGCAAGGCATCCAACCGGTGGCAGGGCTGGAGCACATCCCGGCGCGCACGGTAGCTTTGGGATATAAGCCCTGGCGCTTGCTGGTCGCTGCCGGACAGGCGTTGCGCGTGCCGTTCAACGCCCTCGTACCCGATGCGCGCCTCTTCCACGCGACAGAGCACCTCCTGTTGCCGCTGCGCGGCATCCCCACGTTGCTCACGGTGCACGATTTGTTTTTCCGTCACTATCCGGACTACCACAAGCCGCTTAACCGCTGGTATTTAAACCTGACCCTCAAAATGTACTGCGAACGGGCGACGCACCTCATCGCAGTTTCGGAGTACACCCGGCAAGATGTACTGCGCTCGTATGGTCTGCCGCCGGACAAGGTGCGCGTCATTTACGAAGCGGCGGCGCCGGCCTTCCACCCGCAAACGCCGGAAGCCGTGGCGCGTGTCCGCGCGCGCTATGGCCTGCCAGAGCGCTACATCCTGGCGGTGAGTACCATCGAGCCGCGCAAAAATTACACGCGCCTGCTGCAGGCCTTCGAGCGCCTGCATGCGGAAGGCCTGAGCGAAGCTCTTGTCATTGTGGGGCGCAAGGGCTGGCTGTTCGAGGCCTTTTTCCACGCGCTGGAGTTGTCCCCGGCGCGGCAGGCGGTACGCTTCCCCGGCTACGTGCTGGATGACGACCTGCCCGCTTTGTACGCTGGCGCGCAGGCATTTGCCTTCCCCTCGTTGGCCGAGGGGTTCGGTCTGCCGCTGCTGGAAGCGATGGCGTGTGGCACGCCGTCCGTCGCGTCCAACGTCACGTCCCTGCCGGAAATCGGCGGCGACGCAGCGGTGCTGGTAGACCCGCTGGATGTGGAGGCTATCTACACAGGGCTGCGGCGCGTGTTGACGGATGCCGCTTTGCGCGAAGCTTTACGCGAGCGCGGCCTGCGCCGCGCGGCGCAGTTCTCCTGGGAGCGCGCAGCGCGGGAGACGCTGGCACTCTATCGAGAAATGGCGGGGGTAGTCGGATGACGGTCGCCCTTTCATCCAACCGGATGGTCAACACGCCACGCGCGGGACGGCCCTTTCTGGCATTCCGCTTACAGGTTTACGAATTGAGGGAAGACCATGGTCCGTTATGTCCTTGACGGGCGCGTGATGACGCCGCATTTTCCGGGTTTGGGACGTTACGCGCAGAATCTGGCGCGGGAGATGCGGCGCTGGCTCAAGGCCGATGAGGCGCTGTCCGTCCTGATGGCGGAGGCCACGGCGGAACCGGTCACGGAAGGCGTTCCGCTGCGCTGTACCCCTTTCGAGCTAAAACAACAATGGGAAGTGCCGCGCGCGCTGCGGCGCTTAGAGGCGGATCTCTACCATAGCCTGTATTTGCTCATGCCTTACCGTCCGGATACGCCGACGGTGCTCTCGGTCAACGATTTGATCCCGCTGATGCGGCCCGCGGAGAGTTCGTGGCGCGCGCGGATGTTCTTCACGCTGGGATTGAGGCTGGCCCTGCATACGGCGCAGCGCGTGATTACGATTTCCGAACACACGCGGCAGGATTTGCTCACGCGCTTCTCCTACCCCGCCCATCGCGTGCAGGTGATTCCCCTGGCTGCTGATGAGCGCTTCGGGCCGGTGGGCCAGGCCAAGATTTTATCACTACGCGAAACCTATAAACTGCCGCAACGTTTTGTGCTTTATGTTGGCAGCAATAAACCTCATAAAAATCTGGTGACGCTCATCCGCGCGTGGGAGGGGGTGCGAAGCGACGCGCTGCTGGTCATCGCCGGGGCGTGGGATGCGCGCTATCCGCACGCGAAAGTGGAAGCGGCGCAACGTCACCTGGAGGAACGGGTGCGCTGGCTGGGTCCCGTGCCGGAGGCGGATTTGCCCGCGCTCTACGCCGCGGCGGAGGTGTTCGTCTTTCCAAGCCTGTACGAAGGATTTGGATTGCCGCCGTTGGAGGCGATGGCGTGTGGCACGCCGGTGGTGTGCTCACATGCGTCATCACTGCCGGAGGTGGTGGGCGACGCGGCGCTGGTTTTCGATCCGCACGATGTGATGGCGCTGCGCGCGGCACTGCAGCGCGTGCTGGAAGATGCTGCGCTGCGTGAGCGGTTGCGCGAAAAGGGTCTGACGCAGGCGGGACGTTTTTCATGGGCACGCACGGCACAGGAGACGCTAAGTGTGTATAGGGCGATAGTGGGGTGAAGGTTGGATGCTGGAAAGCGAAGCGTAAGGTTGCCCGACGCAGGTGGGAAGGCAAAGGCCATGCCGTCACCTACCCGGCCTTTTGACTGGAAGCTGGAAGCGAAGGCAGGCGAAGGCGAAAAGTTGGAAACAGGGAACTGGAAGCAGAAAACGGTAAGTGGGCGCTGGAAAGAGATGTTGAAGTGGCAGGTTTTGGGGGCTGAGATCAGGCGGTGGGTGCGGACGCATCCATGGTGGAGCGCGCTCCTGCTGGTGGGCCTGGTGCTGCACGGCGGGACGGCGCTGCTGCGCTTAGAGCGCTTCTGGCCTTATCCCAAACAGGTGGATTTTGCGGGTTTCTACGCCGCAGCATGGGCCTGGCGCAACGGCCTTCCGTCCTACGGTCCACCGGAGGCCTGGCTGAAGGCCTTGATGGACGCGCAAAACATCCCGTTCCTCCCCCCGCCGATTTACAATCCGCCCGTGATGGTGTTTCTGATATTGCCTTTCACGCTGGTCCCCTTCCCGCTGGCAGCGTGGTTGTGGACGGGGCTAAATGTGGGGCTGGCTCTGCTGGATGCGGTGTGGCTCTCGGAGCTGGCAGGCCTGAAACAGCGCTGGCAAACCCTGTTGGTGGCGTTGCTCGTGCTCAGTTTTGGGCCTTTGGTGTTGGATGTGAGCCTCGGTCAGGTGAGCGTGCTGTTGCTTACCCTGGCACTCATCTGGCTGCGCCATGTTGACGGGCCGCGCCGCCGCTGGGGAGCAGCCGCGGTGGCACTGGCAGGCGGTATCAAGGTGTTTCCGCTGTATTGGATGGGGGTTTATCTCTTCAAGCGTGCCTGGTGGAAAACCGCCATTGCCGCCATAGGCGTAACGCTATGTCTGGGCGCGCTGAGCTTAAGTCTGGCCCCACAGGCCAGCGCGGATTACGTAAGCGGTCAATTCAGTGGACGCCTCAGCGCTTCGGCCCAAATGCCGGGTGTGGATGACCAATCCCTGCTGGCGTGGATGCTACGCTTAACCCAACCTCAGCAGGTCACGCTCCATGGGCTGGTGGCTGACGATCAGGTTACGGTAACGTGGATGCCGCGCGTCACCATGCCTCAAGGCGTGGTTACGATCAGCGCAGGACTCATCCTGGCCATCATCAGTCTGATGACCGGCTTTGCAATATGGCGAAACACGGACACAAAGCGCGTCGGCGCGTGGAGCTTGTGGCTGCTTTTGGGATTGCTGGCCCTGCCCCACATGGAGCGCTACAATCATGTGCTCATCTTGCCCGCGCTGGCATGGTTATGGGGTAACGCGCCCCGGTGGCGTGGTTGGGTGCTCGCGGTTTACGTCATGGAGGGCCTGGCACGCCTGACTCACACTTTCGCCAGCGCGCTCCCCTTCCCCTGGGCGGCGTGGATGAGCGGTTGGGGGTTGTACGCTGCGTTGATCACGTGGGGACTTCTGATTCACCGACTGCAAGAGACTGCATAAGGTGCCTGTTGTCCCCCTGACGGTCAATCTGACGTCTGATAGTCCTGAATGGCATCGCGCTTTCTGGGGTGCAGCCGGTTGCAAATTTCCAGCTTCAAGCTGACTTAACAAAAGGAGTCGCAGATGCGCATTTTGCACGTCTATAAAGACTATTATCCGGTTCTGGGAGGCATCGAGAATCACATCCGCGTGCTGGCAGAGGCACAGGCAGCGCAAGGGCATCAGGTAGCCGTGCTGGTGTGCGCGCTGGGCCGGCGCACGCTGGTGGAGGAACGCGCCGGGGTGCGCGTCATCAAGGCGGGACGCATCACCACGGCGGCTTCCATGCCGCTGAGCCTCAGTCAGCCGATTGCGCTGGCGCGTCTAAAACCGGACATCATCCACGTGCATAGTCCCTATCCCTTGGGCGAAGTGAGCGCCTGGCTTTTGAAACGCCATACGCCCCTGGTCATCACCTATCATTCGGACGTGGTGCGTCAACGCGGATGGCTCAAGTTATACGCGCCCCTTTTCGCGCGCGTGCTGAATCACGCCACGCGCATCATCGCAACAAGTCCACGCTATGTGGAAACGTCACCCTGGCTGGCGCCGCGCGCGGCGAAATGCGTCATTGTACCTTTAGGTGTGGATGAGAGGCGCTTCACGCCACCCTCGCGTCCTTTTGAGGGACCGCCGACGCTTTTGTTTGCGGGACGGTTGCGCTATTACAAGGGGCTGGATACGCTCCTGCAGGCGCTGGTGGAGTTGCCGGATGTGCGCCTGGACATCGTGGGTGATGGTCCGCAGCGGCGCGAATGGGAGGCGCTGGCCGCCTCGCTCGGCCTGACGGAACGGGTCCGTTTCCACGGCGAAGTAGACGATGCTGAGCTGCCGGGCTGGTATCAACGCGCGCATCTGTTCGTGTTGCCGGCCAACGCCCGCGCAGAAGCGTTCGGCACAGTGCTGCTGGAGGCCATGGCGTCGGGGCTTCCTTGCGTGACAACAGAAGTGGGCACAGGAACTTCTTGGGTGGTACAGGATGGGGTTTGCGGACGGGTGGTGCCACCGCGCGACCCATCCGCTCTGGCGCAGGCCATCCGCGAGCTGCTATCCGATCCGGCGCGACTGGAGGCGATGCGCGTGGCTGCGCGGCAGCGCGTCGAGGCAGAGTTCACCCAAGCACGGATGATCGCGCGCGTGGAGGCGGTGTATCAAAGTCTTGAGGGGAGAGCTTAGGAAGCGACGATGTTGCGTCTGGAGCGGAGGTTATGCTGGTTCTGAAGGTAAGCAGGTACCTTCAGAACACGGATGAACGCAGGTGCACCGATGGGGTGCGGGCAGGTGGTTAGCATGGGTGGCGACGACCATGCCGCCGCCCACCCCAATGCCATCGCCCCCTTGAGGGATGGTAAGCGATGCCAGCGTTTCGCATCCGGGGCTGAAAAGCTCACGCCATCAGGCGCAGCAACATCCAGCGCGTGATGAAGACCGCCGCGACAAGGCCAAGCAGCAAACCGAGGACAAAGCCGCTGCTCCCCGCTACCCATGCCCCTAAGAGCGCCAGCCCTACGGTAACCCCCACGGAAGCGAGAATCCCCGTCAGCCCAACCCCCACCCCACGCCATTCCTCGCGCAGCAGGGTGTGACGCGGTTCCCGCTGTACAGCGTGACAAACCGGACAGCGCAGGCGACGGCGTAAGTGACCGCGCAGCGCGTGTTCGAAGGCGGCATCCTCCAGATGGGCCTGATGATAGCGCACGTGCGCGTCCCCGTGGAGTTGATAGGTGATGCTGAAAGGCGCGCCGCAACGCTCACAGATAGCGTCACGGCGCACCCAAACGATGACTTCGCGCCAGCTGCGCCCGGCATCAAAGGTCCACTGTTGCGCAGCGTTCATGCGCCACGGCGCGCTGCCGCTGCGGACGACCTGCGTCTGCACCACGGTGCAGCGATAGGTTTCCAATAAGCTCTGAAAATCCATGCCTACAGCAAGCCTAACAAACGCGCGACCACGTCCCCCGCGCCAATCATGTTCAGGCCAATGGGCAGGAGCAACACGCCCATGGCGTTCATGCGGCGCGATCCCCAAAGCACGGGGATGAGACCGATGCCCGTTGCCACCAGACAAATCGCCAGGCCGACCGGGCCGGTCATCCCCAAAACCAGAGCCAGCAGGATGAATAGCGTCGCTGCGCTGAGGATGCGGTAGTGCACCACGCGCAGCAAACGAATGAGCAGGCGCGTCGCACCAAGGGAGAGGAAGAAGGCGATAACTCCCGTCACCAAGACCGCCGCCGTTGCCCAATAGTAGAGTTTGGGGTCGTAAGGGCTGAAGCGCGTACTGAGCATCCAGGCCATGCCGCCGCGCGTCAGGTGCAGACCCGGCACGAAGTAGAGCAGGAAGCCGCCCACGTAATACACAATTTTGGAAGCGCCCTGCGAAATGACAAAGGCGCGCTCATCGCGCTGCGCCGTGGCGTGCCCGGCGAGAAAACCGCCAATCCCTCCCGTAACGACGGGGAAAAAGGCCGCAAATAAGCCGCCCAACACGCCCGCAGCCGTTCCCTGAAAGAGCGGGAGCGGCGGGGCATCCACACTGTTGGCGATGTGCTGTTCCGGCAGTTCAATGCGCGCCAGCAGGTTCTGCAGCACCCAGGGCACAGCAAACAGCCCCACGAACACGGGCAACAGGTTCTGATAGGATCGCTCCAACGGCACCAGGGGACGGTACATGAGGATAAAGCCGAGCAGGCCGGAGAGGAAAAAGGTGACCAGCCCCGCCGTCAGGGAACGCCAGCCATCCCACCAGCGTTTCCAGCCCGCCGGTGCGCGGTCGGTGCCTTTGGGCCACTCGGAAAGCAGCATGTAGGCGATGATGGTCCACAAAATCCAGGCCATGTGCGGACGCAAAATTTCGCGCACCACGGGGAAGAGTTTGGGCGCGATGGGAGCAAGCAGGGTGAGCGCAAGCAAGCCGCCCAGGCCACCCAGGCCCGTGAGGACTACAGCCTCATAGCCACGACGCTGCAACATGTATTTTTGTCCGGGCAAGACGATGAAAACCGTGCTCTCATCCGGCGCGGAAAGGAAAATGCCCGGCAGGGTGTTCAGCATGGCGTAGCCCGTAATCATGCCCAGAAACAGGAAGGCGGTCTGTTCCGGCGTGATAAACGTAAGGCGGGGTCCCATCAGGATGAAAAAGCCCGCCACGTTGTAAATGTGAAGTGCCGGCACCAGCGCCAGCAGGGACGAGAGCAACATGCCCGCGATGGCGTAAAGCAGCAAGGTCATCATCGCTCACCTCACGGCAGGGGACGCCAATCCCAAATGGAGCGCGGGGTCATTTCCAGCGCGTCGTTGTAAACGGAAAGCACGCCTACCACTTCGACGCGCTGTCCTTCTTCCGGCATCTTGGGCAGGGCGGTGGCAAGATTCGACCAGAGCAACACTGTGATGCGGCCACTTCCATCATCTAAAGGCACTTTGACCCCCGCCGAAAAGCCCCGTGGCGCGCCCAGGACGCCGCGCAGCCGTACCACCTGCCCCGCGTCCGCGTTGGTCAGGTCGCCAATGTTCCTGAGGGGGAGCTGCGGCGCAGCAGCGAGCAGGGTGACATCCTGTGCGCGGGCCGGTACGATTTCCAGCTCGCCTTGATACACCTTGACCTCACCCAGGGTTTCCAGGCGCGCTCCCACATCCAGGTCGGGCGGATTGGGCAAAGCGTTGTAGACGCTATCCCACAGCAGGAGCACCACCTGCCCTGTTCCATCATCCAGGATGGCTTTGAGGCCACCTTTAAAGCCCTCCATGGCCATCACCTCTCCGGTTACGCGCACCACCTGCCCTTCATCCGCAGCGGAAAGGGTGATAAGCTCGCGCGGGGTTTGCGTCACGTCGTAGGGGGCGGGCCCCAGTTCAAGGTCCTGCACGGAGGCAGGAGAAAGTTGCACCTGATCCTTGTAGAGCGTGACGGTTGCCGTGACGGTGATGCCCTGTCCCGGCGCGATGTCGGGCAAGGGTCCGGTCAACGCGACCACCGTTTCCGGCACGGAAACCACAATTGAGCCATCGTCATTGTGAAGGGTGATGAGGGTCAGGCCTTCGTAAGGGACGAAGGTTTCTTCGACGACACCACTGACGCGCACGCGCAACCCCTCATCCAGAATCGTGAGCTGCGAAATGGGCACGCTGACCGGTTCCGGGCGCACGATTTCTACATGCTCCGGCACGTTGACGGTGAGCGCGACACTATCCTCACGCACGCGCAAGGTTCCAGCCACACTGACGCGATCCCCAACGGCGGGAATGCGTCCCGTGTTCAGCAGGGTCTGTGTGACATCGCGGTAACAGGAGATGCGCGCCATCCCGGTATCATCCTCCAGCCAAAAGGCCAGGTATTGGGTGTTGGGATCGTAGGTGATGTTGCCGGTCACCTGTCCCTGCAGGCGCACATACGCCATGTTGAGCGTGCCTTGCGCGTCCGCGATGGAAAGGGTGGGCACCGGCACCTGCCGCGCGTAAAGATAGAGGCCCACCAGACCCAGCACAGCCATCAAGATTGCAGCGATTTTAATCACGCGCAAGGAAAGCCGTTGCTTGAGCTGGGCGCCGCAATACGGACAGGTGGTGTAGGGGCCGGTAAAACGCCCGCAGCTTGGACAAACAGCCTCAGAACCCACGGTCATGTTCCCTCCTCACTTTACGCCTGCATGGCTTTGCTAAAAACCGAACCTGCGGTTCATGAAATTTAAGCCAATAACCCCGTCATGCCGTCGCGCCGCCCGACGCTGAAAAAGAGCCGCGCCCGCTTCTAAAAGCAGTCAGGGCCGTCTATCCGGCCTCAGCAAGGTTTGTAACCCTAAAACGGGGATTTATCCTTAACAGGTTCGCAAGAATCCATGCCGCCAGAGCGAAAACGTTATGCTTCGATAAGCCAACACATTTCATATTCCTGATAAAAAACCCCGTAGCCGTTAGCCCGGTAGAAATCGAGGAAAGGATCTTCTTCTGCCACGTTGATGACGTAGACCTGGCAAATGTAGGGACAGAGCGTTTCGACAGCACGCAACAAGGCCTGCGCGATGGCGAGACGATGCGGATGGGCATCCGCCACGGCAAGGTCGTAAATATCGTAAGTGCCCAGACCGCCGGTATAGAGAATGTATCCCTGCAACGTGCGGTCCTCCAGATAGCCGAACCCTTTGAGGCCATAAGCGCACAGCTTGTGCAGCGCCTGCTCGTCACGCACCCAGGCGGCGCGGGCGTGCGAAAATTGCGGGTAAAAAGCCAGAGCGAACGCCGCATCCATGGCGACAGTCTTGAAAGGCCCCTCATCCACCGGCGCCTCACCCAGCGCCTCCCCGCGCACCTCTTTTTGCAACGTAAGCCCGGCGCCGACCCGCACAAAGCCAGCGCTTTCGTAGAGCGCAAAAGCCCCGGCATTGGTATCGAGCACATCCAGACATACCTGCCGCAATCCAAGCGTGCGTGCTTTGTGCTGAAGGTAGCTCAGCATAGCCCGCGCAATGCCGCGATGCCGATGGTCCTTCACCACCCCGACGCTGCTGATCCATCCCCGCGTGCCGCGCTGCGAAAGGAACGCGAGGCCAACGGGCTTCTCATCCACCTCCGCTACCACAGAATGCTCAAGGCAGATATCCCACTTGTCCACGATGCGCTTGAGGATGTCCTCATTAACAAAAATGGGCATGGCATAATCCGCATAGGCTTTGGTCAGTAAGCTGGCCAGAGCGGATAGCGGATATGTATGCGCCGGGACAAGGTTGTAAGGCTGTCCGCTCATTGGTGCTCCCTACGGATAAAAATCGCGTCGCTCTCTATCATGAGTTATACCGCCCGGGTTTACCCATGGCCTGACCTCACAAAACACATCGGCCATAGACGTACCAAGTATACCGCTAAATTGCAGATTGGTGTAACGCCAGCATCCACGAAAAAGCAGGAAACCACGAACGTTGGAAACTTTCCGCGGTCTTGCGCCTTTGCGTAAGAAATTATGCCGTAACGCAAAAATTCGTCCTCAAAAGGGTATTGACAAGCGCAAATTCCGTGCTATACTATAGTTACTTAAACGATTAAACGACCGCATCGCAAAGCGGTTTTTTTAAAGAGCCTGAATTTAAACGATTAAGCGGTGTGGGTATGGCCAGGACAACAGTCACAATCAAGGATGTCGCGCAAAAAGCAGGCGTTTCGGTTGCCACCGTGTCCTACGTTTTCAACAACACGGCCAGCATCAGCCCGGAGACGCGCGCGCGGGTGTTGCAGGCTGCTCAAGAGCTGAACTATCGTCCCAGCGCCCTTGGACAGCAGTTGCGCATTGGGCAAAGCCGCACCATTGGCTATTGCTGGCACCCCATCCCGGCGGAGCGCTGGCAACCCATCCTCGATCGTTTCCTCTACGGTATGGTCGAAGCGGCAGAAGCCGCCGGCTATCACATCCTCACTTTCGCCGCGCGCAACGACGGTAACGACAGTAAGGCCTACGAAGAGCTGTTGCTGAGCGGACGGGTAGATGGCTTTATCCTTTCTGGCACTAACGCCAACGACATGCGCATCGCCTGCCTGATGGAGCATGAGTTCCCCTTCGTCGCTTTCGGACGCGCCAACGCGGATTGGGATTTCCCCTATGTGGATGTAGATAACGAAGATGGCGAGTATCAGGCAACCCATCATTTGATCGAGCACGGCCATCGGCGCATCGCGCTGCTGGCCTGGCCGGAGGATTCCCTGAGCGGGCAGTATCGCGAGCATGGCTATCGGCGCGCGATGAGTGAAGCAGGCCTCCCCGTGTTGCCGGTGTGGATTCAGCGCAGCGCTCCCGCCCTCAACGCGGAGCAGAACGTCGCCTTTGGGCGCGCCGCCGTCACCACCCTGTTGCAACTCCCGCCCGATGAACGTCCAACCGCCTTTGTGGCTCTAAACGACATGATCGCCATCGGCGCTTACCACGGGATTTATGATGCCGGATTGCAGCCGGGCCGCGATCTCGCCGTGGTGGGATACGACGACGTCCCCACCATCGAGCATCTCCGTCCCCCACTTTCCAGCATCCGTCAACCGAGCGCGGAGGTCGGGCATATGGTTGTGACCATGTTGATTAAAATCCTGAATGGGGAACCTTTAGAAGAACGGCATGTCCTTTTCAAGCCGCAGTTGATGGTGCGCGAATCGAGCGCGTTTTATGTGTGACGGTAACGCCGTTACTTTGCGCCTGTTTCATCGGGCGATCAATTCATCATCACAAGCCGTTTCATTCTCCAAAATCAGGAGGAATGCAGGTGCAGCGGAAAAGGGGCAGAAACGCTCCGCAAACAGAAAAAGCAACACAACCGATCGTCGAGCCCTACACCGATCCCTTGCTTGATACGGCTCCAGGCAAAGCAAACGCGGAGACCAACGTCTTGCCCAACGATCTGGTAACCATCGAACCTGAAACACACCTGTACTCACACAGCCACTGGCTGGCCTGAAGCAAAGCGCTAAAAAACCGACGGAGGCCGCCTCCCCGCCAAGAGATGCCGGCCCCCGTCACGAGAACAACAACGCCGACGTTGTCACGCCGGTGCCGTGTTCTATTGTCATTATACCACGGTTATCAGGAGGCCTATGATTCGCGCATTGATTTTCGACTTAGATGGTGTTCTCACCGATACGGCGCGCTATCACTACCTGGCCTGGAAGCGCCTCGCCGACGAACTGGGCGTGCCCTTCGATGAACAGCGCAATGAGGCCCTGCGCGGGGTTGATCGCCGCCGCTCGCTGGAGCTGCTTCTGGACGGGCGCCCGGCCACAGAGGCCCAAATCGAGGCATGGATGGCGCGCAAAAACGGCTATTACCAGGAACTCATTCAGAACATGACGCCTGATGACCTGCTCCCCGGCGCGCTGGACTTCCTCAAAGCCTGCCGCGAAGCTGGATTGAAGGTTGCCATTGGCTCGGCCAGCAAAAACGCGCGGCAGGTGCTCGAAGCGCTCGGCCTGACGTCGTGGGTGGACGCCGTGGCTGATGGTTACAGCGTCGAACGGCACAAACCTGCTCCCGATTTGTTCCTCAAGGCGGCGGAACTGCTGGGCTTGCCCGCGGAGGCGTGCGTCGTGGTGGAAGATGCGGAAGCTGGGGTGCTGGCAGCCAAAGCGGGCGGGATGCCGGCGCTGGGTATCGGGCCGGTGAGCCGCGTCGGCGCGGCGGATTATGTGATACCCGACCTGGCGCACGCCTCCCTGGCGGAAGTGCTGGAGGCACTCAACGGCCCCCTGCAGCCAGAACGCCCTCAACAGTGGCAGGTCAGCGAGGAAACCTTGCCTGCCGGGAAAATGGTGCGCGCAAAAGAGACGGTTTTCACCATCGGCAACGGTTATGTGGGGACGCGCGGCAGTTTCGAGGAGGGCTTCCCCGGTGACCAGCCGGCCACGCTGGCTCACGGCATTTTCGACGATGCGCCGGTGGTCTACACCGAGCTGGTCAACCTGCCCAACTGGACGCGCATGACCTTGCTGCTCAACGGCGAGCGCTTCAGCCTGGCGCAAGGCGAAATCCTGGACTACCGCCGTAGCCTGGATTTGCGCGCCGGGGTCCTGCGCCGCGTGGTGCGCTGGCGCAGCCCCAAGGGGCATACCCTGGAGCTGGAGTTCGAACGCTTCACAAGCCTGGCGCATCCTCATCTGATGGCCGTGCGGCATCGCATCACCGCGCTGGACTTCAGCGGCACGGTGGAACTGCGCGCCGAACTCGATGGGCGCGTCCATAACGACCGCCTGGTCCATTTAGAGCCGGTAGAGCAAGGAGCGCTCAGTCAGCAGAGCGTCTATCTCCACATGCGCACGGTAGGGACAAAGGTGGATGTGGTCACAGCGTGCGCGGTGCAGGCATTCGGAGGGCGTGAGCGCACCATCAGCCCACGGGATTGTGAGAGCAGCCCCGCCGTTACGGTAAGCGCGACGCTCCTCCCCGGCGAAACGCTGGTCGTGGACAAGTTGGTGACACTGTACACCCGCCGCGAGGTATCCGATCCTCACGCAGAAGCCGTAAGCGCATTGCAGACGGCGCTCCTGGAAGGTTACGCCGCGCTGCGCCTGGCAAACGCGCGCGCCTGGGTCCCGGAATGGGAGGCGGCTAACGTGGATATCGAGGGAGACGACGAGGCCGATTTAGCGGTGCGCTATAGCATCTTCCAACTGCTCATCGCCGGCCCACGGGAGGATGAGCGCGTCAACATCGGCGCCCGCACGCTGAGCGGCTTTGGCTATCGCGGACACGCTTTCTGGGATACGGAAATCTTCATGTTGCCGCTGTTCACCTTTACGCGCCCCCACATAGCGCGCAATTTGCTGATGTATCGCTACCACACCTTGAACGGGGCGCGGCGCAAAGCAGCGGATATGGGCTATGAGGGTGCCATGTATGCCTGGGAAAGCGCGGACACGGGCGATGAGACAACACCCGCCTGGCTTCCCGGCCCCAAAGGCGAAGGGTTGGTGCGCGTGTGGTGCCGCGACATCGAGCAACATATCAGCGCCGATGTGGCCTACGCGGTGTTACAGTACTGGCGCGTCACCGGCGACGATGCTTTTATGCGCGATTACGGCGCGGAAATCGTGCTGGATACGGCCAAATTCTGGGCCAGCCGCGTCACCTGGAACGCTGAAAAAGAGCGCTACGACATCAACGACATCATCGGGCCGGATGAGTACCACGAGCGCGTGAACAATAACGCCTTTACCAATGCCATGGCGCGCTGGAACATCAAGGAGGCGCTGCGCGTGCTCGACTGGTTGCAGCGTGAGCACCCGACACAAGCTGCGGCCCTCATCAGCCGCTTAGATCTTACCCCGGAACGTCTGAGGCATTGGGTAGAAGTGATAGAGCGGCTTTACATCCCCTACGATCCACAGACGGGGCTGATTGAGCAGTTTGAGGGTTTCTTTGGACTGGAGCGCATTAACTTTGCCGACTATGAGCCGCGCACGCAGTCCATGCATGTGATTTTCGGCGTGGAGGGCATCCAGAAAGTGCAGGCCATCAAGCAGCCGGATGTGCTGATGCTGCTCTATCTGCTGGGCGAGGAGTATCCACTGAGCGCCGTGCGCGCCAACTGGGATTACTATACGCCCATCACGGACCTGACCTACGGCTCATCCCTGGGGCCGGCCATGCAGGCGTTGATGGCGGCACGCGCGGGCATGATGGATGAGGCGCTTAAAGCGTTCCGCCTGGCGCTGGCAACGGACCTGTACGATGTGCGCGGGAATGCTGCGGATGGCGTCCATGGCGCTACGGCGGGCGGTATCTGGCAAGCGGTGGTGTTTGGCTTTGGCGGTCTGGTGGTGGATGCGGAGGGTTACCACAGTGCGCCGCATCTGCCCGAACCCTGGTCACGCCTGCGCTTTAGCTTCTACTGGCACGGAGAAAAAGTGACGTTCGATTGGCAAAAATCCTCTACCGGAAAGAAAGGAGGTGAGGCGGGGTAATTGCATCCATGCTCTGGCTGATCTCACATGTTTAGTTTAACCCATTTTACATTTCTCACAGGAGGAGAAACCATGAAACGCTCATTTTTGGCTGTGTTGGCTCTGGTTCTGGTCTTGTCCCTGCTGGCGGGCTGCTCCCCGGCGACCGTGACGGTGGAAGTGCCGGTGGAGAAGACCGTGACGGTGAAGGAAACGGTCACGGTGGAAGTGCCCCGCGAGCAGACGGTGGTACGCCTCTCCGGTTGGGCGGCTAACCCGCAGGAGACGGCCTTGCTCGAATCGCTGCTCTACAAGTTCAGCGTCGAGCATCCTGAAATCACGGTCAAGTACGAACCCATCACCGGTGACTACTGGCAGGCCATCAAGACTGTGGTGGCAGCGGAAGAGGCGCCCGATATTTACTACATGGATATCTTCCAGTTCCCCTTCTTCGCGCAGCAGGGCGTCCTGGTGCCGCTGGATGAGTACATGGCCAAGTCTGGGGTGAAGAAGGA
This sequence comes from Anaerolineae bacterium, assembly GCA_034432595.1. Lineage (GTDB taxonomy): Bacteria > Chloroflexota > Anaerolineae > B4-G1 > SLSP01 > DAOTZR01. The sequence continues at coordinate 42,455 of DAOUBT010000068.1, read as the reverse complement.
GGATTTCATCCCCACGCTGATCAACGCCTTCACCTACGAGGGTAAGGTCTACGGCATCCCCAAGGACTTCAACACGCTGGGCCTGTTCTACAACAAGGACATGTTCGCGGCCAAGGGCCTGGCGGAGCCAACCGATGACTGGACCTGGGATGACCTGAAGGCGGCAGCCGTCGCATTGAGCGACCCGGCCAACAACATTTACGGTCTGGGAGTGCCCAACGATCCCGGTCGCTTCCCCATCTTCGTCTTCCAGAACGGCGGGAAGATCATGAAGGACGACTTCAGCGACACGCTGCTGGATAGCCCGGAGGCGATTGCCGCGGCGGAGTTCTACACCGGTTTCCGCGCCGATAAGAGCGGTGCACTGCCGGCAGATGTAGGCGAGGGCTGGCAGGGTACTGCCTTCGGTAAGGGCAACTTCGCGATGGTTTACGAGGGTGGCTGGCTGATCCCCTACCTGCGCGAGCAATTCCCGAACACAAAGTACGGTGTGGTGACGCCACCCGCCGGTCCGAAGGGCGAGGGCAACCTGGTCTTCACCGTGGCTTACGTCATCGCCAAGAACTCCAAGAATCCGGAAGCGGCCTGGGAGGTCATCAACTTCCTGACCAGCGAGGCGAGCCAGATCACGGTGCTGGAAAGCGGTTTCGCGCTGCCTTCGCGCGCGTCCCTGGAGAAGCATCCTTACTTCGAGAGCCATCCGGATTCCGCGGCCATCTTCCGCGGTGCGAAGTTCGCCACGCCCTTCATGTGGGGCCTGTACGGTTCGGATGTGAACGATCAGATGGGCAAGGCGCTGGAGCGCATCTATCTCACCAATCAGCCGGTGGCTGATTCGATGAAGGAAGCCGCGCAGAAGATCCGCGAGCTGATGAAAGACTAACGCGAACCAAACCGGGGCGGGCGCATCTTGTGCGCCTGCCCCCTCCCTGCAACGAGCGGGGCAGACAGACCGGAAAACAAGAGGGGGCCTGTCTGAAGTGAAAGCAAAAAGGTTGTCATCCATGGTAACCGGGCTGTTACCCTGATAAAATGAAAGTACGGATTCGAAAAACGCCGGGTTGGTGACATTCCCAATAACCAATAACGGACTTACCCAACCAGGGCAACCTATTCCAGAGCATCTGGTCATGCCCGGCGCTTTATGCGTTCAACAGGCCTTACGCAAGGCCGTCACTTGAAACCGGGAAAGGAGTTTGTATCATGCGCAAAGGGCGAGATAAACTCAATGAAGTGCTCACAGCCTATTTCCTGCTCACGCCCTGGTTTTTTATCTTTTTCATCTTCATTGTCTTCTCGATAGGCTGGGCCTTCTACCTGTCCTTTACCAAATATAACCTGCTCAGTCCTCCTCAATGGGTAGGTATTCAGCAATACGTCAATGTGCTGAAAAATGAGGATTTCATCAAACATGCGTTGCCCAACACGCTGAAATACGTGGCGATTGTGGTTCCGACCCAGACGGTGCTTTCGCTCATTATCGCCTTCGCCATGGACCAGAAAATCAAAGGGCAGCGCCTGTTCCGCACCATTTTCTACCTGCCCTCGGTCACGTCATCGGTGGTCATCTCACTCATCTTCCTGTGGTTGTTCAGCCCCACCGGTGTCATCAACCAACTGCTGGGATTAAAGGTTAACTGGCTTTTGGATCCCAAAACGGCCTTACCTACCATCATGATGGTAAACATCTGGTCCACCATCGGCACGATGATGCTGATTTTCTTAGCGGCGCTGCAGGATATTCCCTATGCGCTCTATGAGGCCGCGGAAATTGACGGTGCCAATCGTTTCCAGGTCTTCTGGTACGTCACCATTCCCTCGCTGCGTCCGACCATTTTCTTTGTGGTCACGATGGGCGTCATTGGATGCTTTCAGGTGTTCGATCAGATTTACGTCATGACCAAGGGTGGTCCTCTGGGCGCCACCACCACCATTTCCTACTTAATTTACGATTGGGCCTTTGGTGGCACTAACATTCGCATGGGACGGGCCGCAGCGGCATCCTTCATCCTGGCGATCATGATCGGCATCGTCACTTTTATCCAAAAGCGCTTTATTGACCAACCGGAAGAAAGGAGATAAGCGATGGCCACCACGACAAGCATCCGTGAACAAACCTGGTGGGACAAAATCAAGATGCCACTTTTCTACGGCATCCTGATCTTGTGGAGCTTAATCAGCCTGATACCCTTCTGGTTGTCCATCGTCTATTCCTTCAAGCCGGTCGCCAATCTGTACGATCCGCCATTCTGGCTGCCGATTCCCTTCACGCTGGATAACTACCGGGTTATCCTGACGCAATTTGAGCTGTTTCCGCGCTGGGTGCTGAACAGTGTCATCATCTCCGGCATTTTGCTTGTCATCCGCCCCCTGTTCTGCGCCATGGGCGGGTATGCCTTCGCACGCCTGGAGTTTCCGGGAAGAAAGTGGCTCTTCAACGCCATGCTCTTTTCCATGATGATTCCGGGACAGGTGTTGCTGGTCCCCAACTTCTTGCTCATCGGGCCGGGCGTGGTGAAAAGCTTGAGCATTGGTGGGGTCAAGATTCCCACAGGCTTCGGCCTGCTGGATAGCGCAGCGGCGGTTATCCTGCCCGGCATTGTGGACGCCTTCGGCCTGTTCATGATGGCCCAATTCTACCGCTCCATTCCGCGGGAATTGGAGGAAGCGGCATATATTGACGGCGCAAGCCGCTTAGAAACCTTCTTCCGCATCATCCTGCCCATCAGTCAGACCACGCTTACCACGCTGGCGCTGTTCACCTTCCAGGGCACGTGGAACGCCTTCATGTGGCCGTTGCTGGTGCTGCGCACCCCGGAGAACTTCACGCTGCCCATTGGTTTGCAGTGGTTCCGCGGGGAGTACTACTCGCTCTACTCCATCATCCTTGCGGGGTCGCTCTTCAACACCATCCCGATGCTCATCCTGTTCTTCACCTTCCAGAAGTATTTCATCCGCAGCATCGCGGCCACGGGAAGCAAGGAAGGGTAAAACCCCCGCTGCCAACACAAATGGAGCGCGCCATCCCCACCCGGCGCGCTCCGCTTCCCTGGTCATGGATGCGTTCGCGTCCCATGCGTGGACAACTTGACGATTTTGCAAAGGTGCGTATAATACGCGGCGTAAACGACGCGGGGTGGAGCAGCGGCAGCTCGTCGGGCTCATAACCCGAAGGTCGCAGGTTCGAATCCTGCCCCCGCAACTTTTTATGAGGCGAGGTAGCTCAAGGGTAGAGCAGGGGACTCATAAGCCCTTGGTTGTTGGTTCGAATCCAATCCTCGCCACAGCCGTACCTTAAAGCCGTGGTTGATAGCCACGGCTTTTTTTATTCCCCACGGGATGGATGGGCTTCCCGACGCTGCGCCAGGAAGGCCAGGACTTGTTCCGCGACCTGAGCCGGGGTGAGGTTCGAGGTATCCACATAAAAGTCGCAGTGTGCCCGCGCGTGGGCCAGGCGAAAGGCACGCTCCTCTTCCCACCATGGGGAGGGATGAGTCAGTCCCTCACGTTGCGCGGCCACCTCAAGGCTCACATCGAGGTAAATCAGGACATCGGGATGCGTGAGCTTTTGCCACATGGTCGGAGCGACGGAGTGCTCCTGCCGCAGCTCCTTAACGGTGTAGCCATGGGCGCGCAGGACGCGCGCCAGGGTGGATTTGCCCGCGGCACAAGGTCCAACCACAGCAACCAGCAGGCCGGGGCCAGCCATGCTCACACCTCACTGATGGGCATTTCGACGCGCAGGGTGCGCGGACCACTTGCTTCGCCCGCCGTGACGTGGAGCACGGCGATACTGGTATCGTCCACGGGGCGCTGCTCATCCAAAGCCATGGCGCGCGCCAGCAGGCCATCCGCCAGAGCTGCGGCCTGCGGCTGCGCGTTCCACAATTCTTCCAACACCTGAGGGAAGGCCAACTGCTGCCCGCGCCGCGTGCCGGCATGCAGGACGCCATCGGTAAAGGCACATACCACAAGGCCCGGCTCCAGGGGAAATTGCTCCACAGCCGGACGCACGTGACGGTAGACGCCGAGAGTCTTTTCGGTGCCGGGAAGCGCCAGCCATCCCTGCGCCGGCAGGAAGACGTAGGTCGCCGGCGCGCCAAGGCGCGAGACGACCACGGTGCGCGTATCCATATCCGCGGAAATGACAACAAGCGTCGCCGAGACCTTGCCCCCACGTTGCACGTAGAGCATATCGCTGGCCGCGCGAACGGCAGCCCCATCGCGCACCCCTTCCGCCAGTTCGGTGACGACCTTGCGCACTACGGCAATGCTTGTGGATTTGGCCCCCGGTCCGGAGCTTTGTCCGTCCGCCAGGACGATGGACAGCCCGCCGCGCGGGCGCTCGATAACCTCCAGCGTATCCCCACCCTGTCGCACCCCCCACTTGTTGATCTTGGAGACAGCGACCGAAAGATGCATGGGTTACTCCAGCTTGCGTCCAATCGCGCCCGTGACGATTTCCACCTCGACGCCATCGGCGAGCTTGAGGCGGGCGCGGTCCTGCTCAAAGTCCAGCGCGGTGAGCGTGCCGATAAAACCGCCAATGGTGACGATGCGATCTCCTACCGCGATTTCCGCCATCTTCTTTTGCTGCCGACGACGCATCTGCCACTGCGGCAGAAAGAGGAAAATCACGCTTAAACCCAGAATCAAAATCCAGAATAAAGCGTCCTGCATGGCTAACCTCCTGAACGAGAAGATGCCTGATTATACCCCGTTCGCAGCCTCCAGAAAAGCCCCGCCAAGTTGCACTTTCTTGCGGAACACGACACCAGGACCCATTCCAACCCAAACCCATCCTTAGAAAAGGTCCAGGCCTTCGAGATGGAGGGTGAAATTCAGCCATTTTAGAGTCCAGCGCTCCCTGCGTTCCGTGAGCAGATTGATGGCGCAGGGTAACTGGTCCAATTGCCAGAAGTGACGCAAATCCATCCCCAGCAGCCCCAACATGAGCACGCGATTCATCACCGTGTGGCCCACGATGACCACCGGATCGGGTGAATCGGCATGGCGATGCAGCAGCTCGCGGGCCGTATCCACCACGCGCTGATGAAAGACGCGCAGGCTTTCGCCGTTGGGCGGGTGCGCATGGGCCGGGTCTTCCTGCCAGATGCGCATGGCCTCCGGATAGCGCGCCGCGACTTCTTGCAGGGTGAGACCGGCCCAATCGCCATAGTTGATGTCTATCAGCCCGGCAACCGGCTCAACGGTCAAACCGCCGCAAGCGTCAGCGATGGCCTGCGCAGTCTGCATGGCACGGCTTAAAGGGCTGGCATACACGGCCAGAGGCCGCCAGCGCGCAGCGATAAACGCGCCTGTGCGACGCGCCTGCTCCAGGCCCAGATCGTTAAGGGGAATATCCGCCTGCCCGCGGAAACGCTCCGGATCGTTCCAGGCGGTTTGTCCATGGCGAACCAATAATAACGTGACCATCGTGACCTCACTCTAAAGTTTTTATGGAACGGCTTACCGTCAGCACCAGGATAGTCATTGCAATCATCGCTGGCGCGATTTGAGGCGCGGGTTTGGATAGGGTATCCGTCATGGTCGCGGCCCTGCTCCCTCCACCTCGATACAGCCGTGATAGGAAAATCATAAGCTAAAGATGAAGGTTTGTCAACGGCCCCAATTCGAGCACTTCCGGCTTCCAGCATCCAGCCCCCAATCAAAAGGCCGGGCAGGCGACGGCAATGCCGTCACCTACCCACCCGCGCCGGGCGACCGTGCTTTTCGCTTTCCAGCATCCAGCTTCCAGTTGGCATCTCATACGTTGCCGTTATAATGAGGGCATGAAAAAGAGAATGCTGATGATAACGCTGCTCCTGACGCTGCTGGGCGCTTGTGGACGCACCCCAACGGCGACGCCCACCCCCACCCTGACGCCATCCATGCCAACACCTATGTCCCCGGCTACCGCCACGCCTGCGGCAACGCCATCCCCTACATCCGCACCGACCTCCACCCCTACGCCGACCCGGCCCCTCACGCACACGGTGCAGAGCGGGGACACACTGCTGGGATTGGCGCTGGCGTATGGGATACCGGTTGCGGCCTTGCAGATTGCCAACGACTTAGGGGAGTCCACGCTCCTGTATCCGGGACAGGTGCTGAGCCTGCCCGATCCGACTGATTGGCACGGCGCCACACCTTACTGGATTGTCCACACGGTGCGCAGCGGGGAAACTTTAAGCACCATCGCCGCGGCCTATGACGTAACCCTGGCGCAGATCATGGCCGTTAACGGGATTGCCGATGCCGATCTGATCAGCGTGGGAACGGACCTGATTGTGCCGGTGGAGGCGCCGGCAGAAGTGCGACATGTTTCTGGTAACGCCGGAAACGGAAGCGCCCCCTTACCCACGGCGAGCGGCAATCCCCCCTTTATCCCGTTGCCCCAGGATCCGCCACCGGCGGATGTGAGCGCCTGGCCCGCCGAGGTGTTGCGCCTCATCAACTACGCGCGCGCAGCCTACGGACTGCATCCCCTGACGTGGCATCCCATCCTGGCGCAGGTGGCGCAGACACAGGCAGATGAGTGCGCGGCCACCGGGGTGTGCGAACACGTCAACGCGGCGGGGTTGCATTACCGCGAGCGTATGCGCCTTGCCGGGTATATCCCCCTTTATGGATCAGAATGTATCGGACGCCGCGATACGCCTCACGATATTGTGTATAGCTGGCTGAACGAAACACCTCCCAATGACGCGCACCGCCGCACCATTTTGGGTAAGAATTACGTCCACGCCGGGGTCGGCATGGCAGCCTCGCATTCGACGTATTATTATTTTGTGGTAGACTTTGGACGACCGGCACCGTGAAAGCAGGTTTCTTGATGCACCCCTCGCCATCGTGCGGGGGCAAAACATGCCGGGCCGGAAAAGGAGCACCGAAACAACCGAAAGGTGATGACTCAAAGCGCGTCCACATGGAGCAGGTCCATGTTCAATAAGGTGTGGTTCAAGGGAGGGTTATGGGTGGCGCTGATAGCGTGGCTGCTGAGCGCGTGCGGCGGCGCGGACGTCCCCAGGACAACGCCAGCCCAGACGGCCGCCGTAGACACGGCCCAGGGGATGACCGTGTCCTCATCACCCACCCCTACCCCTGCCCCAACCGTGGAAGCGATGCCCACGGCGCAGCCCCCCACACCTGCGCCTACCCCCACCCCTGTCCCCCCGCCGACGGTGCATGTGGTGCAAGAGGGGGATACGCTGCTGGGCCTGGCCTACACGTATGGCGTGCCCGTGGCGGCGTTCCAGCTCCTCAACGGCCTGGGGGATTCGACGTTGCTCAGCGTGGGGCAAGCGTTGCTCATCCCGCGCCAGAGCGATTGGGCCGGCGTGCCGGTGTACTGGATTGTGCACACGGTGCATCCCAACGAGACCTTAAGCGGCATCGCTGAGGCTTACGACATTCCGCTGCAACGTCTGTTGGAGGTAAACGGCCTCACCCTGGATACGCCGCTGAGCGTGGGGCGGGATTTGATTTTGCCCGCGGAAAGCCCACTGGTGGCGCGCAATACGGCGGGGACGGGCGCAGGAACGGGCGGCGGCACGTCCACACAGCCGCCCGCGTCTTCCGGCGGGACGTATGTCCCCATCACCGACCCGCCACCCGCCGATGTGGCGGATTGGCCCGCCGAGGTTATTCGTCTCATCAACGCCATCCGCGTGGAAAATGGGCTGCAACCGCTCGCGTATAACGCAAAGCTGGCCACCATCGCGCAGTCGCACGCGAACGATTGCGCCTCCCGCGGCTGGTGCAGTCATACCGGCTCGGATGGCTCGTCGTACCGGATGCGCATGGCGGCCATCGGCTACGCAGCGCGCTACGCCTCGGAGTGTTGGGCACAGAGCCGCAATCCCGCACACGCCATCAACATGTGGATGGATGAGGTGCCACCGTATGATGCCCATCGGCGCACGATTCTCAGCCCGCATTACACGGAAATCGGCGTGGGCGTGGCACAAACCACGTGGGGCTACTATTTTGTGGCTGATTTCGGCCAGCCCTGACCCCTCAGTTCTCAGGAGTGTGAGATGACCCGTCGCAGTCGAAGTTACCGTCGGACTCTTCGCCCCATGCGCCTGCGTGGGACGGAGCGGCTGTTGTTCATCATTGGCGCGGCCACGTATTTTATCGGCCTGCTGGGCGGGATGGGTTTGTTGGGCATGCCCGCCACCACGGCGATTATCCTCCTGAGCGTCGGCGGCGGTCTGTTGTTTGCCGTCGGCCTGAGCATGGTGTTCTGATGAGCTGGCAGCAGGACGCGCTTTTCACGCCCAGCCCGACGCATTACAGCGTCAGTCAGGTTACGGCGCGCATCAAGACGCTGCTGGAGCAGGACGCGGAGCTGCAAAACGTCTGGGTGGAAGGGGAAATCTCGAACTTTACCCGCGCCACGTCGGGCCATCTCTACTTCACCCTGAAGGATGCGGGCGCGCAACTGGCGTGCGTGATGTGGCGCTCGCAGGCGATGCGCTTGCGCCTCACGCCACGCGATGGGGATCGCGTGGTGGTGCACGGCGCGATCAGTGTGTACGAGCCGGGTGGAAAGTATCAGCTTTACGCGGATTTTCTCCAGCCGGCCGGACGCGGCGCGCTGAGCCTGGAGTTTGAACGGCTCAAGGCGCGGTTGGAAGCGGAGGGCCTCTTCGACGCGCAGCGCAAGCGTCCGCTCCCCGTCTATCCGCGCCGCATCGGGCTGGTCACCTCGCGCGAGGCGGCGGCGTTGCGGGATGTGCTCCACACGCTGCGTCGGCGCTTCCCGTTAGCCGAGGTGCTGTTTGCGCCCGCGTCCGTGCAGGGGGACGAAGCGCCGCCGCAACTGGTGGCCGCGTTGCAGCGCCTGTATCGGCAACCGGTGGATGTGATCCTGCTGGTGCGCGGCGGCGGTTCATTAGAGGATCTGTGGGCGTTCAACGATGAGCGGGTGGTGCGCGCCGTAGCCGCGTCACCCGTGCCGTTAATTTCCGGCGTGGGCCACGAGACGGATTTCACCTTGTGCGATTTCGCGGCGGATGTGCGCGCCCCCACCCCAACGGCAGCAGCGGAGCTGGCCACGCCCGACGTGGGTGAGCTGGAGGTGATGTTGCAAGAGCGCGCGGCGCGCCTCGTCCGCGCCTGGCGACAGGTATGGGACCAGAAGCGTCTGGAGGTGGAGCGCGCAGAACGCCATCTCCGCCTGCTTTCGCCACAAAAGCAACAGGAACGCGCGCGGCAGCGTCTGGATGAGCTGAGCTGGCGGCAGGAGCGGGCCATCCAAGAGCGGTTGAGCCGCGCGCAGGAACGCCTCACGGCGCTGGCGCAGCGTTTAGAGGCGCTGAATCCCCATGCGGTGTTACAGCGTGGCTACGTCCTCGTGCGCGATGCGCAGACGCGACAGGTGCTCACGTCCGCGACACAAGGGCACGTAGGGCAACGTTTAGAGCTGACCTGGCACGATGGGCGTGCAGAGGCGGAGATTAAAGACGTAGCCTGAACGCACGAAAAGGGCGCGAGGCGAGCGCCCGCAAAACCGCAACCGGCCAACCGGTTGCCTTGCCCGTCAAACCATGCAATCCCAACCGACCACCTGATACTCTGCAAAGGAGGCTACCATGCTCGAAGACTGGTATAAGGACGCCATCATCTACGAGGTGTTTGTGCGCGCGTTTGCCGACGGCAACGGTGACGGCATCGGCGACTTGCGCGGCCTGACCGAAAAGCTGGATTATCTGCAAGCCCTGGGCGTGGACACGCTCTGGCTGTTGCCCATTTGCCCCTCCCCCCTGCGCGACCACGGTTATGATGTTGCCAACTACACCGACATTCATCCCGACTACGGCACGTTAGAGGATTTCAAGGTCTTCCTGCGCGAAGCACACGCGCGCGGCCTGCGCGTGCTGGTGGAGCTGGTGGTGAACCACACCTCGGATCAACATCCCTGGTTCCAGGCCTCGCGGGACCCGAATCATCCCGAACATGCGCGCTACCGCGATTGGTATGTCTGGAGTGATACAGGACAGGAATACAAGGATGCGCGCATTATCTTCCTGGATTACGAAAAATCCAACTGGACGTATGACCCGTTACGCGGGCAATACTACTGGCACCGGTTCTTCTATCACCAGCCCGATTTGAATTACGATAATCCCGAAGTGCAGCGCGCCATGCTGCGCGTGGTGCAGTTCTGGGTGGATCTGGGGGTGGATGGCTTCCGCGTGGATGCACCGCCGTATCTGTTCGAACGAGAGGGCACTTCGTGCGAGAATTTGCCGGAAACGCACGCCTACCTCAAGCGCCTGCGCGCGTTCGTGGATGCTTACGCGCCGGGCACTTTCCTCCTTTCGGAAGCGAATCAATGGCCGGAAGATGTGCGCGCGTATTTTGGGGATGGGGATGAGTTCCACATGAATTTCCACTTTCCGCTGATGCCACGGCTCTACATGGCGCTGGCCAAACAGGACCGCGCGCCCATCGTCTACATTTTGGGACGCACGCCAGAGCTGCCAGACGTATGCCAGTGGGGGACGTTCCTGCGCTGTCACGATGAATTGACCCTGGAGATGGTAACGCCGGAAGAGCGCGCTTTCATGTGGGACTTTTACGCTCCCCATCCGCGCATGCGCCTGAACCTGGGCATCCGCCGCCGCCTGATGCCCTTGCTCGGCGGGCATCGCGGGCGCTGGGAAGTGATGCACTCGATGCTGCTCACCCTCATCGGTTCGCCGGTGCTGTACTACGGGGACGAAATCGGCATGGGCGATAATATCTGGCTGGAGGACCGCGCGGGTGTGCGCACGCCGATGCAGTGGAACGACGGACCCAACGCGGGCTTTTCGAGCGCGCCCGCGGACAAGCTCTACCTCCCCGTGATTGATGACGAGGAATACGGCTACACCAAAGTCAACGTCGCAGCGCAGGAGCACGACCCCGATTCGCTGCTCAACCGGTTACGTGCGCTGCTGCGCATCCGCAAAGCGCATCCAGTGTTCGGACGCGGCAAGCTGGAGCTGCTTTCGGCAATGCCCTATTCCTTGTTGGCCTACTGGCGCCGCGGAGAGGGCGAGGATATGCTTGTGCTGAACAATCTTGCGGATGTGCCGCTCAAGACCGTGTTGCCTCTGGAGACGCCGCAAAACTTCCTGGATGTGCTGACCGGTCTGAGCTGGAAGACCAACGAGGCAGGCGAGTTATCGGTTTTCCTGCCGCCGTATGGGTATGTGTGGCTCAAGCGGCTGTAAGACAAGAGCGACCCCAATCAAAGCGTAAAGGCGCATCCGCGGATGCGCCTTTCCTGTTCTTTCAGGCTGGGTAGGCGAAGGCAATCGTTGGGGTGGGCGAAGGCAATCGTTGGGGTAGGCGAAGACAATCGTTGGGGTAGGCGAAGGCAATCGTTGGGGTGGGCGAAGGCAATCGTTGGGGTGGGCGAAGGCAATCGTTGGGGTAGGCGAAGGCAATCGTTGGGGTGGGCGAAGGCAACCGTTGGGGTAGGCGAAGGCAATCGTTGGGGTGGGCGAAGGCAATCGTTGGGGTGGGCGAAGGCAATCGTTGGGGTGGGCGAAGGCAATCGTTGGGGTGGGCGAAGGCAACCGTTGGGGTAGGCGACGGCATTGCCGTCGCCTACCCCGTACCACCCCCTCAGGTTAAAACCACCGCGAATTTCAAAAGTGTTTCGTTTCTTTAATGAGCTGTTTATGCATTTGCCATTAAGCTGTGCTACAATACAGTCATTAACATGGATATTCAGGGGGGAATAGCGTGGGATTTCATTACGTAGCTTTTACCCGTGAGGGACAGCGCGCCGAGGGGTGGATCAACGCCGAGTCGGAGACGCAGGCCGAGGCCCTGCTGTGGGAGCAGGGACTGACTGTTGCGCAGTTGACGCGGCAAAAAATGCGCAAAACGCACCTCTACACGCTGCTGCCGAGCCTGTTTGGCGTCAAACGGCTCGACCTCATCATCTTCTCGCGGCAGTTAGCCACGCTCCTCGATTCGGGTATCGGCATCCTCCCCGCCCTGCGCCTGTTGGGTGAGCAAAGCAGCAAGCCGGCCCTGCGCGACGCCCTGCGCGAGGTCATTCAGGACCTGCAACAGGGCAAAGCTTTCTCCACCGCACTGAGCGAACACAAGCTCGTCTTCCCCGACCTGTACGTGCGCACTATCGCCGTGGGTGAACGGACGGGCAATTTGCAGGCTGTGTTGCGTCAGCTTGCCCTTTACATGGAACGCGAAGAGAAGCTCTTGCGCAAGATACGCGACGCCATGGCTTACCCTGCTGTGGTGATGGTGGTGGCGATATTCGTGGTGATCATCATCCTCACGGTGGCGCTGCCGCCCATGGCGGCGCTTTTCGAGAGCTTTGGGGCCGAACTGCCGGCCCCCACGCGCGCGCTCATCGCCATCAGCCATTTTGTGGCGGATTACGGCCTCTACACGACGTTTGTCCTGTTGATGTTGGCCGCGCTCACGGCCTGGTGGGGCAGCCTGCCTGCCGGACGGCGCGTCCGCGACTGGTTATTGATTCGCCTGCCGCTCATCGGCGCTGTGACGCTGGAAGGGCAATGGGTGCGCTTCTGCCATACCGTAGCCTCCCTCACCCACGCCGGGTTGACGCTGCCCGAAATTATGGAGCTGGCCTTGCAAACCACAGGCAACGTCATCGTGACCGAGGCGCTGGAACGGGTGCGCGCGGCGCTGCTCAACGGGCAGGGCTTGGCGGCCCCGATGGCCCGCGAGCCGCTCTTCCCCACCCTGCTTACCCAAATGGTGCGCGTGGGCGAAGAAACCGGCACCTTAGAAGGCAACCTGACCACTTTAGCCGAATTTTACGAGGAGCGCGTGGATCGCAACATCCGCGCCCTGACGGGGATGCTGGAGCCTGCTCTCACCCTGTTTGTCGGCGGCATCGTCGCCTTCATTGCGCTCTCGATGGTGTCGCCCATGTACAGCATCCTGGGGCAAATCCAGTAAGCGAGGCCTGCCGTGAAAAAGATGGAGACCCTGGAACAACCGGTGGGGTGCAGCCTGTGGATTTTCTGGCTGGTGCTGGCCATGCTCCTCATCGAATGGATTCTGTTGTGGCTGGTGTTTCGGGCGCTGCCCATTCAGCAGGTACCGCGCGTAGCGTTGTGGATCATCATGGGCAGCATCGTGGTTACCTGGCTTGCAGTGTTTATCCGCGTGGAGCGCAGAAAAAATGAACCGGGCGAAAAATCATCCCGCCGAGAGGGGAACAACCTTAGTTGAGATTCTGGTCGCGGTGGGCATCATCGCCGTCTCGCTGGTGGTGTTGCTGCTGGCGATTTCCACCGCGGCGCGCGCAACGCGCATCGCTGCGGATCTCAGCACCGCCACCAATCTGGCGCAATCGCAGCTTGAGACGATCAAAGCTGCACCTTATGACGCCGGGGGAAACTACCCCCCCATCAGTGTGCCGACAGGCTTCACGCTCAACGTAAGCGTGCAGGAACTCGCCCCCGGCAAACAGCTTGTGACCGTCAGCGTGAACAGTGAGGGTCAGACCCTGGCGCAAATGAGCACTTACAAAATTAACCGATAACCATGAGCAAGCAAAGAGGTTTCACGCTGGTAGAGTTGTTGGTGGTACTCGCGCTCATCGCCGTTGTGACGGGCGTGGTGGTCAACATGTTCTATCAATTCTACCGCGTCCCCCGCTGGGGGAACGCTCAACTCAACGTGAGTAACGCCCTGCGCACGGCAAGCCTGTGGCTGGCGCACGACGCGCACGAAAGTCGCCTTTTCACCCCGTCCGGCACATGCGGCGTGTTTGATACCGGTCGTGGGGTCACTTACACCTATGCCCTGAATGGAAGCGTATTGGAACGCACCGATAGCGACACCGGGCGCACCATCGCCGTGGCGCGGTATGTTGCAGCGTTACAATGTCCCTCCGCTCCTACCAGCGATCTGGCCGTGTTTCGTTTGACCCTGAGTTCAGGGCCCGTAAGCAGCAACGAAGCCATAACCGTCGCCCTGCGCGTGGCCCCGTGAACACTAAGTTTTGTGGTTTGCCATCATGATGGAGAAGCAATATGAGCGTTAGCAAGCACGAACAAGGACAGGTTCTGGTCATGGTCTTGCTGGTCCTGGCGGTGGGAACGCTGCTGTTGGGAGCGTACCTGGCCTACGTCAGCGCCAGTCACCGTAGCGGGCAAGATGCCAACAAGGCGATCACGCAACGCTACGCTGCTGAAGCCGGCGTGGAGGACGCGCTCTGGCGCCTGAGCAACGAACCCGGCTATACGGAACAGGTCGCACAGCAAGGGCAAGATGTATATACGATTGACCTCAACGGGCAAACCATCGTCATTACTGTAACCAATGCCCTGCAGCCTTGATAACGTCGGAAAAAGGTGAGGAGGACCTTATGAGCATAAAGGGGTGGTCCACAGGCCTGGTTTTGGCCTTACTGCTGAGCCTCTGGCCGCTGCATCCCGTCCCCCCTGTGGCAGCCCAGGCTAACTACACCTGCACCATCACCGTTCCCTCTGACCTGTACGTAACCATGGGCGACGGCAACGCGCTGCTGCCCTTTACCGTCACCAATACCAGCCCTGCTGGTGGCGCATCTATTGATACGGTCACCTTAGAATTTGATGCCTCCATCTATGATTTGAGCGCGGGCCTGAACGCACCAACCGGATGGAAGATTCTGAGCAAGGAATCAGGTGCTGGACAAACCTGGATCAAGTACGCCTCAACGGGCGTGCCCTACAACATTCCACCGGGCGGTTCCCTTACCTTCGTCGTCCCAGTTATCGGACGGAGCAATGGCCAGTTCCCTGCCGGTCCCAATGACCAGACAGATGCCTTGCAGAGTAAAAGGACCCTGGTGGAGGGCGGAGGCAAACCCTTTTCTTACGGGACGTTACCCTCATGGCCGCGCAAAGCGCTGGCCGTGACCCTTACAGCGATTCCCCTTTCCCTGCCGGTAGGCCAGGCCATTCGGGTGGAGCTGTTGATCGCCAACCGCTCAACCCAACCACAAACCGGTATTGTGACGCGACTCACCTCCAGTGGCAGTGGTGGCATCAGCCTGCTTTCAGGCCCTGTCCCTCCCTCAATAGACCTGCTTTCAGGCACAATGCGCACGCAGGTCTACACGTACACGGCCACCAGCGCAGGCAATGTGCTCTTTACAGCCCGCGCTAATCGAGGACTTTACGTCACATCTGGCGTGGCAACTTCGGAAGAAGTCTGGATTGGCGATTGGACGGCTTACCTGAGCATGAGCACGGCCACCATGGTGAGCGGTCAGGAAGTCAAAGTGTGGATGCATGTCCAGAATAACACCTTGCCATCGGCGGGCAATGTCGTGCCTGCGTTGAGCTTTATCGGCAGTGCCAGCGCCACTCTGGTCAAAGGCCCCACACCGGTCAAAATCAACTCCATCCCCCCTGGCAGCACCGGCACCTTTGAGTGGGTCTATCGCATCACCGGCAGCGTCGGACAGACCTACCAGTTTCGGGGCTACGCCACCGACAAGGACGGAAGAAACACGAACATCGCCCTTTCCCCGGTCGGTAAGCTGGGGCGCTACACGGTGCTCCCTTCTCCGGAACGTGTCGCCTCCGGCAGCACCAACCTGGTTATTGCGTTCACCGTGTACAACCGTGGGGCAACGGTACTGGATGAAGTGGTTTTCACCATTCCACCCGGTTGGACCATCAACGAAAGCAGCTCTTACGGGGGATACAACGGGAACTGGAATAAAAATTACAATCCTGGTAAGGATACGATGACTTTCACCTCCCCCTCTGTTGCCAGAGACCTGCCCGTTGGGGAAAAGGCCACCTTTTACCTGTACTTTACCAGGGTGCCCACTGTAGCGGCAGATACACGCTACGATTTTGGTACTGCGCTTTCCAATAATGGCATTTATCAGGGTGGTGATACGCCCACGGTACTGGTGACGCGCTATAAAGTGACCCTCAGCGCCGCCCCCACCACCCTCCCCGCGGACGGGGCAAGCACCTCCCGGCTTACCGCCTGTGTGAGCGAGGCCAATACCCCGGTACCCAACGTTTGGGTGAACTTTTTGACCACCGCGGGCACCCTGGCCGCGCCAATAGCTCAAACCGGCAGCAATGGATGCGCCACCCTGGTCCTCACTGCGCCCATCAGCACCGAAGACATTAACGGCACGGTAACAGCTTCGTACCTTACCGCAGCAGGGAGCGTTGCGCTGACCTTTACCGGCTTCAATAACGCCAATCCGCTCTACGTGGGTGGAACGCTCCAACCCAACGGCGGACAACCCGGCGCCTCCGTTGCGCTCACGGTGGATGTCATCAACCTGGGCACGCGCGCGGTGACCCTGTTGCCGACCTCGCTCATCCGCTTCAGTGATGGCACGCGCGTCTATCAGGCCACGCTCGGCGCGTCCATTTCCTTGCCAGTGGACGCGCGCCGCACGCTCAGTTTCCAGAACGCAAGCATAGACCCGGCCTTTACCCCCGGTGTTTACTACCCCACCCTGATGCTCGATGGGGATGTGTCCGGCAGCAATGTGCAGTTCATCCGCCCTGTCACCGACCCCTTCGCTGTGGGCACGGCGGCTCTACAGGCCAGCTTGAGCGCCACGCCGGCTCTGGTTGTGTCCCTCATGGATGTGACGGTGGTGATGACGGTGCGGAATACCGGCCTCTATCCCGCGTTGAATGTGACGCCTTCCCCCTTAACTCCGGCGGGAAGCGGCAGCGTGGTCCTGCGCAGCGGACCTGTACCGGCCTCTGTACCCGCCCTGATGCCCGGTGAAGAAACCACGTTCACCTGGGTCTACCGCGCCACGGGACCGGGTCAGGTTACCTGGAGCGGACAGGCCAGCGGCACCGATAGCGCCAGCGGCATGGCCATCGTCTCGCCGCTCGTCACCTCCAACATTGTCACCATTGCCCGTCCGGGCGAACTCCATGCCGATTACACCGGTCCGGCGACCGTCAACGTGGGCCAGACGTTCACTATCCGCATGGAGGTCGTTAACGCCGGCGGCGTGGCCGTGAACACCATCGTCCCGGATCCGCCCTTCGTTTCGGGACCCGGCGGGGTCATCGAGCGCTCCGGGCCGGAGCCGGCGAGTCTGGTCAGCCTGGCGCCCGGCGAGAGCGGCAGCTTCGCCTGGACTTATCAGGCGCAGAGCGCGGGCCTCGTCGCCTGGAGCGGAGCCGTCAGCGGGGAAGACAGCGTAAGCCACGCCACCGTGAGCACCATCGCTACCGACCACACCCTCAGCATCCAGACGCCGGCCCAGCTAAGCTGCAACATACAGGCCCGCCCGCTCATCGCCCCCACGGGCAGCACAATCTATATTACGATGACGGTCACGAACAGCGGGGGAGCAAGCGCGGTCAACGTGGCGCCTTCTTCCCTCACCACGGGCGGCAGCGGCGCCGTCACCCTCCTGGACGGACCCTTCGGCGCACCGGTTACCATTCCGGGTGGCAGCAGCCGACAATTCACCTGGCAATACCGCGCCCTCCAATCCGGCAGCGCGACCTGGCGCGGCTTCGCGCAGGGCAGCGACGGCAACAGCGGCGAAACGGTAAGCAGCGCGCCCTGCGATTCCAACAGCATCACCATCCAACCGGCTGCGTACCTCATCAGCAGCCTGAGCGCCACCCCCGACGCGGTTGGCTTGAGCGAAATCGTCACGGTCTTCATGCGCGTGGATAATGTGGGCGAAGTGGAAGCGCAGAACGTCACGCCTTCCACGCTCACACTCAGCGATGGGACGTTGTTCACGCTCCTCAGCGGCCCGACGCCCGCCTCAAGCCGTATCGGCGCGGGGCAGAGCGTCACCTACACCTGGACTTACCGTTCCGCCACCAACAAGACAGGAGTCAATACCTGGCGCGGTAACGCCACAGGCCGCGACGCGCTCACCGGTGCACAGGTCAGCAGCGCCCCCACCACCTCCAATGCAGTGACGGTATATGACATTGTGCCGGAGAAAGTGGCCCGCACCTCATCCCCCGGCTACGCACAACCGGACGAAACGTTTACGTATGAGATCACGTTGCGCAACACATCCAATCAAAATGTGACCTTGCAGAGCTTACGCGATACCTTGCCCGCCGGCGTGAGCTATGTGGAAACCGTGGGCGCAACCGTGCCGCCGCTCCCTCCCACCGTCGCCGGTCAAACGGTGACGTGGAACTGGGATCCCTCTGGCATGGCCCCGACGATCCGCGCGCACGATGTTTTCACGCTCACGTTCAGGGCGCGCGTGGGAAACACGCCGGGAACCTACTGCAACACGGTGGCCTTCACCCGCCTGAGCGGAGACACCACCCTGCGCACGCATCTGGCCTGCTTTGATTTGGGCTGGCGCGAATTCAACATCATCGCGCAGGCGGGCAATCAGCGCATCCGCGTGCACGTTCGCCTGGTGAATGGACATCCTATCATCCTATCCTGGGAGTACTTACCGTGAAACGCATCTTGATCATCACCCTTTCATTGTTTGGCGTTTTTGCCATTCTGTACGCGGCGATCTTCGTCAGCTACCTGCGAGAACGGCGCGTGCGGGCCGATTTGCAAGATCAGGTGGACGTGTTGAGCACTGCCGTAGCCAAAGAAGCGACGGGTGAGCGGCAGGCGCAGTTGATGCAAGCGCTGGCCACGGCGCAGGCTGAGCAGGCCGCGCTGCGTTACATCTTCCCCACCGCGCTGGACGCAACGGAAATCGTCGCCCACGTGCTCGACGCTGCCATGCGCAGCAACGTGCAGATCCTCAGCATTCAGGCACAGGCGCCCATCAGCATCACGTCCGAAACAGGCGTTTACGAAGTGCTCAACTACGCTGTCGTTGCAGAAGGGACGCTACCGGATTTAAAGACCTTTTTTAAGAACCTGGAAGGCGAAAAAATTGGCACGCTCACCATCGAGGAGCTGACG
This sequence comes from Anaerolineae bacterium, assembly GCA_034432595.1. Taxonomy (GTDB): domain Bacteria; phylum Chloroflexota; class Anaerolineae; order B4-G1; family SLSP01; genus DAOTZR01. The sequence continues at coordinate 23,555 of DAOUBT010000068.1, read as the reverse complement.
GCAGGGCTGGCTCCCACACCCACGCCGCGCCCCCTCCCCTCCGTCACGCCGACCCCTACGCCGGGCGTGCGGCGCGGCACCCCCACCCCCACCCCCGCGCCCACAGCGACGCCCACGCCCACACCGGAGCCTGGGCTGGAGCGATACCGCATCACCCTGAGATTGCAAATCTACACGCGGCTACCTGAGCCGACACCCACACCGCAACCCTGAGAGGTTTTCATGTTCGAACGTCAACGTCTCTATTTGAGCCTGGAAAGTCAGACCTTGCGCGCGGTGGTGGCGCGTAAACAAACCATTCTGGCCTGGGATGAGCGCCCCATCGAGGTGAACCGCAGCGGCGTCTGGCAAAGTGCCTCGCTCCAGCAAGCCGCGGAGGAGTTGCGCGCCGCGTTGAAAGCCCAGCGCCTCCCTGTCAGCATCAGCCTGCACGCGCCGCGCGGCATCGTCCGCCTGCTGGAGCTGCCCACCATGCCCGCCGCGATGCTGGCCGAGGCGGTGCAACGGGAAGCACGTCGTGAGTATCCCCTGCCGTTGGAACAGCTCTATTTCTCCTGGCATGTGCTCCCCACCACGCAAGGCAACCGTCAGCGCGTGTTCACGCTGGGCCTGCCGCGCGATACGGTGGACCTGGCCCTGAACAGTTTCAAACAGGCCAACCTGCGCATGCAAGTGCTGGATTATCGCCCGCTGGCGTTGGTGCGCGCGCTCTACAAGAGCGAGGTGTTCATCCTGGATTTGGAGATGACCGGCGCCACGTTAATCGTCACACAGGGCTATGTGCCCATCATCGTGCGCTACGTGACCTTCCCCGTGCGAGCGGAATTTGGACCGCAACAGTACAGTGATTACCTCTCGCAGGAAATTCAGCGCACGTACGATTTTTACGCGCTCACGTATGCGAGCAATGGCGCCCCGCCCGCGCCGGCGCAACTCCATCTCACCGGCCCACAGGCAGAGACCTACCGTCCCTTGCTGAGCACGCGCTGGGCCTTGCAGGATTTCAACGCGCCCGTCGCCATTCCAGAGGGAATGCCCTGGCAACCGTACCTGGCTATCTTCGGTTTGATGTTGAAGAAGGTGAACGCATGAACCAGCCCATAGACCTGAACCTCCTCCCGCCGGCCTACCAATCGAAACGCGGCATCACAGCCGTGATGGTGATCAATATCCTCCTGACCATCACCTTAACCATGGGCGTATTCACGGCCTATCAGCAGCTCCAGCTCTACCGACAGCACAACGAGACGCTGGCCCTGCGCCGCGAGCAGCTTCAATTGGAGCTGGTGCGTCGCGGCAGCATTCAACAGACGGTGACGCAGTTGGAGGAGCGCCTCAAAACGACGCAAGCGCAGACGGAACAGTTACGCCGCGAATTTAGCGCGTTGATGGAAGGCCGTCCGCGCCGTTCCGCCAGCTTAGGGCGGCTGATTGATAACAGTACGGTGATTCGGCTACTTAACATCACGCAGGCGCAGGATCAAATCACGGTAGAAGGTGAAGCGCCCGATACGGCCACGCTCCTGGCTTACGCGCGCGCCCTCCAGGATGGCGTGTACTTCCGGCAGGCCAGTATCCTGAGCCTGGAACAGGACGCAGATCGGGTGCGCTTCAGCCTGTTGTTGGTGCGCTGAGATGGATACCTTGACGTTGCTCGTCACAATGTATTGGGGTCTCATCGGCGCAGCGGTTGGGAGCTTCCTGAACGCGGCAGCGGACCGGCTGGTCAAGGGCACATCGCTGCTCTTCCCGGCTTCCCATTGCGACGCCTGTCAACACACGTTGGGGCCACTGGACATGATTCCCGTGGTCAGTTATCTCGCGCTCCGCGGACGCTGCCGCTATTGCGGCGCACGCATTGGCGCGCGCAGCCTCTGGGTGGAACTGGGCACGGCATTCAGTTTCACCCTGGCAGCGCTGGCTTTCCCCCCTCATGACACGCCGGGGTTGTTTCATCTGACTCTGCTTTCGGCCCTGTTGTGCATCCTCATCCTGGTGACGGTGACGGATCTCGAACACGGGTTGATTCTGGATCGCGTCATCTGGCCGGGGATAGCACTGGCCGGTGTGGCGGCGCTCACGCGCGGTTGGGCGACGCTGCCGGAGTTCCTGCTGGGCGGAGCAGCGGGGGCGGGCCTCATCTGGCTTATCCGCCGTATCGTGCCGGAGGGGATGGGCGAGGGCGATGTGAAGCTGACGGCCTTTATCGGCCTGAGCTGCGGCCTGCGCGGCCTGGGATTTGCGCTCTTTATCGGCTTTGTCGTGGGAGGCCTCATCGCCGCCGTGTTGCTGGCGACGGGACGCAAAAAACGCGGGGATACGCTGCCTTTGGGGCCATTTCTGGCCCTGGGCGGAGCGGTGGCGCTGCTCTACACCCCACAACTGCTGGCGCTCTTTGACCGGCTTTCGTTGCTCTTGTGGTTGTGGATGAGGTAGCAGCGCGGAGGTGACGGCATGGAATTGACAGCGTTGTTGCAACAGGTACGCGCCTTAAAAGCTTCGGATTTGCATCTATCCGTGAGTCGGCGGCCCGTGGTGCGCATAGACGGGGAATTGCAAATCCTGAAAGAAGCAGCCCCCCTCACCCACGCGGACATCGAGAGGGTTATGGCAACGCTCATCACCGCCGATGAGCGGGCGCAATTGGAACGCGAGCGCGAGTTAGACCTAGCCTACAGCGACGTAAGCGGACGCTATCGCGTGAACATCGCTTATGCCGACGGCGCGCCCTACATATCCCTGCGCGCCCTGGCGCAGCGCATTCCCACCCTGGAGGAGTTGGAGCTGCCCGCGGTGTGCGGACGGCTGGCGCTGCTCTCCCGCGGGTTGGTTTTGGTGACGGGGCCGACGGGTTGCGGCAAATCCACCACGTTGGCGGCGCTCATCGAGCACATCAATCAGCAGGAGGCGCGGCGCGTGGTGACGATTGAGGACCCCATCGAATACGTGTACGAAGATAAGGTAAGCATGATTTCGCAGCGGCAGGTAGGGCGGGATACGCTCAGCTTTGCCGAGGCGCTCAAGCGCGTCCTGCGGCAGGATGTAAACGTGGTGCTCATCGGCGAGATGCGCGACCTGCCGACGATTGCAGCGGCGCTCACGGCGGCGGAGACGGGTATCCTGGTGCTGTCCACCCTCCACACCCCCAGCGCGCCGGAAGCGATAGACCGCATCGTGGACGTGTTCCCGGCGCATCAGCAGGCGCAAATCCGTATGCAATTGAGCATGACCCTGGCCGGGGTGATTGCGCAGCGCCTGATTAAGCGCGCCGACGGGCAGGGGCGAATCGCCGCCTGCGAAATCATGGTGGGGACGCCCGCCGTGCGCAACCTCATCCGCGAGGCAAAAACGCGCCAATTAACCAGCGTCTTGCAAACCGGTCGCGGATATGGGATGCAAACCATGGAACAGGCGCTGGCGGAGTTGTATCGCAACAGGCTCATCACCGAGAGCGAAGCCCTGCGCCACACGTCCGACGCTGAAACATTCCAACGCTACATAAGAGGGTAGGCTTGCACCGAACCGGCACTGCTCCGGTAGACAGGGAAAATCCTGGTGCAAAGCCAACAAAACCGCGAGGGGGGAACGATGAAGTACGTGTTGTTACTGCGACATGCCAAGTCCAGCTGGGAAGATACGGAATTGGACGATTTGGACCGTCCGCTCAACGCGCGCGGCGTGCAGCAAGGACCGCTGGTGGGGGCCTGGCTCCGCGACAAGCCCTGGGCGCCCGACCTTATCCTCGCCTCGCACGCGCTACGCGCGCAACAGACGGCTTACGCCGTAGCTCAGGCCTGCGGCTACAGCGGTCCCATCCTCACGCGCCCGGCGCTCTACCGCACCGACGCGGAGCGCTATCGCGCCGTTGTGCGCGCCGTGCTGGAACGCTATCAGCGCGTCATGCTCGTGGGGCACAATCCCGAAATCGAGGAATTCTTAGCCACCCTCGTCAAGGATGCGCCGCCGCTTAAAACCGCCACGGTAGCGGTCATCGAGCTACCCATCACGCGCTGGGCTGACCTGGATGAACGCACGCGCGGCACGCTGGTGGCAAGCTTCAAGCCGGACGTGTGACGATAACGTTAGCTCCCCAGGCAGAGCCTGAGGATACGTGTAACACCGGCCTGTGGCCGGTAGTTCCCAGGCAGAGCCTGTGGGGATACGTGGGTAACACCGGCCTATGGCCGGTAACTTCCCAGGCAGAGCCTTGGGATACGTGTAACACCGGCCTGTAGCCGGTAGCTCCCCGGGCAGAGCCTGAGGATACGTGTAGCACCGGCCTGTGGCCGGTAGTTCCCAGGCAGAGCCTGGGGATACGTGTGTGGCACCGCCCTGTGGCCGGTAGATTCCCAGGCAGAGCCTGGGGATACCTGCGTAACACCAGCCTGTGGCCGGTAGCTCCCAGGCAAAGCCTGAGGATACGTGTAGCACCGGCCTGTGGACAGCAAATCCCCAGGCAGAGCCTGGGGATACGGGTAGCACCGGACCCAGGCAAAGCCTGGGGATACGGGTGTAACACCGGCCTGTGGCCGGTAGTTCCCAGGCAGAGCCTGGGGATACGGGTGTAACACCGGCCTGTGGCCGGTAGCTCCCAGGCAAAGCCTGGGGATACGTGTAACACCGCCCTGTGGCCGGTAGGTAGCCGCCGTGGTTTAGAGCTACGGCTCGTACAGGCGCGGGTCCTGCGGCACGCCGTTGTAGCGAATCTCGTAGTGCAGGTGCGGGCCGGTCGAGTTCCCCGTCGTCCCGCCCAGGCCAATGACCTGGCCCTGGTAAACCGGATCGCCACAGCCTACCCAGATTTCATCGAGATGGGCGTAATACGTGACGTACCCATTCCCGTGATTGATTTTAACCAGATTGCCGTATCCACCGCCCCAACCGGCGAAAATGACCACGCCATTATCCGCCGCGTAAACCGGATCGCCCAGACGAAGGCCATAATCCAGGCCGATGTGCGTCGGGTTGCGCGGATCGTGAAAAGTCCAGCCTGAAACAAAGCGCGATCCCGTCGGCAGGATGAAGTAGCCGTTCGCGCCCGGACCCACTACTGCAACATTGCCGCAGCTCCCGTAGCTCGCCGAGGATGAGCCTGTGCCGGGACGGTAGGTTGAAGTAGCAGGCGATGGCGGGGGAACCCACGCGACCTCTGGCCCCTTCCCACCCGGAATCATCAGCATTTGGCCAATTTGCAGCGGTTGATCCGGCTTGACGTCGTTCCAGTAGTTGTACAGGGCCTCCAGAGGCACGCCAAATTTAACCGCCAACCCAAACAGCGTGTCGCCTTCCTGAACGGTGTAATATACCCCATCCACGGGCGGAATGATAAGCGGCAGCCCCGGCTCGATCAGCCAGGGTGAATCTTGCAACACCTCGCGATTGGCCCAGGCTACCGTCTCCGGACTGAGGCCAAATTTTTGGGCGATGCTGAAGACGGTATCCCCTTCCTGCACGGTGTAGGTGAAAATCTCACCACGCGGGCGGTCTGGGATAGAGGTTTGCGGTAGCGCCTGTCGCGTAAGGGTAAAGGCCTCCCCTTCATCCTGCGGGGTTGGTGAGGGGCGCTGTAGCGGTTTTGCCTCCTGACCGGAAGGTGTGCTCGCGGGGATGCGGGTCGGCTCGGCGCGCGAGAGCACCGCTCCACCACCCAACAGGCTCACCAAGAGCACGCCCACCATCAGGCTAAGGTGCACGCCGTAACGCTGCACAGCGCGCAGCGTCCATGCCATCCATGGATTTATCCAGTTCAAGTTCAAGCGTCGGTTCTTCATGCCCCGATTGTACCGCAGGCGGCGCGTGGCGTCAAGGGTGAGGCTTGCGCAATCAGCGGTTCATGCTATAATCTCGTCCGGCCCGGAGAGGTAGCGTAGTCTGGCCTAACGCGCGCGCCTGGAGAGCGCGTGAGCCCTCAAGGCTCCGTGGGTTCGAATCCCACCCTCTCCGCCATAAGAACGGGGACGCTTTGAGCGTCCCCGTTGGTTTTTAGTGGCAGCTTATCCCTCTGTCCTTTGCCTTTACTGCCCGCGAATCTGTTGAATTCCCTCAAGAACAGCGTCGTAAGCCTCTTGCAAGGCCTTGGCCGGTTCGACATCATCGTTGAGGACGGACTTGATCGCCGCATCCATCGGCGCCCAATAGGCTCCCATCTCCGGGATGACGGGGAACGCTGTCCCTCCTTCGAGCGCCCGGGTCGCCTCCTGCATAAGGCGATCAGCCAGCTCCACGTTGAGCGCCGCCGGCAGATGATGCGCCTTCGCCGGATTGGCCATTATGGCCTGGGCTTCGGGTGAAAGGAAGTATTCCATGAACAGCCAGGCCGCCGCTTTATCATCGCCCCTGGCGTTGGCGTTCAAGTAGATGACTTCGGACTGAACGAAGCCGGACAGGTTACCCTTCTCATAAGACGGCCACGGGTCAATCGCCAGGTTATCCACACCCACAGCCTCAGCCAGAAGGGGTGCGTTCCAGGTGCCATCCATGATGATGCCGGCTTTGCCCGATCGGAACAGGTTTACGTCTTTGTCGGAGTAGTATTCGGTGGGACCAGCATCCTTGAAGGCCTTGAGCAGGTTCAGCCAGCAGACGCCGCTCTCGTTGTTGAAAGCCGGATCGCCGTTGGCTTCCATCAGCTTCCCACCGCACGCTGCGATGTGCGCCGCGGAGAAGAAGAAGCCCGTTTCCAGATTGGCGCCGACCACGTCATCATGGCTGGCTGCCTTCGCTTTTTCCAGCAGGTCGTTGAAGGTGCGCGGCGCAGCAGGAATAATCGCCTTGTTACGGTACATGACGATGCCCTTGACCGTATAAGGCAAACCGATCAGCGCTCCTTTGTACTGAACAGCGCCCAGAGCGGCAGGGTTGATGGTGGCCAGGAAATCCGCAGAGGCCAGATCGCTCACGTTGGCCACCAGGCCCGCATCGTACAAGATAGCACCCCAATCCGCGGGACCCAGGAGCAGGGTCGGACCGCCCCCGCCCGAAGCCGCGACTTCGTATTTCCCGCGCAGTTCGTCAAAGGGAACGTAAAGGACATCTACCGTAATTTCGGGATAACGGTTCTTGAAAGCGGCAATGACTTCGTTGAGACTGGCGATTTCCGTCTCGCGCCAGGTGTGCCAGAGGATGAGCGTGCCCTTCGCGCTGGCCGGCGGTTGCGTTGGCGCTACCGTCGGCAACGCGGTCGGTTGGGGCGTCGCGGTCGGCGTCGGTGCGACCGTCGGCGTCGCTTGAGGCTTGCAGGCTGCAAAAAGCGTGGTCAGGATAAGCAAAAGGGTAAAGCAAGTCAGTAAACGCTTTGACATGTCTCCTCCTTAAAGAAGAAGCAAAGTATTGAGCGTCCGGGGCGGGACGCATGGAAAAATGGTAACATGGCGGTTAGATTTGTCAAGATTGAAAGCCGGAAACGCGGGATGGCGGAGCGTGGAGCGCGATCTGCGTGTCTCCATGGGCCAGTCTCGGGCTATCTCCATGGGGCATGGTTGTGGAGACGCCTGGCGTATCCCGCGCGTCCCCCGTCATGCAAGTTGTCACCTGCCCAAACGGGGCTACAATCGGTGCAAGCAAGCTGAAGTATTTGACCTGAACAAGGGGGGAAGGATGAAGCACTGGAGCCGGTGGATAGGGGTATTAAGTGCCATAATGGGCGTGAGCAGCGTGAATCGTGTACCTTACGGCTATGGCATTGTCCTCGCTCCGCTCAAATTCGTGAGCGCGGCGCTCGCGCCGTGGGTTGCGCTGCTCGGCGGGGTCAGTGCATGGCAAGGGCTGCGCCGCCGGGATCGCGTGACCACGCTGGCCGGTCTGTTGGGCTTGCTGAGCGCCGGGCATCACATCCATGCCGTGCTGCGTCGTCGCGAAGATCCGCTTGCGGCAGCCTTCGGCAAAGGATGGCGCGCGCGTTTGACGCCCGAAGCGCGCGCACGCCTGGACACAGTGCTGCGTCCACCGCGCGGAGTACGCTGGCTGCGCAATCTCAGCGTGGGCACAGCCGTGGAAGGCGGCCCCCTGCGCGCCGATTTATGGCTCCCACCCGCTGGCGTAACGCCGAGCGGCGTCGGCCTGGTGTTCCTGCACGGCAGCTCCTGGTATTATTTCGATAAGGACCTCTGTTCGCGCACCCTCTTCCGCCACCTGGCCGCACAGGGACATGTGATCCTGGATGTGGCTTACACGCTCGCGCCTCACGCCGATATGGCGGGGATGCTCCATGAGGTGCGTCAGGCCCAACAGTGGATGAGAACAACGGGAGCGCAGTACGGTGTCCATGCGGACCGGGTGGTGCTCAGCGGCGGCTCCGCGGGTGCCCATCTGGCCCTGCTTGCGGCCTACACGGCAGCCACGCCGGAGCAACGGCCGCGCGGCGTCATCGCCTGGTATGGGGTGAGTGAGCTTTTCAGCGAACACGAGCATCTACGCCGGATGCCCTATCTTCATCCCCATAGCCCCCTGCAGCGCTTAGCGAGCTGGAGTTTGCAGCGATTGCGCATCTTGCGCCCGGATAGCACGTATGTGAACGCGGCGGAGTTGCTGCCGGGCCTCCTGGGCGCCACACCCTACGAAGAACCGTATCTCTACGAGACCTATTCTCCTCTCACCCACGTCGGGCCGGATTCGCCGCCGACGCTGCTGCTGCACGGGGAGATGGATGCCTTTGTGCCCGCAGCGCAAAGCCACTATCTGCGCGTGGCGCTGCGCGCCCATCGCGTACCGGTCGCCCACCTGGAAATCCCTTACGCCGATCATGATTTCGATCTCATTGCGGCGGCGCTGGGGAATCCCGCTTTCCGCGCGGCGCTGCCCGTAGTGGCGGGGTTCCTGGCCGTGATGGCAAGCGATTGACGGGAACCTTTACCCAACGAAAGCGGGCGGATTCGATGAATCCGCCCGCGCGTTTGGGTTGGTTGCGCCCTACTCCAACGGGACTTGCGGCACGGTAGGCCGCTCGAATTTTTTGCCCGTCGCCAGCTCGACGCACTTGTACGCGCCGTCGTACAGGCCAATGGCCTTGTTGCGGACAATGCTCTGGCAGTACAGGGTGAGCAGGTCGTTGGCGTGGGTGAGCAGGTCAATCGCCTGCAGCGTCTGCGGGATGGAGCGGCATTCGATGGTGCCGTCGCCCAGTTCCGCCCCGCGGATCGCGCCCCACATCTCATGCCCACCGACGCGCTCGTTGAAGATTTTCGGCACGGGGTAGAAGGCCAGCTCGCTCGGCTTGGTAATCATCACGTCCACCACGCGCATCAAGTAGTTGGTGGCGTACACAGCATGGAACACATTATCGTGCAGGAAGATGTGCAGCCCCTCGCCGGGGTTGGTGCGGATGTGATCCGCAAAGGCCTGCGTGTCGTCCCAGGTGAAGTGCGTCTGCATCATATCGCGGTATTCCGCCAGCTCGGATTGCAGCCACGCCCAGTTGTCCTTGTGGTCGCCAAGGTTGACCAGGAGCATGACCTTGCCAGCCTTGATGAGCGGGATGGCGTGCTCGATGATGGCTTTGAACAGCTCGCGCTGCGCCCCCGCACCGCCCATGGTGACCAGGAAGCGCCGCGGCTCGCCCTTGCGCATCCGGCGCAGACGGGCGGCGCAGTCCACTTCCACGTTTTCGACGATTTCATGATCTACGTGATGGCCCACAAAGAAGAGCGCGTCCTCCGGCACGGGGTTGAGGATGCTGCCCTTCTCATCAAAGCCGCGCATCACGCGGAAGCCATAATAGCCCGAAGGGGACTGCACGCCGTGTTTGGCCCCTTCCGTGAGCTGGAAGGCCATTGGCCAGTTATCGAACATCATGTCCACGACGTTCGTCATGCCCCCCGCAACGGCGCCCATGCAGTTCCACATGTGAGACGTCAGGATGGGCATGTCTTTGGGCAGGGCTTCGTGCAAATTACGGAACAGCTCACTCATCTTGTAGTCTTTAATGTTGGTCTTGAGGAAGCGCCAGGGCCAGCCCACAACCCAATTGTTGAGGAACTCCCACAGGATGGGCAGGGTCCGCTCACCGGTTGTCACCGATTCCCACACGTATTTGTTGAAGAGCTTGCTGCGTTGGGAGAGGCGCGAGAAGCGGCTATAGCCCGTGTTACACCAGTTAATCACGTCGGTCGTGATGCCGGGAATCGAAAGCAGGTCCAGCCAGTAAGGTGTGAACCCCATCGCGCGCGCGCATGAAACCCCGGCTAAAGCAATGCGATAGTGGCCGAAACCCATGCGGATCGTGCTGCAAATCACCGCGTTTTCGTTGCGAATCGGTTCCCCGTGATCGCCACGCACGATGTTCTTGAGACCGAAGATGTGCCCCAGGTAAGGGTTATCTTCCAGGCTTAAGGTGTACTTCTCGTTTGGATCGTAGTTGAACTTTTTGACAAACATCTGTTGCCAGCGATCCACCGCGCGGGAATCCCGCTTGCTGATTGGATTCCCATACAACATATAACGCCCATCCTGTTTTTTCATGCTGTAACCTCCGTGAATAAATCCAGAAATGAGATGGTTGAATTCAAGGCAACATGCCCATTTTTTGTCGTGTGCGCGGCACTCCAGAGGGACGAAAAAGAAACGCTTACCCTATCTCCGGTTATGTGACCGCTAACATGACCGCGCTAAGAAAAACCTCGCTCGACAGCGAGGCAACCGTCCACAGGCACATTGTCATTATAGCGCAAATAAGCGATTTGGCAACATGTTACCGCTCACACCACGAACCCAAACGCCCATCATCAGCAGAAAACGCACCGTTGGCGGGAACAAGCTCTCCCGCCAACGGTCATGCATATCCCATCCATAGGCGTTAAGCGTTCTCCGCAGCCGGGAAACGCAAGGTAAAGGTGCTCCCCTCCCCAGGCTCACTCTCCACTTCAATATCACCGCCCTGCACCTGCATCAACTGCCGGGCGATGAACAGGCCAACGCCCAGGCCCTGCTGTTCGTAGCGTTCGCGCTCAATCTGACGGAACTTCTGGAACAAATTGGGCAGCTCCGCCGCCGGGATGCCAATTCCGTAATCAGTCACGGCAATCTCCAACCAGTTCGGCCTGGATTCCACCGTAATCACCACCGGCTGATGGGTGCCGTTGGAAAACTTGAGCGCATTATCAATCACACGACTGAGCGCTTCAACGAAGAAAAGATCACACACCTTGATGGGCGTATAGGGCGGCTCGGCGCGCAAAATCAACGCCGATTGGTGTCGAGCGGCCTCCTCCTCGTGTAGTGCCATCGCCTTACGGATGAGGGGCACAGGGTCCTCCACAATGTGGCAGTGCGCTTCAGCCTGTGCCTTCAACCGTCCGGATTCGATTTGCACCAGCAAGAGCAAATCTTCGACGAGGCGCGTGAGGCGATCCGCCCCTCGCCTGATGCCGTAAAGGAATTCCTGTAACGCTTCCGGCGAGAGGCTCGGCACATCCTCCAAAGCCAGATCGGTGTAGCCACGAATGTAGGTGAGCGGTGTGCGCAGCTCATGGCTGAGGACGTTCACAATCTGCTGTTTGAGGCGATCAAACTCCACTTCCGAAGCTTCACGGATGGCCTGCGCGCGCTTGAGCCGGGCGCCCACCACCACCAGCAGCTCATCCGGATTAAAGGGTTTGGTGATGTAATCCTCCGCGCCCAGACCTTTTCCCTTAATGATGTCCTCCGGCTCGGATTTCGCCGTGAGGAAAATGAAGGGAATAGCCACCCAATCCGGATTTTCGCGCACCTTCTCATACAACTCGTAGCCGTTCATGCGCGGCATCATCACATCGGCAATAATCAAATCAGGCCGGGTCTCTTGCATGACCTCCAGGGCCTCAACGCCATCGGTCGCCGTCAAAACACGGTATCCCGAAGCGACGAGCAAATCCCGCACGGCTTGTTGCAAAGCCCAATGGTCTTCAACCACCAACAGGGTATATGGCTCTTCCACGTCAACCTCCCTGAATGTCCCCCCTTGAGCATGAACCATCAAGTACAGCTTTATTGTAGCTTTTCTTGCCAAAAATGCCAATCGCCGGGTGACGGCTTAGCTTCCCATGTTTGAGCCGTCATTGCAATCATCGCTGATGGGTTTTCAGCCGGGTAACGGAGTGGACGACAGCAGGGCGGACGAAAGCCATGCTCTCGCCCACCTACCCCACCTGAATGTTCTTTGCACCATAGCTCAGGATTCCTCCTGTGCCACGGTTTTTCATGGCCCGGACATGCTGAGCAGCTACCCTCGCTTTTCCATTTGCGCGCGGTTAGATTCAGAGTACAATCCCACCTGCCTGACATCTTCATCGGGGACGGCGCTTAAAATCACCCCTCGATGAGTGGTTTGCACACGGGCGTCCATCCTGAAAGATACGAACGCCCACACCGAGGGCCTTTCAAGCAAAAACCTGAAAACCAGAAAGGGGCTTGTATGTCTGTCACCATCGTTTACAGTACCACCATGCCCTCACCCGTTGGCGAGCTGTACCTGAGCGCCACCGCGCAAGGCTTAAGCGCGGTGATGTTTATCGCTGAGACGAATGCCATGCAACGCTATCTGCGCCGCCATCGTGTCAGCCCATTCCTGCCCGACGCACGTCCCATCCTGGACGCCGCCCGCGCCTATCTTGAAGCTTACTTCGCCGGCGAAAAACCCGCGCTCACTTTCCCTCTGGATTTGCAAGGCACGGCCTTCCAACGCAGCGTCTGGCAGGCGCTGCTCACCATCCCCTATGGCGAAACGCGCGCCTATAGCGAGATCGCCGCCCAAATTGGACGCCCCAAAGCTGTGCGCGCCGTGGGGCAGGCTGTCGGCGCCAACCCGGTGAGCATCATCGTGCCTTGCCATCGCGTGGTGGGCCGGAACGGCGACCTGACAGGCTACGGCGGCGGCCTATCCATTAAACGCGCGCTGCTCGACCTTGAGCGCGGTGTCTACGAGCCCGCGCTGCCCGCGTAATTACCGCACCAGACGAATCGGCAGCACTTCGATTTCCGTCAAGGCCTGCGGCGGTTCATCACCCCACGCCACGTAAAGGGTGTAGTGTCCGGGCGGCGTGGCTGGATTGAGGGCCACGTCCGCGTGGGATTCCACCAGCACCTGCCGGTCCCACGTGGCGGGCGGATCAAAAGCGAACACCGTAGCCTCACGCGGAACCGTTTCGCCCCACACGCGCCCGGAAGCGTCACGCAAGGTAAACGCGGGTGCATCCGTAGCCGTCACCGTGTCCGCCTCTCGTGCCCAATAGCTCACCACGTGCAACCACGCCGCAGGCGGATGCATGTACGGGCTGATGGGTTCCAGGCGCGTCGCATCCACCTGATAGCCGCGCAGGCTCAAGCCGTTGGCGAACGCGATGCGCGTCGCCTGCGCGGAAGCGGGTAGCGTTGCATGACGCCAGTTCAACGTGTACCCCACCCAGGAAAGCTCGCCGCGCTGATTCGGCCCGCCCACCGGGTACTGCTCCGTGATGAGCGGATAGCGCGCACCCGCTACCTCGCGCAGGCGGTGCCCCGCCGCGACGACTTCGTGATGGTGCAAAATCAACCACAGATGGCGATAACCCTGTTGCTCCAGCCAATCAAAATAGGCCTCTGGTGCATACGGATCGCACACCGTGCCCGCAAAGGCCTCCGGATTGTAGAGGCCCGGCGCCATCCAATCGTAATCCCGACCCGGTTGATACGCTTCCCCATCAGGGCCATGGGCGCAATTGAAAGGCCACAGCTTCACCGCCCCGTGACCGTAACGCTCCGGCAACACAATCGTGTAATCCACAAACACCAGGCCCACATCCTCCGCGCTGCCGTTGCGCTCCAGATACGAAGCCAGGACGCGCCAGTCCGGACGCTGTGCGGACGGATACATGGCATCGCGCAACAGGCACCAGTAGGGGAACAAAATTACCAGCGCCATACCCGCCCAGCCGATCCAGCGCGCACGACGCAGCAAGGCCACCACCCCCAGCGCTGTACCCATCACCAACAGCGGGAACATCGCGCTAAAATATTTGGGCGAGAAAAACGGCATCTGCAACGAGATGGGGTAGTAGAGGAGCACCGGCAGCAGCACCTGCGCCGTGAGCCATGCCCCGGCACGCCGCTGCCGCCGCCACGCCGTGACCAGGCCCAGCGTCGCCAGGCCTGCCATGGCCAGCACCGCCCCGCGCTGATACAGGGGCAACCCATCCCACCAGAAACGCGCTCCGTACTCCGCCAGCAAAGCCAGCCCGATTTTACCCAGGGGCACAAAACCCTGCGTGCGGTCGTGCACAATGTAAACGGGGAAAATGCTCGCGATAAACACCAGGACCGGCAGATACAACACCACCATCCCCGCCAGGCTTGCCACGTAGATACGCCGCTCACGCGGACGCCGCCAGAGGACAAACAGCGTCGCCAGGGCCTGTGATGCCACCGCAAAAGCTCCAAAATAATGCGAGTACGCCAGCAAATTGATACTCACCAGATACGCCGCCCAGCGCTTCCAACCGCCACGGCGCAGCGCGCGTTCCAACAAGAGCAGGCTTGTCACAGCCAGGGCCATGTGGAGCGCGTACATCTTGGTCTCCTGCCCGTAATAAATGGCAAAAGGCGCCGCAGCGAATAACAGAGCGCTCAGGGCCGCCACGCGCGCATCGAACCAATCGCGCGCCAGACGCCAGAGCAGCGCCACCGTCAACACCGAGGCCAACACGGAGAAGTAACGCACCGCGAAATCACTGCTGCCCGCTAAAGAGCGCCATCCCCATAAAAGCAAGAAATACAGCGGGCCGTTGTGTCGCGGACTGATAATGAGCTGCATTGCCTCCATGAAGGGGCGATTCACGTACCAGAGGGCATATATTTCATCCACCCACATGGGTTGCAGGGTGAGCGTCCCTGTGCGCAAAAGGTAGGCCACCCCCAGCGCCAGCAAAGCCAGGTTGTACTCACGAGACCGATAGGGTTTCATCGCTGCTGAGCCGCCATACAGGTTAGCAAAGAAGTCTGACTATCGCCAGGATTGAGAGCAAGCACGGGATCAGGATGCAATTGAAACGCGGCAATCTTCAGGTCGGCGTACAGGTCGGTGTAGGGAAGGAGCGTCGGCCAACGCGCCGCGAGGCGCTGCGTCATAGCATGGTCCGGGGTGAGGGCCTGATCCTGATACAGCACTACCCACGCCACGCGCACCCCCTCATCAGCCAGCCCTTGAAAAAACGGCTCTGGAGCGTAAGCCGAACAAACAGCGGGATCGCAGGGCTGAATGCGCGCCGCGCCGTGGTAGTAGTGGGCCAGCAGGGGCGCAGCAAACCAGTTGTGAACGACAATCACATCCTGCGCGGAAAGGTAAGGCTCAAGACAGGTTGCCAGCGCACGCCAGCGCGGACGCTGCACCAGCGGATTGGTCAGGTCGCGGAAGTCAGCCCAGGCGTAGAGCGTGAGCAGGCCCCCTAACCCAAGCGTCACCAGCGCGCGGGAACGCACCGTCACCAGCCAGGCCAGGGTCATGGCGAAAAAGGGCAACCCGGCAATGAAATAGCGTTCCGTGAACATCGGCAATTTGAAGGAGATCGGGTAGTAGAGCAGCAGCGGCATCCAGGTGAGCGTGGCCAGCCACACCGCCGCCTCCGGGCCGCGCCGCCAGGCCAGCAACAGCCCGCCCAGGCTCAGCACCCCCAGGGCCAGGGGGACGTAAGCCCCAAAAGCCAGGTGCCCGAATTCCAGACGCGGACCGTAGCTGACGAGCAAGGCTTCCACCAGCTTCGCCAAGGGGAGAAAGTGTTGTAAGCCCTCTGGGATGGCGGCGCCGTGAAATTCGCGCAAGATGAAAAACGCCACCGGCACATAAGGCAAAACAGCAAGGAACATGGTCAGCAGATAAGCGCGCCGCACCCGCGGACGTTGCCACGTCGTGATCAGGGCCACGCCGGCCTGTGCGGCAATGGTCAAAGCGCCAAAGAAGTGGCTGTACCCCAACAAGTTAAACAAGATGACGTAGCGCACCCAGTCCGGCCAGCGATTCCGGAGCAGCGCGCGGCGCAAGGCAAGACTGGAAAGCACAGCCAGGGCCATCAAGAGCGCGTACATTTTGGCTTCCTGCGCGTAGTAGAGCGTGAGCGGCGCGCAGGCAGTGAGCAACATCGCAGCATGAGCCACGCGCGTGGGCGATAAATCACGTGCCAGACGCCACGTCCCGGCCAGGGCAAGCAGCATCCACAAGAGCGAAAGGTAGCGCAACGCGAACTCGCTTGTCCCCACCAGTTGCCGCCATCCCCACAGCAGCAGGAAAAACAGGGGACCGTTGTGCCTCGGCTGGATAATCGTGTGAATCGCCTCGCTCAAGGGACGGTCTATGTAGTAGAGGGCGTAGAATTCGTCCATCCAGAAATCCTGCCGTCCCAAAGTCATCACGGCGAGGGCAAAAAACCCCGCCAGCACTACAACAGGAAACCAGGATACCTCGACGCGGCGAGAAATGTTCATTTCACGTCGTTGTAGGTCCAATAGCGATTGACGAAGAAATTCCAGAACAACACAATCCCCACCGCCAAGGCCAGGGCAAGGTTTTTGCCCAATCGCTCCGCCCCAGCGCCGATGGACGGATACAAGGCCGTGACCAGACGAGCAAAAGGCTGATGCGTGAAGGTAATAATCGGCACTCGAATCACGATGCCGGTGAGGTTGACCAGGAAAAACTGCACAAATTGCTTGACGATTGGCTTGGAGCGGGAATCGGGATAGGTCCAGTAGCGGTTCCAGATGAAGTTGCTGATAATCGCCAACACAAAAGAGATGCTCCCGGCCAACGCCGGTGCCAACGCTGTCACCTGTCCGGGAAGCAGGCCCAAAGCCATCAGCGCCTGTGCAAAACGCACATCCCCGGCCAGCAGTGCCTCTGCCGGGGAGAGCAAGAGATTATAAAAGCCGAAATCTACCAAAGCGCCGAACGTCCCCACAACCAGGAACTTGCCAAAGCGTTCCATTTCGCGACGATTGGTTAAAAAGCTCATAATTTTCTCTTTC
Organism: Anaerolineae bacterium; assembly: GCA_034432595.1. Lineage (GTDB taxonomy): Bacteria > Chloroflexota > Anaerolineae > B4-G1 > SLSP01 > DAOTZR01. The sequence goes on along the minus strand of DAOUBT010000068.1, from coordinate 6,593 downwards.
ATGATTCCCTCCACTCGCGCGGGGATTATAACCCGCGCGGCAGGGATGTCAAAAGGGAAAGTGGCCCACACCCTCCGGCTGACCCCAAACCCACACCACCCGTACCGCCTGCCTCCGGCTGGCACCAAGCCCACACCACCCGTACCGCCTGCACCAAGCCCACACCACCCGTACCGCCAATCCCCGGCTGACCCCGAACCCACACAACCCGCACCGCCTGCCCCCGGCTGACCCCGAACCCACACAACCCGTACCGCCTGCCTCCGGCTGGCACCAAGCCCACACCACCCGTACCGCCTGCCCCCGGCTGGCAAAAAAAAGCGCAAAACATTGCCATTCCCCGTGCCTGTGCTATAGTTGGGAGTATCCCATACGCTGGAGATGCATCCTATGCACCCTCTCATCCAACAGAGCGGCATCATCATGCAGGTGGCGCCGGAAAAAGCGGAAACAGGCTGGACGGCGGAGGAAGAACAGCATATCGCTGTGGTATTGGAGCGTTACAGCACGGCGCTGGGCGGGATAAACGCCGTGCGCCGTCTCTTCGCCGGATTGACCCTGCGCCGCGTGCAGGCCGGCGCCGGTATGCACTACGCCGGTCGTCGCCTCATCACCTTAGGCGACGGCCTGTTCCGCCAACACGGCATCCCCGACCATCAATTTTGGGGACCGCGCGTGGCCATCGCGCACGAACTGGCCCATTACTGGGATTGGAGCACCGCGCCCTGGTGGATACAGTGGCTCGGTGGCAATGGGCGCTTTGTGAACGGACTCAAAGCTATCGAACGCGGAGAGCCGGGTCCAACCTGGTGGGCGCGCGAGCGCGGACCGGTGGAAAGTTGGGCCGAAACGGTGGCCGGGTTCCTCTTCCCCGAATATTTTGCCTTCCTGCGTAATGAAGCTCCGGCGCGGGAAGTGATAAGCTGGACCAGTCCCACAGGTGAAGTCATCCTGTATCCCACATTAGGTCCGCTGCACGCGCTTTACATTCAGCGCTGTTTCGAGCAAACGCGCCGCATGGTGGGAGGAGGAGTATGAATCAACATACGCCCTATTTTGAACTACGCGAAACGCTCGGCACACCCGGATGCGCGATTTGCACCCTGGCGCAGAAAAGTGTCCAACGCACCATCGAATCATTAGCCTACGAGTACGCGAATGACTATCAGGTACAGACCCGGCTGCGCAAAGCGCGCGGCTTTTGCAATGAACACGCCTGGCAGCTTGCGGCATTGCCAGGGGTGGCTTTGGATGTGGCCATTCTCAGCCGGGCGACGCTGCTGGAATTGAGCAACCTGCTCCAGCCAGGAACCACAGGAGGAAGCGCCCGCCCTTCGCTGCGGCAATGGCTCCGCCCCGCACGGGAGCTGGATGCCACCGCCCTGGCGGACGCGCTGGAGCCACAAGGGCCTTGTCCCATCTGCGAGGCACGCGCCGAAACCGAGACCCTTTATCTGCGCCTGTTGCTGGAACACTTCGATGAGCTGGAGATACGCGAAGCTTTGGAGCGCGCGGGCGGCCTGTGTCTGCCGCATCTGCGTCTGGCCTTGCGTCAGCCAGCCCCCGCAGCCACCTTGCAGCAGTTGGTGGAGCTTCAGCAACGGGTCACCGCGCGCTTGCTGAAGGAACTGGAGGAACTCATCCGCAAATATGACTACCGCTACCGCGAGGAAGAGCCGGGAGCAGAACGCGATAGCTGGTTGCGCGCGAATGCCTTCATCGCCGGCCTGAAGGGGTTGTGGTGAAGTTTTACTGTCCACACTGTTGGGCCGAGATTTCTCAAGGAGCAACGATTTGCCCCGTGTGTGGCGCGGATGTGACCCAAACGGGGGAGGATGGCGTGACGCGGTATATCGCTGCTCTGCGCCACCCCGTGCTCGACCGCGCCGGTCTGGCTTGCGCCATGCTGGCGGAACCGGGCGATGCGCGCGCCATATCGCCCCTGATTGCGCTGGTCGAAAGCCGCTCGCGTTCGTTCGACCTGTTATGTGCCGCCGTGGAAAGTTTGCGTCAGCTCCATGCGGTGGAAGCCATCCCTACCCTGCGTGCCTTGTTAGAGGACGATGCGGCTATGATTCCGGCACGGTTGAGCGCCCTGGAAGCCCTGGTGAGTTTTGGCGGGGAAACGGCACGCGATGCGCTGCAGTGGGCCGCGTCGTGTGCGCGCCCTTCTTTACGCGCAGCGGCGGCGCGGCTCCTTCAAGAAAGCAGCGCCAGCCAGGCTTGAACGACCGACGGCGAGAGTAACGCCTCGCACGTGACCTCATCAGCCCCACCCCCTAACCGCCATTGCAGACGCTGCCAGGGGTCTGACGGCAGAACGCGCTGTTCGCGCAGGTGCGCGCGCGGATAGAAGCCCATGGCCCAACCATAGGCCGCTCCCTTGATCCGCGCCTCGCTCAGATGCAGCACCGCGCGCGGGGTGAGCGCCAGGAGCGTCGCGGGCAGCCTGACACGGCCCAATAACCCCGCCACGCGCGGCTGCCAGACGTAGCCCGCCAGGGATTCATCCGGCAACAGGGCGTAGAGCGCCAGGCCATTTTTGAAGGCATAGCTGCGCGCTTCTAATTCCTGCAACAGCGCCTGCGTGCGCGCGTCGCGTCCAGAAGCTACCGGCGCCCCCAAGACGGCATCCAGAAAGCGCTGCAGAGGTTGATGAAGATGACGCTCGCCCACGGTGTTGTACTCGATGTGGAGCGAGGGTTGGCCGCGCAGGTCCATATCCAGACGACCGTAGAGGAGCACCATGGTGTGCCGCACGCACAGAACCTCGTCCGCGCGGACCAGGCGCGCCGTGGCTTGCGGCTCGCCTTGCACGTGGATCAGGCCCGCGTCGGTGAACAGCAGGGCTTGCGCGGGTACCCGTCCACGCCGCAGGGTGAGGGTGTGAGAGGGAATGTAAAGTATCCACGGCGACATCAGCGGATCGGGATGGGCAAGAGCTACCGCCGCCTGCCAGGACGGCGGTAGCTCTTCAAAAGTTACGGGATAAGGAATTTCACGCGCCACGACATCACTCGAAGAGAGGGGCAACAAACAGGGTAATCGTCACCAGGCTGATGAGCACCGTGAGCACAACGGCCAGGACATTCTGCCAGCGACGGTTAGCCCATTGTCGCATAACGCGCCGGTCGTTCGCCAGCTTGATGATGAGCACGAGCAGGACGGGCAATAAAATGGCATTGAGCGACTGCGAGAGCATCATCACGCGGAAAAGCGGCAGCCCCGGAATCAGCACGACCAGGACGCTGATGATGATGAAACCCAGGTAAATGCCGTAAAAAATGGGGGCTTCTTCAAACTTTTGATTCAGGCCGCGCTCCCAACCGAAGGCCTCGCAGACGGCGTAAGCTGTAGCCAGAGGGAGCACCGAAGCCGCCAGCAAGGATGCGCCCAACATGCCGATGGTGAAAAGATAGCGCGCGTTTTCGCCCGCCAGAGGCGCTAAGGCCTGAGCCGCCTCTTCCGCCGTGTCCACGCCAATGCCGGCAACAAACAGGGTCGTGGCAGTGGTGATAATGATGAAGGCGGAAACGACATTGCCCCAGGAGGCCCCGACCATCACATCCGTGCGCGTGAGTGGATATTCGTCCATGGAAACCCCTTTATCCGCCACGGATGCCTGCATGTAGAAGATACCCCAGGGCGTGATGGTGGTACCGATGGTCGCCAGAACGGTGAGGATGTATTCCGTTTGTGGGATAAAGCTCGGCACGAAAAGGTTGCGCGCCACTTCGCCCCAGTTCGGCTTGACAATGAAAGCCGTGACGACATAGCTCAGCGAGGCCAGGCACAACAGCAGCAGCACCTTCTCCACACGGTCGTAGGAACCGCGCAGGACCAGAAAACCCACGGCGATGGCGGCGAGGGGAACGGTCAGGTAGCGCGTCACGCCCAGCAGTTCGGTGCTCGCGGCCACGCCCGCGAATTGCGCTAAAGTCGTGCCGAGATTGCCGACGAGGAGGCAGAGCATGGCGAAGGCCGTGATGCGCACCCCAAAGCGTTCGCGGATGAGATCCGCCGCGCCTTTGCCCGTGACCGCGCCCATGCGCGCCGCCATTTCCTGCACGATGACTTCGCCAAAGGTAATGAAAAGAATAATCCACAAAAAACGGTAACCATAGCGCGAGCCGGCCATGGAATAGGTGGCGATGCCCGGCGCATCATTGTCGGCGCTGGCCGTAATCAATCCCGGCCCCAGGATAGAGAGGTACAGGAACAGGCGCTTGAGTCCAGCCGGTAAACGTAATGCTTTTTTCATCGTCTTTTCCCCCTCCTTGCCCAGATTTAGAAGAAGCGCGGCAGGCGTTTCTTCCATGCCGTCGGTAATACCGCATCCAGAGCATCATCCACCGTGACGATGCCGAGCAATTCGTCGGTCTCCGGGTCCACCACAGGCACGGAAAGCAAATCATATTTGGCCATAAGATAGGCCACATCTTCCTGTTTGGTAAGCGGGGAGACACTGACCGGGTCATCCGTAACCCACGGTTCCAAATCGGCATCCGGCGGCGCCATGACCAGATCGCGCAGGCTGATCACGCCGCGCAGACGATGGTCATTATCCACCAGATACACATAGTACATCGCCTCGTCCTCCTGCGCGTCCTCGGAATGACGCAGGTAATCGAGCATTTCTGCCGCGCGCAGGCCGACGGGAGCATGGGCAAACTCGGTGGTCATGATGCCACCAGCGGTATCTTCGGGGTAAGCCAACAGGGCACGCACCTCGGCGGCATCGTCGCCATCCATGAGTTCCAGCAGTTGGGCGCTGGTCTCATCGGGCAGGTCGGCGAGGACATCCGCCGCTTCATCCGGTCCCATCTCCTCCAGAATGTCCGCTGCGCGCTCCGGCTCCATTTGGGTGAGGATGGCGACCTGTACATCCGAGGGGCTTTCTTCCAGAGCATCGGCCAGCTCAGCGTTGCTGAAAGAATTGAGCAGCGCCTCGCTGGTGTGCTGATCAAGGCTGCTCAAAATGGCGGCAATATCAGCGGGAGGGAGTTGTACAATGCGTTCGCGCGAAACTTTCAAGCGCAGGGGTTCTTCCTGCAGCGGCGCCACATCCTCCCAGGGGATGACGCGCGTCTTGAGGGGCTTGCCCAACAGGCGCGCGATGCCGCGGCCCAGACGCTCGATGCCCAGACGCCGCAACAGCCCAATCGGCCCCACATCCACGCCGGTGAGGGTGTAGCGAGTGCCTACGCGCGCAAGTTGCAGGTCGTTAACCCGCACGACACGCCGCCCGTCCGTATCCACAATCTGACGGTCAAGGATGCGATCTACCAGCCACAGCTCATCGCCGGTAGGGGTATAGGGAACGTGCTGCTCCAACGGCACGTTCAGAACGATGCTGGGGTAAAGCGAGCTGATTTCCGCAGCGGGGATAAACTCCTGCTGATTTTGTGGGGTGCGCACCACAAGCGCGCACACTGGCGGGAAAGGTTCCTCAAGGGACCCCACCAGAATATCCACGCAGCGACCTACAGGCTGGCTCCAGGCATCCCAAACCTGCTGGCCTTGAATCTGACTGATGTAGAGCATGGCCACCTCCCGTGAGTATTGAAATCTGTGCGGGTCATCAAGCACAAAGCAGGCCACGGCGCGTTGCCGTGGCCTGCTACCAACGGGAAGGCCATGGAATCCAACGCGCCGGGCTAATCGTCCTTCGTACTCGAAGGCTCGCCTGTGTCGAGCGGATTCTTTTCTTCCATAACTCCTGAACTGGACCTCTACCTGTTGCCGCGAACGCAGCGGCTTTAGAACATGATTAACTTTGCTTACAGCAAAGTTGAATGTATACCCAAAGCGCGGATTGTCAACCTGTGCATGACCAACAAATAAGGCCCGGAAATCCGGGCCAGCAGAGTGCCGAGGGCCGGAATTGAACCGGCGACACAGGGATTTTCAGTCCCCTGCTCTACCTGACTGAGCTACCTCGGCAACGCAGCGGATTGTACCTGAAGGCTGAAATTTGTCAAGCTGAAGCAACCGGACAAGTTCCACCTCACTTGACAAAACCGTCAAAAAAGCTACCCTATACCTCGCATGACCCTTTCTTTGGCAAGATCGCGTCGGAGAATAGAAAGGGACAACCCTCAAGCAAACTAACAAAGCAAAGGAGAAGCGCTATGGAACTATGGCTATTTTACCTCTTAGCCTTTACCCTGAGCTGGGCGGGATGGATTCCGCAAACGCTCAGCGCGCGCGGCGTGATCGCGGTCAATTCGCCACTCCTCGCCCTGTTAGGCGGCGGCGGCCCGACTCTGGCCGCGGTGTTTACCCTGCTCCTGCTCAAAAAGCGGGAGCGCATCCCGGAGCTGTTTCGTCCCCTCTTCCAATTCCGCAGCGACGCTGTGAGTTACCTCTTTACCCTGGGCTACTGGTTCCTCATCGCCGCCTTAGCGTTGGGCCTTGGGATCGCGACGGGATTGTTCAAGGCGGATTGGCAGGCCTTCGCGTGGGGTAGCTTCATTCCCCTTCTCATCACCATGATACTTTCTACTCGAGTTTAGACAAACGGTCTCGCCCTGACGGTTCGTCAGGGTGAAAAACAGCACTTTACCAATCGCGTATCAAGCGGTTTGCGCCGT
>DAOUBT010000067.1:0-11644 GCA_034432595.1 Anaerolineae bacterium | reverse complement strand
CCAACTGCTTGAGCAGGGCATCTATTTCCAACAGTTGCTTGACCATGGCGATAGTTTAGCACATTCTCTGAAAAATGGGTAGGCAGTTACCTGTAGGACAGAATTTATCCTGCCCACCTTCTACCTCACCCACAAAGCCACGCGCTCCTTCACATACGGCAGCGGACTGGTGCGATACCAATACCAGGCCAGTGGATGCTGACACAAAGGCGGCCAGGCCTGCGTGCAGCCGGGCACGCGCCCCGCGGAACGCAACACCGCCACATACGTGCGTCCCGTCCACCCCACCGGCGGCGTCACCCCCTCCGCGGTGATGACGTAAGGCGTGGTCACATCCTGCCAGCGCACCGCCTCCTGCATGGGAACATCCCGCAGCGCCCAGCGCGCCGCCTGCAACGCCGGCGTCTCCTCCGTCGTAGCCAGCAGCGTCACCGTCACATCCTGCAGATGCGTGCCACGCGCGCTCAGCGTCGCGCGCAGATGCGCCATATCCCCGGCCACCACCGCACCCGTCAGCGGCTCGTTGGGATCATCCGCACGCCAGAAAGCCACCCCCAGCGCCGCGCTCCCCTGCATCAGCAACAGCACCCCCGCCGTGCCCAGCAGCAACCCGCGCCAGGCGCGCTGCGACTCCACAAAAACCATGCGGAAACCCTCCACCAGCAGCCCCTGCATCAGCACCACCAGCAGCACAATCCCCAGCTCCCACCCGTTCGCCAGATACGTCGTATGGCGGGCCAGGGCCTGCCCGGCGTGCAGCCACAACACCAGGGCCAGTGCCGCATGGGCACCCTCCCCGCCCATCTGCCAGCCGCGCCAGATCTGGTGGATGTGCTCCGCAACCTGCCCGGCCAGCAGCACGAGCGCGGGCACGCAACTCACCACCGCCAGGGACGGGCCGCCCGGCCGTAACGCGGCCAGCACCCACGCCCCAAACGACCATAGCCAGGCAAACACCACCCACGGGGATGGCGAACGTAACGCGCGCCCGAAGGCCACAAGCGCCAAAAGCAGAGTGAGCGGCTCGTAAAGGAAGGGAAGCAGCACGCCATACGCTTCGCGCGCGGCGCTCCAGGATTGCCACCAGGCCGCCAGGCCCTCAAAAGGCGCGCTCAACCCCAATCCCACAAGCCAGCCGCCAAGGGCCAGCGCGCCCGCCGCCGCGGCAACACCGATCAGCCACTCGCGCCCGGTGCCGCGCACCCGCAAATCCGCGAAGTCGTCGGGATGCGCCCAGCGCGTCAAGACCCAGGCCAGCAGGCCGCCCAGCAGCGCATCGTAGAAGGCGGATGCGCCGCCCAGACCGACCAGCGCGCCGAGGAAAATCGCCACGCGCCGCGCGCGCGCCTCATCGAGCGTCAGCGCCGCCGTCCACAAAAGCGCCGCGCCGAGCACCCCCAGGCCCTCGCCGGTGACGCGCCGCGCTGCACCCAAAGCTAAGGGGGAAAGCGCCAACAAGCCGGTCGCCACCAGAGCGCCGGTCTCGCCGATGCGCCGCCGCCACAGCCAGGGGATGAAGAGCAGCGCACAACCGCTCAACGCCGGTAACCAGCGCCCCGTCCCCGCGCCCGCGCCGAAAAGCGCGAAGGCCAGCGCGTTGAACTCCGCTAAGAGCGCGGACCCCGTCCCCCACACCCCCTGCCCCTGCGCCAGGGCGGAGGCCTCTAACACCGCTTTCAGCTCCTGCAGATTCAAAGGCGCCGCCGGGAGCAGAACCAGGCGCAACAGGATGCCGCCCCCCAACAGCAACCACCACCAGAGTCGTTGTCGGCTCATACGGGATTTCCTCCTCAGCTCAGCGCCCAACCTGATAGATGACGACGCTGGCATTGCGGTACACCACCGGATAGGTGGCCTCCAGGAAGGTGAGTACCTCCGGTGCGTAGCGTCTCTGTTCGGTGGGACCGATGTAGATGTAAGTCACGTGATAGCGCGTCAACACGTCGCGCCAGAGTTGTTCATCCGCGGTGTTGAAGAGCGCCGTCAGCGCCTGATCGCGCGCCGCCTGCTCGTCGTAAGTACCGCGCCATTGCAGCTCGTGCCCGCCCCAGCCCAGCACAGTCGGCAGCCCCGTCAGGGCCGAGACGCGCCCCTCATACACGTAGCTGGCATACGCTTCCGCCGGCGCCTCCAGAATGACCGGCGCGCCGTGCACGTGGGCGTTCAGCCAGGCGATGGCGTCCGCTTCATCGGGTTGATAGTCGCGCAGCCAGGCCGCGCCATCCAGAGTCCAGGGAACGCCGTGTTCTTTCGCGCGCGCAGGTACCGCCAGGATGGTGTACACCAGTCCCACCGCCACCAGCACGCCCGCCACGACACGCGCCCAGCGGGATGAAGTCTGCGCCAACCACCACGCCCCAGCCAGACTCCACAGCACCCAGGCCTGAAAATAAAACTTGAAGATGGTGTTCATGCGGTGATTGAACACATCTTTGAGGTACACGAACTCCGGCGTGAGCACCAGCAGCAGCCCGCCCAGGACCAACAGCAAGGGGAAGGCATGGACTTCGCCCGCCCCACCCTGCTGCAAGAGCGCGCTTAAGGCCGCCCCCACGCTCAACGCCAGGAAAAGCGCCACCCACGGTTGCCCCAGGCGCTGCACAAGAGCGGCCTTGAACACGTCAATGGACACGTCCACGCCGGGAATCGGGGTGCCGGAAAGCACGGCCTTGAGATAGGGATATCCGCCCGTCAGGCCCAGGACAAGCGCGCTCAGGACGATAAAGGCGAGCAAGCCCGCGCCCCAGGCCATGGCGGCGCGCCATCCCGCCCCACTCTCGCGCACGGCCTGCACCAGGAGTCCGATGAGCGGCACCAGCAGAGGGGCGAACATCACCAAAAATTGCGGCCAATGTGTGGCGTTAAAAAGATTGGGCAGGAAGCCGCCAGCCTGCGAACGCAACCCTATCCAGAAGGGGACATAGAGCAGCACGCTGGCCAGGGCGAGCAACACCGCCCGCGGGAGCCAGTAGCTCCAGCGATCCAGCACGGCCAGCAGGTCACGTTGCTGATGCCAGGCCAAACCCAGCAACCAGGCGGCCACCATCAACAAGCCGTAGATGGGAAAATCCCAGGTGTTGAGGAAGCCCAGAGCGCCCAACATGGCGACATAGGGAAGCCACGCCAGCAGGGAACGCGGCTCTGTGGCGGAATCCCGCGCCGTCCGATAAAGGTGGTAGGCGAGAGCAATCGCCACCAACACGAAGGGTAGCCCCAACAGATGCGGGTGCATATCCCCCAAAAGAAAGCTGAAGGCGGGGAATTCGTCTATGATTTCGATGGGCTGTCCCCAGGGAGCCACGTCACGCAGGGTGCGCGAGGCCTGCCACCACCAGAAGAAGCGCTGCGGCAGCCAGGTGAAGGGAGGCCTTGGGGCCACGTCGAGATGGGCGATGTTGAGCCATTGCCAGAAAGCGGCGGGGAGAAGGCCACGCGCGTGCAGGACTTCCAGGAAGCCTTCCGCGTTGCCGGTAAGGAGCAGCAGAAGGGGCGCGAGAAGCGGTGCCGCGATACGTTGACCCTCCAGCAAGTCGTAAAGAAGAGTGTAAGCCACCACCGCGCTCATAGCAAACCAGGTAGCGTTGCCCAGATTGAAGGCCACCGTCGCGGCCACGCCGCTCAGGCGCGTGAGCAGGCCGAGCAAGACGTAGCCCAGGTAGTAGTAAGAGATGGCGTAGCCGGAAAGCCAGGGGTCGTGCGGAGGGAAGTAGCGTGTGCGCAACACGGCGTTGAGGAAGGCAATCTCCATCCATTTTTCGCCGCCGGCAGTCTCCAGTTGCGGCTGCGCCGCGCGGACGAGAACCCACAGCAGCCAGGCCGCAGCCATCAGCAGCTCACTCATCACCACAAAGCGGCGCTGCTCCTGCCACCAGAGGCGCAAAGCCGCGCGCTCCGTCCAAAGCAGGCGCAGGCCCACGCCTGCCAGGAGCGCCATCACCGCCAGAATGGCGCTGCGGGTGAAGGGCAGGACGTGGATAATCCCGCCCCACCAGACCAGGACGCCGGTCAGGAGCACGCCGATGGCCTTGGCAAGGCCATAGCCACGCGAAGGCAGGCGGCGCAACCCGACGAAGAGCAACGGCCAGACGGCAAAGGCCAGCAGTTGCCAGGTCACATACCAACAGAGCAAGCTCATGATGTCATCCTCTTGGAAAGGTCAGGTACAGGTATTTGTACCACAAAGGAATAAATGTTCAATTTTGGAACGTGTACCCCCGGCTTTGGGCCAGCCAAAGGCTGGCGGTATGTAACCCCAGGCTCTGCCTGGGAGAGCCCCATGTAGCCCCAGGCTCTGCCTGGGAAAGACCGGCGCTACATGTACCCCCAGGCTTGGGGCCAGCCAGAGGCTGGCGCTACAAGTAACCCCAGGCTCTGCCTGGGAAAGCCCCATGTAGCCCCAGGCTCTGCCTGGGAAAGGCCGGCGCTACATGTACCCCCAGGCTTTTAACCGGCCAAAGGCCGGCGCTACATGTAACCCCAGGCTCTGCCTGGGAAAGCCCTATGTAGCCCCAAGCTCTGCCTGGGAAAGCCCCATGTAGCCCCAGGCTCTGCCTGGGAAAGGCCGGTGCTACATATACCCCCAGGCTTTTAACCGGCCAAAGGCCGGCGCTACATGTAACTACATGTAACCCCAGGCTTTGCCTGGGGCCAGCCAGAGGCCGGCGCTACAAGTAACCCCAGGCTTTTAACCGGCCAAAGGCCGGCGCTACATGTAACCCCAGGCTCTGCCTGGGGCCAGCCAGAGGCTGGCGCTACAAGTAACCCCAGGCTTTGCCTGGGAAAGGCCGGCGCTACATGTAACTACATGTAACCCCAGGCTCTGCCTGGGGCCAGCCAGAGGCTGGCGCTACAAGTAACTCCAGGCTCTGCCTGGGAAAGGCCGGCGGCGCAAGTAACCCCAGGCTCTGCCTGGGAAAAACCGGCGGTCCATGTACCCCCCAGGCTTTTAACCGGCCAAAGGCCGGCGCTACATGTAACTACAAGTAACCCCAGACTCTGCCTGGGGCCAGCCAGAGGCTGGCGCTACAAGTAACTCCAGACTCTGCCTGGGAAAGGCCGGTGCTACATGTACCCCCAGGCTTTTAACCGGCCAAAGGCCGGCGCTACAAGTAACCCCAGGCTTTGCCTGGGAAAGGCCGGCGCTACATGTAACTACATGTAACCCCAGACTCTGCCTGGGGCCAGCCAGAGGCTGGCGCTACAAGTAACCCCAGGCTCTGCCTGGGAAAAACCGGCGCTACATGTAACCCCAGGCTTTGCCTGGGCAAAGCAAGACACGAGCGAATCACAAAACTTCCTTCTCCACGCTAATTTTATTCTAATGTTCATCTTCTATAATCATACCGGTAGTAGAAAAAACGCGGAACCATATCCGCGAAGAGATGGACTGCCACATATAGCGAATACAGGTTGGGAGGGATGCTATGAATATCCAGAAATATACTGAAAAAGCTCAAGAGGCACTGTTGCGCGCGCAGGGTCTGGCGCAGAGCAACGGCCTGCCACAAATCGAACCGGAATTATTGTTGCTGGCTTTAGTCGAACAAAGTGACGGGGTGGTGCCTCAGGTGTTGCTGCGCATCGGCGTTGATCCGCAGCGGGTTAAAGGGGATTTGGAGCTGTGGCTGCAACGGCGTCCGCGCATGATGGGCGGCGCGGGTGAGGTGAGCCTCGCGCCGGCCCTGGCGCGCATCCTGCAGGCCGCAGAGCGCGAGGCGCAGAGCCTGCGCGATGATTACGTGAGCACGGAGCACATCCTGCTCGCCATGGCGGATTCGACCGCTGGCGATGTGGCGCGTCTGCTGGCTACTTACGGCGTCAATCGCGAAAGCATTCTGCGCGCGCTGCAGACGGTGCGCGGCGGACAGCGCGTCTCCACGCCCACGCCGGAGACGACCTACGCGGCCCTGGAACGCTACGGGCGCGATCTCACGCAGTTGGCGCGGCAGGGCAAACTCGACCCGGTCATCGGGCGCGATGAAGAGGTGCGGCGCGTGATGCAAATTCTCTCGCGGCGTACCAAGAATAACCCCGTGCTCGTGGGTGAGGCCGGCGTCGGTAAAACGGCGATTGTCGAAGGTCTCGCGCAGCGTATCGTGCGCGGGGATGTGCCGGAAAGCCTCAAGGATAAGCGCATTTTCCAGCTCGATATGGGCGCGCTCATCGCCGGGGCCAAATACCGCGGCGAATTCGAGGAGCGCCTCAAGGCCGTGTTGAACGAAATCGCCCGCTCCGAGGGGCAGATTATCCTGTTCATTGATGAGCTGCACACGGTGGTGGGCGCGGGCAAGGCCGAAGGCGCCATGGACGCGGGCAATATCCTCAAGCCCATGCTGGCCCGCGGTGAGCTGCACACCATCGGCGCAACGACGCTGGATGAGTACCGGCAATATATCGAGAAGGACGCGGCCCTGGAGCGGCGCTTCCAGCCGGTTTACGTCGAAGAGCCGAGCGTCGAGGACACCATCAGCATCCTGCGCGGGTTGAAGGAGCGCTATCAGGCGCACCACGGCGTGCGCATTCAGGACGGGGCCATCATCGCCGCAGCGACCCTGAGTCAGCGTTACATCACCGACCGGCAGTTGCCCGATAAGGCGATTGATCTGGTTGACGAAGCGGCGGCGCGGTTGCGCCTGGAGATTGATTCCAAACCGGCGGAATTGGATGAGATTGACCGCCGCATCATGCAGTTGGAAATCGAACGCGAGGCCTTGAAGCAGGAAAAGGATCAGGCCAGCCGTCAGCGCTTGCAGAAGCTGGAGCAGGAACTCGCCTCCCTGCAGGAGCAGAGCCGCGCCCTGCGCAGCCGCTGGGAACAGGAAAAGAGCGTCATTCAGGAAATCCAGAAGCTGCAGCAGGCCATGGAGGACCTGAAGGTGGAAATTGAACAGGCGGAGCGCAAGCTCGATCTCGAACTGGCGGCGCGCTTGCGCTACGGTAAGGCGCACGAGTTGGAGCAAAAGTTGGAGGCAGCACAGGCGCGCCTCAAGCAGGTGCAGGGCGATCGTCCCTTGCTGCGCCTGGAAGTGGGACCGGAGGAGATTGCCGAGGTCGTCTCACGCTGGACGGGCATCCCCGTTTCCCGCCTGCTGGAAGGGGAGCGCGAGAAGCTGATGCGCATGGAAGAGGAACTGCATCAGCGCGTGGTGGGGCAGGATGAGGCCATCCGCGCCGTGGCAAACGCGGTACGGCGCGCCCGCGCCGGCCTGCAGGAACCCAACCGCCCCATCGGCAGCTTCCTGTTCCTGGGGCCAACGGGCGTGGGTAAAACCGAGCTGGCGCGCGCTCTGGCTGAATTCCTGTTCGACACCGAAGAGGCGATGGTGCGCATTGACATGAGCGAATATCAGGAAAAGCACACCGTTTCGCGCCTCATCGGCGCGCCGCCGGGCTATGTCGGCTATGAGGAGGGCGGTCAGCTCACCGAGGCGATACGACGCCGTCCCTACAGCGTCATCCTGCTGGATGAAATCGAAAAGGCGCACCCGGAGGTCTTCAACGTGCTGCTGCAACTGCTTGACGATGGCCGCCTGACCGACGGTCACGGGCGCACGGTCAACTTCACCAACACGATTGTCATCATGACGAGCAACGTGGGCAGCCGCTGGATCAAGGAGCTGGGTGCGGAAGCGGCACGCAGCGAGGTCATGGCCGAGCTGGATCGCACCTTCCGCCCAGAATTCCTGAACCGGATTGACGGCATTATCCTGTTCGATCCGCTCACGCAAGAAGACCTGGTGCGCATCGTGGAGATTCAGACGCGCCGCTTAGCTGCCCTGTTGCGCGAACGCGGCATCGAGTTGGAGCTGAGCGACGGGGCAAAGCGCTTCTTAGCCGAGAAGGGTTTCGATCCGGTATACGGCGCGCGTCCACTCAAGCGCGTCATTCAGCGCGAGCTGCAGGATCCGTTAGCTATGGCTGTGCTGGCGGGCCACATCCACGAAGGGACGAAGGTACGCGCCGAAGTGGATGGCGAGCGCTTGCGCTTTGTGACGGAAGCGTAACGGCCCCCTGAGTCTGTTGAACGCGGGAACGAGCACACGGTCGGATTGCTCCGACCGTGTGGCGTTTCAGGGTGCCTTTCAAGTTTTGGGGTAACAGTTCAACCGGCCTGGACATTCAGGCGAGGGAGGGGGGCGAAGCCATGTCCTCGCCTCCCCTGGTTAACATCGCGCCAGCGATGCAGCCGCCCACCGGTGCGACGACCACGCTCACATGCGCCCCCGTCCTGAAGTGCACCCATGATTGAGCGTAAGTTGCGCAATCCGCAAAAACGGGTACAATGGATGGTCGAGGATAAGATGCTGATGCGCTACCGGTTGGAACAGAAAACCACAGGGGAAGCGGGCAACCGCCGACTCTGTGGTTATTTTTATGTCGCAAGAAGGAGTTGAGCATGGCACAGGTCTTTGTTTCACAGCATCCTCTGGTCAAGCACAAATTGACGCTGCTGCGGGATAAGCGCACCGAACCCAAGAAGTTCCGCGAGTTGGTGCGCGAAATCTCGATTCTGCTGGCCTACGAAGCCACCGCCGATCTGGCCGTGGAACCGATGCCGGTAGAAACGCCCCTTGCCCCCGCCCAAGGCTACCACCTGCGCGATGAAATTGGCCTCATCCCCATCCTGCGCGCGGGGTTGGGCATGGTGGAAGGCATCTGGGAGATGATGCCCTCCGCCGAGGTGTGGCACATCGGCCTGTTCCGCGATGAGCGCACGTTGCGACCGGTGAGCTATTACAACCGCCTGCCGGTGCACCCGACTGTGTCGGTCTGCCTGGTGCTCGATCCGATGCTGGCCACGGGTGGTTCGGCCATCGCCACCGTGGATATTCTCAAGAATTGGGGCGCGTCACGCATCAAGTTCGTGGGGCTGATTGGCGCGCCGGAAGGGGTGAAGGCGCTGAGTGAGGCGCATCCCGACGTGCCGATTCACCTGGCAGCGATTGACGAGCGCCTCAACGATCGCGGTTACATCCTGCCTGGTCTGGGAGATGCGGGCGACCGACAGTTTGGAACGGGGTAGAAGTAGCCTGTGAATGTATATCTTGCACTGTTGCTTACCGCGCTGATAGGGTTTGTCGGCGCGGCGGTGGTGACGCCGCTCACGATGCGCCTGGGGGAACGCTACGGCGTGGTGGATCGCCCCGGCGGACGGCGACAGCACGGACGAGTCGTCTCGCGTCTGGGCGGGCTGGGGTTGGCCGCGGGCTTCTTCCTGGCGTTGGGCGCGGGACTGCTGATCACGCCCCTGCCCGGCGCGCAAGAGGCGTGGTCACGCTGGCTGGGCATCACGCTTGGCGCGCTGTTGCTCATCGCCGTGGGGGTAGCAGATGACGCGCTCGATCTTTCGCCACGCGCGCAATATGCCGGCTATCTCGCGGCGGCGCTGGTGGCCATGGCTTTCGGAATCCGCCTGGAAAGCTTTAACAACCCGCTCAACAATCAGTACGTCTTCCTCCCCCTGGCACTGGCGCTGCCGCTCACGCTGCTGTGGGTGACGGGGATGATCGTCACGGTGAACTGGCTGGACGGCCTGGACGGACTGGCGACGAGCGTCTCCATTGTGCTGACGGCGGTGCTGACGGTGCATGTGCTGCGCGGGGAGTCCACAAGCTGGGTCGCCACAGCAACGCTGGCCCTGCTGGGGGCGGGATTGGGCTTCTTGCTGTTCAACCTGCCGCCTGCGCGCGTATTCCTGGGCAGCAACGGGGCTTTCGTCATCGGTTACCTGCTGGCGTGCCTGGGCATCATCGCCGGTGGGCGCGTGGCGACGGTGCTCCTGGTGATGGGAATTCCCATCCTGGATACGGCCTGGACGATTTGGGAACGTCTGCGCGAGCATCAGGACGCGCGGCATGGGGACCGGCGCCACCTGCACTACCGCCTGCTGGATCACGGGCTGAACAATCGGCAGATTCTGGCGCTGTACGTGGGCTTCTGCGTCATCTTCGGCGTCATCAATCTGGTGATTTCACCGCGTCTGGTCAAACTGGCCCTGCTCACCCTGCTGGTGGTGAGCACTTTTGCCCTGCTCAGTCATCTGGGACAGCGGCGACAGCGGCGAGAACGGGAACGGAAACATGCCGGCGAAAGCGGCTCTTAACGCCGGGAAGCTGGCGCAAACAACCGGCGCTTGAGCAACGCCACGCCATAGCAAAGGCATCCGCTCAAGCGCCGGTTGGAGGAGGGGCGAGGTTAGCGGTATCCCGTCTCAAACCCTTTGACTTTGCTTAGCTTAAAAAACCAGGCGAAGCGTTTTGCGCTGCTTCCTGACTCCAGACGTTTCCAGTGCCGGATCAACTCTGCCTCCAATGTAACTGGAAAAGCAAAAAACACGCCCGAACTCATGGTAAATGTCGTCATGTTGAGCGGCCGGAAGAAGAACACTGCTTTCGTTCTCAAAGTTTGACTCAAGTTGATATCCGTCAAGGTGATGGATACCCCTGGCTCTATCACATGATCAACAATGATTTGTCGCTCTTTCCTTAAAACCTGACGCACCTTGAAAAGCCCGGTTTGGGCCTTGAGCATGGCCGCGAGCAGCTCTTTTTCGGCATCGCTGCCCCCCTGTTCCTCCGCGTAGCGCTCCACGATATTTTTTCCGCTCTTATCAGGAATTTCATACAACGCAAAATCCATGAGCACACTGATGTCATCCATGGTATCCACAACAACCGCACGCTTTCCCTCTAATAATCCCAACATGGATGCGGCTTTAAATATAGTCTCTTTATTGACATACGCATGAATAATTTTATTGTGCAGCTCCCGGATTATCGGTCTATATTGTTGATAGGCTCGTAAAGCTTCCATAGTTCCTCAACCTTTTGATGCTTTCAAGATACGAGTTACCTGACCAACCCTCACTCACGCTGCCGAAAACGGCGGATGGCATCGGATGAAGCGACGCATCTCCTAGGGATGGGCAAACTGCATCGTATAACCCTCGCTGGAGCGAAAAACGGCGACCGTCACCCCTGTGTGAAGCCAGCCCAGTTCGTCAACGTCTCCGGGCCAGGCCGCCCAAAACGAGGGATATTGCACGAGTTTTAACGAAACCTGGATCGTGCGCATGAGATCGCTGCGCGGTTCAAGATTGAGCTGAGGAGTCCGTTCATCATAATACACCCTCTCGATCCTGTACCGGTCAATGCGGCAATAGGCAGGAGCCTGCGGCGTGTTGAAATAGTCCAGCCACCGTTCCATCAATCTCCGGGCAATGTCATCCTCAGACAGCCCCTGAGCTTCGCTTATGGATAACAGAACGTCGGGCGACTGGCAATACGCATGATCAACCGTCCCTGGATTGATACCCCATACCGGAATACCATGCTCAGAGCGGCACGCGCTCAACGCGAAAATGCCCAACAGAACCAAAACAAAAGCCCTGTTCTTCACTCCGATAGTCTCCCTATATTGTATTGATGACTTCAGGAGCCACGATGGTCATCAGTAGCTCTTTAAGAGTCCAAATATGGTCGGTCAAGCCGGCGGCCATCGCCGGCGAGCGAGGCTGCCAGCGACGTTGACCGTCATTGACCTCGATACGCAAGGTTTTGACCGGGCGGGTCAGATTGTACACCCAGTCCTCCCACGCGCAAGCAGCCTCAAGCATCTTCCGTTCTTTGGAAAAGGACAAGGTCTT
>DAOUBT010000066.1:0-11305 GCA_034432595.1 Anaerolineae bacterium | reverse complement strand
CCCACAACGCCTTCTGGGAGGACAAGGTCGGCTTCTTCGGCCTGTTCGAGAGCATCAACGATCCAGAGGTGGCGCAGGCGCTCCTTACCGCCGCGGAAGATTTTGTGCGCAGCCACGGCATGACCGCCATCCGCGGCCCCTTCAACTTCTCCACCAATGAGGAATGCGGCCTGCTGGTGGATGGCTGGAACGGCACGCCCGTGGTGATGATGACCTACAACCCGCGTTACTACATTGACCTTATCGAAGGTGCGGGGTACGGCAAAGCGATGGACCTCATCGCTTACACCACCGATCTCACCCGCTACGGTGTGGACGATTCCGGCATCAATCCCAAGTTGCTGCGCGTGGCCGAAAAAGTGCGCGGACGCCTGGACGTGACCGTGCGAAACGTCAACTGGAAGGATTTAGATCACGAAATCCCCAAAATTCTCACGGTTTACAACAAGGCCTGGTCGCGCAACTGGGGCTTCGTCCCTCTCACCGAGGAAGAAATCGAGCATCTCATCAAGGCCCTGTTGCCGATGGCGGATAAGCGCACGACTTTCATCGCGGAAAAAGGCGGAGAACCCATCGGCTTCATGCTCCCCATCCCGGACCTGAATCAGGCCCTGCGCCGCGCCTATCCGCGACCGGGCAAGCCGGAATGGCTGAGCATGGCGCAATTCCTGTACTGGTGGAAGGTGCGCAAAGTCGTCACCGGCATCCGCGCCATGGTGGGCGGTGTCATTCACGAATACCATGGGCGTGGGGTGGATGCGGTGTTGTTCCTGGAAACGCTCCGTGCCGGGATCCGCGCCGGGTACAAGAGCATGGAAATTTCGTGGGTGCTGGAAACCAATCTTCCGATGCGTCAAACGGCAGCGATCTTCGATGGCCAGCCTTACCGTACCTACCGCATCTACGAAAAAGCCCTTTAATGATGAGACGCGCTCATCATCCGGTTCGCGTGCCATGAGCAGCCTGCCTGGCTCTCAGAAAATCTCAACGCACGTTCTCACGGCGAACCCGGCCTTCCTGCGGCTCTGGGTGGGACAGCTCTTATCCCAAATCGGGGATCAGGCGCTGCTCATTGCTTCGCTGCACCTGATCAGTCAACTCAGCGACTCCGTGACGGCGCTCCTCATTCCGGCGCTCTCTTTAGTCCTGCCGCAGGCCCTGTTTGGCCTGGTGGGCGGCGTGATCGCCGACCGCTGGAACCGCCGCACCCTGATGATCGCCTCGGATGTGCTGCGCGGCATCATCGTGCTGAGCCTGATTTTCGTGCCGCTGACGCGCCACCTGGGGTTTCTGTACCTGGCAGTGGGCCTGATGGCACTGGTGAGCGTGTTCTTCTACCCGGCACGCAACGCGCTCATCCCAAACATCGTGCCGCTGGCCGATTTATGGAGCGCGAACGCCCTCATACAGGGCAGTACCGTCCTGGCCATGGTAATTGGGCCGTCGGTAGCGGGCATTGTCATCGGCCTGTGGGGCGTCAACTTCGCCTTCATCTTCGACGGCCTCTCTTTCTTCATTTCTGCCCTGGCGATAGCCTCACTGAGCCGTCTGGATAGCGTCCCGGTGAGCAGCAACGGACGCAACAAACCGCCCGCCACCGTGCGGCAGGAGTTGATGGAAGGGCTGCGCTACATCTTTGGGCATCGCTTGCTCAAAGAGGTGCTGGTGCTGGTCGCTATGGCCACCCTGGGCATCGCCTCCATCGTGCTGTTGGCGGTGCACCACCTGGATGAATCGCTCAACGTGGGCGCTTTGGGCTACGGGTTTGCCATGACCACCCTGGGCTTCGGCTCCGTGATGGGCGGATTCCTGGCGCACCGCCTGGCGGAACGCTTCCGTGCGCGTTACCTGGTGAGCGGGATGCTGAGCATCGCCGCTGTAGCCATCGTGATCTTTGCTTACGCGCCCTGGTATGCGCTCATCCTGGTGAGCCTGGCCCTGCTTGGCCTGAGCGTGGTGTCGGCACGCGGCGCGCTGGACACCATCACGCAGATGCTGGCGCCCGACGACATGCGTGGGCGGGTACAGGCGGCAGTCAACCTCATCATCAACGCTTCCGTTGCCGGGGCTGAGGCCCTTTCCGCCGTTCTGGGAGACCTCGTCGGCGTCAAACAGGTCTTCCTGACCGCGGGAGTCATCACACTCCTGGCCGCCCTGAGCGCCTACCGCGTCCTGGAAGGCTTTGAGGAGCGCCCCGACAGTTCGCTGTAAGGAGGATGAACCATGAAATCAAAAGACCATAGCCTGCTCATTCGTAAAGGCACCGTCGTCACCCCGGAGCTGGTCCTGGAACAGGCGGATGTGCTGGTTCAGGGCGAGCAAATCCAGGCCATTGGGTATAACCTGCCCGCGCCGGAAGGTTGCGACGTGTACGACGCGCAGGGCCTCATCGTCCTGCCGGGCGTGATTGATGCCCACACCCACATTCAACTCGATACCGGCATCTACAAAACCGCCGACACCTGGGTTCAGGGCAGTCGCACCGCCATCTACGGCGGGGTGACGACCGTGGTGGACTTTGCCACACAGTTCAAGGGGCAGAGCCTGAGCGAGGCGCTCATGGCGCGTCTCGAAGAAGCGGCGCCCGCGGCGATTGATTACGCGCTCCACATGATGGTCACCGACATCCCGGCTGGACGTGAGGACGAACTGGCCGAGCTGGTGGAACTGGGCGTGACCAGCATCAAGCTCTACACCACCTACCGCCCCAACTACTACAGCGACGACGCCACCCTCTATCGCCTCCTCGAAGCGGCGGGCTTTTACGGCATCATCAGCCTGGTACACTGCGAAAACGACGCCCTGGTCACCGCGCAAACGCAGGCTTTGGTGGATGCGGGTCAGCGCGGGCTGCGGTATCACGGGACGGCGCGGCCCGCTTTAGCCGAGCAAGAAGCCACGGCGCGCGTCCTCTTCTTAGCCGAGGCGGCGCGTGCCCCCGTCGTCATTGCCCACAACTCCACCGCGCGCACCGTGGAGCTGGTCAACGCTGCGCGGGAAGCCGGACAGGTCGCCTTTAGCGAAACCGCGCCGCAGTACCTCCTGCTCGACGAAACGCTCTACGAGGGCGCGGAACCGTGGCGCTACATCCTGCAGCCCCCCCTGCGCAATCCCCTGGAGACCGGACGGCTATGGGACCTGGTCGCCGCCGGTGGTGTGGACATGCTCATCACCGACCACTGCGATTACCCCAAAGCGCAGAAAACGGCGCAGGATGACTTCACCCAAACGCCGGGCGGCCTGCCGGGGCTGGAGACCTTGCTCCCGCTCATGGCGACCTATGGCGTGGCGGAGGGACGCATCTCGTGGGGCATGTTGGCGCGATTGCTTTCCACCAACCCGGCGCAAATTTACGGCCTGTGGCCGCGCAAAGGCGGCCTCATCCCCGGCGCGGACGCGGACATCGTGCTCTACGATCCGGAGCCGGAAGACATCATCACCGCATCCACGCAGCATACCGTCGGCGGTTACACCCCTTACGAAGGGATGCGCGTCAAAGGGCGCGTGGTCGCCACCATCCGCCGCGGTGAATTCTTACTACGCGAAGGGACCTGCCTCCTCAAACGCGGCAGTGGGCAGTTCATCCCGCGCGCTCCGGTTTACTGGCAATAAACCAGCCTGTCGAATCTCAAAAAAGAGGTAACGGTATGAAACAGCAACGGCTTTATCCCTGGCTCAACCTGGGAGCAACGATCATCACCCTCGTCATCAACCTCCTCTCCAACGCCCTGCCGTTCAACCATCAAACCGCGGCGGAAATCACCGCGCGCTACGAAACCTACTTCGTGCCCGCCGGCTACGTCTTCAGCATCTGGGGTCTGATTTACCTCGGCCTGATAGCCTTTTCGCTGTATCAGGTGCTCAGGCCGCAACAGAGCGCACCGGCGGTGCGCCGCATCGGTCCGCTTTACGTGATAAGCTGCGTGGCGAACTGCGTCTGGCTTTTCCTCTGGCACTACAATCAGTTTGGCCTCTCGGTCATTGCCATGGGAATCCTGTTAGGCAGTCTCATTGCCATCTACCTCCGTCTCGGCATCAACGCACGGCCCGCCTCGACCCCCGAAAAGCTCTATATCCACCTGCCTTTCAGCCTCTATCTGGGCTGGATTACCGTCGCCAACATCGCCAACATCACCATCGCCCTGTACGCCGCCCAATGGAGCGGCTGGGGGCTGCCCATGGAAGGCTGGACGGTGCTCATGTTTATCGTGGCGATTGTCATCGCCGCCGTCATCAGCATCACCCGCCACGATGTGCCCTATCTGCTGGTGCTCGTATGGGCTTTCATCGGCATCGCCGTCCGACAGGCACGAATCCCCTTCGTCGCTGTCAGTGCCTGGGCCGCGGCCATCATCACCCTGCTCCTGGTAGTCCTGGCTATCGTGTTGCAACGGGCCTACAAAGTGCGTCGCTATATTTCCGATCGTTAAGCCTGTAGAGGAGGAGTCCCATGCGTGAAATCATTCCCGACCTGCGCAAGTGGCTGGCTCAGGGTGTGACCGACATAGCGGTCACCACCATCACGGAAACGCGCGGTGCGTCACTCCGTCCGGCGGGGACGCGCATGTTGCTTAACAATCTGGGCGAAATCAGCGGCTCGGTCAGCAGCGGCTGTGTGGATGGGGATGTCGTGGCCGAAATGGAAGCGCTGCTGCGCAACGAAGGCGGCCTGTTCCTGCGCACCCCCTCCATCGGCGTCAGCGACGAGCAGGCCTGGAGCGCGGGCCTTTCCTGCGGCGGTGAACTTGACCTCCTCATCGAGCGCTGGACGCCCCTCCATACCGCGTTTGTGGATGAAATCGAAGCGCGGCGTCCGGTGGGCTTCGCCTCACGCCTCGATGGGAAGCCCGCCCATCTGCTGCGGCGCGATGATGGCAGCGTCGCCGGCAGTTTGGGCGATGCGGACCTCGATGCGGCCGTGTTGGCCGAGTTGAGCGCCGCCTGGCCCGGTCCCTTGAGCGTGCAGCGCACCTTCCCGCAGGGACGGGTCTTCCTGGAAGTCGTCCCGCCGCCCCCCACCCTGCTCATCTTCGGCGCGACGGACATCGCCGTGCCCTTAGCAACCTTAGCGCGTGATCTGGATTTTAGCGTCATCGTTAACGACGCGCGGCGCGCTTTCCTGCGTCCGGAGCGCTTCCCGGAAGGCATCGAAACCCGCTTCGGCTGGCCGCAGGAAGTCTTCACACCGGAAGCTATCGGTCCCGGCTGGGCGATCGTCGTGCTCTTCCACGATGCCAAATTTGACATCCCCGCCCTCACCATAGCGCTCCAGAGCCGGGCCTTCTACATCGGCTTCCTGGGGAGCAAGCGCACACAGGCTGACCGGCGCGCGACCCTGTTGGAAAACGGCTTCAGCGAGGCTGACCTGGCGCGCATCTACGGCCCAACCGGGCTGGACATCGGCGGCAAGGAGCCGGGCATGATTGCGCTCTCGATTCTGGCCGAAATCGTCGCTGTGCGCCACCGCCGCGAGGGCGGCATGATGAGCCGCCGGAAAAAGAGCGGAGCGTGAGGCCTGAGCGCCGGAGCCATCCCCACCGGTTGACGAAACGCCAGCTTATGGTATGGTGAGGATGACTGAGCCGGTCGGGTGATCGCGGCCCCCGACGAGGGGACGAGGAAAGTCCGGACTCCACAGGGCACGGTACCGGGTAACACCCGGACGGGGCGACCCGCGGACAGGGCCACAGAAACAGACCGCCCGCAAGGGTAAGGGTGAAAAGGCGGTGTAAGAGACCACCGGCACGCCAGGTAACCGGCGTGGCCAGGCAACCCCTACCGGGAGCAAGGTCAAGCAGGAAGGTCGGCTTGCAAGCCGTCGGCGTTGCCCGCGCCGGTCCTTTCAGGACGCCTTCCGGGTAGACCGCTAGAGGGGTCGGGTAACCGACCTCGTAGACAGATGATCACCACCCGCAAGGGTACAGAATCCGGCTTATAGACCGGCTCAGTCAACAGGGGTTCCGGCGCTGGCCATTCGACGACTTCCCCTTTTGTGCTATCATTACTCCATATGGATACGCTCACGCTGACACCCGATCAACGCGCCATTGTCGAAGCGCCGTCCACGGCGAAGCTCTTTGTGACGGGAAGCGCCGGCTGCGGCAAGACCACCGCCGCTGTCGCCCGTCTGCGCCATCTGCTTGAGGAGGGCTATCGCGCCGACCGCGTGCTGGTGCTCACGCCCCAACGCACCCTGGCCGAGCCGTACAACGCGCTGCTGCGCCATCCCGCCCTGCCCGCGGGCGGCCTGGTGGACGTGGCCACGCTCGGCGGGCTGGCACGGCGCATGGTCCATCTCTTCTGGCCGCTCATCGCGCGCGAAGCGGGCTTCGCTCACCCGGAACGTCCGCCCATTTTCCTCACACTGGAGACAGCGCAATACTACATGGCCCACGTCGTGGAACCCTTCCTTGCCGAGGGGTTTTTCGAGAGCATCACCCTGGATCGCAACCGCCTCTACAGTCAGTTGCTCGATAACCTCAACAAGGCCGCGCTCAATGCCCTGCCGGTGGAGCGACTGGGCGAACGCCTGAAAAGCGCGTGGATCGGCGAAAAGGCGCAACTGCGCGTCTACGATGAGATGCAAACCTGCATCAACACCTTCCGCGCCTACAGCCTGGAACACAACCTGCTCGATTTTTCGCTGCAGGTCGAACTTTTTACGCAGCGCCTGTGGCCCAAGGCGCTGGTGCGCAACTACCTGCTGCGCCGCTACCGCTACCTCATCGCCGACAACCTGGAAGAGGATGTCCCCATCACGCACGACCTGCTGCGGGAGTGGCTGCCACACTGCGAGGGCGCGCTGCTCATCGCGGATGAGGAAGGCGGCTACCGGCTCTTCCTGGGCGCATCCCCGGAAGGGGCGTTCGCCCTGGCGGACCTGTGCGAGAGCACCCTCACGCTGACGCAGAGCTTCATCACCCGCCCGCCGGTGCAGGCGCTGCGCCTGCACCTCACGGCGGCGCTGCGTCACACCCCCACCCCGCCCGACCCGGAGGGACAGGTCAGAAAGGCGCTCCGCTTCACGCTGCACCGCTATCATCCCCAAATGCTGGATTGGGTGGCCGACGAGATTGCGCGCCTGGTGCATGGGGAAGGGATGCCACCGCGCGCGATTGTGGTGCTGGCGCCTTTCCTGAGCGATGCGCTGCGCTTCACCCTCAGCACGCGCTTGAAGGCGCGTGGCGTACCTGCGCGTTCGCATCGTCCCTCGCGCGCGCTGCGCGAGGAGGCCGCCGCGCAGGCCCTGCTCACCCTGACCGCGCTGGCCCATCCGCAATGGGGCGTGTGCCCCTCTAAGGCGGAGGTGGGCTACGCGCTGATGCAGGCCATCGCGGAGCTGGACCTGGTGCGCGCGCATCTGCTGGCGGAGATTGTGTACCGCATCAGCGAAGGACAACCGGGCCTGAGTTCCTTTGCGCGCATTCAAAAAGAGATGCAGCAGCGCATCACGTATGTGCTGGGTGGGCGCTATGAGGCGCTGCGGGAGTGGCTGGAGGCTTATCACGCCGGCCCCCCCGCCGAGCTGGACCACTTCCTCAGCCGCCTGTTCAGCGAGGTGCTGGCACAGCCGGGATACGGCTTCCACCGCAACCCGGACGCGGCGAGCGCCGCCGCGCGTCTGGTCGAATCGGCGCGCAAGTTCCGGCACGTGGCCACGCTCGAAGGTGACGCGGTGGGACCGGAGTACCTGCGCATGGTCGAGCAGGGCGTCATTGCCGCGCAGTACCTGGGTAGCTGGCTGGAGGAAGAAGAGGACGCGGTGCTCCTTGCGCCTGCTTACACCTTCCTCATGCGCAACAAGCCGGCGCGCTACCAATTCTGGCTCGAAATCGGCGCGCGCGGCTGGTGGGAGCGCCTGTATCAGCCCCTCACGCATCCCTACGTGCTCAGCCGCGGCTGGGAGGAGGGCCGTCCGTGGACGGCGGAAGAGGAGTTCGCCGCGCGGCAGGAAAACCTGCTGCGCCTGGTGACCGGCCTGCTCAACCGCTGCGAGGAAGGAGTCTATCTGGGCCTGAGCGAGTTGGGCGAGCAGGGCTTTGAGGAGCGCGGCCCGCTGCTGCAGGCCGTGCAAACCATGTTGAAGAGGTTAGGATGAGTTACGTTGATCTGAACACCTGGCCACGTCGCAAGCATTTTGAGCTGTTCAACGCCATGGACTACCCGCATTTCAGCCTGTGCGGGCAGGTGGATGTGAGCCGCCTGTATCCCTGGACCAAAGCGCAGGACGTTTCGTTCTTTCAGGCGATCATCTATATCCTGACGCGCGCCGCCAATACCCTTGAGGCGTTTCGGCTGCGCATCCGCCCTGAGGGCGTCTTCCTGCACGACACGGTGCACCCCTCCGTGACAGTGCCGACGCAGGGGAATCTGTTTGGCTTCTGCACCTTCGCTTACGAGCCGGACTTCACGCGCTTCTTGACGGTGGCCACGCAGGCCATCGCCGCCGCGCAGGCACAGCCCACCTTAGAGGACGAACCGGGGCGCGACGACCTGCTCTACATGACCTCCATCCCATGGGT
Organism: Anaerolineae bacterium; assembly: GCA_034432595.1. GTDB lineage: Bacteria > Chloroflexota > Anaerolineae > B4-G1 > SLSP01 > DAOTZR01. The sequence continues at coordinate 2,783 of DAOUBT010000066.1, read as the reverse complement.
GAGTTTTACCGCCATGCAACATCCCATCCACATGCACCCGGTGGATTCGATTCCCCGCATCGCGTGGGGCAAGGTGACGCAGGAGGGCGAGCGTTACAAGCTCCCGCTGTGCGTGCAGGTCCATCACGCCCTGGCCGATGGGTGGCACGTCGGGCGCTACTTCGCCCTGGTGCAGGAGCTGGGGGAGACGCTTGAGTAAGCCCGTTGCCCTCTCGTCGAAGCGGCGCAGCGCCGGATTTGAAGGCTGCCGTCTTAAAGCGACGCCCGCCTGAAAGCCTGGCCGTTGAGGACGCGCCTGCGGACACAGACACCTTTAAACACCTGACCTGACGCCATGCCTTTTATCGCACGACCGAAACAACAAGAGATGCTCGCCTACCGCGGCGGAAAGATGGGCGTGATTGCCGTCCCCGGCAGCGGGAAGACGCACACGCTTTCCTACCTCGCAGCACAGCTGGTGGCCGAAGGCGGCCTGGACGAGGATCAGGAAGTGCTCATCGTCACGCTGGTCAACGCCGCGGTGGATCATTTCGCGCAGCGCGTGGCGGGCTTCATCACCGAGCGCGGCCTGCTCCCCGGCGTGGGCTACCGCGTCCGCACCCTGCACGGCCTGGCGCACGACATCATCCGCGAGCGCCCTGACCTGGTGGGGCTGAGCGACGACATGACCATCATTGACGACGCAACCGCCTCCCAACTGCTGGAGGATGCAGCCCTGGATTGGCTGCGCGCTCATCCCAACGCCCTGGATGACTTTCTCAAACCCGATCTCACGTCCCAACAGGAGTATAACGTCCGCACCAAACAATTGCCCGATCTGGTTAAGGCTATGGCGAACGCTTTCATCCGTCAGGCCAAGGATCTGGAATTGACGCCGGCGGCCATCAAGGAGCGCCTCGATGCCCTGGAGGATCGCTTCCCGCTGCTGGAGATGGGGCTGGAGATTTATCAGGCCTATCAGCGCGCGCTCAATTATCGCGGGGGGCTGGACTTCAGTGACCTCATCCGCTTAGCGTTGCAAACCCTGCGCCTGGACCCGGCTCTGCTGGCACAACTGCAGCATCGCTGGCCCTACATCCTGGAGGACGAAGCGCAGGATAGCAGCCTGCTGCAGGAATCCATCCTGCGCCTGCTCACCGGCCCGGAGGGGAACTGGGTGCGCGTCGGTGACCCGAATCAGGCCATCTACGAGACCTTCACCACGGCCAGCCCGGAACATCTGCGCGCCTTCATCCGCGAGCCGGACGTGGTGGCGGTGGACCTGCCCGATTCCGGGCGCTCCATGCCCAGCGTGATTGCCCTGGCCAACGAACTCATCCGCTGGACCCATCTGGAGCATCCCATGCCGGCGCTGCGCAAGGCCCTGGCACCGCCCTACATCCGCCCCACCCCACCCGACGACCCGCAACCCAATCCGCCCGATGCGCCGCAGCGTATCTACATAGACATCACGCAACACACGCCGGATCAGGAGCTGGATAAGGTGATGCGCTCGCTCAAGAAGTGGCTGCCGAACCACGCGGAGGCCACGGTGGCTATTCTGGTGCCGCGCAACGAACGGGGCGCCGAGGTTGTAGCCGAGTTGAAGCGCCATGAGATACCCCACGTCGAGGTGTTGCGCAGCACGCGCGCCACGCGCGAAACAGCGCGGCAACTCGCCACCCTGCTGTTCTATCTGGCTGATCCGGGCCATCCGTCCAAGCTGGCCAAAGTGTACCTGGTGTGGGCGCGCGGCAGCGGAGAAACGCCGGAAGGCGCGCAGCGCCTCAAGGTGACGGCGACGCTGCTCCGCAAATGCCCGCGCGTGGAGGACTACCTCTGGCCGCGACTGGAACGCGATTGGCTGAGCACCCTCATCCTCCCCGAAGACCTGACCGACCTGCGCGAGACGTTGAGCGCTTTCCGCGAACAGGTGCGCCGCTGGCAGGAGGCCGTAACGCTGCCGGTGGATCAGTTGTTGCTCACGCTGGCGCAGGATGTGTTCACCGAGCCGGCGGAATTGGCGACGGCGCACCGTCTGGCGCTGTCGCTGCGTCGCTATGCGGACCTGCATCCCGACTTGCGCCTGCCGGAGCTGGCACAGGAGCTGGAGCGCATCGCCAACAATGAGCGCAAATTCGCCGGCGTTGACGATGACGAGACGGGCTTTGACCCGGAGCAGCACCGCGGCAAGGTGGTGGTGACGACAATGCACAAGGCGAAGGGCCTGGAGTGGGACCGCGTGTACCTGCTTTCGGTGAACAATTACGATTTTCCCTCCGCTCAGGCGCATGATAGCTACATCAGTGAGAAGTGGTTTTTGCGGCCCGGCTTTAATGCCGAAGCGGAACTGATCGCGCAGTTAAAGGCGCTGACCGTGCCGGATGGGATTTTGGGGTACGTGCCGGGACAGGCCACGCTGCGCGCGCGGGAAGATTACGCCGCCGAGCGCTTGCGCCTGCTGTACGTGGGCATCACGCGCGCGCGCAAGGAACTCATCATCACCTGCAACCGCGGACGTGAGCAGCATCCCGCCACCCCTGCGCTGGCCTTGTTGTATTTGAAGGGGTGGTATGAGCAGTACCTGAAGGAGCGAGAAGGTAGCGGGTGAGGATGGTTGGAAGGGGTAGGCCAAGGCCATGCCGTGGGTGGGCGACGGCCATGCCGTCGCCCACCCAGAAATGGATCAGCTCAAGCAGGCGAAAAAAGCGCCTTCACCCACAGAGCAACTCAAATCAGGTAGTTGGGGTAGGCAAAGGCCATGCCTTCACCCACTCAGAGCAATTCAAATCAGGTAGTTGGGG
>DAOUBT010000065.1:0-48451 GCA_034432595.1 Anaerolineae bacterium | reverse complement strand
TTTGCCTTCCAGGCCAGAGGGCATGGTCCTGGACTTTGGCCCTCCAGGCAGAGGATTATAGTCCCCGGATTTTTGCCTTTCAGGCCAGGGGGCATGGTCCTGGACTTTGGCCCTCCAGGCAGAGGGTTATGGTCCCCGGATTTTTGCCTTCCAGGCCAGGGGGAACGCTTCTGGACTTTGGCCCTCCAGGCAGAGGATTATAGTCCCCGGATTTTTGCCTTCCAGGCCAGGGGGCATGGTCCTGGACTTTGGCCCTCCAGGCAGAGGATTATGGTCCCCGGATTTTTGCCTTTCAGGCCAGGGGGCATGGTCCTGGACTTTGGCCCTCCAGGCTGAGGATTATAGTCCCCGGATTTTTGCCTTCCAGGCCAGGGGGCATGGTCCTGGACTTTGGCCCTCCAGGTTGAGGGTTATAGTCCCCGGATTTTTGGGGGAACGCTTCTGGACTTTGGCTTTCCAGGCAGAGGGTTATGGCGAAGGCATGACCTTCGCCTTTCTCCACGGGTGTTGAAATCATCGGATACCCTGTCCAGGCTGGCGGTTGAACTCGCGCCTGGACCTTTCGCTTCCGGCGAATGGAAGTCGCTTTTCAGGGGAAGGGGCCAGCGCGCCGGGGCTTTATGGCTGCTCTAACCACGTCTCCAGCACGCGCCCGACGGCCTCCAGGCTGGCCGGCGCGATTTTGTCCGGCGTGTCCTGCGTGGTGTGCCAGTAGGGGTAATCGAAGTCAATGATGTCCACCGCCGGGATGCCGCGTTGCGCAAAGGGGAGATGGTCATCTATCATGAAGTATTTGACGCGGGGGATGAAAATCGCCTCGTAGCCTTGCGCCGCGGCCAGGGACCACAGGGTCTCGCGCAGGGCCGCGTCGGAGTTGCCGTCGTAGTAGAGTTGCAGGTCGGCGTCGCCCACCATGTCCACAATGACCACTTGCTTCAGGGGCGGATGGCCGCTTTCGTCCCACCGCGCGGCCATGGTCTCAGCCCCCACGCTCCACGGCCAGCCGTTCAGGTCGCCGTTGTCCTCCGCGTCGAAGAAGGCCAGGTAGATGCGCCGCTGCGTCCAATCCACCTCGAGCACGCGCGCCAGTTCCAGCAGGACGGCCACGCCGCTCGCGCCGTCGTTGGCGCCCAGGACGGGCTGCGTGGGGTCTTCTTGATCGGCGGAGGCGCGCGAGTCGTAGTGCGCGCCAAGCAGCACGGCTTCGCCTTCGCCACGCCAGGCCAGCAGGTTGCGCACCGTCACGCCGCGATAGTCGAAGCCTTGCTCGTCCACCGTCCAGCCCAGGGAGGTCAGCTCCGCGCGGATGAGGTCGAAGACGGCGTCGCGCGCTGCGCTGCCCGTCACGCGCGGACCTGAGGCACATTGCTTCTCAACCCAGGTGGCGGCGCGCTGTCCATCAAAGCGCTGCGGGGGCGGGGTGGGACGGGCACAGGCGGCCAGGAACGCTACCGTGAGCCACCATCCCCAAAAAATAAAGCGCCAGCGCGGCGAGCTGGAGCAGCCCATCTCAGTAGAGCCGGTGCAGGGAGAAGCGCGCAATTTCGCGCACCGCCTCCAGGTAGGGCGATGGGGGGTAGGCGGCGAGGTGCGCAAGGGCCTGAGCCACGTAGGTCTCCGCCGTCTCCCGTGCCCGCTGCGGCGCCGCCGAGGCGCGTATGTCGGCAATGAGGGCGTCCGTCAGGGCGGCGTCGGCGCGCCCGTCCAGCACAGCTTGCAGGCGCGTGTCCTGCGGGTTCAGGTCGAGGTAGTAGAGGACCGGCAGGGTGACCAGTTGTTGGCGCAGGTCACTGCCCACGGGTTTGCCCAGGGTAGCTTCGTCGGCGGTGAAGTCGAGGATGTCGTCGGCGATCTGGAAGGCGAGGCCCAGCAAGCGCCCGAATTCGTGCCAGTGCGTGATGTCTTCCGCGGGGGCGCCGGCGATGCGCGGACCGGTCTCCGCCGAAAGGGCGAAGAGGGAGGCGGTTTTGGCGAAGATGCGTTCTTCGTATTCCTCGCGGGTGGGGATGTGGCCCCGTCCGATGAACATTTGTTGCAGTTCGCCACCGCAAATGACGCCGAGGACCTGGGAGAAGCGCGTCATCAGCGGGAGGTTTTCGCCGCGCGCGGCCAGTTCCGCGGACCAGGCGAAGGCCAGGTCGCCGGCAAGGACGGTGGCGGCAGGCGACCAGCGCGCGTTGAGGGTTTCCACGCCGCGGCGGGTGAGGGCGCCGTCAATCAGGTCGTCGTGGATGAGGGTGGCGGTATGCAGCATCTCGATGGCTGCGGCGACGGGAATGACGCGCGCAAGGTCCGCGCCGAAGATGTGCGCGCCAAGCAGGACCAGGGCGGGGCGTAAACGCTTGCCGCCGCGTTGGATGAGAGAGGCCAGGGCCGCGCGCACCGGCGTTGGGATGCGCTCGCCTTGAGGCAGCATGGTTTGTTCAACTGCAGCAATATCCTGAGCTATCAGGTCACGATAAAGTAAAGTGCTCACACCCGTTCTCCCCTTGAAAATCACGTTCATTATACCACAGGGGGTTCATTCAGATTGAAGAGCCGGCGCGCGTTGGCCGCGGTGATGCGTTGGATTTCCGCCACGGGCAGGCTGCGCAGCTCAGCGATGCGCGCGGCGATGTGGGTGAGGTAGGCGGGTTCGTTGCGCTGTCCGCGGTAGGGTTCGGGGGTGAGGTAGGGGCCATCGGTTTCCAGGAGGAGGCGTTCCAGCGGGACGGCGCGGGCGACGGCGTGCAGGGCGGTGGCTTTGGCGAAGGTGACGGGGCCATCCATGCCGATGGAGAAGCCCAGGGCGAGCGCCTCATCGAGCAGGGCAGGGCCACCGGCATAGGCGTGGAGTGTGCCCCGGCCTCCCCAGGCGCGCAGCAGGGCCAGGGTTTCCTCGTGCGCGTCCCGGTCGTGGACGATGACGGGCAGGTCGAGCGTGCCGGCCAGGTCCAGCAGGGCACGGAAGGCGGTGCGCTGCTCATCCGGGGTGGCGCAGGGCCAGGTGCGGTCTTTGACGTTGGGCCAGTAGAAGTCCAGGCCAATTTCGCCGATGGCGACGACGCGCGGATGCTGTGCCAGGTCGCGCAGTTCGGCTAAAGCTTCGCGCGTGCAGAGGTGGGCGTCGGTGGGGTGGAAGCCCACGGCAGCGTAGAGGGCGCAGGCGGCGGAGCTATAGCGCTCGCAGAAGGCGATAGCCTGACGGCTATCGTCCAGGTTGGTGGCGGGAAGGATGCAGGCGCGGACGCCTGCCGCGGCAGCGCGACTCAGGACGGCGTCCAGGTCGGCCTGATAGGGTTTGAAGTGCAGGTGAACATGGGTGTCTATCATGCTGTCCTCTTTGGGTAAAATCTGGCGCAGGGCCATGGATATTATACGGCATTTCGTAACGCTCGGCCATCCCACCTTGGAGCTGCCGTTGAACGCGCCGCTGATGAGTTTCCAGCCGGGTCCCTGCGTGAGCAAAGGCCGGGTGGGGAAGCCGGGGTAGGGGATGAGCGAAGGCAATGCTTTCGCCTACCCCCCGTTACGGCATGTCACGATTGCCTGCTCATGGCCTGCGCGTTTTCCTGTGGATCTGTTGCAAAGGGTCGTTTGGAGATTGGCTACCTTAGGGTAGAATAGGGTAAAATAAGAGCAGGAAGTTGAGTTCAGAGGATGAGGATGCGACGGAATCTCGGTGGTGTGCTGTTGCTGTTGGCGGTTTTGATGGCGCTCGCCGGTTTTATGGCGATGCAGACGCCCGGTGTGGACGTATGGGCGGAGGCGCCCGTCACGGCGACGCTGACGGCGACGGTTACCCCCTCGCCGACGAACACGCCGTGGCCGACGTTTACCCCTTCTCCCACGCCGACGCCGCGTCCCACCCGCACGCCGACGCCCACACCCTCACCCACGCCTACCGGCACGCTCTCGCCCACCCCACTGCCGGAGGGCTGGCGCTGGATTTCGGTGGATTTGAAGGCGCAGCGGCTCTATGCTTACGAGGATACGAAGCTGGTGCGCACGTTTGTGATCTCCTCCGGTAAGCGCGCAACGCCTACGGTGACCGGGCATTTCCGCATCTATTTAAAGCTGCGTTACGATGATATGCAGGGCGCGGACTATTACATTGCCAACGTGCCGTATGTGATGTATTTTTATCAGGGCTATGGGATTCATGGCGCGCCGTGGAACAAGAAAATCGGCACGCCGCAGAGTCATGGCTGCATCAACATGCGTGTTGAGGATGCCCGCTGGTTGTACGAGTGGGCGCCACTGCATACTGAGGTGATCATCCACGACGGGTATTGACGATGCGTGGCACAAGCTTGATACGGATTTTTCTGCTCATGAGCGCGTTGTTCTTCGCGCTGCTGGTGCTGGGGACCCAATACGTCCTCACCACAGCAGAACGTGGGGAGGATCCGCTGGCCGAGCTTTCCGGCGGGGCGCTGCGGCTGTATTCGCCCCTGCCTACCTTGATGCCGACGCCCGTCCCGCCCACGCCCACGCCCCTGCCCACGGCAACCCCCATCCCCACGCGGCAACCGCCGCCCACCTTCACGCCGACGATCACGCCGCGACCGACGCGCACGTCCACGCCAACGCCGACGGCCACCGCGACGCCCTATCCCACGTCCTGGCCTTCGCCCACGCCCACGCCAACCTTTTGGATTGACGTGGACTTGAGCGAGCAGAAGCTCTATGCCTACCGGGGGAACAAAATTCTCAAAGCGTTTACGGTTTCCACCGGCAAGTGGAATACCCCCACGCCGGTCGGGCAGTTCCGTGTGTGGATTAAATTGCTCTACGACGATATGGAAGGGCCGGGGTATTTCTACCCTAAAGTGCCGTATGTCCTGTATTTCTATCAGGGCTACGGCATCCACGGGACGTATTGGGGCACGCCCATGGGTCAACCGGCCAGCGCCGGCTGCGTCACCATGCGCAACGAGGATGCGGCCTGGGTCTTTGAACACGCCGAGGTGGGGACCTTGGTGAATATCCACCCGTAACGCGGGAGCGGGAAACCGGAAGCAGGAAACTGGATGCTGGACTAAACCTGAAATTGAGGCACGGAGTTGACGATGGCTATTGCTGCTGTTATTTTAGCTGCGGGCGGATCGAGCCGTTTCGGTCAGCCCAAACAATTGTTGACGTGGGAAGGGCGCCCCATGGTGGCGCACGTCGCGGATGTAGCCTGGACGGCGGACCTGGCGCCGATGATGGTCGTCGTCGGCGCGGAGGCGGAAGCGGTGACGCAGGCGCTGGCCGGGCGGCCGGTGCAGCTTCTCACCAACTACCGCTGGGAGGAGGGCATCAGCACAAGCCTGGCGCTGGGCGTGGCGGCCCTCCCGCGCGAGGTGGAGGCGGCGGTGTTTTTGCAAGCCGATCAGCCGCTGCTGACGCCGGAGGTGCTGCGCGCGCTCGTGGCGCGCTATCGCGAAAGCACGGCGTCCATCGTCGTCCCTACCGTCGCGGGCGAGCGCCGCAGCCCGGTGCTGTTCGCGCGCGCCCTCTTCCCGGAGCTGGCCCGTCTGCGCGGTGATGTTGGCGGGCGCGCCCTCTTTAGCGCGTACCCGCATCACCTGGCCGAAATGCCCTGGCCGGAGGCGGAGCCTTTCACCGATGTGGACACGCCGGAAACCTACGCGCGCTTGCTCGCGCGTCCGCGCCCGCAGCCGGAGGCGCGCCTGCGCGCGGTGCGCGGCGTCATCTGCGATATGGACGGGGTGCTCTGGACGGGCGACCGTCCCCTGCCGGGTTTGCAGGACTTTTTCGCTTTTCTGGAGGCGCACGGCATCGCGTATCAACTCGTCACCAACAACGCCTCCAAAACGCCCGAACAATACGTGCAAAAGCTGGCGCGTATGGGGGTGATGACGACCGCCGCTCACGTGCTGAGTTCCGCGATAGGGACGGCGGACTTCATCGCCACCACCTGGCCCGGTGCGCGCGTCTATCCGATTGGCGGGGATGGCCTGCTGCAGGCGCTTCAGGAACGCGGCCTGCCGCTTTCCGATGGGAGTGCCGCGGACGTGGTGGCGGTGGGCTGGGATCGGCACCTGAGCTGGGAGAAACTGGCCACGGCGACGCGCCTCATCCACCGCGGCGCGCACTTTGTGGGCACCAATCCCGACCGCACCTATCCCACCGAGGACGGCATCGTCCACGGTAACGGCGCGCAACTCGCCGCGCTGCAGGCGTCCACCGGGCAGGCGCCCATCATCATCGGCAAGCCGGAGCCGCTGCTGTACCGCTACGCGGTGGCGCGCATGGGCATCGCGCCGGAGGAGACGCTGGTCATCGGCGACCGGCCCGAAACCGACATTATCGGCGGCCTGCGCCTGGGCATGTTGACGGCCCTGGTGCTTTCCGGCGTCACCACAGAGGCGATGGTGCGCCTTTCACCGGTGCATCCCGACCTGATCTTTGCCGGTCTGCCGGACTTACTCGCGGCCTGGGAGCGGGCACGATGACCACGCCGAACCTGTATGATTTGGGTTACGCCGAGCTTGAGGCGCTGCTGACCGCCTGGGGCGAGCCGCGCTACCGCGCGCGTCAGGTGTGGGAATGGCTGTATCAAAAGGCGGTGACCGACATCGCGGCCATGACAACCCTGCCCAAATCCCTGCGCGCCCGTTTGCAGGCCGAGACGCACCTTTACGTGCCGCGCGTGCTGGCGCAACAGGTCTCATGGGATGGCGAGACGCGCAAAGATTTGCTGGAGATGGAGGATGGGGAGCAGGTTGAGGTGGTGCTGATGCACTACATTGACCGCAACAGCGCCTGCCTTTCCTCGCAGGTGGGATGCGCGGCGGGTTGTGCTTTCTGCGCCACGGGGCAGATGGGCTTTCGCCGTCATTTGAGCGCGGGGGAAATCGTGACGCAGGCGCTGCATCTGCACCGCGAGCTGCACGCACGGGGCGACCGGCTCAACAACATCGTGCTGATGGGGATGGGGGAACCGTTCCTCAATTACGATGCGGTGCTCACCGCCATCCGCCGCCTGATTGATCCCAACGGCTTTGGGATGGGGCAGCGGCACATCACGGTGAGCACGGCAGGCATTGTTCCGGGGATTCGGCGCTTTGCGCAAGAGGATTTGGAGGTCAATCTGGCGGTTTCGCTCCATGCGGCTACGGATGAGGTGCGCAATCAAATCATGCCCATCAACCGCCGCTACCCGCTGGACGAGCTGTTTAAGGCCATTCGTGAATATCTGGCGCGGACCCGTCGGCGCGTGACGCTGGAATGGGTGCTCATCGAAGGTCTGACGGACACGCCGGAGCAGGCGCGCGCGCTGGCCGAGCGCACGGCGGGCCTGTTGATCCACGTGAACCTGATTGCTCTCAATCCCACGGAGAGCTTTGAGGGGCGCGCGCCGTCGGCGGAGCGCATCCGCGCCTTCACGGAGGCCCTGGAGCAATTGCGCGTCCCGCACACCTTGCGCCTGAGTCGCGGCAGCGACATCCGCGCGGGGTGTGGCCAACTGCGCCGCCGTCACGACACCAACGCCACGTAACGCTGTCCCCGCCCCTGGCGGGGACAGGCTTCTTGCCTGTCCGTTGAGGGCTGCCCATGGAGCTGGGGGCTGCCGTTTTGCATCCACCATGCAGGGAGGTGCTCATGGGTATTGGACAACCGCAACCGGGCCGTTCGCATCCCATCGGCGCGCGCGTGTATCCCGATGGGGTGAATTTCAGCGTCTTTTCCAAGAATTGCAGCGCCGTTGAGCTGCTCTTTTTCGACGACGTGGACGATGCCCGTCCGTCTTACGTCTTCACCTTTGACCCGCGTCGCAACCGCACGTTTTACTACTGGCACATGTTCATCCCCGGCGTCAAGGCCGGACAGCTCTACGCCTATCGTGTCCACGGCCCGTTCAAGCCCGAAGAGGGCCTGTATTTCGATGGGCAAAAGGTGTTGCTTGACCCTTACGCGCGCGGCATTGCCATGGGGCGGAATTATGACCGTCAGGCCGCTGCGCGCCCCGGTGATAACGCCGCTTATGCGATGAAGAGCGTGGTGGTGGATTCCTGGGCTTACGATTGGGAAGGCGATCATCCGCTGCAGCGCGAGTTCCGCGAGACGGTCATTTACGAGCTGCACGTCGGCAACTTCACGCGCGCCCCTTCTTCCGGCTTGCCGGAAGCCCTGCGCGGGACCTATGCGGGCCTCATCACCAAAATCCCCTATCTGCAAAGCCTGGGGGTGACGGCGGTGGAGCTGTTGCCGGTGCAGCAGTTCGATCCGCAGGATGCGCCGGCGGGACGCCTGAACGTGTGGGGGTATAGCCCAATCGGCTTTTTTGCGCCGCACGCGCCCTACAGCTCGCGCCGCGATCCGTCAGGGCCGGTGGAGGAATTCCGTGCCATGGTGAAGGCCCTGCATCGCGCCGGCATTGAGGTCATTCTGGATGTGGTCTTCAATCACACGGCGGAAGGTGACGAGCACGGGCCGACGCTGTGCTTCCGCGGCTTTGAGAACCGCGCCTACTACATTCCGCGCGAGGGGCGCTGGCCCCATTACGCCAACTTCACCGGCTGCAGCAACACGCTCAACGCGAACCATTCCATTGTGCGGCGCCTCATCCGCGACTGCTTGCGTTACTGGGTGCGCGAAATGCACGTGGATGGATTCCGCTTCGATCTGGCGTCGGTGCTTTCGCGGGATGAGTGGGGGCGACCGTTGCAAAGTCCGCCGCTGCTGTGGGAAATCGAATCCGACCCGGTGCTGGCCGGCACGAAGATCATCGCCGAAGCCTGGGACGCCGCAGGCCTGTATCAGGTGGGGTCGTTTGTGGGGCATCGCTGGGCGGAATGGAACGGGCGCTTTCGGGATGATGTACGTCGCTTCTGGCGCGGGGATGAGGGCACGGTGCGCGATTTCGCCGCGCGCCTCAACGGCAGTCCCGACCTCTATCCGCAACCCGACCGCGAGCCGAATCGCAGCATCCATTTCGTCACCTGTCACGATGGCTTCACGCTCCACGACCTGGTGAGCTACAATCGGAAGCACAACGAGGCCAACGGTCACGATAACACCGACGGGGCCGATGAGAACTTTAGCTGGAACGGTGGCGTGGAGGGGCCGACGGATGATCCGGAGATTCTGGCGCTGCGGCAACGGCAGATGCGCAATTTCCTGACCACCCTGATTCTGGCTCAGGGGACGCCGATGCTGCTGATGGGGGACGAAGTCGCACGCACGCAGCAGGGCAACAATAACGCTTACTGTCAGGATGGGCCGCAGGTCTGGTTTGATTGGGACGCGCTTGCCACGCAAAAGGGCCTGTGGCGCTTTGTGCAGGGGCTACTCGCTCTCAAACAATCCCATCCCGCCTTGCGTGCCGAGGCTTTCTGGTCGCCCCAGCCACAGGCGGAAGTGCAGATCATCTGGCACGGGGTGAATCTGAACGCGCCGGACTGGGCGCATGTTTCGCACAGCCTGGCCTGTGAGCTGCGCTGGGAGGGCCTGCCCACGCTTTACGCGGCGTTCAACGCCTATTGGGAACCCCTGTGTTTTGAGCTGCCGCTGCTGCCATCGGGATTGGAGTGGCGGCGGGTGGTGGATACGTCCCGCCCGGCGCCGGAGGATTACATCGCGCCCACCTGCGCGCCGCGCCTCAGCACGACGCATTACACCCTGCCGGCGCGTGCAACCCTGGTCCTCATCACTGCGTCGGATGGAGCGGCGTAACGCATCCACGGCGAGCGGGATTGGCCCCTGGTTTGCCGCTCACATTTCACCATCCAAGGAGAGGCATGACCCCTGAACTTGATTTATTCAGTCGGCTTGGTTTAGCTCTATTTATCGGCCTGCTCATCGGGTTGGAGCGCGAGTACGCCGCGCGGGATAAGGACCAACCGCAGATGGCGGGGGTGCGCACGTTTGCCTTAATCGGCATCCTGGGTGCGGTGGCGGCTCTGGTAAGCGATGAGCTTCAGACGCCCTTCGGCTTCATTGCCGTCAGCCTGATTTTTGGCGGGCTGATTCTGGTGGGCTACAACGTGGATGCGGAACACGGCGGACGTGGCTTGACCAGCGAGATGGCGACGTTGCTGACGTTCTTCAGCGGGGCCTTGTGCTACTGGGGAGAACGCCCCCTTGCCGTGGCGCTGGGCGTCACCACCATGGCGCTGCTTTCGCTCAAGCCCGAAATCCACACCTTTGCGCATCGCATCACGCGCGAGGATGTGTATGCCACGCTGAAATTTGCGGTGATTACGGCCATCATCCTGCCCGTGCTGCCGGATGAGGCCATCGGTCCCCCACCGCTCGATGCGCTCAATCCTTACAAGGTGTGGCAGATGGTGGTGCTCGTTTCCGGTTTGAGCTTCACCGGCTATGCCCTCATCAAAATCATCAGGCGTGAACAAGCCATCAGTCTGACGGGGCTTCTGGGCGGGGTTGTTTCCAGCACGGCCCTGACCCTGAGCTTTGCGCAGCGCAGCCGCGAGACGCCGGAGCTGACGCGCTCCTTTGCCATGGGCATCGCCATGGCATGGACGGTGATGTTTGCGCGCATCCTGATTGTGGTGGGCGTGCTGTATCCGCCGCTGTTGCGCGTGCTCTGGCCCCCGATGGCGGCGGGGTTGATAGGGGGAAGTTTGTACAGTCTGTATCTGTTCCAGGGTGAAAAGCACGGACAGACCGGTAGCGTGGAGTTGACCAACCCATTCAAACTCGGTCCGGCTTTTAAGTTCGCCTTGCTCTACGCCTTGATTTTGCTCGTTGCGCGCGGCGCGCAGCTCTACAGTGGGGTGGTTGGCGTGTATTTTTCGAGCGCGCTGGGCGGTCTGACGACGGTGGACGCCATTTTGCTCTCCCTGACGGAGTTGGCGCGTCTGAGCAGCCTGGAGCTTGAGGTGGCTGCGCGTGGCATCACGCTTGCGGCCCTGGTCAACACGGCCTTTAAGGGCGGCCTGGTCTGGGCCAATGGCACGGTTGCCCTGCGGCGCACCCTGTTGCCCGGTTTAGGCTTGATCATGGCGCTGATGCTTGGCGCGCTCCTGTTTTGAACAGCGGCGCGCGGTGCGCAGCGGTTCGGGCCAGCGGAAGCGCGGCGCACAGGCAAGGGCGAGGCTCAGAGCGGAAGCCACATCCAGCCCCTGACCGGGGGATACGTAAAGCGGGCGCACACCTTCCTGCGTGCGCAGCGCCGCGCCCATGACCTCTGCGCCATCCGTGACGGGCGCCCAACTGCCGCGCGTGGCTGGAAGCGGGGCGTGGCTGCCGCACAACAGCGCGTCTGCGCAGCCAAGGGTGGGGCGCTCCAGCAGGAGGCCGAGATGAGCGGCCCATCCCATGCGCCGCGGATGGGCGATGCCGTGCCCCTGCACCATCACCACCTCTGGCTCGCTGTTCAGGCGGGCGAGGGCTTCCAGCACGACCGGCCCGACGCAGAAAGCCAGCAGGCCGGGTTGATAGGGTAAGGTGCTTGCGCCTTCCGCGGTGGCGATTTCGATGAGTGTCAGGGTGGGATAAGCGTACACCGCCGCCGCGGCGTGGACCCATCCCGACGTGCAGCTGGCTGCCACGCCAGCGATCAGGCGCGGTGGCGTGGCCATGGGGATGTGATACAACAGAGCGCGCAGCTCCGCCTGTAGGGCGAGAGCCTGCGCGGGGGTGAGATCCCAGGGATGGAGCTGGCGCGGGTAGAGCGCCATCACCGTCAAACAGAGGGCAAGAAACGCAGGATGGTCAGGGCCATCCTGCGTTCAATTGCCAGCGTGTGAAAAAGCGCGGAAATTAAGCAGATTTCTGCAGGTCGTTAATCTGCCGCATGATGCGCGACTTCAGCCGGGCCGCCTTGTTCTTGTGGATGATGTCCTTCTTGGCGGCTTTGTCAAGCTGACTCATCATGTGCGGCAGCAGCGACTGAGCCAGTTCCGCATCACCGGCGGCGATAGCCTGGCGAACCTGCTTCAAAGCACCGCGCATTTGACCGCGCACGTAACGATTGCGCAGCCACTTGCGATACGAGCTACGAATTTGTTTTTGGGCCGTCTTCGTGTTTGCCACTTGTATGTCCTCCGAACTTTTGCTGCATCTGCTCTATGAATCCGACGGGTGAGTATACCCGATTTTGGTTTTTTGTCCAGTCAGGGCCGAAATTTGCGCCTCCGGTGGTTAGAACCGCGCCGGCGATGATACCCTGAGGGTATCTACGCCCTTCGCGCACCCAACCGGCTTCCAGCCCCCTGCTCACGCTCCCATCAAGTGACGCTTGAAGAAGGCCACAATCTCGGTGTAGCAGCGCACTTTGTTGTTGAACTTGAGCACGTCATGCCCTTCATCCTCAAAGATGATCAGCTCCACCTGTTTGCCCTGTGCGCGCAGCTCGGCGACCAGGTCCTCCGATTCCGCGGCGCGCACGCGCGGATCGTTGCGCCCTTGAATGACCAGCAAGGGACAGGCCAGGTTGTGCAGGTGCGTGCTCGGTGAACGTTCCAGCAGGAAGTCGCGGTCTTTATCCGGATGTCCCAGGGCAATGTGGAAGTAGGTCTTCCACGTTTCCGGAATCCGCTCCAGGAAGGTGAGCAGATTGTACGGCCCGAACATGTCGCAGGCCGCTTTCCACAGTTCGGGATGACAGCCTACCTGCATCAGGGTCATGTAGCCGCCGTAGGAACGCCCCATCACGCCGGCGCGCGTCATATCCAGCCGCGGGTCCTGTTTGAGGTGCTCAAAGGCTGCCACATGGTCTAAGCGGTCCTGTCCGCCCCAGTCGCGATCCACCCGCTTGACGTAATCCAGTCCATAGCCGCTGCTGCCGCGCACATTGGGCACAAAGACGGCAAAACCATTCAACGTGAAATACTGAATGAGCGGCATGGAGAACCAGGTGAAATCCGGCTTTTCCTGACTTTGCGGTCCGCCGTGGATGTAGAAAATGACGGGGTACGGCGGCGCGTATCCCAACCCTTCGGCGGGGAGATAGAGCCGTGCGGCTACAGTGAGGCCATCATGGCTCACGAAGGTCGCATCCTCCCCAGGAGCAAGCAGCGCGGAAGGGATGCCCAGGATGCGCTCGCGCGTGTGCTGCACCACGCCCACCCCTTTTTCAAGGGTGTAGAGTTGGACCGGGGATGTGGCGGAGGAGAAGGCTAAGGCATAGCGTCCGCTTGTCGGCTCATACGTGATGGATTGCACCACGCCCTCGCTCAGCTCGCCCACGCCGGTGAGCACCGTATCCACCACAAAGCGCATCTGAGCCGCGTCAAAAGTGCCTTCGTAGGCGTAAGAGACGCCGTTGATGTTGTACTTGAGCATGAAACGATCACCGCCCACCTCCATCAGCTCCACCATTTCGCCGATGCCCTGATGGATATAGCCTTTCACGGGGATCGGGCGCAGCGCCTGCGGGTCGGAAAGCGGCATGTAGATGAGGCCGTAGCGGTCCTCGAAAATCGCGCCGATGAGCAACAAACCTTCCCCATCCGCGGTGAAGGAGACCGCGCGGATGCCCGTGAGCGGCACCTCCTCATCCGGCGCGCGCGCTTCGAGCGGCTTGCCGTAAAGCAGACGGCGCTCACCCTTGCCCGCTTCCCACAGGAAAAGCACCACATCGCCTTCGAGATAACCATCCGCCAGGATGACTTTCTGGTGATCGGGCGAAACGGCCATGATGCTGTTCCCGTACAGGCTTTCGCCCAGGGGAATCATCTCCAGCGTGTCAAGGCGCACCAGGTAGCTGCGCATCTCCGGCGCTTTGCGCTGATCCACGCTGAGGCCCAGCAGGTTGTGCTCCAGGTCGCGGTAGGTTAGCGTGAGCTGCATACCGGCGAAACGCTCGCCGAAAAGCGGCTCCGGGATGCCGCCCTCGATGGGGATAACGTGCGGTTGATAGTTCTCATCGCCATCGCGGTCCAGCATGACGATGATTTTTCCCAGTTTGGGGAACACAATGAAAGGATACCCACCCATCAGGGCCGGGTTGTGCAGCGCCAGCGAGGGGGGCAGAAGCGGTTCGGGGACGCTGCCACCGGCATCCATGGCATACAGACTCAAGCGCCCCGAAAGGTCACTGATGAAAAACAACCGCTCATCCACAAGTTGTGGATTGAGGAACAGCCGCGCGGAAAGCAGTGATTCAATGGGATACGAGACCATATATCCTCCTTTAAAGGCTTATGCCCATAATTAGTTAGTTAGGCTTAGTTTAGCACGAATCGGTGGAAAGAAAAGCGCTTCGGCGCGAAACGACCTTTCGGATGTCCTACCCCGGCGACGGTTAAAATCGCGCCAGCGGCGGTTGCTATCGCTGTCTTGCTGCTGGGGGTAGTCGTTACGTGATTTGACAAATTTTTTGCCCGGCTATAATCTTAACCAGCGCCCTGCGCTAACCATTTTCCATCCTGATTTCTTAAATGAAGGAGAGAGTCTATGCGCGCTTCACATGGCTGGTATCGTTTTATGGCTGTCCTTTTGCTTGCCGCTCTGGTGCTCGTGGCCTGCACACCCAAGCCCACGGCCCCCGCGGGTGATGACCTGGTCTCCAAGGCCAAGGCCGAAGGGATGCTTACCGTCATCGCTCTGCCCCATGACTGGTGCAACTATGGTGAGGCTATCGAGACCTTCAAGAGCAAATATGGCCTGCAGGTGAACGAACTCAATCCGGATGCAGGGTCTGCGGATGAGATTGAAGCCATTAAGGCCAATCGCGATAACAAAGGGCCGCAGGCGCCCGATGTGATTGATGTGGGCTTTGGTTTCGGTCCGCAACTTGTCGAAGAGGGGCTGGTGACGCCCTACAAAGTCTCTACCTGGGATACTATTCCCAACGATGCGAAGCATCCCGATGGCTACTGGTACGGCGACTACTACGGCGTATTGGCTTTCGAGGTGAACAAGGATGTGGTGCAGAACGTGCCGCAGGATTGGGCGGACCTGCTCAAGCCGGAATACAAGGGGCAGGTGGCCCTGGCCGGCGATCCGCGCGCATCCGCGCAGGCGCAAATGAGCGTGTACGCCGCAGCGTTGGCCAACGGTGGCTCGCTGGATAACGTCGAGCCTGGCCTGGAATTCTTCAAGAAACTCAATGAAGCGGGCAACTTTGTCCCCGTCATTGCCAAGCAGGCGACGGTGGCCAAGGGGGAGACCCCCATCATCATGCGCTGGGACTACAACGCCCTGGCCGATAAGGAAGCCCTGGCCGGCAACCCCGAAATTGAGGTCGTCATCCCCAAGACGGGCGTCATTGCGGGCGTGTACATTCAGGCCATCTCCGCCTACGCGCCCCATCCCAACGCGGCCAAACTGTGGATGGAGTTCCTCTACTCCGATGAGGGGCAGTTGCTGTGGCTGAAGGGCGGCTGTCACCCCATCCGCTACAATGATTTGGCGGCGCGCGGCGTCATCCCGGATGAAATCGCTGCCAAGCTCCCGCCCGCCGAGGCTTATGCCAAAGCTGTTTTCCCGTCCATCGAGCAAATCAACAATGCCAAGAAGGTCATTGCTGAGAAGTGGATGGATGTCGTCGGTGCCGATGTCAAATAACAACGGCCTTTCGACTCGTGCTCAGCGGGACGCGCGCGTAGCGCGTCCCGCCCCCGCTTCCTGGCGCAACTGGCTGGGTGTGGTGCCCTTCTTTATTTTCGCTTTCCTCTTCATCGTCTTGCCTTCAGCTTACCTGTTGGTCGGGGCCTTCCGTGACAATGCCGGGCATTTCACGCTGAAGAATTTTGCCGACCTCTTCACGCCCTCCATTTTGAGCGCCTACTGGGTCACCATCCGCATCAGTCTGGTGACAGCGGTGCTGGGTGGGTTGTTCGGTTTCATGCTGGCCTACGCCGTGACGCTGGGCGGCCTCCCGCGCTGGATGCGCACCGCTTTGCTCACCTTTTCCGGCGTTGCTTCCAACTTCGCCGGTGTGCCGCTGGCCTTCGCCTTTATCGCGACCCTGGGCCGCACGGGGATGGTGACGGTGCTTTTCAAAACCCTGCTGGGCCTGGACCTGTATGACCGTGGCTTCAACCTTTATTCTTTTTGGGGATTGAGTCTCACGTACCTGTACTTCCAGTTTCCCCTGATGGTGCTCATCATCACACCCGCTCTGGACGGGTTGCGCCGGGAGTGGCATGAGGCGGCGCTGAACCTGGGGGCCACCTCCCTGGATTACTGGCGGCGCGTGGCTCTGCCGATTTTGTTGCCTTCGATTTTGGGCACGATGATTTTGCTCTTCGGCAATTCTTTTGGCGCGTATGCCACCGCGCTCTCCCTGACCGGCGGCTTCATCAACCTGGTGACGATTGTCATCGGTTCGCAAATCAAGGGTGATATTCTCTACAATCCCGGCCTGGGCTACGCTCTGGCGATGGGGATGGTGTTTGTGATGGCGCTGGCGATGGGCATCTACTTCTTGCTGCGGCGGCGCAGTGAAAGGTGGTTGCGGCAATGAAAGGACGCATTCCCTGGAACAAGCTCTGGTCGTGGCTGTGGATCGCGCTCGGTGTGCTCTACTTCTTTGTGCCCCTGATTGCGACTTTTGATTTTTCGCTGCGCGCGAAAAAGGGGGTGCTCACGTTCCTGGCCTATGAGCGCATCTTTAACGATGTGAATTTCTGGCGCACGTTCGGTTTTTCATTGCAGATGGGCTTCTACACCATCATTGTAAGCATCCTGCTGGTGGTGCCGACGGCTTACTGGATTCGGCTGCGCCTGCCGCAACTGCGCCCCCTGGCCGAGTTTATCAGCATGTTGCCTTTCGTCGTGCCGGCCATTGTGCTCGTCTTCGGCTTGATTCGCGTCTTCAGTGGCGCGCCGTTCCACCTCACCAATACCTTCACGGGCACGAACGCTCTGCTGGTGGCGGGCTATGTGGTGTTGACCTTGCCTTACACTTACCGCGCTGTGGATACGGGCCTGGCAGCCATTGACGTGCGCTCCCTCACCGAGGCGGCGCAGAGTCTGGGTGCGGGATGGGGGACAATTCTGTTGCGCATCGTTTTCCCCAACCTGCGTACGGCCATCCTCAGTGGGGCGTTCCTTACCCTGGCTACCGTCATCGGTGAGTACACCATGGCGAGCTTCATCGTGGGCATCAAGGCGTTTGGCCCCTACATGTCCCTGGTGGGGCAGAACAAAACTTACGAATCATCATCCCTGGCTATTATCAGTTTCCTCCTGACCTGGGCCTGCATGGGCCTGATTCAACTATTCAATCGCGGACGCGCCGAAGGGCAGTTGGCCGGCGCACGCTAAAGGGAGTTCTGCATGAGTTTTCTCACGTTAGAGCATATTTCCAAGACGTTCGGTGCTACCGCTGCGGTGAGCGATTTCAACCTGGCGATTGAAAAGGGCGAGTTCGTTTCTTTCCTGGGGCCAAGCGGATGCGGGAAGACGACGACGTTGCGCATGATCGCCGGCTTCGAGCAACCGACAAGTGGACGTATCACCCTTGATGGGGATGACATCACGTATCAGCCGCCGCATCAGCGCAACGTGGGCATGGTTTTCCAGTCCTACGCGCTCTTCCCCAACATGACCGTGGCGCAGAACATTGGCTTTGGTCTGGAAGTGCGCAAGGTCCCCGCTGCGGAAATCAAGCAGCGTGTGGAGGAAATGCTCGCTCTCATTCACCTTGAGGAGTACGGCGGACGTTATCCCTATCAGCTCTCCGGCGGACAGCAGCAGCGTGTCGCGCTGGCGCGTGCCCTCGCCATCCGTCCGCGCGTGCTGCTCCTTGATGAGCCGCTTTCGGCGTTGGATGCTAAAATCCGCATGGAGCTGCGCCTCGAAATCCGCCGCATCCAACAGGCGCTGGGTATTACCACCGTGTACGTGACCCATGACCAGGAAGAGGCGCTGTCGCTCTCCGACCGGGTGGTGGTGATGAACCGCAGCCGCATCGAGCAGGTGGGGACGCCGACCGAAATCTACAACTACCCGGCGACGGAGTTTGTGGCCTTCTTTGTGGGGCAACTCAATGTGTTGCCGATTAGCGACCTTGACTTGCAGGAGCACACCTGCCGTTTGGGCGGGCAGCTCATCCGCCTTGAGAGTGAGGTGAGCGCGCGCCCGCTCGCCGATGCGCCCCGCCTTGCCATCCGCCCGGAGGAGTTCGCGCTCGGCCCCGCCACTGCGCCCGACCAGAATCAGGTGCGTGGACGGGTGGAGACGCTCGTCTTTTTGGGCGCTATTGTGCGGATGCGGGTGGAGCTGGCGCCGGGGATATTCGTGACTGCCGACCTGTTCAACTCGCGTGAGCTATCTCTCCCCCGCGCCGGGGATGAGGTGGTTTTGAATTTCCCCCTCCATGCGTGCTGGTTGATGTAGTCGCCGCCGGCTGGGGTTAACGCAGGTCGAGGCAAGCCCTCGACCTGCGTTGTTGTTCGGGAAAGGTAACTCCTCAGCCTGTCGGGGTTACGATGCAGCAGACCGTTCAGGCGGGGTAGGGTGGGCGAAGGCATGGCCTTTTTCCGGCTTTCAGCTTTCGCTCCCTGCTTCCCGTTAATAGTTCGTCGTCCAGTCAATCAGCCCGCGTTCGCGCGCGAGATGGTCACAGTAGCGGAACGCGCCCAACGCCACCACGGCAAACAGCGCGCTCAGGCCGAGCATGACGGCGAAGAGCTGTCCATCACTCATCACGCTGAGCACGGGTGAGGCTTGCAGCGGTTGCCCCAGGATCGCGCGCCGCATCACTTCGAGCCAGTAAGTGACGGGCATGACGTAGCCCACGGGCCGTATCCAGGCCGGCAGGATTTCCAGCGGGAAAACGGCCCCGCTGAACAAGAACAGCGCGCCGGCGACACCTTCCACCACGCCCCAGGAATGGTGGACCAGCAACAGCGAAACCGCGGCCAGGATAAGGCCCATCATTGCCAGCATCAACACCCCCACCAACAACCCGGCGAACGCCATCCCCCACTGGACTTGCGCCAGATCGAGCGGCAGCTTGAGGAAGGCTACCCCCGCCCCTAACATGATGAGCACGGAGGCGGTGTTGGTGAGGAAACGGGCAACCCCGCGCCCCAACAAATAGGCGGGCACGCGCAGCGGCGCCACATACAGGTATTTGAGCGTTTTGTAGTGCTCCCGGTCATCAATAATGGCCCAGGAGACGCCGGTCATGATGGCGTACACGTAACTGTAAAACGTGTTCCCCAGGTAGAGGTAGGGGAAAAACGGTTGATCGAACGCCGCGCCGGTGATGACGCCGTACATGAAGACCAGGATCACGGCGCGCGCCAGGGGTTTGAGCAGCGAATAGACGATAAAAATCCACGGATCGGTCCAGTTCGCTTCCACCTGCCAGCCCAGCCAGGTAGCTACCCGAAAAGAACGCCATGCTTCACGCCAACGTGTCATCTCGTCCTCCTACCGCCGTGCCTCGGTGAGGCGCCCTTCGCGCACGGCGACGCGCTCCACATAGGCCAGCAAGTAGCGTGAAGCCACCAAAAACGTCACCGCCAGCACGGCCAGAATCCCCGCTTCGACCTGCACCGAAAGCAAGCCCAGGGTGGCGCCGGTGCGGAAACTGAGCTGACGCAGCGCATCCAGCCCCAGAGTCATGGGCAGGAGCGAAGCGGCCATCGCCATCCAGAAGGGCAGGGCACGGATGGGGAAGTAAAAGCCGGAAATGAAGTACACCGGCTCTTGAATGGCGTCCAGCGCGGCCCATGCCTCGCGCCCCAAAAGCAAAAACACCGAGGCGAACATCATGCCCAGGCCGTAAAGTGCGGTCATCGTCAACACAAAGATAAGGAGCAGCGCGCCCAGACTGACCACAGCATACGAAACGTGAAACAGCCAGCTCCCCACCAGGATGATGGCCAGCGCGCGCAACGTCGTGGCCGTAAGACCGCCCACCGCCATCCCCAACAGAATCGCCATCATGGAGTTGGGCGCCATGATGTAGAGCGCCAGGTTGCCCTGTTCTCGCTCCCAATAGAGCTGCATGGACATGCTCCACAGCACGTTCATCCAAAAGGCCAGCATGGCCCCGCCTACCACCACAAACCCCACGTAGTCTTCCGGCGCGCGCATGGCGCGATAGACGAACACGTAGGCCGCCACCGAAAGCAACGGCAGCAGCACATCAAAGAAAAGCCAGGACTTTTCGCGTTGCTGCCCAATGATGCGCGGATAGGCGCGCGCTATGACGCTCTGCACGAAGAGCCGCCAACCCTGCGCGCGCGGCACCGTCAACCGCCCAAGACTACGCTCCGTCACCGCCCGCCTCCTGCTCCACCTCTTCCATGCGGCGCCCCACCAGCTCGACGAAGACATCTTCCAGGGTTGGTTCGCGCTTGCTCAAGCGTTGGATGCGCACGTTGCGCGCGGTGAGCGCCTGAATGACATGCGCCAGGGCCGAGTCCTCATGCAGGGTCAGGCCAAGCTGTGCGCCTTCTGCCGTGGGGGTGAGAGACGCGCGATGCACGTCGGGCAAGACCTCCAGGGATTCCGCCGTCAGGCCGTTGGGATGGCTGATTTCGATCTCGAAAAGCGCGTCGTGCTGTAAGGAGCGTTTCAGCGCTGCCGGCGTATCGCAGGCCAGCACGCGCCCCTGATTGATAATCGCCACCCGATCGCACAATTCATCGGCCTCCACCATGTAGTGCGTGGTGAGCAGCAACGTGCGCTCGCGGTCCTCATCCAACCACTCGCGGATCAGGGCGCGGACCTCGCGCGCTGCGCCCACATCCAGGCCCAGGGTCGGCTCGTCCAGAAACAGCACGCGCGGATCGGTGAGAAAGCCGCGCACGATGTTCATCTTCTGCCGCAGGCCTGTGGAAAGGTCGGAGGACTTGGTGTGGATGCGGTCGGCCATGCCCACCCGTTCCAGCAGCGCGCGGATGCGTCGGTTGGCTTCCGCCGAGGGAATCCCGTAGAACTGCGCGAACATCCACAAGTTCTCGCGCACGGTAAGCAGGCCGTACCCGGACGACTCGCCGCCGGAGACCATGTTGATGAGTGGGCGCACCTGTGCGGCCTCGCGCACCACATCGTGGCCCAACACGCGCGCCTCCCCGCTGGTGGGAGCCAGCAGCGTGGTGAGAATCTTGATGAGCGTGGTTTTGCCCGCGCCGTTAGGCCCCAGCAGGCCAAACAACTCGCCAGGACGCACCTCCAGGTTCACGTCCTGCAGCGCCACAAGCTCTTTGCGCAAGGCTTTCTCCTTGCGATTATTGCGAATCTTGTAAATCCGTCCGACATGATGAGTTTCAATCGCTAACATAGACCTGCCCGTCATGAAATTTGTTCAACATCAAAACCCCAACCCGGTCACGTGAGCCGTGGGGCTGGGCTGTCTGGGGCACACCGGATGACGCCATGATGACCCCATCTACCCCACACCGAGGGCCATAAGCACGCCCATCAGCACAAAAGCGACGCCAGCGAACTTCAGGAGCAGACGCTGTGGAATCAGGCGGCACAACCCCTGTCCCACCAGCGCGCCGATAGCCGTCACCGCCACCAGCGCCAGGGCACCGCCCAGGAACACCGGCCAGGCAGAAAGCTGTTGTCCCGATAGGGTGAGCACAGCGAGCTGCGTCTTATCCCCCATCTCGGCCCCGAACAGCAGCGCCGCCGTCGCCCCGAACGCGGACCAGCTCCAACGGTCCGTCGTCGCCTCGGCGATGGGTAACTCACATCCCGCCTCCTCCTCGTCAGGACAATGCGCCTCGCGCAAGATGAGCACACCCATCACGACAAACGCCGCGCTGGCCAGGCCGCGGAAGACCGATGGCGGCACGAGGCGCGCCACCAGTTGCCCGCCCAATGCCCCCAAAGCCGTCACCGCCACCAGAGCCACGCTCGCCCCCGCAAAAACCGGCAGCGGACGCCGGTACTTACACACCTGAGTCATCACGGCCAGTTGTGTCTTATCGCCCAACTCGGCCAGGAAGACAAGGCTAAACGCCGAAAGCAACACACTCCAACTCATGGATGAGAAACCTCCGTCAGATGAATAAGCGTTATTTCGGGCCGCACGCCGAAGCGCAGCGGCAAAATCGCCGTCCCGATGCCGCGGTTCACATACACCGGAATCCCTGATGGCGAAGTCGTCAGCCCCGCAGCATACCGCGCGCCGTGGCACGAAGGCACCACGGGTGTGCCCAGCAGCGGCAAGCGCACCTGTCCGCCGTGCGTATGGCCGCTCAGTACCGCGTCCACCGTACCGGCGGGAACCCAGTGGGCCAGGTCAGGATTATGGATCAGCGCCAGGCGTGGCATATCCTTGGGCAAAGCTGCGCTCACATCGGCCAGGGTCTGCAGACTTTTTCTCCAGGTTGATGAGGGCTCTGGGCAGGGTTGGTCCGTCACCCAACCGGTATCCTCCAGCCCAATCAAGGCCAATTGGACGGTACGCGCCTCCGTCACCAGGGCCTCGTCGCGCAACACGCGGATGCCCTGTGCCGCCAGCGCCGCCGTTACGGCATCAGCATCCGTCCATACATCGTGATTCCCGGTCACGGCGTAGACGCCGTAAGGCGCGGAAAGGCGCCCCAACAACGTTGCCACTTCGGTAGCAAAGTGCGCGTCACCGGTGACGAAATCGCCGGTAAGCACCACCATGTCCGCTTTGAGCCGCGCGGCCTTCTCCACCACGCGCTGAAGATAGGCCGCACTGACCTGCGGACCGCGGTGCAAATCGCTCAATTGCAGAATCGTGAACCCGTCCAGCTCCGGTGGCAAAGATGCGATGGGCAGGGTGACGTGGCGCACCTGAATCCAACGTGGCTCGATACGCCAGGCATAAAACGCCAGCAGTGCTGGGGCGAGCAACAGCCCCAGCACGGCCAGCCACAAACAGCTCCGAACCCGCTGCGACCTCATGGTGTTGGCGTAGGCGGCTCCGTGGGGGTGGGCGTTTCCGTCGGCGAAGGCTGCGGTGTCGGCGTGAAGGTTGGCGTGGGCAGCCCCGTCGGCGTGGGAGAAGCTGTCAGGGTTGGGATAGGCGTCGGCGTCAACGTTGCTGTCGCCGTGGGTGTTGGTGTCGCCGTTGGCGTGGGCGTTGGCGTGCTGCGCCACGAAGCTGTACCCGTCCCCACACATGGATTATAATTCGCCCCCAGGATGATGGTGTAATCCACCGGGCTATTGGGGTCCGGCGCGGCGATGATGTCCGTTTTGGCCAGGCTGTAAATCCGCTCCAGCTTGTAAAGCTGCGACCCTTTCGAGGTGGACGTATGGTCAATCACTGTGGTGCGCGCGTAATACTTGCTGCGGTCAATCGTCGTCGAAGCGACGATGAACCCCTCGATCTCCAGGCGTTCCGCGGCGACTAATTCCCATTCCCGCTTGGCAGAAGCGTTGATGACCTCCACGGTAAAGCGCCGTTGACCGGCGCGGTTGGAAAGCGGCGGCTGAACGGCCTCGCGCAGGAAATTGTAAAGCTTATCGTAATCCGGCACCTGTACAGCCCCGCCGTTCGGCGCAGTCCACCCGCGCACAATATCCTTACCGATGAAGCGGCTCTTGATGTCATTGGTGGATAATTTGGACCCGACCGAAGCCAGATACAGTAACATCGGCAGGTCGAGATCGGTTTTCACCGACTTGCGGTAAGTATTCCACAAAGAAGGGACGTTGGAGAAGACGTTTTTCACCGTCGCGCGCTTGAACATGGCGCGGATGACCAGTTGTTGCCGGCGCAGACGGTCGAAATCCGAGCCGCCGGAATAAGTATGGCGTCCGCGCACGTACCACAGCGCAAATTTACCATCCAGACGATGCAGGCCGGGTTCGAGATCAATATCGGTCGTCTTGGTTTCGTTCTCCGCCTCCTCATCCGGGAAAGTTTCGTGATAAGGGCACTCCACAATCACGTCAATCCCGCCCAGCGCGTCCACGGCCGTTTTGAAACCGTCGAAATCCACCATCGCGTAGTAGTGGATAGGGATGCCGAAATTATAGCGGATCGTCGCCTTCATCAGCGCCATGCCACCGCCGGGATAATTCACCTTCGAGGCGCGGGAATAAGAGGTATTAATCTTATCAAAGCCCCACATCGGAATCCAGGCATAATAGTCACGGGGGATGGAGAGCAGGGTCACCCCCGGCACATCCGGATAGATGGAAGCAATCATGATCACATCCATTAATCCCGGTGGACTCCCCGTGCCCAGCAACAGCACGTTAATCGTCCCGCGCGGCTGAGAAAGTAGCGGCATCTCCGTGGGGACGGGGATTGTGGGCGAAAGCACCGGCGTGCCGGTGATATAAACCGTCGGTACCCAGGGCAGGGGCGGACGGTTGGGATCCTCCGTAGGCGTAGGAGTAGCGCTCTCGGTTGGCGTTGGTGTCGCGCCCGGTGTCGGCGTCCAGGTGGGGACGGGGGTATACGTCGGGCGTGGCGTCAGGGTCGGTGTAGGCGTTGTCGGGGTGGCCGTCCCGGATGGGGTCACGCTGGGTGCGCAACCTTGCAAAAGCGTCACCACGATTAGCAGGCAACCCAAAATCACCGTCATCTTTTTATGTGCTATCATGTTTGACCTCCAAACAAAACCGGAGGCATCTTTCCTCCGGCCATCGTATCATAACACAAACCCGCGAAACACCAAACACGGCGTCTCGTGTGGAAGGAAGGCCTCAGGCGCGCCATATCTTCAGAACCATATCCATGGCCCGCCAGCCGCCGTTTACTCCAGGTGGATGGTGAACCCAAACAAAACGGGTTTCCTTCTCGCGGAGGAACTGCTTACCCCCTCAGGGTAGCGGCGAGTTTACGACTGCTCCGATATGGGATGGTAGGCAGTTACCTCGTGGAAACGTTTGACATCCCCCTTATCAAGTAAATCATTGCCCTGGATATTTTTATCATGACGCTGGACCATGCAAAAAAGTTCCCCACCTGTTCATGCAGGCGTGATGACCGCGGAGGGGGTTAGTATCCCCCGCCTCCGGCTGGCTCCATATGTGCCCACAACCTTTGGCTGTTAATCTGTACCCCCAGCCTCTGGCTGGTTTAATCCGTGCCGTCGCTCCGGCTGGTTCAATGCGTCCCCCCAGCCTCTGGCTGGTTTAATCCGTGCCGTCGCTCCGGCTGGCTCCATGTGTACCCCCAGCCTCTGTCTGGTTTAAGCCGTGCCATCGCTCGGCTGGCCTTAATCTGTACCCCCAGCCTCTGGCTGGCTTAATCCGTGCCGTCACTCCGGCTGGCTCAATGTGTCCCCCCAGCCTCTGGCTGGCTTAATCCGTGCCGTCACTCTGGCTGGCTTAATCTGTCTCCCCAGCCTCTGGCTGGCTTAATCCGTGCCGTCACCACCGGCTGGCTCAATCTGTACCCCCAGTCTCTGGCTGGTTTAATCCATGCCGTCACCACCGGCTGGCTCCATGTGTACCCCCAGCCTCTGGCTGGTTTAAGCCGTGCCATCGCTCCGGTTGGCTTAATCTGTACCCCCAGCCTTTGGCTGGCTTAATCCGTGCCGTCACCACCGGCTGGCTTAATCTGTACCCCCAGCCTCTGGCTGGTTTAATCCGTGCCGTCACCACCGGCTGGCTTAATCTGTCCCCCCAGCCTCTGGCTGGCTTAATCCGTGCCGTCACTCCGGCTGGCTCCATGTGTACCCCCAGCCTCTGGCTGGTTTAATCCGTGCCGTCGCTCCGGCTGGCCTTGCCCCCTCTCATTGCCGCAGGGCGGCCTTATCGCACCCATCAGCCATTTGATGTTCGCCTAAATAGCCTATTGTGATATAATGTAAATCATCAAGGTATCAAGAGCGGACCATGGCAGAAAAAACCGTCGCACAACTGTTCGAACTGGCCATCGCGGTCGAACACTATATGGAGGCACTCTACACGGCTCTGGCAGAAAAGTTCATCGCCACGCCGACCGTGGCTGATTTCTGGCGACGTCTTGCCGAACAAGAACAGATGCACGCGCTGCAACTTGAGGTTATCCGCGAGGACCTTTCAGCAACGGATCTGCAAGCGACTTCTAATTTCCTGAGCGCAAAGTTCGAGGCGCTGCTGGCCACCCCCATAGACCAAAAGCTTGCCGCAATTCAAAACCTTGACGATGCTTTTGCTTTAGCCGTTGAGGTGGAAACACCGGAAACCAACGCGCTGTTCAGTTTCTTAATCAAGCATTTTTCGCGCAATCCACAAGCGGAAAGTTTGCTGCTGGAATCGCTACAGCAGCACATCGAACAGCTTGCGGATTTTTCGCGCTTTTTTGGCCTCGGTGATAACCGTCGAAGGATTAAGAGCCGATGACTCAGCCCACCTACACTCAGGCCTTTGCAATCGCTATCCGCGCCGAGCGTGAAACGCAACAGCTCTACACAGAAATCGCGGCGATGTTTGCTGCTTATCCTCCTGCCGTGGAGTTGTGGCAAGCTCTGGCGCGGGATGAAAGCTACCATGCCAGCGTTTTGGAACAGACCCTATCTGCTGTATCTCCCGAACGCCTTGACGAAGCCGTTGAGTCTCTTCTCTGGGAACAGGCTACGGCCTTGCAACGCTTAGATCACAAAGCTCTTCAAGCCTCGCTTCAGACCCTTGAGGATGCGTATCAACTCACCCACGAGTTGGAACATTCAGAAATCAACACCTTATTCGAGTTCCTCATCCATGCGTTTATGAGCGGAACGGAGATCGAAGCTATCGCGCTGCAACAGTTGCGCGAACACCTGCGCCGCCTCATCGGGGCGGAGGAATCGTTGGGGCCGGCCGAAGTGCGGCAGCGTGTCCTGGCTGAACGCGATCATGGGTAATTTTGCCATCTCGTAGAGGAGGCTTGCATGCATATTAACGTAGTTCAAGGCACACTTCAGGATATGTCTGCTGGTGCCATCGTCGTCAATGTGTTTGAGGGCGTGACAAATCCGGGCGGCGCCACCGGCGCCGTGGACCGCGCTCTCAACGGTCAAATCAGTGAGCTGTTGCAGCAGGGCGACTTTTGCGGTAAGCGCAAAGAGGTCACCGTCCTGTACACGCGCGGCGCGTTACCTGCCCCGCGCGTGATTCTGGTTGGATTGGGGAAGGCCGAAGCGCTGACGCTGGAAGGCGTGCGCGAGGCGGCTGCCGTGGCCGCCAATCAGGCCCACAAGCTGGGGGTCACCTCCCTTGCCACCATCGTCCATGGCGCGGGGGTGGGCGGACTCGATGCGCAGGCAGCGGCGGAAGCGACCGTCGAGGGCACGCTTCTGGGCCTGTATCGCTTCAACGAGTTCAAGACCCGTGACGAGGATAATCAAAAACCGGAGCTGGAGACCCTGACCCTGGTGGAATATGATGCGGCGAAGCTGGACGCCATGCGCGCCGGCGCGCTGACGGGCGAAATTCTGGCGCAGGCGACCAACTTTGCGCGGGACCTCATCAACCGCCCCGCCAATGTGGCCACGCCTTCGCACCTGGCGGCGGAAGCGCAGCGCATCGCGGCGGAAACGGGCCTGCGCTGCACCGTCCTCACGCCGGAAGAAATGGAGGCCATCGGGATGCGCCTCCTGTTGAGCGTGGCGCGGGGCAGCCATGAACCGGCGCGCTTCATCATCCTGGAGCACAACGCGGAACGGACGGATTTGCCCACCGTGGCGCTGGTCGGTAAGGCCATCACGTTTGACACGGGTGGCATCTCGCTCAAGCCCTCGGAAGGGATGGAAGCCATGCGCAGCGATATGAGCGGCGGCGCGGCGGTGATGGGTGCCCTGTACGCGGCGGCGCGTCTCAACCTGCCGCTGCACGTCATCGGCTTGATCCCGGCGACGGAGAACATGCCCGGTGGCCGCGCCACTAAGCCCGGCGACATTGTGCGCTCGCTGAAGGGCTTGACCGTGGAGATTATCAACACCGACGCCGAGGGCCGCCTGATTCTGGCCGACGCCCTGACCTACGCGGGGCAATTCAAGCCGCAGGCGGTGGTGGACATTGCGACTCTCACCGGTGCTTGCGTCATCGCGTTGGGCCATGCTGCCGCGGGCGTGATGGGCGACACGGAGCTGGTGGAGAAGCTGCGCGCGGCGGGCGAACACAGCGGCGATCGCGTCTGGCCGCTGCCTCTCTTTGATGAGTACAAAGAACAGCTCAAGAGCGACCTGGCCGACCTCAAGAATGTCGGTGGACGGCCGGGCGGCGCGTTGACCGCGGGCATGTTCCTTAAGCAGTTTGTGCCCGATGATGTGGCCTGGGCGCACGTGGATATGGCAGGCATGGGCCTGGAAGAGAAAGGCCGTCCGCATGTGCCTAAGGGCGGCGCCGGTTACGGTGTGCGTTTGTTTGTGGATTTGCTCCGCAACTGGCGCGCGTAAACACGAAAGACAGGCGGCCTCATCGAGGCCGCCTCTTTATTTCGCCTCGCGGCCCTGTGGATAGCGTTTGTCCTGCGGCTTTGCGCCGGACTGTCTTGCGTCCATCCTCTCCCATCTTGAGAACGAATTGGCTGGAGTTTGGAGAGCCGGAACCTGCCGCAAAGGTAATTGGGGTTAAGCTATGTCCCTACGAATGACGCGCCGCCATTTTCTTCAGCTCATGGGCGCAGCGCTGGGCTTAAGCGCCTGCCGACCTCTGATGCCGCTGCTCTCCCCCACTGCCACGCCCACCGTGCCCCCTTCGCCCACGCCGTCCCCCACGCCGACCGAAGCCCTTATCCCCACCCCCACCCGCACCCCCACGACAACACCAGAACCCCTGCCGCCGCTGCCGGTGCAAGTGGGGCAGCTTTTGATGCTGGGCTTTCGGGGCCTGCGGGTGCAGGCGGGGGATGCCATCGCGCAGGCTATCGCGGATTGGCATGTGGGCGCCGTGGTGCTGTTCGATGTGGATGGCGTGAGCGCGGGCCGTCTGCCGCGCAATATTGCCTCGCCGGAGCAGGTACAGGCGCTGGTGGCGGATGTGACTGGGCTGGCCGCGATGCCGTTGCTGGTGGCCGTAGATTACGAGGGCGGAATGGTGGCGCGGCTGCGCCCGCGCTACGGCTTCCCGGAGACGCTTTCGCCCTGGGAGCTGGGACAGCAGGGCGTGGAGGCGACGCGCGCGCAGGCGCAGGCCATGGCGCGCTTGCTGCGCGAGCTGGGCATCCATCTCAATCTGGCGCCGGTGGTGGATGTGTGCGTCAATCCCGATAACCCCATTATCGCTCAAAAGGGGCGCTGTTTTGCGGCGGATGCGGAGACGGTGACACAGCACGCGCGCGCTTTTATCGAGGCGCATCATGCGGAAGGGGTGGCCTGCACGCTTAAACATTTCCCCGGCCATGGTAGCTCGACGGGCGACACGCATCAGGGCTGGGTGGACGTGACGGCGAGCTGGAGCGCGGATGAGTTGCGTCCGTATCAGGCCCTCATCGCCGAGGGGCTGGCGGACGCGGTGATGACGGCGCACGTGTTCAACTCAGCCCTGGACGCGCAGGACCCGGCCACGCTCTCCGCGCCTACCATCGAAGGTTTGCTGCGGCAGGAACTGGGCTTCCGTGGCGTGGTGATTTCCGACGATATGCAGATGCTTGCCATCGCCCGACATTACACGCTGGAAGAGGCGGTGGGTAAAGCGCTTCTGGCGGGCGTGGACATGCTCGCCTTTGCCAACAACAGCGCAGAAAATTACGATGAGCGGCTTGCTGAGCGTCTGGTCAGGCTCATGCTTAAACTGGTGGAAGAGGGGAAGGTGCCGGAAACGCGCATCGCGGAGGCCTATCGCCGCGTGCAGCGGCTTAAGCAGTGGGTGGCATCCGCGGGGGCTTTGTGAATGGGATTGGGGGCGCTTCCGCGATTTGCGGTTTTGTGGTATAGTCCATTTTATGACGTTGGATGAATTGACACAGGCCATGCATCGCTTCGTGGCCGCGATGGGCTGGTATGAGGCGGATTCGCCGCGGCCTCAGACGCCGCGCAATATTGCCATTTCCCTCGCGCTGGAGGCCGCGGAAGTGCTGGAGCATTTCCAATGGGGCGAGCAGGCCGATGCCGGAGCGCTGGCCGAGGAGCTGGCGGATGTCTTTCTGTATCTGGTGCAGCTCGCCGAGCTAACCGGCATCCCACTGGAGCAGGCGGTGCTGGATAAACTGGAACGCAATTACGTGCGCTTCGGGAGAAAGCTGGATGAGTGACACGCCGCTGCGCATTCTCGCGGTGAGTGATGAGGTTTCTTCGGCGCTGTTCGGGCCGGAGTTGCGCCGTCTGGTGGGGCCGGTGGATGTGTTGCTTTCCTGTGGTGATTTACCTTATTCCTACCTGGAATATTTGAGCACCATGTTGAACGTGCGTCATGCCTATTTTGTGTATGGCAATCACGATGTGGATGAGTACATGGCGGGGGGACATGTGCTCAAAGCACCCGGCGGCTGGCAAAATGCGGACCGGCGCACCTTCTTCACCGGTCAGCTTCTGATCGGCGGTCTGGAAGGCAGCATCCGCTACAAGCCCGGGGCTTCTCATCAATATACACAGACCGAGATGCGCCGCCATGCGGCGCAGTTAAGTTTGCGTTTGCTCTGGAATCGCGTGCGCTATGGGCGCTATCTGGATATTTTGATTACGCACTCACCTCCCGCCGGGATTCACGATGGGCCGGATGGCCCTCATCGCGGCTTTGAGGTTTTTAGCGCTTTGATGAAGCGTTTCAGGCCGCGTTTACTTTTGCACGGGCACAAACATCATTACGGTCAGGAGGCCTGGCACACCCGCTACGGCGTGACCGAGGTCGTGAACGTGCATCCTTTTCGTGTGCTGGACTGGCATCCGGGAGGGGAGGTGACGTATGGAGCTTACCGCCGCTGAGAAAAGTTATGCCAGCGCTCGCCGCAAGGCCGGGTTGCGCGCACTTTTGGCGGCGCTGACCGGACGCCCGAATCGGTTGCTGCGCTGGGACGAGGTGCAGGATAAGCTGCGCATCGGCGGACGGATTGACCGCGGTCTGCAGACCGTGCCGGTGGATAAGATTGTGGGCAGTGTCAATCGTTACCGCGATTTCGACCGCGCCTTTCTGCCGACGCAGGACTTCACCGCGGCGCGTTGGATGAACATCAGCCGGGCTTATTACGCCGAGGAGGCGCTCCCGCCCGTCACGCTCTATAAGGTGGGCGAAGTCTATTTTGTGGTGGATGGAAACCATCGCGTTTCCGTAGCGCGGCAACAGGGCAAGCTTTACATTGACGCCGAGGTCATCGAGGCGCACGCGCGCGTGCCGTTGACGCCGGACATGGATGCTGCCGATCTGGAAATCGCCGGCGAGTATGCAGAGTTTCTGGAGCGCACGGGCTTTGATGTGTTGTTTCCGGGTGAGGAGCTGCGTCCGACCATTGCCGGCGGCTATCACCGTCTGTTAGAGCACATTGCCGTGCACCGCTACTTCATGGGCATCGAGCAGCAGCGCGAGATTGGCGAGGAAGAGGCGGTGCGCGATTGGTACCTGAACGTGTATCAGCCGCTGGTGCGCATCATCCGCGAGCGCGAGCTGCTGAAGGACTTTCCCAGGCACAGCGAGGCTGATCTCTACCTGTGGGTGATGGAGCACTGGCACTATCTGCGCGAGAACGGCGTACAGCTCAGCGCGGAAGAGGCCGTGGTGCAGTTCATGGACACTTTTGCGCCAGACCTGCCCAGGCGCGTGCTGGGCCTGGTCAAGGATTTGCTCCTGAGCTTTGTGGATACGCCGCCGGAAGCCTGGGAGGATTTTTGTGCGCGCACCGGTCTCAAGCCCAGGGCGCCTATCGAGTTCACGACGCCCAACGGCTATCAGCGTTTGCTGGAGCATATCGCCGTCCATCGCCATTTTATGGGCGAAGCCCAACAGCGCTTCGTGAGCGAAGAAGAGGCGGCGCAGGACTGGTATCAACAGATTTATCAGCCCATCGTGGCTTTGATTCAGGCGCAGAAGCTGCGGGAAGAGTTCCCCGGCCTTACGGAAGCTGATTTGTACCTGCGCATCAGCGAGCATCTCTACGCCTTGCGGCAGGACGATCCCGACCTGCCGCTGGAAGAAGGCGTGCGGCGTTTTGCGGAGCGCTACACCCAACGGCCGGATGCGCGCGCGCAGAAAATCCTGCGCGACCTGTTAAAAGCCACATCTCAGGAAAGCCAGGTGGATGGGGCGGAAGCGCAGGAGAAGTTGGAACAGCTTTGCGCGGCCTGCGATCTCCCGCCCTTGCGCGTCACCCTGCCGGGTGGGGCGCAGCGTCTATTGGAGCACGTGGCCGTGCATCGCTACTTTTTGGGGATCGAGGCGCAGCAGGACATCCCCGAAACGGCGGCTTTTGAGAGCTGGTACGTGCTGGTTTATCAACCCGTCGCTGCGCAGATTGAGGCAGCGGGGGTGTTGGCTGCGTTGCCGAAGCGCACCGCAGCGGATGTGTACCTTTGGCTCATGGATCATCGCGACTTTTTCACGCGCCTTGAAAGCCGCGGCGAAGGTGCCGCCATCGCCGCGCAGCTCAAAGCGCAGGAGCGCACTGTTTTTGAGCGGTTGCTTGTCAGCCCAAAGAGCTGAAAACAGGACATGTGTTGATTTTAATGGTGAGGTGACTTATGGCTGATTTTTTGACTCCTCAAAGTGAAGATTTTGCGAAGTGGTACAATGAAATCGTGCAGAAAGCTGATCTGGCGGACTACTCGCCGGTGCGTGGCTGCATGGTGATCAAGCCCTACGGGTACACCCTGTGGGAGCACATCCGGGATGCGCTGGACCGGCGCTTTAAGGAGACGGGGCACGTCAACGCCTACTTTCCGCTCTTCATCCCGATGAGTTTCTTGCAGAAGGAAGCCGAGCATGTGGAAGGCTTTGCGCCGGAGCTGGCTATCGTCACCCACGGGGGTGGTGAGGAGCTGCAGGAGCCGCTTGTGGTGCGTCCCACGTCCGAAACCATCATCGGCCACATGTACGCCAAATGGGTCCAATCCTACCGCGACCTGCCGCTGCTCATCAATCAGTGGGCGAACGTGGTACGCTGGGAGATGCGCACGCGCCTCTTCCTGCGCACCATGGAATTCCTCTGGCAGGAGGGCCACACCGCGCACGCCACGGAACAGGAAGCCTGGGAGGAAACCCGGCGTATGCTCGATGTGTACACCGATTTCGCTTACAACGAGGCGGCGATTCCCGTTTTCCCTGGCCGCAAGAGCGAAAAAGAGAAGTTCGCCGGCGCGGTCGCTTCCTTCACCATTGAAGCCATGATGAAGGACGGCAAGGCCCTGCAGGCCGGCACAAGCCACTTCCTGGGGCAAAATTTTGCCAAAGCCTTTGACATTAAGTTCCTGGATCAAAACAAGCAGATTCAATACGCCTGGACGACCTCCTGGGGCGTGAGCACGCGCATGATTGGCGCCATCATCATGACCCATGGCGACGATCAGGGCCTGGTGCTGCCGCCGCGTCTGGCCCCCATTCAGGTGGTGATTGTGCCCATCTGGCGCAAGGATGCCGAGCGCGAGGGCGTGTTGCAGGCCGCGGAGCAGGTGGAACAGCGCCTCAAGCCGCTGGTGCGCGTCAAACTCGATGCGCGCGACGAGTACACCGCGGGCTGGAAGTTCAACGATTGGGAGATGCGCGGCGTGCCGCTGCGCCTGGAAATCGGCCCGCGCGACGTGGCGGAAGGCGTGGTCCTTTCCGCGCGGCGCGACATGTCGGGGCGCGAGGGGAAGCGCTCCCTGCCCATGGCGAGCCTGGAGCAAACCATTCCCGCCCTGTTGGAGGAGATTCAGCACAACCTGCTGCGCAAGGCCACCGAATTCCGCGACGCGCACACCTGGGATACGCCGGACTTTGGCGCGCTCAAAGAAGCCGTGCAGCAGGGCTTTGCCCGCGCCTGGTGGTGCGGCGACCGCGCCTGCGAGGAGACCATCACCGCCGAAACCAAAGCCACCACGCGCTGCATGCCGCTTGAACAGCCGGAAGGAACGGGGCACTGCGTGGTCTGCGGGCGCGAAGCGCACAAGGTTGCGATTTTCGGGCGCGCTTACTAAAACCGCGGCGCGCCTGGAGCTGGTGTTCCGCTATAACGCCAGCGCGTGTTGGAAAGGAGTCAGAGCGGTGGGCGGGGACGCTCACCGCTCACTTTTGCGTAGGGCCTGCGCTGCACCGCGAAAACGTTCCGGCGCGCTAATCTGTTTGCGCGCTGGACGTTCTAAGGGGATGGCGATCATGCGCCGCACTTTTTCCAGGCTTTCATGGGTGAGAGGGGCCGGACGTTGCGCCAGGCCCAGCGTATAATTGACCGCGCCGGCGAGCCAATCCCACTCCCGCCGCAGCTCATCCGCCTTGACGTGGTAGGCGCGCTTATCCCAGGCCTGCGCGCTCTTCTCGACATCGGCCTGTACGGTGCGCAGCGCTGTACCCACAACCGCAAGGAGATCATGCGCTAAAGCCTGATCCCCCTGTTTCAGACATTCGGGCAGATGGATAAGCAGCAGCTCGGCCACAACCTTCAGTTGACGTTCACGATCTTGATCAGCCATATTTCCTCATCCATGCGCGCCACGTGCGCGCAGTAGCTCAGGAGGTGGTTATGTCCGTTACGTCGGACACAACGTTGCGCAGACTACCACAGAGGCCCGCGATGTCAAGCGCGCGGGCGTGGCGGGCGCGCGCCCTGATCGCGCCCGTGCTGTTGTGGAACCTTTCCGCGGCCCTGCCCTTCGTGGCTGATCCGGCCTCTTACGCGCCTGCCTTCGAGCTGCAAGGCGTGCCGGGGCTGATTCTGGTGCGCAGTTTGGGCCTGCTCTTCCTGATGTGGAACGTGCCTTACGTGCCCGCACTGCTCGACCCGCTGCGCCATCGCGTTTGCGTGAGCGTGATTCTGGCGCAGCAGGCGCTGGGATGGGCGGGCGAGGTGGCGATGGCCTTCACACTTCCGGCTGGCCACACGGCCCTGTTCGAGACGGGGCTGCGTTTTATTCTGTTCGATAGCGCTGGACTGGTCTTGTTGGCGCTGGCGTCCATCAGCGTTGGGTCATGGGCGAGGGATGAACGTGGATAACGCACCGAAACGCGATTTCAGCTTCTACGGCTTTCTGGGCGACTACATCAGCTTCAAGATCGCCATGACTTTTTTGGGCGAGAGCACGGTCCTGCCGGCGTTGATTGCCCATTTCACGGCCTCGCCCATCCTCATCGGCCTGGCGGGCGCGAGCTATCAAATCGTGTGGCTGATTCCGCAGGTGCTGCTGGCCGAATATGTGACGCGCGCTCCGCGCAAGCGACCGGTGTTGCTGAAGGCCGCGGCCATAGGGCGCCTCGGCATCCCGTTGACGGCGCTGCTCCTCCTGTTGGGCCTGGGACAGTGGCCCGCCGCGTTTCTGGCCTGCTTCTTCCTGCTCTATTGGACCTTTTCCGCCACGGATAGCCTGGCCGCTTTAGCCTGGCTCGATCTGGTGGCGCGCATCCTGCCGCTGCGGCGCCGCGAGACCCTCTTCGCCACGGCGCTCATCATCGGCAGTTTGAGCGGCATCGTCGTGGGGTATGCGACGCGCCTCACGTTGGATGGGCACCCTTTCCCCGCGAACTTCGCGTACCTTATTGGCTACGCCTCGCTGTGGCTCTATCTATCCGCGCTCTCCATGCTGCTCATTCGCGAACCGTCTGGGGCAGGGCCGGTTGTCGCCGTTACGGAGGCGCCGCGTCCGCTCCGCCTGCGCCTGCAGGAGATGGTGGACATTTTCCGCCGTGACGCGCTGGCACGGCTCATCATCCTGGCACGCCTGCTGACGCAGGGCGGGCAGATGGCCTGGCCGTTTTACGTGCGTCTGGCTACCGAACGCCTGGGGCTGGGCGAGGGCGTCATCGGCAATTTCACCATCATCATCACCGTGGCGCAAGTGCTGGGCGTGATAGGTTTTCGCCTGCTGGCGCGCCGCTATGGGCCGCGCGCGGTGATGATCGTGAGCGCCCTTCCCGCCCTGGCGAGTCCCCTGCTGGCGGTTGTCGCGAGCCTGGTACCGCGCGCGCTGGGCATCCCCCTTTTGTACGGTGTCTATGCCTGCATGGGCATCTTTGGCGTCTCGGCCATGCTGGGTTACACCAACGCGATGCTGGAAATCGCGCCCGAAGCGCAGCGCCCAACCTACATGGCCTTAGGGCACACGCTTATCGGCCTGAGCGCGCTCTTCCCTCTGCTGGGCGGGCTGCTTTTGCGCCTGACCTCTTTCCCGGTGATGTTTGCGGTAGCCTGCCTGCCGCCGCTCCTGGGCTTTGCGCTCAGCCTGCGCGTACCTCCTCTGGAGAGCCGGCCCGCCGCTTAGCTCCGGCTTTGCGCGTGCTCTCGTTGGACGGTAGCACTTACGCCGTGCATGGGCGCATGGGTGTAGCCGTTCGTGGCCCTCTTTCGGCCATGGTATAATTAACTTATGCCATTGCTCAACACGTCTGATTTAAGTAAATACTTTGGCGCCGAGGAAATTTTCGCCGGTGTGACGGTGGAAGTCCATCCCGGCGACCATATCGCGCTGGTTGGCGCCAACGGGACGGGCAAAAGCACCCTTTTGCGCGTGCTTGTGGGGCAACTCGAAGCCGATGGCGGACAGGTGGTGCGCGCGCGCGGCCTGCGTCTGGGCTACCTGCCGCAAATCCCCGATTTTGCGCCTGAAGGCACGCTCTGGCAGGCCATGACCGCTGTCTTTGCCGATCTCTTGCAGATGGGCGAGGAACTGCGGCAACTGGAGCATCACATGGCCAATCCGGACGAGGCCACGCGCACAGAGGCCATGGAACGTTACGGGGCGTTGCTCGAAGCTTACGAGCTACGCGGTGGCTTCACCTACGAGGCGCGCATCGCGCAAGTCTTGAGCGGCCTGGGCTTCAAGGCGGAGGAGTTTCACCGTCCGGTGCAGCAGCTCAGCGGCGGCGAGCGCACGCGCGCCCTGCTCGCCCGCCTGCTGCTGGAAGAACCCGATCTTTTGCTCCTCGATGAGCCGACAAACCACCTCGACATCGAAGGCATCACCTGGCTGGAAGAGACCCTGCGCGAGTGGCGCGGCGCTTTCATCGTGGTAGCGCACGACCGCGCTTTTCTGGATGGCGTCGCCAATCGCATCTGGGAGCTGGAAGCGGGCCGCATCACCACCTACCGCGGCAATTACAGCGCCTACGTGCAACAACGCGCCGAACGTCGCGCGCAACAACGCGAGGCCTTCGAGGAGCAACAGGCTTTCATCGCCCGCACCGAAGACTACATTCGCCGCTACATGGCGGGGCAGCGCTCCGCGCAGGCCAAAGGCCGGCTCAAACGCCTGGAAAGCCTGGAGCGCGTGGAACGTCCCACCGAGGGACCGACCATGCGCATGGCTTTGGCCGGCGGGCTGCGCAGCGGGGACCTGGTGCTGGGGATGTACGACCTGGTCGTGGGCTACGATCCGCTGCACCCGCTGGTCTCTGTAGAGGAGGTGGAGCTGCGGCGGACGCAGCGCGCCGCTCTTATTGGTCCCAACGGCGCGGGCAAAACCACCCTTATCCGCACGCTGTTGGGGCAAATCCCGCCGCTTCAGGGACGCTTCCGCATCGGTGCGGCGGTGTCCATCGGCTATTTCGCGCAAATCCAGGAAGCCTTCGACCCGCAAGCGACGGTGCTGGAAACGCTGCTTGACGCGGGCCTGAGCACGGTGAGCGAGGCGCGCAACTTCCTGGCGCGCTACGCCTTCCGCGGCGAGGACGTTTTCAAAACCATGGGCGTGCTTTCCGGCGGCGAGCGGACGCGCGTCGCTTTAGCCATCCTTTCCCTGCAACACGCCAACTTCCTGTTGCTCGACGAGCCGACCAACAACCTGGACATTGCTTCGCAAGAGGTACTGGAAGACGTGTTAAGCGGTTTTAGTGGGACGATTTTGCTCGTCAGCCACGACCGCTACCTGATTCAACGCCTGGCCACGCAGGTGTGGGCCATTGTGGACAATCGCCTGCACGTCTTTGAGAGCTACGCCGCTTATCACGCCTGGCAAGAAGCGCGCAAAACGGGCGCCGCATCGCGCCCCGATGCGCGCCTGGAAGCGGAGCAAAAAGCGCGGCGCGAGGCGGAACGACAGGCGGAGCGCGAGCGGCAACGCCTCCTCGCGCGTCGTGAAAAGCGCCTTTCCGAGTTGGAAAACGCCATTGCCGAACAGGAAAAGCGCCTCAAGGAACTGACGCAGGCCCTTGAAATAGCCAGCCGTCGTCAGGACGTGACGCAGGTCACGCGCTTAGGGCACGAATACCATCAGGTCCAGACCCATCTCGATGCGCTCATCGAGGAATGGAGCGAAGTCGCAGCGGGATAAGCCGCTCAGACTTTTCAGCCTGTCTGGGGTACGGTGCAATAGAACATTCAGGCGGGGATGGGTGGGCGAAGGCATTGCGGGTAGGCGAAGGTATTGTCGGGTTGGCGAAGGCATTGTAGATGGGCGAAGGCATTGCGGGTGGGCGAAGGCATTTCGGGTGGGCGAAGGCATTGCCGGGTGGGCGAAGGCATTGCCTTCGCCCACCCCCAGAATGTTGAAATCGGCGAATACCTTATCCCGGCTGGTGGTTATTAATCCCTGGCCTGGTGCTGAAGGGAAACCGTTACCTGTGCTAAAAAAGATTGATCCTGTGCGAGCCATAAACCGTGACAGGACATGGCTTTTGGGCGACCCAAGAGGTCTTCCCCACAGGCATCCCATTCAACGAAAGGATGATCCATGCGCCACTACGTGATCTGCCTCACCGGTAACATTGCCACCGGCAAATCAACCGTCGCGCGGATATTGGAAGAGCTGGGGGCGACCCGGCTCGATGCGGATCGCGTGGCACACGAAATGATGGAACCTGGCGCTCCGGCTTACGCGGAGCTGGTGGCGGCCTTTGGCGCGGAAATTTTACACAGCAACGGCTCCATCAACCGCCGTGCGCTGGGCGAAATCGTCTTTTCCGATCCAGAGGCCCTGCGTAAACTGGAAAGCATCGTCCATCCCCCCACCATCGCTGAAATTCAACGCCGCGTCGAAGCTGCCCCCACGCGCGTGGTGGTCGTGGAAGCCATCAAGCTCATCGAAAGCGGCATGGTCGAACAGCTCTGCGCTACGCTGTGGGTCACGACCTGCAAAGAAGAGACCCAACTCGCCCGATTGATTCAGCAACGTTACCTTGTGCGTTCGGACGCGCTGAAACGCATTCGCTCGCAGCCGCCGCAGGCCCTCAAAATCGCCCGCGCGGACGTGGTTATCAACACCGATGGCTCCATGGAGCAGACCCGCGCGCAGGTGCTGGAGGCATGGGAGAAACATGTTGCACCTCACCTCTGAAGAACAGGCCTGGTTGGACGGTGCAGAAGGTCCAGCCCTGCAGCGCGCCATGGAGATAGTCGTGGCGCTGGGGCAGATTTACGGCGCGGAACGCCTTGTCCCCGTCAGCAGCGTGCAGATCTCCGGCGTCTCTTATCGCAACATCGGCGCGGCGGGATTGCGTTTTCTGCAGCGCTGGGCCGCCGAGGGGGCGCGGGTGCGCGTCCCCACCACGCTTAACCCCGCCGCTACCGACCTGGAAGCCTGGGCGGACCTTGGCTTCGCTCCCGCCTTCGCGCGTCAACAGCAGGCGGTGATTGACGCCTTCGCGCAGATGGGCGTAAACGGCGGTATTCCGGTCCCCACCTGCACGCCCTACCTTGTGGGCAATGTACCGCATTTGGGCGACCATGTTGCCTGGGCGGAATCGTCCGCCGTGAGCTACGCGAACAGCGTGTTGGGCGCGCGTACCAATCGCGAAGGGGGGCCTGGCGCCATTGCCGCCGCCCTGACGGGACGCACCGCGGCTTATGGGATGCATCTCGACGCCCATCGCCGCGCTGCGTTGCTGGTGGAAGTCCGGGCCGCGCTGCGCGAAAGCGCCGATTACAGCGCTTTGGGGGCTTTGGTGGGCAAGGTGGCCGGGCCGCGCGTGGTGGCTTTTGAAGCCCTCCCGCTGGTGCGCGGTGAACCCCTATGGGAGGAAAAGCTCAAGGCGTTGGGGGCCGCCATGGCCGCGACGGGCGCGGTGGCGCTCTATCACGTGGCAGGGCTTACGCCGGAGGCCCTTTCCACCTTACCCTTGGTGGAAAAACCCGAACGCCTGTGCATCGAGGATATTCAGGCTGGCTATCTCGCGTTGAGCGATACCGACGCATCGCCCGACCTGGTGTGGATTGGTTGTCCGCACGCTTCGCTCTTTGAAATCGCGCAAGTAGCGGACCTGGTTGCGGGCAAGACGCTGCGCCGTCCCTTGTGGATCACCTGTGCCCGTCCGGTGCTGGAAGCCGCGCGGGCTGCGGGTTACGAGGCTACCCTGCGTGCGGCGGGCGGCCGTCTGGTGGCGGATGCGTGTGTAGCCATCGCGCCCGTGCGGGATTTGGGGTATCGTGTGGTGGCTACTTCTTCGGCCAAGGGGGCCTATTACCTGCGCAATCTGGCGCGCGTTGCGGTGCGTTTTGCCCCCCTCGCGGCTTGCGTGGACATGGCGCTTTCGGGAGGAGGGGGTTAATCAGAGGCTTGTACGGTCAGCCGGAGGCGGCGGTACATTGACGAAGGGCTTGTACGGCCAGCCGGAGGCTGGCGGTACGTGGAAAAGGTTTATACGGCCAGCCGGGGGCTGGCGGCACAAAAGAGGCTGGCGGTACGTGGAAAGGGCTTGTACGGCCAGCCTGAGGCTGGCGGTACGTGGAAAAGGTTTATACGGCCAGCCGGAGGCTGGCGGTACGAAAGAGGTTGGCGGTATGTGGAAAGGGCTTGGGCCAGCCGGAGGCTGGCGGTACAAAAGAGGCTGGCGGTATGTGGAAAGGGCTTGGGCCAGCCGGAGGCTGGCGGTACAAAAGAGGTTGGCGGTATGTGGAAAGGGCTTGGGCCAGCCGGAGGCTGGCGGCACAAAAGAGGTTGGCGGTACGTGGAAAGGGCTTTACGGCCAGCCGGAGGCTGGCGGTACATTGAGGCTGGCGATACATTGAGGCTGGCGGTACGTGGAAAGGGCTTTACGGCCAGCCGGAGGCTGGCGGTACCTTCGAAAGGCTTTTACTCCTCGCGGACCACCTTCACGACCTCGCCTTCCACTTCAACCCAATCCCCCGTAGCGAAAGCTTCGAGAGGAAGCTGATCTACCATCGGGATGGCGCTGATAATGGCACCTACGGCCACAATCGGCTCACTTTCCGCGTTG
The DNA here is from genome assembly GCA_034432595.1 of Anaerolineae bacterium. Classification (GTDB taxonomy): domain Bacteria; phylum Chloroflexota; class Anaerolineae; order B4-G1; family SLSP01; genus DAOTZR01. The sequence continues at coordinate 7,477 of DAOUBT010000065.1, read as the reverse complement.
AGCATTGCCGCCGGAGCCAGGCCGTTTTCCGCGAGCTGATACAACACATACGAACCGACCGTGCTGCCTTTCCCCGTTGGGAACACCAGCACCCGTCCGGCCACGCACTGGCCTTCCAGCGGATGCCCTTGCTCCACGATCACCCCTGTCTCCGCGTCCACCCCGCCCAAAAAGCCGATGGGTTCCGGCGAAACCAGCGCCACGCCCGCCGCCTTCCCGGCCTTGATGCAACGTCCGCGCAAAATCTGGGTCGCCATTCCCGCCCTCACGGACGCACGCGCAGGGCCGGATCGCCCAGCAGGATAAAACTCCAGCGCGCATCGTCCCCGCTCAGGCCCTGCTGTAGGGCTTCGAGCCAGGCATCACCCACGCGCGTCTGCGTGGCCAGCGCCCGGTAAAACGCCTGCGCATAAGGAGATTGCTCACCGCTGGTCGTCTCCCCCGTCGGACCCAAGAAGGCAACCACACCGCCCCGCGGCTGACGCATCCAGATTTCGCCCAGTCCTTCCTGCTGCGGATGGATGAAATACGCCGAAAGGCACGTCCACGAGACGAAAAAGGCGGGCTGAGTCCAGGTATCTTCGAACGTGAGAAGCTCGCTTTTGGAAAGTTGCGTGAGGCTACCATGTCCGCAATACGTGACCCAGGTTCGGGCCGCGCCCAACATGTCCAGCAGTCGCGTGCGGGCATCCGGCTCACCGGCGTCCACGCGCCGCGCGTCGGATGCGGGGAGCAAGGGCTGCAGCGTGCTGATAAAATCCGCAAACTCCCCCTCCGCGTCACTGAGCAGCACGGCCTGTTGTGCACCGCCTCCCTGCTCCCAGGCCAGGGTCTTGGCGACCATAGCCGCCACATCCTCAGGCGTTTGGGCCGGGAAACGCCCAATCGCCACGCGCGCCTGTCCTGTATCGTCCATGCCGAGCCAGCCATCGGCGGGGGTCTCGCCCACGTAGAAGGTGCGGACATAAGGGGTCGGGACGCGCAGCGCGCCCGCCGCGCCCGCGTAACCATCCACCGCTGCACTGCCATCCCCCACCAGCAAGCCATAGCGCAGGTGCGGCAGGCTGCGGATGAGGGCGCGCAGGGCTTGTGGGTCGGGCTGTCCATCCCCATAAGCATCGTAGGCGGCCTGTGGGGTGACGAGCGCCACGCTCAAGCCCTCGGCGCGGCGCGCTTCCAGCAGCGGCGTCAACGCCGCATGGAACGCCTCCGGCGCGATAACCAGGTAGGTGGTATCCGGTGCCAGCGCGGGCAAGGGCTGCGCCGCGCGCCAGGCCACGGGGCCGGGCACCTGCTCCGGGACGCCGAACCAATAGCGCTGTCCCGGCTCCACGCGCAGCGCCTGCGGGTTCCAGGGATTGAGGAGCACGGGGGCGAGGGGATCGCTTAGCTCCCAGGCCAGACTTTCCGGCGTGGCATCGGCGACGCGCAGCGCCTCCGTTTGAGCCTGCCAGAGGGTGCTGCCGGCACGCACCCGCGCGGTGTAGGTCACGTCAAGCGCATCGAGCCATACCACAGGGGTAATGCCGGGGATGGCGGGCGTCTCAAAGCGCAGGGTCGCCTGCGCAGAAGGGGTCCAGGCCGCGGTAAGGGTCTGCATCCCCGTGCCGTCCCAGCTCCATTCCTGAATGAGGGTGTCGCCCCAATAGAGGCGTGCGATATGGTCGGGATTGACCCCGGCTGCCGAGGAATGGCTCCACAGACGCACGGTCACGGTCATGGGGCCGGGTGTCCAATCGCTAAGCGCAAGATCGGGCGTAAAGGCGTTGGGCGCGTACAGGGATTGCCAGAACCAGGGCACGTCGGCGGTGGCTTGCGGCAGATAGCGCGTGTCCTCTTCGATGTGCAGGGTGCGCCAGGCTGTCTCGGCGGCGGGCGCATCAGCAGCCGCCGGGATGCGGGTCATCATGGGCGATGAAGCGCCATCCCGCTCCCAACGCAGGGTGGCGAAGGGGGAAAAGCGCGTGGCGCCTTCCGGGACGTAAAAAAGCACGTTCCATCCCTGCGCGGTGCGCCAGGGCAACAAGGGGATAGGGGTACCGCGCCACGAAAGGCGCAACGTCGGGGCGGTGTCGGCTTTCGGGTCGAAGCCCAAAGCGCGCAGCGCGTCCGCATCCAAACGCGCCGGGCCGGATGCGGCAAAGTCCAGGAAGCCGGTGCTCTCCTCAAGCACGGCGGGGGTGGATGGGGGCGGTGCCAACAACGGCAGGAGGCGCGGTCCGATCAGAGCGGCAGCAAGGGCAAGCGCCGCCAGCCAGACGAAAGGGCGCAGGCGAGACGGTATCCTCATCATCACCCCCTATAAACGCCGCCGCCACCACCAGAACGCCCCGCCCAACAGCAGGAGCAGCACCAGAACAGCGACGATGAGGCTGCTGCCGGTGGAGTTGGGGGTGGGCATAGGGGTGATGGGGATGCGCGTGGGAGTCGGCCCAGACGTTGGGCTCCCGGCATCAACGGTGGTGGTGGGCTGCGCTGGGGTGGGCACGTCGGTTGCCGGCACGGGTGTGACCGTGGGCGCAGGGGTGACACTCGCCACCACGACTGACGTGGCCGCAGGTGTGACGCCGGGGACGGGCGTGGATGTGCGCGTGGCCGTCGCGGCAGGGCGCGGGGTGGCCGTGGCGGCAGGACGCGGGGTGGCCGTGGCGACAGGCGTGGGTGAAGCGAGCGGGATGGGAGTGCGGGTGGGTGTCGGTGAAGGGCCGGGCGTGGGCGTGCGCGTTGGGGTGGGCGACGGGCCCGGTGTGGGCGTCAGCGTGGGGCCGGGGATGGTGATGGTCACCGGTCCGTGGGCTTCCACGTTGCCCATGGTGTCTTCCGCTTCGAGCAGGTAGTAGTAGGTGCGCCCCGGTTGAATGGCGGTGTCGTCGAAGCTGTAGGGCGCGCCGACGATGCTGCCTTCGGCGGGGATGATGTCTTCGGTGATGCGGGTGTAGTTGACGGGCGTATCTACGGCGCGTTGGACGTAGAAGCCAATGAGGTCCACTTCGCTGGCGGTCTCCCAGTAGAGGTGGACCCGGCCATTTTGATAGGTGGCGGTGAATTGGGTGATGGTCACGGCGGCAAGGACGCTGCCGGTCAGCAGCAGCGCGAGGAGGATGGGGAGCAGGGCGCGCATCCGCCGCAGGTGACGCCAGAGTTGGCCGAGGAAGAGGTGATAGCGGGCCGCACGGCGCTGGGCTGGCGCGTCGGCATGGTAGAGGCGTCCGGCGCGTTGCCAGCGTGTGGCGCGTCCCACCAGGGCGGTGGGCGGCCAGGGAGTATCGTCATAACGTCGGTTGTCGCCGCGGGTGAGCAGATGGCCTGCGGCATCGCGTCCGCAATAGCGGTGCAGCACGCCGCGCGCGCCATCGCGCATGAGGACGATGTCACCGTGACGAAGTTCTGCCACGGTAGCGGGTTCGATGGTGACGCGGTCACCAGCGATGAGGGTCGGTTCCATGCTGTTCCCTTGCACGCTTACCTCCAAAGGGCCGTTCCAGGTTTCGGCCAATGCAATCCAGGTCAGTTCCAGGTTGTCCATGGGGGGTATTATAGCATTATTGTCGGGGGGTGTCTATGGGTGGAAGCTGGGAACTGGAAGAACTATCGGATGATGGTGGGAAGATAGAGCTGCCAGGCGTGAACGATGCGGAGGGTGCGAGTCTGCACCAGCTCCGGCGCGAGGTGGGAATGCAGGGTTATCGTGACCTGTGCGCTGCTTCCCGGCGTGCTGGTGAGGGGTAAGGTGGCCTGGAGCAGCGGATGCCAGGCTTCGTGTTCGCTCAGGTCTGGGCTTTGCGTGGCCGAAAGGTGCACCGGCCATGGGGCGGAGGTTAACGTGGCGCTGTAGCGGTCGGTGCGGTAGCCCCGGTTCACCACCGTCAAGGGCTGCACGATGGGCACAGCGGGCGTGCCGAACGCCACGTCCGGCGCGGCGATCTCCATCGCGTAAGGCGGACAGGGGGCGAGATAATTCACCATCAGGGCCAGCGCCGTGTCCCGTGTGGCGGTATCGCGCGCGTGTTCAAGTTCAAATCCCACGACCACGCTTCCGCCATGGGCATCCTTGTAGGCTGTGGCGGCATCAGCGCCGGATGGATAGTGGGCAATGCTCATGGCCCCTTCACGCGGTGCGATCTTCTCTGCGACGGTTGGGGCTTCCATTGTCAGCGTGATGGGGGAGAGGAAGGCATCTCCCATAACGATAGAGGTTTCTTCCTCGCTGCCCAGCGCGCGTGTGTGAAACAGGGCTTCATCCCAGGCTCCGGTGGTGACGCGAGCGCCACTCAAGAGTAAACGTCCGCCGCCTTCCAGGTACGTGCGGAGTGCGGTGAGATCGGGTGTCTGAAGCGGAGCGGCGGCGCTGCCCGTCACCCATATCACGCCGTGATAGAGCGCCAGGGTGGTCGCGTCTGGCCCGGCGCTACCGTGAGCTACCGTCCACAGCCCATACGGATACCCCAGGGCGTTGAGGGCCTGCAGATAAGCCTGTTCGGCGCTGTTGCCGTCGTCATCATCCACCAGCAACAGGCAAGGTGTAGGGGTGAGCGCAAAGGTAAGCTCTTGTGCCGCCGTCAGGTTTATGGCGCGCGTCTGTGGGTAGTGATAGGGGACGCGCACGGTAAGGGTGTGCTCGCCGCGTCGCAGGGTCAGGCTGAAGCGCGCCGCTACGGGCTGCGGCGCGCCGCCGTCCACACTCAGGGTCCCACTGAGCGGCAGGGTATTGACGGCGTCGCTCAGGCTGCCGATGAGGCGATAACTCGGCCAGGGGGTGAGGGTGATATCCAGCGTTTTAGGGCTGAGGTCGTTCAAATTGACGCTCTGTGTGAAGGTCTCGTAATATGGCGCGCTGACCGTCAGGGTGTACGTGGCGGCGGGGAGGATCAAGCGGTAACGTCCGTCCGTGGTGACCGTCTGCGTGGTCACGCCGGAGCCGCTGAGGTACACCGTGGCGGCGAGAGGCGTTCCATCAGGCGCGCGCACCTGTCCCTGCAGGGTGCGCAGTGGACGCGCCAGGTGCAGGAAGGCCGCCATGGCGGCGCGGGCGATGGCCTGTGCATAGTCAAGGTTGAGCGTGCTGAGGCGGTCGTTTTTCGTGTGGTAATTGGGGTTCCAGTCGCGCGGCGCATAGGGGCCGCCGGAAGCATTGTACCAGTCCTCAATTACGAACACTGCCGGGTAGCCGTAACGCCAGAAGCTGTAATGATCGGAAAAATCGGTGCCCGAACGGTAAATTTGCGGCTTGAGCGGCAGCGCGTACAGCCCAATGACGTACACCAGCAGGTCGGCCAGAGCCTGACTATCGTTAGGGGTAGTGGTGGAGAGGGTGTGGATATCGAAATCCGGTTCTCCCGTGCTATCCCAGGCAATCATGTCCAGGTTATAGACGCCGGCGATGACCTCGTGGGCGGCGTACACGTCGGCGACGTAGGCACTGCTGCCTCGTTTGCCCTGCTCCTCGCCGGTGAAGAAGACAAAACGTACCGTCGCCTCGAATGAAAGGGGCGCGAGTACCTCGGCGAGCGTGAGCAGTGCCGCCGTGCCGCTGGCGTTATCATCCGCGCCCGGTGCGGGATTGTGGGGCCAGGTGGCGGCGCGGTCGTCTACGTGAGCGGTGAGTAAGTACACTTCGTTGGGGCGGAGCAGTCCGCGCTTTTCGGCCACCACATTGCGCAGGGCGTAGCCGTTATAGCGGTAAGGGTGATAAGAGACGGTATAGCCGATAGCTTCCATCCGTTCGTAGAGGTACTGCGTTGCCTGTGCGATGGGGTCTCCGCTGTAGGTGTAGCGCGTCGCAAGGGTGACATTCTGACCGCCCACATGGATAGTGCGTTCGCCGCTCAATTCAGCGATGTAATCCGCGAGACGTTCCGCCCGCACCTGTTGGATGAGGGCCGCCACATAAGGGTCGTGAGGCGGCGCCGTGGGGATGCGTCCGCTGGTGGCGTGTTGCGGCGCGCTCCACCCGGATCCTGGCCAGAGTAGAGCGAGGGCGAGCCAGCATCCCAGCAGCGTGCGTAACACGGTCTTCATGGACACCCCCGGACATTCCAACGGTATTGTTCTGGATGAACGATAAGGTATTTTTAATTATAGCCCATTCTGCGCAAAATTCGTCCCACCAATTTTGAACTTTTTGGGCCATCATTGCGACTAATAAGATAGAGAAGAGGGAAAGGAGGTGATGTAAAGGACGCGGAAAGACTGGGGTTTTCGAGTGCGAAGTGGTTACTTTTTTAACTCAAATTTCAACAACAGGAGGTTGAGCATGAAAACGATGCGTTGGTTGTCGGTAGTTTTGGTGTTGGCCCTGGTGTTGGCTTTTGCCGGCAGTGCTTTGGCCAACGGGGGAATTGAGGGCGTGAATAGCTTTACGATTACGCCAGATTCGATTCGGGTCGGCTATAGTGGCACAGTATATATCAATGCGAATTTGACCAGTGCAGATGGAACTACCTATTTTTGTTTGTACATCTCCGATACTCTTGCTGATCCGATCGTCTCTATTCCCAATTCTATTGTGCTAAAATATAAGTCTGGCTTTAGTTTTGTTGATGCCACTTTTTACAAAACAACTCAAGGCGGTGTTGAGCCTACTTGCCCTGGCTATACTGCCTTAACCGGTTATCTTTACAAAGGGACCGGTTTACCGACGGGTGATAAGACATATTCGGGCTCTTTTACTCTCACTATGCCAAATGATCCCAGTTACAAGGGTAACTATAAACTGGTCTTCTTCCCCGAGGAGCCGACGCCGGGTGGGATGGAGTTTGCCGAAGCTCCCTTCTCGATTTTGGGTCCAAGTGCGGTTAGCTTGAAGGGCACGACAGCCCACGCCGCTTTACCTCTGGGTCTCGTTTTAGTCACTGCCGTGCTGGGCGTGAGTGTGGTGGTTCTACGCCGCCGCGCGTAAGGGCGGTATGCTGCGCGGGCGGGAGGTCACTCCCGCCCGTTTTTTATTGGGTGGTTTTGACAGGCTTCACCTCTGGACTACAATAGGGATAAGGTAAAGGTTACGGTCTGCTCGTCACCGCCTCATCTACGCTCTTCTTCTCGACTATCCCAGAGTTGCTTCTGGCTTGTGCGGTTCTTTCGTTTTGGGGAGGTGTTCTGTGAGACGGTTCTGGTTTCAATGGGTTATCGCTTTTATGGTTGCTGCTCTGTTGGGTGTGGGAAGTTATGGCGTTTTTGCGGCGGTTGGGTCAGGCACAACGGACGCCTCTTCCATGCTTCCCGTGCAGCGTTGGGTTCTCTCTCATGGAGCAGCGCAAACTTATCCGCAGGGCGGCGTCCTGAACGCCGCGACGCCGTGGGCGATACCGGAGGAAGCGTGGCGTATCGGGGTGGTGCAGGATGGTCTGTACCGGCTGACGCGGGAGAGCCTGATTGCGGCGGGGGTGTCGCTGACGACGCCTGCGGCCTATCATCTGTGGTGGCGTGGGCAGGACGTGGCGCTGGATGAAGTGGGGTTGAGCGACGGCACATGGGATGC
>DAOUBT010000064.1:0-58143 GCA_034432595.1 Anaerolineae bacterium | reverse complement strand
TATGTGCCTGATGGACACCGCGCCGCAGCAGCCCGCTCTGACCGCGGGTTGACTTGGTTAATGTCAGTATGAGTATTGATAAGCCCTAATTTTCCGCTCACACCTTTGACAACCCGCCGAAATAATGTTATTATGGCATCGTTCACACAACCTGACTTTAAGGATGGTGTATGCATCAGAGGAGAACCAAACCTTTGTACAGCGTCTTCATTGCGCTGATCGTTTTAACCATCCCATTCTACTGCATGGGATTTGTTCTCCTTGCCTGGCCGGTGACGGGGCGCGCCACACCGACCCCCAGCGTGACGGTCAATGCTACCGCCGCGGTCACCCCGTCCAATCCCACCTGGACGCCGACACCATCCCCTACGCCGGGTACAGTCACGCCGACGGCGACGCCGTGGGTGCCCCCTACCTTCACGCCCACCCTCACGCCAACGCCTACTCCCACACCCACCGAGACACCGACGCCGTCGCCGACACCCACGTCCACGCCGACCCTGGAACCGACGCCAACCGAGGCGCCGACTGAAACACCATCCGCGCCTTAAGGAGGAACTATTGGAAACTCTGGACCTGATTCGACGTCTTTCGGAAGCGCGCGGCCCATCGGGACGCGAAACACCCATCACACAATACTTGCAGGAACTGTGGCAGCCGCTTTGTCATACCTTGCGCGTGGATGCGATGGGGAACCTCATCGGCGTGCGCTACGGCAACGGGCCGGAACCGCGCCGCCGCTTGATGTTCGCCGCACACATGGATGAAATCGGCCTCATCGTCACCGGCCTCGAAGATGGCTTCCTGCACATCGGCGCCATCGGCGGGACGGACCGGCGCGTCCTGCTCGGCCAGCCGGTCATTGTCCATGGCCGGCGCGACCTGCCCGGCGTCATCGGCGCCCGTCCGCCCCATGTCCTCAGCGCCGAAGAACGCAGCAAAATCCTGCCCTGGCACAAACTCTACGTGGACGTGGGCCTGCCGCCCCAAGAAGTCGCTGAACTCGTAGCGGTGGGGGATACCATCGCTTTTGACCGCAAACTCGTTGAGTTGAAAAACGGCCTGGTGGCCGGCAAAGCGCTGGATAACCGCGTCTCCGTAGCCGTGGTCACCCTGGCCCTGGAAGAACTCTCCCGCCGTGCCCATGCCTGGGACATCTACGCCGTGGCGACCGTGCAGGAAGAAGTGGGCACCAAGGGCGCACTGGTGAGCGCCTACGGCGTGGCGCCGGATGCAGCGGTGGCTTTGGACTGCACCTTCGCGCAACAAGCCGACGACAACGGCAACGGCACCTATGAAATGAACAAGCGCGTCTACCTGGGCGTGGGGCCGAACTTCCACCCCGGCCTGCTGGCCGAGCTGAAGCGCGTAGCCGAACGCGAGGAAATCCCGGTGGGCCTCGATCCCGCCCCCGGCCACAGTGGCACGGACGCCTGGGCCGTGCAGGTCGCGCGTGAGGGCGTGCCCACCGCCTTGCTCGAAGTGGCCGTGCGCTACATGCACCAACCTGTGGAGACCGTCGCCCTGCGCGACGTAGAACGCGCGGCGCGGCTACTCGCGGCCTTTGCGGCACAGCTCGCGCCCACCTATCAACCCGCCTGGGATGACGACGCGGAGGAGGCGTAAGCATGAGCGAGAGCCTGCTGCAAATTCTGGAATCCGTCTCGCAGGCCTACGGGCCTTCGGGATACGAAAAAGAGGTGCGCCGCGTCCTGCGCCGGCTGGTAGCGGAGCATGTGGATGACGTGCGCGTGGACGCCTTAGGGAACCTCATCACCCACAAAAAAGCCGCGCAAGAGACGCCGGCGCTTAAAGTGCTCGTGGCTGCTCATATGGATGAGGTAGGTCTCATGGTGATGGATCACACCGGGGATGGGATGCTGCGTATTGCCCCCATCGGTGGGGTGGATGCGCGCCTCCTGCCGGGACGCGAGGTCATGGTGCTGGCGAAAGAACCCTTCCCCGGCGTCATCGGCCTGAAGGCCATCCATCGCGCGCGCGAGGGCTACGAAAATGCGCCCAAGGTGGATCAACTGGTGGTGGATATCGGTGCGAGCAGCAAGGAAGAAGCGCAACGCCTGGCTCCCGTCGGCACGGCGCTTGCCTTCCCTGCGCGCTTCCAGACCCTGGGGCCAACCGTGATGGGCAAAGCTTTCGATGATCGCGCCGGCTGCACCGTGCTGGTGGACGTGTTGCGCAACGGACCCTATCCGCACGAGCTGTACGGCGTGTTCACGGTGCAGGAAGAAGTGGGCCTGCGCGGGGCGCAGGTGGCCGGCTACGCCGTCAATCCCGATGTTGCCTTTGTCGTGGAGGGGACGATTGCCGACGACCTGCCCAAGGAATACGATGAAAGCCCGACCTCGCGCTTAGGGGGTGGGGTGGTCATCACGGCGCAGGACGGTTCTTACATCACCCCGCCGCATCTGTTGGAATTCACCATCGAGGTGGCGGAGGCTTTGGGCATTCCTTATCAGATTAAACAGCCCGGCATTGGAGGCACGGACGCGGGCGCTTTGCACAAGGTCCGTGCGGGGATTCCGGCGGTGGCTTTAGCCGTACCCTGCCGCTACATCCACGGCCCGCTCGCCCTCCTGCATGGGGACGATTTGATGCACACCGCCCGTCTGCTGCGCGCGTTGATCGAACGCATCACACCCGACGTATTGTCACGCGCGTAGGGGCGACCCGTGTTCCATGAATTTCCGTAGGGCGATCCGTGTGGTCGCCCGATCCTGTGAAAGGAGAGCAAAGGTGATTGACCTGGAGCTGTTGCAAACGTTGACGCAAACCTTTGGCCCTTCGGGGCATGAAGAAGCCATCCGCGCGGCGATTCGGCAGGTGATTGAACCCTATGCGGATGAGGTGCGCGTGGATGCGCTCGGCAACCTCATCGCCTACCGCAAGGGGACGGGGGGTGGCAAGCGCCTGTTGCTGACCGCGCACATGGACGAAATCGGCGTGGTGGTCTCGCACATTGAGGCAAACGGCTTTGCGCGCTTTGCGCAGATTGGCGGGCTGCGTCCCTTGAACTGCGTTGGGGCACGGGTGCGCTTTGCCAACGGCGCGCAAGGCGTTATTGATGTGGAGTATCGGGAACAGGGGGCGAACGAAATTCCCACCTTGCGCCAGCTCTACATAGACTTCGGGGCCAAAGACGCTGCATCCGTGCCGGTGAAGGTGGGCGATGCCGGTGTCTTCGTGGGGGCGCTCTACGCGCAGGGCGAACGCCTCATCAGCAAGACGATGGACGACCGCATCAGTTGCTACGTGCTGGTGGAAGTCCTGCGGCAGCTTAAGACCTCGCCGCACGATGTCTACATCGTCTTCACGGTGCAGGAAGAGTACACCCTGGCCGGTGCGCGCACGGCAGCGTATGCCGTAGAACCGGACATGGCCATCGCTGTAGACGTGACCGGGACGGGCGACACCCCGAAAGCTTTACCGATGGCTGTTGAGCTGGGGAAGGGGCCGGCGGTTAAGGTGCAGGATAGCGGCATGATTGCCCATCCCATGGTGCGGGAATGGTTGATTGCAGCCGCGCGTGCTGCGCAGGTGCCCTATCAATTGGAGATTCTGGTTGGCGGTACAACCGATGCCGCCGCGATGCAGTTGACCCGCGCCGGCGTGCCGAGTGGCTGCCTGAGCATTCCCTGCCGTCACATTCACAGTCCCAACGAGATTGTGGACGCGCAGGATGTGGAGGGCGCCATTCAAGTTTTGTTGACGGCGCTGACGCAGGGATAAAACCCTACGGGGGGTGGACTGGTTCTGCATGATTCATTTTAATCCAAAGGAGGAGAATAGTATGCGACGCGTTTTGAGTTTCCTGTTGCTGTTGACGGTTATGCTGACGTTGGTCGCCTGTGGCGGCGGGGGTGGCGGCACGACCGAACCCACTGGCAATGGCGGTAACGTGCCGGAGGCAACGCCGACGCCGGGTTTCCCCGAATATTTGCCGCTGCACCCGGAAGCGACCGAGGTTCAGATCAACGTGGCTTCCAAGGTGTATTCCTACGTGATGCCTGGTCTGGTCAAGGAAGCGGTGGATTATATTGACCCGCAGATGGAAGCCCTGGGTTGGAAGCTGATTGGTAAACCGAACATCATGGGGCACATTGCCACCATCAACATGGAGAATGACACGTCCCGCATCACGATTAGCTTGCAGGACAATGAACGTACGCAAACCACGCGCGTACAATTTAGTGTGATGAACAAGTAACTTGTTCAGGCAAGTCCCCCTGGGTATTTATCCCGTTACTGAGGGCGCGCCCGGCGCGCCCTCAGTGTGTGGGGCAAAATAATTGAGGAGGATGGATTGGAAACTTCGGATGTTGTGCAGGTGATTACCGACTTGTTAGTGGATAAACAGGCCGAGGACATCGTCGTGCTGGATATTTCGGCCTTGACGACGGTAGCAGATTATTTTATTATTGGTTCAGGGACGAGTGGACGTCACCTGGATGCGCTCCAATATGCCTTGACCGAGGCGCTGAAGCAGCTCGATCCGCCTCTGTTAGCGCGGGTGGAAGGGACGCCGGAATCCGGGTGGATTTTGTTGGATTTGCACAGCATCGTGGTGCATCTTTTCGCGCCAGAAACACGACAATATTACCGCCTGGAAGAGCTGTGGAAAAACAGCCGTCTGGTGACGCGCCTGATGTAGGCTCAAAAAAGTTTTGACACATAAGGAAATGTGAATATAATTTCAAAGGTCAAGCGAGCACTGACCGGGCCACGAGGGCGCGAGTTAGTCCGTCAACTGTCCTGGCTGAAGCCCGGACTGGGAGTCAAGCGCTGGATCCTGCTCGTGGTTGTGGGCGGTGGGTTCTTTAACCTGGCTATTTTGTTGGTGCTGCTGGGCAAACAGGCGGTGCACTACAACCTGGTGCCCTTGTCCCAAACGTGGCTTCCGTGGCTGAGCCTGGCGTTGATCTTTTTAAGCGTCCTTTTGCTGGGCATGGGGCTTTTTGGCCTGTACCGGGCCTGGATGCTCACCTTCAAGCGCACCACGGGGCAAATGGCCACACCGGAGTTGCTGGTGCGCTATCGGCAGTTGGGACGTGGGCCTTACGTGGTAGCCATCGGTGGCGGCCATGGCCTTTCCACGCTGTTGCGCGGCCTCAAAGCCTATACCTCCAACATCACGGCTATCGTCACGGTGGCTGATGATGGGGGTTCGTCGGGGCGGTTGCGGCGTGAATTGGGCATCTTGCCGCCGGGCGATTTCCGCAATTGTATTGCGGCGCTGGCCGATGATGAGGCCCTGATTACCCGCCTGTTCCAATATCGCTTTTCCGCCGGTGGCGGCCTGCAGGGGCACAGCTTCGGCAACCTCTTCCTCAGCGCCATGACGGACATCACCGGCTCGTTTGAGGCCGCGTTGGAGGAGGGGGGGCGCCTGTTGGGCATTCAAGGGCGCGTCCTGCCCAGTACCCTGGAGCCGCTAACCCTGGTGGCCGACCTGGATGACGGACAGCATCTGGTGCGCATGCGCGGCGAGTCGCAGGTCCCGCAGGCCGGGCGACGGATTCTCAACCTGAGCATTGAACCCGCCTCGCCGCCAGCCTATCCCGAAGCGGTGCGCGCCATCCTGGAGGCGGACCTGGTAGTGTTGGGACCGGGAAGCCTGTTCACCAGCGTGCTGCCCAACCTGTTGGTGCCGGGCCTGGTGCAGGCGCTGCGTAGCACGTCCGCGCCGGTGGTCTATGTCTGTAATGTGGTCACGCAACCCGGCGAGACGGACGGCTTTACCGCGCGCACCCACCTGGAGGTGATTGAGCGTTACCTGGGCAAAGACAGCCTCAACGCGATGGTGATCAACGACACCTTTCCAGAAGGTGTGGATTTGCCCTGGGTGATGCCGGATATACCGATGCGCAAGGGCCTGTGGATTGAAGCCACCGATCTGGTGGATCGGCAACATCCGGCGCGGCATGATAGCCGCAAACTGGCACAGGTGTTGATGCGTCTGATCGCTTTGCGCGAGCAGATGTAAGCATAGACGTTTTCAGTTCATCAATTTTTTTGCAGAAAGGAGTTTCACCATGACAGTGCGAGTTGGTATTAACGGTTTTGGGCGCATTGGGCGTCTGGTTTTCCGCGCGATTCGCGAGTACTACCCCGATACCCTGGAGGTAGTGGCGGCGAACGACCTGGGTGATCTCAAGACCATGGCGCACCTGCTGAAGTACGATTCCAATTACGGGCGTTTTGACGGCACCGTCGAGGCCACGGATGAGGGCCTGCTGGTGGACGGCAAGCTCGTGCGCATGTTCCGTCAGTCCGACCCCGGCACCATTCCCTGGGGCGACCTGGGTGTGGATATCGTCATCGAATCCACGGGTCTGTTCACCGTCAAGAAGGACGGGGTGAACAAGAAGGGCAAGATGGTGCAGGGCGCGGAAAATCACATCACCCGCGGCGGCGCCAAGAAGGTCATCATCTCCGCTCCGGCGGAAGGTGAGGACATCACCATCGTGATGGGCGTCAACCACGACAAATACGATCCCGAAAATCACCACGTCGTCTCCAACGCTTCCTGCACGACCAACTGTCTTGCGCCGGCGGCGAAAGTGGTGCACGACAAGTTCCGCATCGTGCGCGGTCTGATGACCACAGTTCACGCCTACACCAACGATCAGCGCATCCTGGACCTGCCGCACAGCGACCTGCGGCGCGCCCGCGCGGCGGCGATGAGCATCATCCCCACCACCACCGGCGCGGCCAAGGCTGTGGCGCTGGTCATCCCGGAGCTGAAGGGCAAGTTCGACGGCTACGCGCTGCGCGTCCCGACCTCCACCGTCTCCATCGTGGACTTCACCGCGCAGATCGAGGTCCCGACCACGACCGAGGAGCTGCGGCAGGCCTTCCGCGACGCGGCGGCTGGTCCGCTCAAGGGCATCCTCGCCGCGGTGGATGAGCCGCTGGTGAGCATTGACTTCAAGGGTGACTCGCACAGCTCCTCCGTGGACCTGCAGTTCACGCAGGTGCTCGGCAAGGAAAAGGGCGACTTCATCAAGGTTGTGGCCTGGTACGACAACGAGTGGGGCTACAGCGTCCGCACGGCTGATCTCGCGGCGCTGATGGCCAGCAAACTCTAACCTTACCTTTCAAGTCCTGTAGTCCTGGTCACGGCGGCCTTTCGGTCGCCCGACTGGGGCTGCAGGACTTTTCACAGTGGACACCAAGGAGATGCTGTATGAACAAGAAGACCGTCCGTGATGTTGATTTGAAGGGCAAGCGCGTTCTGATGCGCGTGGATTTCAACGTTCCCATTAAGGATGGCGTCATCAGTGATGATAAGCGCATCAAGGCCACCCTGCCGACCATTCAGTACATCCTCGAACAGGGCGCATCCCTGATTCTGATGTCCCACCTTGGCCGTCCGGCGGGCACCGGCTATGAAGCCGAGTTCAGCCTTAAGCCGGTAGCCGAACGCCTGAGCGAGCTGCTCGGCAAGCCCGTCAAGTTCGCCCCCGACTGCATCGGGCCGGAGGTGGAGGCGATGGCAGCGTCCCTGCAGCCCGGCGAGGTCATGCTGCTGGAGAACGTTCGCTTCTACAAGGCCGAGACCAAGAACGACATGGGCATTGCTGAGGCCCTGGCGAAGCTGGGCGACATCTTCGTCAACGACGCCTTCGGCACGGCGCACCGCGCGCAGTCGAGCACCGAGGGTGTGGCGCACTTCCTGCCCGCCGTGGCCGGTTTCCTCATGGAAAAGGAAGTCGAGTTCCTGAGCAAGGCCACCGAGAATCCGGAGCGCCCCTATGTCGTTATCCTGGGTGGTGCCAAGATTTCCGATAAAATCGGCGTCATCCGCAATCTGCTGACCAAGGCCGATAAGCTGCTCATCGGCGGTGGAATGGCCAACACCTTCCTCAAGGCGCAGGGCTACGAGGTGGGCGATTCCCTGGTGGAAGAGGACGCCCTGGATACGGCGCGCGAGCTGCTGGCGGAAGCCGGGGATAAGCTCGTCCTGCCCGTGGACGTGGTGGTTGCCACCGAATTCAGCAACGAAGCGATGCACAAGGTCGTGCCGGTGAGCGGCGTCACGCCCGGCTGGCGCATCCTGGACATCGGGCCGGAGACGGTTAAGCTGTTCGGCGACGTGCTCAAGACGGCCAAAACCGTGGTCTGGAATGGGCCGATGGGCGTGTTTGAAATGCCGAACTTTGCGAAGGGCACTTTCGCCATTGCCGAGCTGCTGGCCACGTTGGATGCGGTAACCGTCATCGGCGGTGGCGATTCCGCCTCGGCGGTGAAGAAGGCGGGCGTGGCTGCAAAGATGAGCCACGTCTCCACCGGTGGTGGTGCGAGCCTGGAATTCCTGGAAGGCAAGGTGCTGCCGGGCGTAGCCGCTTTGCAGGACAAGGAGTAGTCCCATGGCACGCAGGCCCTTTATCGCCGGCAACTGGAAGATGTACAAAACTGTCGCCGAAGCCATTGCATTGGCCGAGGCGCTGCGCGAAGCCTTCGCCGACATCACCACCATGGACCTGGCCGTGTGCGTCCCGGCCACGTCCCTGGAAGCGGTCAGTCAAACCCTGGCCGGCTCCAACATTGGCGTCGGTGCGCAGAACATGCATTGGGAGGATCAGGGCGCCTTCACGGGCGAGATTTCGCCGCTTATGGTGAAGGAATTGGCGCAATACGTGATTCTGGGCCACTCCGAGCGCCGTCAGTACTTCGGCGAGACGGATGAGACGGTGAACCGCAAGCTCAAAGCAGCCTTGAAGCACGGCATCACGCCCATTGTCTGCATTGGCGAAAGCCTGGAGCAAAACCGTGCCGGCGAGACGGTGCCTTTTGTGAAGTCACAGATTCACGGCGCGTTTGCCGGCATCAGCGCCGAGGAAGCGCGGCGCGTGGTGCTCGCCTATGAACCCATCTGGGCCATCGGGACGGGCCTGACCGCGACGCCGCAGGATGCCGACCGCATCATCCGCGAGGCCATCCGCGATGTGTTGGCGGAGCTGTACGACCGCGAGACGGCGGAAAGCATCCGCGTGCAATATGGTGGCAGCGTCAAGCCGGAAAACATGGCCGAGTTCATCGTCATGCCGGAAATTGACGGGGCGCTGGTGGGTGGCGCGAGCCTGAAATTCGAGAGCTTCACCGCCATCGTGCGTAACGCCCTGGCCGCCTTGCAGTTATAACCCGTTGCTGCTTCATTTGTAACTGCTCAGACTGCCTGGGTTACGTACCATAGGGTGGGCGAAGGCCATGCCTTCGCCCACTTGTTTTGCAAACATCGGACACTCTATACAGGCGGGCGGTTAAACGTACCAGAAGGGCACTTCCTATACCCGGCGGGTATCTACAACAGAACATTCAGGCGGGGTAGGGTAGGCGCGGGCATTGCCTTCGCCTACCCGTTTTGGAAGCATCGCATACTCTATACAGGCTGGCGGCCAGAAGGGCACTTTCTGGACACCCTACAGGTAGAAGCGGGGCGCTCATCGCGTCCCGCTCGTCGTTTACCTCGAAGCCGGATGGCTCTATCTACGCTTTAACACCGTGCGCGCGACAAGATCCATCAGCGGGCGTGGAACGAGGCGCGCCAGCGTTGCCAACACCCGGTAACGCAGGGATGGGATGCAGATGACCTGATCGCGTTGCAGGTCTCGCAAAGAAGCGCGCACCACCTGCTCCGCGGAAAGCCACATCCAGGCCGGGATGTGCGGTTCGGGGCGTCCGCGCGCGGCGTGGAATTCCGTGCGCGTGTAGCCGGGGCACAGCGCCTGCACGCGCACGCCGGTTCCTATCAGCTCCAGCCGCAGCACCTCGCTGAACACGTTGAGATAAGCCTTGGTCGAAGCGTACATCACGCGCCCACCCAACGCCAGATAAGCCGCCACAGAGGACACGTTGATAATCGCTCCGTTGCGTCGCTGCAGCATCCCCGGCAGGGCAGCGCGCGTGAGGCGCACCGTCGCTGCGGCGTGCACTTGCAACATGGCCAGTTCAGCGGCAGGATCCGCCTCATCGAAGCGGCCCTCAATCCCAAAACCCGCATTGTTGATCAGCATGGCCAGATTGGGGCGCGTGCTGAGGGTTTGCGCCAGGGCTTCGACCTGCGCCGGTTGGGTGAGATCAGCGGTGAGGTAGTCCACCTGCACGCCGTGGCGGGCGTGTAGCTCCTGCGCCAGCGCCTGCAAACGCTCTGCGCGGCGCGCTATCAGCAGCAAATCGTAGCCGCGCGCGGCCAGCTCGCGCGCAAAAGCCGCGCCGATGCCGGACGAGGCGCCCGTGATTACGGCCAGGGGATGCGCGCTCCCCGCATCCGGTAGGGGGTCACGGCGCAAGACGTGCTGCACGGTCAGCGCGCCCAGCAGGCCGCCCAATGCACCCAAGAAGATGGTCTGTTTTCGGCCCATATCACCTCCTGTGGATGAGGATTCAGTCTTCCGCGGGTAACGTGATGATAAAGGTGCTTCCTTGTCCCGGTGCACTTTCGACGCGAATCGCGCCGCCATGCGCTTCAACCGCGAGCTTGCAGAAGGGTAGCCCTAAGCCGGTACCACGTCGCCGCCCGCCTTTGGAAATGACCTGTTCGAATTTTTTGAACAGGCGCGCCTGAGCTTCGGGCGGGATGCCCGGACCGGTATCGCTCACGCCGAGTTCAACCTGCCGACCATCCGCGCTGCGCCTGGCCCAGACGCGCACGCTGCCGTCGTCGGGGGTGAATTTGATCGCGTTATCGAGCAAATTGCGCACGACACGCCGCATCAGGTCCACATCCACAAGGAGAATGGGCAAATCGGGGGCAACGTCCAGCGTCAGGGTAATATTGGCTTTCTCTGCGGCGCCGCGCAGGTGCTCGACCACGTCTTGCAGGAGGTCACGCGCTTCTATCGGCGTGGGCGTGATGGTGAGGCGTCCGCTTTCCAGGCGGTGGATGTCAAGCAAGGTATCAATCATCCCAAAAAGCTGTTCGATGTTGCGCTGTGCCATGGCTAAAAGGCGCCCGGTGTCAGGCTCTTGAGTGACGGGCAGGGTGCCTTCGAGCATTTCCAGGCAGCCACGCACCACGGCCAGCGGCGCGCGCAGGTCGTGGACCAGCATGTTGATGAGTTCCTCGCGCAGACGTTCGGCGCGCACATTTTCGGTCAGGTCGTGGAAGAGCAACAGCCATCCCGTAATCTGGCCCTGAGTGCTGCGCACCGGCGTGAGGATGCGCTCCAGGGTGCGTTCAGGTTGCAGGGGCGGGTTAAAGATGATTTTGCGCGTGAGGCCGGGGGAACTCGCCAGGGCATAACAATCATCGTAGAAGGCGTCCACGGTGTAACCGATGATTTCACTGAGGGTTTCCTGACGGCCTTTAACGGGCATCGCCGGCTTGCGGCCCAACAAATCATCCTGCCCCACGCCGAGGAATTCGGCAACAGCGCGATTCGCGGCGCGCACTTCCAGGTCGGCGGAAAGGAGCAGGATGCCTTCCTGCGTGGTGCGCAGGATGGAGGCCAGTTCCTGCACGCGGCGCGCCAGGGCTTCATCCGTGCGCTGATAGAGTTGCGCGTTTTTGATGGCCACTGCGGCTTGTGCGGCAATGGTGGTCAGCACGTCCTGATGGGAACGGTCGTAGGCGTGGGTATTCTCGTAAGACTGCACAGCTATCACGCCCAGGATTTCATTCCCGGCCAGGATGGGGACACCGAGCCAGCAACTGGAACGGCGGCCAAGCTGACGAATGCCAACTTCACGCAGTTCGGGCAGATCAGGCTCACCCTGGATAAGCAGGGGGCGGCGCGTGCGCAGGATGTACTCGGTGAGGCCGTGGCCGGAGCGGCGCGCCGGGCGCTGAATGGGCTTGCCCTCTTCGATGTAGAGAGGGAAGACGACCTCATCCGTTTCGCTCTCATAAAGCGCGATGAAAAAGTTATCCGCGGGCATGAGGCGCTCTACCTGCGTGCGGATGGCTTCCAGAATGGTGGGTAGTTCCAGGCTGCTGCTGAGGGCCGTGCCGATGATTTGCAGGCTATCCAACTCGCGGACGCGGCGTTGCAGGCGGCGCGTGGCACGTTCCAGGTTGCGGGTGAAGAGGCTCGCCGTCGCCAGCAGCGCTCCGTAAATGGTGAAGTTCAACCAACCCAGGCGATTGTAGATGAGGGTGGAGAGCGGAACCATGAAAAGCGGCGGGGCTTCGTAGAGCAGCGCGCGCGGCATGGTGCGCAGGTGGTTCTGCAAGGCCGCGCGCCCGTGCAGGGCGAAGAAGAGCGTCATCAGCGCGTAGTTGATGACAATGTAAGTGGCGCAGAGCACGAACAAAGCCGGCCAGGTTTGAATGGGAGTGCGTTCTAAAGGAACGATGCCACCTTGATTGGCGTAGGCGACGTTGGCGATATACGTGGCTGCGGGAATCATCACGGCGTTGAAGGCGGTGATGCCCATGACGCCCAGGATGCCGGGTTCGAGGTTTTCCTCCAGGGCTTCGGCCCAGCGGTAACGAATGGCGCCGTGGATCAGGGTGGTGATGAAGCTCAACAAAATGGTGGGGTAGGGGCCGATGACGAGCATGGCGCTGAGGGTGCTCATGGGCTGGAGCGAAACCCAACCCGCACCCACCGGCACGGCGAAGATGTCACTGAAGAGCATCAGCGCACCAAAGAGGAGCATGGCGGGCATGGCGGTGCGAAGCGCCTCAAGATGCGCTGGCATGGCTTTTAGAAGAACCACAGCAGTGACGAACGCCGCAAAAATAAACAGTCCGTTACGATAAGATGATTTCATGTTTTGTCTTTTTCTGGTTAGAGTAAATCTATTATATCACGGAGTGGTGAGTTGTGGAGAGGGGAGACCCCGTGCGCAATAGGAGTTGGGATGATGGTTCACAACTTGAGCGGCCCGGATACCTGCGGAACGGTTGCGTTGGTGGGGTCCTGGGGTATCATTGGGGATGCAGGCCGTGAACGGCGCGTATCAGCATGGAAGCGATAAGGGAAAGTGCCCCGGCGCAGAGAAGGCTGATGGTGTTCCATGGAGACGAAAATCCGGTAGAGGCAGCATGTTAACCATTACCAGTACCGCAAATGCTCAGGTCAAGCGCGTGCGACAGTTGCAGCGGGATGCGCACGAACGTCTGGCGACAGGGTTATGCGTCGTGGAAGGGGTGCGCCTGACGCGCGAGGCGTTGCATAGCACGGCATCCATCGAGGCGGCCTATGTGACGGCGGAAGTGTTGGCGCAACCCGCTGCGGCGGATTGGCTCGCGGCGCTCGAAGCGCGCAGCGTGCCGCTCACGCAGGTCACCCCTGCCGTGATGGCGGCCATGTCCGAGACCGAGACGCCGCAAGGCGTGTTGCTTGTGCTCCGCCTGCCGTCGTTGCCGGTGCCCGGGCGCGGCCTGATGTTCATCCCCGACGGGGTGCGCGACCCCGGCAATTTGGGCACGATGTTGCGCACGGCCTGGGCCGCGGGGGTTGCGGCGGTGTGGTTGCCGCCCGGTACGGTGGATCCGACTAATCCCAAGGTCTTGCGGGCGGGGATGGGGGCGCATTTCCATCTGCCCCTGCGCCGCGCTTCCTGGGATGAAATCGAAACGGCGCTTTTCGATGCGCCAGTCTGGTTAGCCGAGGCGCAGGGGGCGGTCCCCTATGCGGATGTGGACTGGCGCGGGGAGCGCGTGGGCCTGATCGTGGGCGGTGAGGCGTTTGGTGCGGGGCAACAGGCGCGGCGGCTTGCGCGCGGACATCATGTGCGCATCCCCATGGCACCGGGTGTGGAATCGCTCAATGCCGCCATCGCTGCGGCGATTTTGTTGTTCGCCGCGGCGACGCAACGGGGTGCGGTGTAGCGACGCGCGGTCAGGCGGTCAGAATGCGCAGCCCGAAATGGGCGAGCGTTTGCAGCGCTGCGTCTATGATGTCCGCGTGGTCGAAGGCCAGAGGCGGAAGCGCGTCCACCGGCCACCAGCGCGCGGATGCCGCGTCATCGCCGGCCTGCGCGTGGCGTGTCTGTTCTCCCAGCCAGCCCCAAAAGACAATAGAAACCGTCCATCCGCGCGGGTCGCGTCCCGGATCACCGTAGGCCGCGAATTGACGTAAGGGGACGTCTTCAATACCGGTCTCTTCGTAGAGTTCGCGCCGCGCTGCCTCCAGCAGCGTTTCCTCTTCCTCCACAAAGCCACCCGGCAAAGCCCAACGCCCCGCAAAAGGCGGACGTCCGCGCTGAATCAGCAGGATTTCCAATCCACCTGTGCCTTGCCGCAGCAGCAGGGTGTCTGCTGCCACGGCGGGACGCGGAAAGTCGTAACAATAGCTCATGCTGCTCTCCTTTGCTGGCCTTATGCTCAGCGCGATGCGAGACGGTTTTGCGTAACCGGCTCATCCATGGCTTCCCAGCCCTGGGCGGGCGGTGTGTGGGGGAACGTGCAAGGCGTTCCCCCACACGAGGGTTTATCTCGAAGCCACCAGATGCTCGAATTGGGCGATGTCCGCGCGGATGATGTCCAGGCTTGCGCGCCAGAAGTCGGGCGTGCGGATGTCCATGCCAAAGCGCGCGGCGAGATGGGCGGCGTCATCGAGACCGGTGGAGGCGAGGAGGTCATCGTAATGCGCGCGGAAAGTGTCCGGCGCTTCCTGATAACGCGCGTAGAGGCCCAGTCCAAAGAGCAGGCCGAAGGTGTAGGGGAAGTTGTAGAAGGTGTCGCCGTAATAGTGAGGTTTGACGGCCCACATGTAAGGATGGAGCGCTTCGGGATCGAGCGCGTCGCCATAGGTGGCGAGTTGCGCTTCGCGCATGAGGGTGCAGAATTCGGGCGCGCTCAGTTCGCGGGCGGCGCGGCGCTCAAAGACGGCTTGCTCGAAAATGAAACGGCTGGCAATGTCCACCACGACCTGACAGCTATCCTGCAGCGCGGCTTCGAGGATGATGAATTGTTCTTCGGGCGAGGCCTGTTCCAGGGCGACGTGCTGGGCCAGCGTTTCACAGAAAATGCTCGCGGTTTCGGCCAGGGCGCGCGGTGTTTGCCGTTGCAGATAGGTGCATCCGGCGCGCACGGCGTTGTGATAGGCGTGACCGAGTTCGTGCGCTAAGGTGCTCATACCGGCGAAAGCGGGTTTGAAATTGGAAAGGACGCGCGATTCTGCGTCGCGCACCCACATACAGAAGGCTCCATCACGTTTGCCCGGACGCGGCTCAGCGTCAATCCAGTGTTCGCGGAAGGCGCGCTCCGCCAGGGCTTGCAGGCGCGGGGAGTAGCGGCCAAACACGTCCACGATGAAGGCGCGCGCTTCGTCGAAGCTCCATTGCCGGCCAGCCTCGCTCACCGGAGCGAAAAGGTCATACCAGGCCAGGCGCTCCAATCCCAAAGCGCGCGCTTTGGCGCGCAAGTAGCGGCGAAAGTCCGGCAGGGCTTCCTGCACGGCGGTTTGCATGGCCTCCAAAGTGGTGCGATCCATGGCGTTTTCAAAGAGCACCTGATCGAGGGGGGAGGCCCAGCCGCGTCGCAGGGACAGGCGCAGGGTTTCGCCCTTGATGCTGTTCATGGCGCTGGCGATGGGCAGGGCGTGGCGTTCCCAGGCTTGCAGTTCGGCGGTGTAGGCGCTGCGGCGCACGGCGCGATCGGGATCGAAGGCCAGGTTGCGCACGGCGCTCATCGGCAGGGTGACGGTGCCGGAGGGAAGCGGAACGTCCACGGCAATTTGGGAGGTGTACGTGCTGTAGAGTTTGGCCCAGGCGCTGCTGCCGGTGAGCTGCAGCTCGCTGATAAGGGTTTCTTCCGCCGGGGAAAGTTGATGGGCGGCCCAGACGCGCGCGGTGCGCAACGTGAAGGCGTGGGCCTGCGCGAGCGGTGAGGCAGCGATGAGCGCCTCGGTATCGAGGGCCCCCATCCACGCAATAAGGCGTTTGGTGAGCAGTTGCACCGGCAGGCTGCGTTGTTGCAGCTCGCTCATGCGCGCCTGCGCCTGTAAGTTGCGCGAGTCGGTGGCGACAAAGCTGGTGATGTAGGCGCGCAGGGTGTTGAGGCGCTCCAGGGTCTGGTTATAGGCGGTGAGCACCGTCTCGAAGCGGGCGATGAGGGCCTCATCTACGGCCAACGGCGCGGCGGGGCGCTCGATGCCGTGTTCATCGAAGAGGGCGACAAGGTCGCCGACGGCTTGCAGGGTGCTTTCAAAGCCCGCAGCGAATTCCGGCGAGTCCAGGCCGGGGTAGATGGATGTCATGTCCCAGTGGGGCAGGGCAGGTGTGGTCATGGTACCTCCGTAAGCGATGGATTAAGGTTAAAGCGATAGTGGATGCCCTGACTGCCGCAGTTGTCGCAGATGAGGGCGATGTTGTCCAGGGTCAGCTCCCATGAGTAAGCGTCTGCGCTGAGGATAGAGACCGCTTCTATGAGTTGCGCCGGGTTGAGCGGGCCGGGGTTGAGCGTGATGTGCGGAACCCACGTTTCCGGCGTGTAGTAGGGGGAAGGCGTTTCTGCAATGCCCTGCACGGCCTCAAAAAGAGCATGATGGAGCGCTGAAAGGGCCGCCGTGCGCACAACCATCAATACCAGGAAGGGTTGGGGGCCGGTAAAGATGCCTAATCCAGCCGTGCGGACGCACAGCGGCGTGTGGCGCGAGGCCAGGTCACGCAGAGAGATGGCAAGGCGCGCTTCGTCATAGCCGGCGGCGACGTGGAAAGAAAGGTGGGGAACGGGCGTGGCAAAGCGCGGCTCCAGGTCAAGCCGTTGCTGCAGGTGATGCCAGATGGCTTCAACCTGCGCGTCGTAGGGTGGCGCGAGCAGGGCAGCGATGCTGTGTGGGTGTTCGGGAAACATCGGTTCCTCCAAAAGAAATTATACCACGTTATGGTTGAATTTCAGGCCAGCCCAGCCAGGGGGGCGTTCCGCAGGGGAGCATTTTGGAAAGCGCTTGAACCGAAAGCGGGTGGCTGCCGTCCCAGGATAAGATCCGAATTTTGTAACTGCTTACCTTCAGCACCAGGATAGCCATTGAAATCACCGCTGATTTTAAGGGTTTTTGATGATTTCAACATGCAGGGGGGTGGGCGAAGGCCATGACTTCGCCCACCCTGACCCCACCTGAATGGTCTATTGCATCGGAACTCAGCAGGCTAAGCGGTTACCGAATTTTGCACCCACTTTGTTTTGGGCTTTGACATTCCGCGGAAATGATTTAAAATAGCTTTCTGTCCATTATAAGGAGCATGATCAGGACTAACGACGGCCTCCGGGCCGTCTTTCTTTGAGTTATCAGCCACAATTCTGGAGGGAAAACGGATGAAAGAGTATACCACGCCACAATTGCGCAATGTCGCGTTCGTGGGGCACAGCGGGTCGGGGAAGACAACCCTGGCCGAGTCCATGTTATTTGTGTCCGGTGCGATCAAGCGCCGCGGCAGCGTCACCGATGGCAACACGGTGTTGGATTACGACGAAGAGGAAATCCGGCGTAAGATTTCGCTCAGCTTGAGCATTGCGCCGGTGGAGTGGGGCGACTGCAAGATCAATCTGCTCGATACGCCCGGTTATACGGATTTTGTGGGTGAGGTGCGCAGCGCGTTGCGCGTGGCGGATCTGGCCGCGGTGGTGGTGGATGCTGCGGCGGGCGTCGAAGTGGGTACGGAGTTGACGTGGGATTACGCCGCGGAAGAAGGCGTGCCCGTGATGGTGCTCGTCAACAAAATGGACCGCGAAAACGCGAATTTCGAGAAAGCGCTCAAATCCCTGGGTGAGTATTTCGCCGATGCCCGCTTTGTGCCGATTGTGCTGCCGATTGGCGCTCAGGCGGATTTCAAAGGCGTTGTGGATGTGATTGAGGGCAAGGCGTACATGGGGCCGAACGGCGATCCCGCGGCGATTCCCGCGGCGATGGCGGATGCGGTCGAGGAAGCGCGCGTGGCTGTGATTGAAGCCGCGGCTGAAGGCGATGACGAGCTGATTATGAAGTACCTTGAGGGCGAGGAACTGACGCCGGATGAGGTACTGCATGGTCTGCGACAGAGTATCCTCAAGCGCGCCGTGGTGCCCGTGGTGGCCCTGGCCGGTAACAGCATGGTCGGTGTGAAGCATCTGCTTGATGTGTTGAAGGCGCTGGCCCCGTCGCCGGCGGATCGTGGTGAGTTCACTGCCGAGACGCCGCAGGGCGAGAAGGTGTCTTATCCCGTGAGCGACACCTCTCCGCTGGCGGTGCTGGTCTTCAAGACTGCGGCGGATCCTTACGTGGGTAAGCTGACCTACTTCCGCGTGTACGGTGGGGTGGTCAATACCGGGAGCACGCTCTACAACGCCCGTGAGGGGCAGGATGACCGCCTTGGGCAAACGAGCGTTCCGATGGGTAAGGAGCTTATCCCCATGGAGCGCCTGCACGCCGGGGATATTGGCGTGGTCTCCAAGATGAGCGTGACGCTGACCGGCGACACGTTGTGCGCGCGCGATAACGTGTTGAAGTTGAGCGGGCCGAACTTCCCGCATCCTCTGTACAGCGTGGCCGTGTATCCCAAGACGAAGGCGGATACGGCGAAGATGGGTTCGACGCTCACGCGCATTTGCGAAGAGGATCCGACGCTGCACTGGACGCCCGATCCGGTCACGCGCGAAACGATTCTTTCCGGCATGGGCGACGCGCACGTGGATACGGCGGTGCGCCGCATGGCGAGCCGCTTCGGCGTGAACCTGGAGATCCGCACGCCCAAGATTCCGTACCGCGAGACCATCACCAAGACGAACACGGCGCAGTATCGCCACAAGAAGCAGTCCGGTGGCGCCGGTCAGTTCGCGGAAGTGCACATGCGCGTGGAGCCGCTGGAGCGCAATGCCGGTTTCGATTATGTGTGGGAAGTGTTCGGCGGGCACATTTCTTCGTCCTTCATGCCCTCGATTGAAAAGGGCGTGCGCAGTGTCATGGAGCGCGGCGTCATCGCCGGTTACCCGGTGGTGGATGTGCGGGTGGCCATTACGGACGGTAAAGAGCACCCGGTAGACTCCAAGGATATCGCCTTCCAGATTGCCGGTCGTGAGTGCTTCAAGCTGGCCTTCCAGGGCGCTGGTCCGGTACTGCTGGAGCCGATTTACATTTTCCGCATCATGGTGCCGGAAGATTACACGGGTGATGTGATGTCCGACCTGAACACGCGCCGCGCGCGCGTGCAGGGCATCGAACAGCACGGGCGTCGCAGTGTGGTCATCGCGCAGGCCCCGCTGGCCGAGATGATGCAGTACGCGACGAATCTGCGCGCCATCACGCAGGGCCGTGGTGTGTTCTCGATGGAGTTCTCGCACTACGATCCCGTGCCCGCGCATATCGCGCAACAGATTATCGCGCAGGCTAAGATCGAGCAGGAAGAGCCGGAAGAGTAAACCGGCTGGATTGGTTGCCAATTTTGGGGGTGGGCAAAGGCATTGCTTTGCCCACCCTTTATTTTACCCCTGGGCAGTGCGGGGTGGAGGTGGGGTCCTCCCGGTCGGCCCGTTGTGATTGTATCAAGGGGAGCAAAACCTGAGCAGGTTGCTTGGTTGGGTGGGCGATGGCCTCCCTGGAGTTTGGATTTTTCAGCAAGAACCCTCATGTTCTTGGGGGGCCTGATTTGACTCCTCCTCTATCCGCCTTATACTTAGCGCGAAGATTTCCACAATCGAAAAGGAGGCAAACCATGGTCGAAGATCCGGAACAGGAAACCCTTGAAGTCTCCGGCGAGATGCACACCGTTCAGGGTGTGAACGTGAACGTCACCAACGGGGTTGTGCAGGAAGCGCACGCGGAGACCCTCATGCTGGAAAATGGCGGCATCGGCAAGGCCAACGCGCGCACCCTTTCCTTGCAGGATGGCGGCATCGGCATCGTGCGCGCGGATGGCGTTTCGGTGGAAGATGGCGGGGTGGGGATTATTTTATCCGATAGCGCGACGCTGGAGAATGGCGGGGTAGGTCTTGTCATTGCCGATAGCGTCACCGCGCAGGATAGCTTCATCGCGGTGGCCCTGGGCGATGTGCAGGGCGATGCGCAGGTACTTGTGGACTGGCGCGCGGCGCTGGCTTTCGGTGCGGCGCTGGGCGCCGTGCTCGGCCTCTTCAAATTCCTGCTGGATAAGCGGAAGTGAGGCGTTTTGCGATGAAACCTTTGGCGCTTGGGTTAGTCCTGTTGCTCCTGCTCACCGCCTGCTCGGCGACCCCGTCCGCCACGCCTGCGCCCACTCCCATCGCCACCGCCACACCCCCCGCGGCGACAGCGACACCCACACTCGCGTCCAGCCCCGTCCGTCCGGAAATTGCCATCCTCACGCCCCAGGCTGAACAGCCTGCCGATATCATCTGGCAAGTGTGCGAGGGATCCATCAGCACGCAAAGCGGCGAGTACGTCTATCAGATGCACTACCCGCAGCAATGGCTCATGGATTATGAGCCGCTTACCAGCAATTGCGGTATGCTTTACAGCGCGCTGGATGAGGAAGGCGCCTTGCCGCCGGGTGGCATTCAAGTGCAAGTTACCGTCCTGGATTGCGCCACGTCGCCAGAGTGTTTCGCGTCCGGTCGGGTGGTGCGCACTGAATTCTGGTCGGGGATGAGCGCCGCTTTTTACGATAGTTTGTTTGGATTGAGCACCTATGTCATCACCATACCGGTTGATGAGAAAGCGCTGCGCATCGCGTTCATGGTGTCCGAGCTGCCCACCAAAATCACCCCCGACACCTTCAAACTGTTGAGCTACATGCTCTACACGTTGAGCATCAATCAGGAATAGGTCCTCACTAACCACCCCCCAGGTGCATGACGCCTGGGGGGGGGTCTGATTCAGCGCAACGTGTGGGTGGATGGCCTGCGTGAAGCTTCCTTATCCCTTAACCCCGCTGCTGGTGACGCTTTCGATGTAGTAGCGTTGCGCCAGGATAAAGACGAGGAGCGGCGGCAGCACGGCGATGGCCGCGCCCGCCAGAATCAGGTTGGGGCTATCGGAAGCGCGTCCGCGCAACATGTTCAGGGAGAGCGTCAACACGTGCGATTTTCCGTTCCCCGTGTTGATGACCAGCAGCGGCCACACAAAACTGTTCCAGGCATACAGGAAAGAAAACGTCGCCTGTGTCGCCAGGGCGGGCGTGATGGCGGGCAGGAAAATCTTGCTCAAAATTTGCAGGCGCGTGGCCCCGTCAATCAGCGCCGCCTCCTCGATTTCACGCGGGATGGAAAGCATGAATTGCCGGATCATAAACGTCCCGTAAGCCGTGAAGACCCACGGCACGACCAGCGAGGCGATTTTATCCACCCAACCCAGCCAGACCATGAGCTGGTACAGGGGGATAATCAACACCACAAAGGGAATCATAATCGTCCCCAGATAGACCAGGAAGATCTGATCCCGCCCCGGAAAACGCAGGCGCGCAAAAGCGTACCCACCCAATACCGATGTGATGAGCTGTCCGACCACGACGAGCACGGTGACCAGAATCGTGTTGGTCAGACTGCGATCCATCCCCTGCAACGCCATCACTTCCCTATAGTTTTCAGGATGGGCCGAGAGCTTCTCTACCGGCTGACTCAGGCGTACCACCTGGAACGCCTGTTCGGCGGGATTGTCGGGGTTGACGAAGCGCCCTTTCGCCGTTTGCCCCACCTTGGCCAGAACACGGAGTTCCCCCTCCACCGGCACGCGGTATAAGTCCACCGTTTCACCGTTCAGCGTCGCTGTTTCGCCCGTCGGCGTGACGTCGCTCAGGAAGGCCTCGTAGCGCACATCAGGGGCCTCCGGCGCGGCGAAGATCCCCACGCGGATGTTTTCCTCCACCAGCGCGAAGGCTCGCTGTTCGCCCTGATAGGTGACGTAATAGAGAGGCCGCTCGCCCTCGTAGCCAGGCACAGTTGTGTAAACCGGGTCGCGCGGCAGAAGCCGCGGTGGGTAGCGGAAGGTGTCCTTGGGCAGCTTGAAGGACGTGAAAAGCATGTAGATAAACGGGAAGAGCATGATAAAGGCGAAAAAGCTCAGCACAAAATAGGTGAGGGTATTGCGCAAAATCGTTGTTACTCGCATGGATTTGATCATCGCCGCCCTCCTAAAAAGCCTCGCCGTCGGCACGCTGCCGCTGGAACTGTGCCAGGGTTACCAGGAAGATAATCAAGAACAACACCCACGCCGTGGCGGAGGCGTAACCCTGCTTGAAGCGCTGGAAGCCGTTTTGATACAGGTAGAGCACCACCGTCAGCGTGGCGTTGTTGGGTCCGCCGGGCGGATTGGTGGCAATGAACACCTGCTCGAAGGCCTGCAGCGCTTTGATGGCCGTTGTGCTCACCACAAAGAAGGTCGTCGGTGCGAGCAGCGGCAGGGTAATCTTCCAGAAGCGCTGCCACGATCCCGCGCCGTCCACCGTTGCCGCCTCGTATAGCTCACCGGGGATGTTCTGCAGGCCAGCGAGGAAGAGCACCGCGTTAAAGCCCAGCGTCTGCCAGGCCGTCATGATGACGATGGCCAGCAGCGCCGTGTGGGTATCCGAGAGCCATTTGATTTGCGGGTCCACAATCCCCGCCCCAAACGTCCTGTTGAGGAAATTCACCCCCAGGGTGATGAAGTAGTTGATGTAGCCGATGGTGGCGTTGTAGAGCCACTGCCAGATGAGCGCCACCCCTACCACCGCGGCGATGCTTGGCAGGAAATACACCGCACGGAAGAACTTCATCCCTGGTATCTTGCTGTTGAGCACATTGGCCAGGAACAGAGCGGGGATGATGCTCAGCAGCAACACCAGGACACTGAAAACCAGCGTATTGCCCAGCGCAATCCAGAAAAGGCGGTCACGCGCGCCGACCACAAAATGCCGCCCGAACACCGAAAAGCGCGTCAACTCATCGTAAACACTCGCGTCCACGACCTCAGCCATGGGCTGCGTGGCCGTCTCTAACGGGGCGATGGTCACGCTGAAGATCTTCTGATAGTTTGCCAGACCCACCCAGTTTTTGGTACCGAAAGCATCCCAATCCGTCAAACTGACGTAGAACGAAAAGAGCAGTGGGCCGGCGAAGAAAATCAAAAAGCCGAGCAGGTTCGGCGCCAGAAACATGAAACCGCTCACCGTTTCGGTCTGGGCGTTACTGACGTGCAGGGCCTGCGCCACGCCATCGCGTTGCATGGCCCACGCCATCACCCCCATCAGCGCCGCGACCAGCGTCAGGGTGAGGTTCAACGGTTTTACCCACTGTGGCAGGAGACTGATCATCCAGGGGATGAGGTTGGTCACGAGCACGAAGATCACGGCGCTCACACCCATCACCGCTTTACCCAGGCGCCGATAGCGCATCTCAAGCTGATAGCGATTCGGGTAACGATCCCCCACGGCGTAAATCAGATAGCCCACCAGCATCCCTGCCAGGGCCGGCAGCCCGCGCCCGAAGTATTCGGCCAGCGCGTCAATCCCCAGGAACAGGTTCAGGCTCTGGAACAGGGCCAGGGTCAGCAACATGGCGCCCGCGTAATTCGTCAACAGGCCGACGAGCCATCCCCTGGATGGCTGGCGGGTTAAGAAAAACGCGGCTATGCCGTTTGCCACCGCCAGGAGGAGCAGCACGGCCGCAAAAATCCACGACAGCCACGCTGCATTAGGGACGAGAGCCACGCGCGTCATGGCCAGCGCTGCAGCCGCTCCGCCCAGCGCCATGGCGCCATGCCAGATGGTCAGGACGCGGAAAAACCAGCCCGGTACTTGAGCTTGGGTTGGATTGTTCATGGTATCATCCTCGCTAAAGCATCACGCATGATTCGTAGAGCGTAGTGAGCAGGGAGCAGGACGCCAGGCGCTATCCCCTTAGCCTACTCTCTCCTCACTGTTCTCTAACCTGATGAGGGTGGTGTGGGGCGGGGTCACGCTGGCCCCGCCCCACAATCGGCGTTGTTACTTCTGGAACGCTTTATTCGCTTCGGCGCAGATCGTCGCCTTGAAGTCCTCGATGCTCAGTTGTCCCTTGAGCACGGCGGTAACCTTGTCGCCCATGATGCGATCGTACTCCGGCCAGCTACCGGCCCACAGCGGACCTTCGGCGGTCGGCTTGTTCTTGTCGGCGATGCCATTCAGGAAGGCCTGATTGTTCTGCGGCGGGGTGAAGGTGAGGAACTTATCCAGCGCTTCCTGACTCACGCGGCTGGGGATGTTCGTGCCCAGCGCGGAGATCTTGCCCTGCGTCTCGGCCGTGGTCAGCATCTGCACCAGCTTCCAGGCCTCTTCGGGGTGCTTGGTGTTGGCGTTGACCACATACGCGCCCCAGAAGAGCCAGTTGCCCATGCCCTTCGGCCCCATGGGAAGCTCGACCACGTCCCAGTTGAACTTGGCGCTCGCGCGCACACCGGGGGTTGCCCAGCGGCCGTTCTGGAACATCGCCACCTTGCCCGCCATGAAGGGCGGCTCAGAGTCCTCGCCGTAAGGCACAGCCAGATTGCCTTCGGCGTAGAGCTTGCGCTCGAAGTCCAGGCCGGCGATGGCTTCCGGTGTATCCAGCGCGCAGGCGGTGCGGTCAGCGTTGAAGAAGCTGCCACCCGCAGCATTGATCCACACCCCGTAGGGGCCCCACCAGGCGTTCGCGCCGTAACCGTAGATGTCCGGACCCAGCGCCGCAACCTTGCGCGCCACGTCCATGAAGGCATCCCACGTCCACTTGCCTTCCTTCGCCAGCTCGCGCGGATCGGGCGCACCGGCCTCGTTAATCAGGTCCAGGTTGAGGTAGAGCACGAAGGTCGAAACATCGCGCGGCAGGCCCCACAGCGCGCCGCTATCCGCACCGGACTTGCCGGTTTCGGGGTTGAAGGTCAGGTGATACATGGGGCCGGGATAGAAATCATTCACGTTGAACCCCGGCGTGTTCTTGGCCATGTCGTAAAGATTCATGATCAGGCCGCGCGTGGCGAAATCGGCCACGTCCGTGCCCGGAATCCAGAACACATCCGGTGCGGTGCCGGCACCAATTTCGGTCTTCAGCACGTCCTGATAGCTGGAGGTCTCGCTACCACCCGGTTCGTACACCAGCTTGACCTCAGGCCAGGCCGCGTCCAGGTCGTTGCTCACGCTTTGGTAGACATCAATTTCCGCTTGATTGTCGGGGCGGGTGCGCCAGCGCAGGGTAATTTCTTCCCCGCCGGTCGGCTGCGTTGTGCCGCCACTGGGCTGTTGCGTCGGGGTGGCCGTCGGTTTGCAGGCCGCCAGTACCATGGAGACCAGCATAAGAAGACTGACTAAAGCGAAGACTTTGCGGTTCATCTCAGACTCCTCCTGTTTAATTTGGAATGGATAAGGTAAAGTTTAGGAAAACTAAGTTTGGGGCTTAATGCGTCTTCGGGAACAACTTCCTTTCTAATCTAAGGTGAAAATGCCTGGGTTGATTGGCGTACAACCAGTTCGGTCGGTACGCTCACCTCTACACTGCAAGCTTCGTTCTCCAACGCCTGCAAGAGCAAGCGCGCTGCCTCCCGACCGAGGGCGTGGAAGTCCTGCCGTACCGTGGTGAGGGGCGGATCGAAATACGCGGAAAGGGGCATGTCATCGAAGCCAACCACGGATACATCTTCCGGCACGCGCTTGCCCTGTTCGTGCAGCGCATGAATCGCGCCGATGGCCATGCGATCATTTTGCGCGAAAATGGCGGTAAAGGGTAAACCCTGGGCAAGCCAATCCTTGACCGCCGCATAACCCGATGAAGCTGACCAATCGCCTTCGTAACGGTAACGCGGGTCACTGCCAATTTCGGTGGTTTTGAGCAGGTTTTGATAAGCTTCATTGCGGTCCAGCACGCAATCTTCAACGCAGGGGCCGGTAATCATGGCGATTTGCCGATGTCCCAACGCCAGGAGGTGCTCTAAAGCCTGCCGCGTTCCACCAGCATTATCTACCATCACGGAACACAAACCGCTTTCGCGCGCCCGTGCTCCGACCACGACCACCGGTATCTCGCCCGGCAGGTATTGGAAGCGTTGATCCAGGTAAGGTTGCGTGACCATCAGGCCATCAATACGCCCGCTGCGCACCAATTGCTCGATAAGTTGTTTGAAGCTCGTTTCGTCCTCTGCTGAAGCGGAGAGGAGGTAGTAACCGAACTCCCGCGCGTACCGTTCTGCGCCCTCGATGATGCAGGCAAAGGTGTAATCGGTGAGATTTTGGGCTATGCAGCCCAGAAGATGGCTCTGACCGGCAGCGAGGGAACGCGCGATGGCGTTAGGGCGATAGCCCAGGGCCCGCATGGCGTTCAGTACGCGCTCGCGCGTTTCCGGCAGTACGTGTTCGCTCTCGTTGAGGACGCGCGAAACGGTCTGGTGGGAGACACCGGCCTGCGCAGCAACGTCACGAATTGTAACTTTTTTACGGTGGTTCATAAGTGACCCTTTCGGATAAAGGGGGTGTTACCGGTCACGTGACCGATAACATTGTAACATAAGACGTGGGAAATGTCAACTATCAAACGGTTTGCTAACCATAATATCGGTGAGCTGCCCTCGTCATCCACCACGCGCCTGTTTTCTCTGCCGGGCAGGCTCATTTTGGGGAGAGCGCGGACGCACAGATTTAGCCCATGGGCGACTCATTCCCGTGGGTGTGCGAGCGTCAGGGCTGCATGACTTGCGTGAGGGTTTGGGTCAGCGTGTTGAAAGCTTCTTCGCTCATGATGAGCGCGCCGGCGCGCATAGGCACATCGCTGGTGGAGCCAAAGATGCGCCGATAGGAGGCGTGCGGGCCGGTGATGGGGATGAACAGGGTGCGAGAAGGGGGGAAGATGTGGCGTGTGTGGACGACGGCAGGTTCTGCAAAGTGCAGCTCCAGTAAGCGCCATGATTCTCGTAGCTCGCGCAGGCTCTCTTGGGAGAGGGTCACGCGGTTCTCGTAAGCTGTCCACGTGGCGATGGCTTCCGCAGCAGCGGTCATCACGGCTTCGTAGTCCGCATCACCGGGTTCAAGGATGCGTTCCGTTCCATCCCAATAGATGACGATGCGCTCGGCGCGCGCTCCAAAATACGGCAGGAACCACAGCGGGTCTCCGTTGGACAGGGTGTTGACAATCCAGATAACGCCGACCACCAAAAGCAGCGTGACGATTAAAGCCCGAAAAAGATTGTTGAAGGATGATGCTTCGTGCATACTTGACTCCTGCCTTCAAATCCAAAAGACTTGTATGGATGGCTCCCGGTCTGCCAGCTATGCCCGACCGTGCGGAGCTATTATAGCACGCTCTTGCAAAGAAGATAAAAAATTTTGGAGTATAATATTAGGGTTTGTTCATGAGGTTAATTCATGCAAAAATTAAGGCGCGCTTTGAAGCTTCTTAATCCGTCTTTGCGCTGGTTTATGGCGGCCATGATCCTGGCCAACATAGCCGGCGATATTGTGTTTAGCTTTCTCCCGATTTATCTCACCCGTTTGGGCGCGACAACCGTGCAGGTAGGGAAGGTCTTTACGATTGCGGGGACTGTCACCTTACTCCTGCAACTTTTCGGGGGCGCCCTTTCGGATAGTTTTGGCCGTCTGCGCACCGTTGCTCTAGGGAGCACGGTCGCCTCTTTGGGTTATTTCCTTTTTGCGCTTGCCCGGTCCTGGCAGTGGATTTTGGTGGCGCTCATCCTGGAGTTTTTCTCCGGTGCTTTGGTGGCTCCCACGTATGGGGCTTTCGTGGCCGAACAGTCCACCGATGAGACCCGCGGGCGGGTGTTTGGCCTGTGCAATGGCCTTTTCATGGTGGTAGCGATCGTCGGCCCACTGCTGGGCGGGGCGCTGGTGGAAGCTTATGGATTTCAGTTCACGCTGACGATTGCTTTCTTATTGTATGCCACTGCGACGATCTTGCGCATCTGGATGGCGCATCAGGAGCGCTTCGAGAGCACGGATGGCCGTACCTGGCCCACGTTAGCTACACTTAAGATGAGTGTGGGGCGGTTGATAGGCATGTTGCTCGGCGGTGGCGTGGTAACGTGGCTCTTTATCACAGATGGCGCGCGCGATATCAGCTTTCGCCTCATCGAAAACCTGGAACCGATTTATCTGGAACAGCTCGGCGGGCTTTCGTTGTTTCAAATTGGACAATTGCGTTCCCTGCTGGGCTTCGTGATGATGGTGTTTACGGTGTTAGCCGGGCTGTTAGTGGATCGCTACGGTGAGCGGTTTGTGATTGCCCTGGGGTTCCTGTTCCAGGGTCTGGCTTACCTGATGTTTGTGAATGTGCGGGGATTCCAGGCCTTTGCCGGCGTGGCCGTGTTGATGGGGATTGGGTTTGGCATCATGTCCCCGGCTTACGATGTGCTCATCACGCGCCTGATTCCTGCTTCGCTTCGCGGCACGGCTTTTGGCCTGTTCTGGTCAAGTCAGGGCCTGATTTCGTTGCCTGCCCCCTGGCTGGGGGGATGGTTGTGGGAACGCCGTGGACCGCGTACCCCCTTCTTGATTACCGCGTGGATTGCTCTGATTTCTATATTGCCCGCGTGGGTCAAATTCAATGCTGCTCGTCAGCAAGAGACAAAAGCCGTCGGCGCGAGCGCGGCGAGTCGTTAGGGGCTTGCGTCACAGCGTCAGCCCGTCAGCCTCCACGCCTGGTAAACCTGCATCACCTAACATAAATCCGCTCGTACCTGCTCAGCCCGCCTGGGTTACGATGGAATAGAACATTCAGGTGGGGTAGGGGTGGGCGAAGGCAATGCTTTCGCCCACCTCCTCTGCTGTTATGGCGCTGCAGGTGGCCCTGCTCAAACCTTACGGCAGGGATGATGCCTTACGTTGCTCTTGTTCCATGAGCTTGCGGAAGTAGGTCCAACTGGTTTCATTTTCGCCGCTATCTTCCGTGGGGGCGGAAGCGAACTGTGGAGCGTGGGTTTCAACGTAATGGCGGATGGCTTCTGGCAGGCCGGCGTAGCCCGCGGGAAGTTTTTTGCCACGGCACTGGTAGATAAGCCAGCCGGGACGGTCGCCCATCTCCATCCAGGGTAGCCACGGGCCGATGCGTGTCCAACTCAGAAGCGCCGGCACACTGCCCAGCTCCGCGTTATCGAGGTCCGCGCGCTTGACGAAAAATTGGAAGAGTTCTCCGCCCTGATAGAGGTCGCTGGCCGAATGGTGTGGGTAAAGCGCCCGCGGCAAAGGGGATGGATACGCCAGGAAAACATCCATCTTCAAGCACAGGTCCCCTTCGCCTAAGTCGGTGAGCGGTAGCAAGAAGGGGCTACCATCCGCCCGAAGAAAAGGGAAATACTGGTTGACGGGATCGTTCCACACCGGGATGACGCGCACCTGGGCACCGGTGAAGGGGTTGGCCCATGTCTCCAGGATGTCGCCGCCGATGGCCTTGTAGAAGCTGGCCTCGCGCGTCAGCAGCGCGTAGCCTTCCGCATCCGGGACGGCGCGGGCGATGTTATACCCTTCAAAGTCAAAAAGCTGGCGCGTGGGTTCGCCTGGGATGAAGGCGTAGATGCTACCAGTCCACCGGAAGACGGTTTCCCGGTGCGGGTTCAAATCGGCACGGATTTTGATAAAGGTGGGCAGGTCTATGAACACGTTGCGCTCCCTCGGTTGCATTTCAAAGCGCTGTGAGTATAAATCAGCTTGAACAAAGTGCAAATACCGTCATGCGTGAGGGAGGGGTGATGCGCACGGAACGCGATGCTTTGGGCGAAGTGGTGATTCCGGATGGAGCTTTGTGGGGCGCGCAGACGCAGCGCGCCGTGGAGAATTTCCGCATTTCGGGCTGGCATTGGGAACGGGACTTCATCGCCGCGCTGGGTCACGTCAAATGGGCGTGTCTCAAGGCCAATGCGGCCCTGGGACGGGTGCCGCAGGACCTGGTGCCCGCGCTGGAACAGGCCTGCGCGGAGGTGATTGCCGGAATGTGGGACGCGCAGTTCCCGGTGGATGTGTTTCAAACCGGGTCCGGCACCTCGACGAACATGAACGTGAATGAGGTGCTCGCCAATCGCGCGGCACAGCTTTTGGGGCTGGAGCCGGGACGCAAAGCGGTGCACCCCAACGACCATGTGAACGCGAGCCAATCGAGTAACGATGTCTTCCCGACCGCCATCCACGTGGCGGTGACGCTGGCGCTGCGCGACACGCTCATCCCGGCGCTTGCGGCCTTGCAGGCCGCGCTGGCAGAAAAGGCGCATGCTTTCGATGGCATCGTCAAAACCGGGCGCACCCATCTGCAGGATGCGACGCCGATTCGTCTGGGGCAGGAGTTTTCCGGTTACGCGGCGCAGGTTGCCTGCGGCATCGAGCGCGTGCAGCGCGCTCTTGCTGCGTTGGAAGAGGTGCCTTTGGGCGGCACGGCGGTGGGGACGGGGGTGAACGCGCCGGCAGGCTTCGCGGAGCTGGCGCTTGAGCATCTCAACGCGGCGTTAGGGACGCGCTTCCGTCGTGCTCGTAATCCCTTTGAAGCGAATGCGGCGCGTGATGCGCTGGTGGAAGTCTCTGGCCTGCTCAAAACGGTGGCCGTGAGCCTGAGCAAGGTGGCGAACGACGTGCGCTGGCTTGGATCGGGTCCGCGCAATGGGCTTGGGGAGTTGCGCCTGCCTGCGGTGCAGCCGGGGTCATCCATCATGCCGGGCAAGGTCAACCCGGTGATGGCGGAAGCCTTGTTGATGGTGTGCGCACAGGTCATCGGCTACGATGCGGCGGTGACCCTGGGCGGATTGGGCAGCGTGTTTGAGTTGAACATGATGCAGCCCTTGCTGGCTTACAATTTGCTCACGTCCATCCGCTTGTTGAGCAACGCGGTGCGCGCTCTCACGGAGCGCTGTGTGGTAGGGCTGGAAGCGGATGCGGAGGTGTGTCAGCAAAGCCTGGAGCGCAATCTGGCCCTGGCGACGGCGTTGGTGCCATACATCGGTTACGACCGCGCCGCGGCCATCAGTCAGGAGGCGCAGCGCAGCGGGCGCACGGTGCGCGAAGTGGCGCTGGAGCAGGGTGTGCTCCCGCCTGAGACCCTGGCGCGCGTGCTGGATGCGTATCGCCTGACGGAAGAAGGGTGAGCGTCCCTGCGCGGCTTTGACCCATGACCCTATCAGAAGCGATAGCTGGCAGGTTACCCGTTTACAAGTAACGGCTTACCTCCGGCACCCCAATAGCGATTGAAATCGTCGCTGAGGATTTTCAACTGGACGTGCACGTTCTCAGGTCGCGACTGCGCACGTGGATCAAGGGTTGGTTGGCGTGGGCGCAGGCATTACCTTCGCCCACGCCTGCTCCAACGGTAGCACCGGCCCGGGGCTACTTTTGCGCTATCTCAGGACCCGACCTCCAGATGCTTGCTTTCCGCCGCTACAGCAGACATGCTTGTCCCGCCCGCACCGCCAACACGGGGATGGGCAGCATTTCCATCACATCAGCCGTGACATCGGGCTGGTACTGCTGGCGTAACGTATGGACGCTGTGCCTGGACCCCATCACCAGCAGATCATAGCCCTGTTGCGCCACGCTGGTAATTTCGTGGATGACCGTTCCCTGTTCGATGCGCAACGCCGGGCTGAGGCCCAGTTCCTCCGCGTGTTGGCGCAGCTCGCGCAGGTGTTGCGCTTGCGGTACGTCTGTTTCCAACAAGTTCCGTGCGTGGATGCGGACTTTTTCCGCCGCAGGGTAATGGTAGTACACCGGTTCAATCACGTGCAGGATGGTCAGCGCCGCACCAAGTCGGTAGGCCAGGCGCAAGGCCCAGCACTCGGCATGGTAGGCATGGCTCAGCGCGCCGGTGCACAGCAGGATACGCTCCATCCGCAGCGGGGCCTGTGGGGGGACGTAGAGGAGGGGGGTCTCCAGCATCGGGAGCAGCCGCCGCACCGCATGTCCACGCAGCCAGCGTTTGAGGAGCGGGCGCCCTGAAGGACCCAGCACGACAACGTGTTCTCCCGCGTGCGCGTGTCGGGCAATCGTTTCGCGCAGGTTGCCGTTGACTTGTAAGCTCTGGTGCGGAGTCCCTTGTTCTCTGAGCTGCTGTTGCGCGGCGTTCAGCGTTTCTGCGACGGCGGCGCTCTGTTCTTCACGCTCGATGACACCAAGGAGCGTGACATCCATCTCTAAGCGCCCCGCTAACCAGAGGCCGTAATCCACAGCATGGCGACCCTGAGGTGCGCCGTTCGTGCATATCAGTAAAGAACGTCCACGCGTGTTCATCGCAGCACCACCACACCCACCAGTCCAGCGACGAGGAGCACGATGGGGGAGGGGACGTTCAGGAGATAGGCGATCAGGCTGGCGACGGCAATGCCGATCGAAAGCGCGAGATTGCCCCCCTCGCCGCGGAAGACATCCCAGGCTACCAGCACCATCAAGACGGCCACCGCGGGTGCCAGTCCGCGCACGAAGTTGCCGACCCACGCTTCGCCGCGGAGCTGTTGCAGGATGGTGACGATGATGAACATGATGACCGTCGGCGGCAGGATGGACCCCAGCAGGGCGATGAAGGCGCCGGGGACGCCACCTGCCGCGTGCCCGACGAACATCGCCAGTTGCAGCGCGTCACTGCCGGGCAGGGCGCTGGAGAACCCTACCGCTTCGATGAATTCTTCCTCGCTTAACAGCTTCCCCACGGCTTCTTTGTAGAGCAGACCGACCGAAGCCGGGCCAGAAGTGGTCAGAAGGTTAACTTTGATGAAAATCCAGAATAGTTTGAGCAATTCGTTAAGGGTCATGACGCACTCCTTGTGAAGGTGAAATGGACTCAGAGCGGCTGGGTTTGGGGAACGGTTAAAATCGCCGCTGATGCGATTTTAACCGCCAGCCTGCATAGGGTATCCGATGCTTTCACCCCACGGGAAGCGAAAGCATGGGCTTCACCCACTCCTATCCCGCTTGAAGGTTCTATTGCCCCCTGGTACAGGATTCATCCGGTGCCACGGCTTCATGGGCTGTCCTCTCATCGGATGTGGAGCCTGGTGGAGGCATGACTGACGACCCTATGCGCGGCGTGCGCAGCTTCTTCTGGCGCCTTCAGGCCCGGATGCTGTTGTTGTTTTTCTCATTGTAGCACAGAACCTGATCCGGGGCGAGTTTATTTGGCTTATAGCCCGTCTGAGATAGAATAGACAAGGTGTGGCTCATGCTGTCCGTGAAGATGCTGGAGGTCTCTTTGGGTAATTGGCACGCCGTGCCTGTACTGGATACCTCTTTTTGCTCTGTCCATGAGAAAGATGAGCCGGGCCGGGCGAGCCGTTATAGCACACACTTATGGGATGGGGTGGTATGACTCCTGAGAGTTGGCTGACCCTCGGTGTTTTATTGATGGCGATTCTCTTGTTCGCCAGCGAGCGCGTGCGCATGGACGTGGTCGCTTTGTTGGTGGTGAGCGCGCTCATGGCGTTGCAGGTGCTTACGCCACAACAGGCGCTGGCCGGATTTGGCGATCCGCTGGTCATCTTAAGCGCAGGGCTGTTCATTGTGGGGGAAGCCCTGGTGCGGACTGGCATCGCTGACAGCCTGGGGCGCTTGCTGGCACGGCTTTCCGGCGCGAGCGAAACGCGCATGATTTTCCTGGCGATGCTCTTTGTGGCTTTGCTTTCCGCCTTTATGAACTCTTCCGGGGCTGCCGCGGTGTTGATGCCGGTGGTCATCAGCATGGGACGGCGCTATCGCGTCAGTCCCTCACGCCTGTTGCTCCCCCTCGCGTATGGCGCGCTCCTGGGCGGCCTGCTCACCCTCATCGGCACCCCACCGAACCTGGTGGTGAGCGAGGCCCTGGCCGGGGCGGGTTTCAAACCTTTTGGCTTTCTGAGTTTCACGCCGGTAGGGCTTCTCTACCTTAGCGTGGGGTTAATCTTCATCCTGTTGATTGGGCGGCACTGGTTGCCGGATCGCTCGCGCCATACTGAGCAGGGCGGGCTTTCCCTGGAGGAGATGCTTTCCCTGGCCGATTTGGAGCAAGCCTATCGCCTGCGCGAACAACTTTTCCGTCTGCATCTGCGTCCGGAATCCCCGCTGATTGGGCAAACTTTGGATCAGGCTCAGGTGCGTGCGCGCTATCACGTGACGGTGCTGGAAGTGCAGAGCCGCACCACGAATGGCCATCTCGCGCCGCCGCGCCTGCCTGAAGCGACGACACAGTTCCAGGAAGGGGACGTGTTGCTGGCTTATGGGCAGGTGGAAGCGATAGCGCGCCTGGTACAAGAGCAGGCGCTGGACGTTTTACCCTTCCGCGCGGATGAGGATGAGGGCTGGGGACGCACCTTTGGCCTGGTGGAGGTCCTCCTCACCCCCCGCTCCGCTTTGATTGGGCGCACCTTGCAGGAACGGCGCTTCCGCGACCGTTACGGCGTCACCGTGCTGGGCGTGATGCGCATGGGACAGCCTCTGACCGGCGATGTGACGCAGGAGCGTCTGCGCTTCGGGGATACCCTGCTCATTTACGGCGCGTGGGAACGCATCAGCCTGCTCACCAGTGAACGCCGCGATTTTGTGGTGGTAGGGCAGCCTCATGAGATGCTGGAAGTGCGCTATCGTCCACGTTACATGGTGACGACGGCGATCATTATGCTCCTCATGTTGCTGGCCATGACGTTTGAGATTATCCCCCCCGTGCAGGCCGTCCTGCTTGCGGTTTGTGCTTTGATTTTAAGCGGCTGCGTCACCATGAGCGAAGCCTACACGGCCATGAACTGGGGCAGCATTATTCTGTTGGCGGGGATGTTACCGCTGGCCACAGCGCTGCAAAAAACAGGCACGCTGGCTTATCTGGCGCAGCAGATGGTCCTGGGTTTAGGCGGCTATGGTCCCTGGGTGATCTTGTTGAGCGTTTACCTCGTGACCATGTTGTGCAGTCAGTTTATGGCTAACACGGCGGCGGCGGTGCTGATTGCGCCTCTCGCCATTCAGACCGCGCTCAGTGTGGGCATCTCGCCTTACCCCATCATGATGGCGGTAGCTGTAGGCGCTTCGACGGCTTTCGCCACCCCCATGGCCTCGGTGACGAATACCCTGGTGTTAGGGCCGGGCGGCTACCGCTTTGAGGACTACCTCAAGCTCGGCGGGGTCTTGCAACTCATCTATATCCCGCTCACCGTGCTGGTCATCCCGTTACTCTTTCCCTTTTAGGCATCCCGGAACCAGTTCCCGGCTTGCGGTTTTCATCTTACCTTTTCGGGCTGCCGTTCCTGGCTTGTCGCTTTTCGTCTGCCGTTGCCGGCATCCGGCTTCCAGCTTACGGCAACTGCTCCAGCGCCACCTGAGCCGGCACCCAATTGGGATGGTATTTCAGCGCGGCCTGGAAATCCTTGCGTGCGCCTTCGATGTCGCCCAGCGCCTGTTTCGCCTTTCCGCGCCAGTAGAGCGATTCTTCCAGCAATTTTGTCGCTTCCAACAGGGGGTTAGCCAGGTCTAAAATATCCTGATAGCGGCCCGCGTTATAGTAGGCCTCATACGGACCGAACTGGTACCACAACATGCGCCACGGCAATTCCCCGCGCCGCGCTTCGTCAAAGGCCACCGCGGCTTCCTCATACCGTCCCAGGGCTGTCAGGCTGCTGCCGAGATTGAACCATCCGTACATGGTGTAATCCGAGCAGCGAGGATAAATCACGCACGTCGTGGGGGGCTGTTGCAGCTCCTCCCGCGCGCGCGCCGCTGCACCTTCGTAGTTCTTGACCGGATCCATATCTTCGCCCAGAATTTGCTCCACTTCCCATTGCCATTTGGGCGTATAGATGACGATATAAGTCCGGTTGAAGACGCGCCACAACTCATCAAACTCGGCATAGCTGATGGGTTCATCCGGCCCATGCAACGAATCGTAAGTCATAAAGCGTTGCGCGCCGTCGTCGTAGCCGGTGAGCAGGCGGTAATGGCCAAGCTGGTCATCCGCGCTTCGCACATACCAGGTCTCCACAATCACCGGGTATTTCAGCGCGATGAATTGCTTCATCAAATCCACCGTCCCGTTCACCCGCACCACGGAGCGCAGACCTAAACTCTCGGCATAAGCGGCCAGCTCTTCAGGACTGACATTTTTGTCTTCGGGATTGGGTTTCACGGCGGCGGCAATCGTTTGTTGGGAGTCGGTCACGCCCCAAAACGAAAGCGCCATGAGCAGCGTCGTCGGGCCGCAATTGTTCCACCCTTGCCTCTCATAAGTCAATCCGGTGAGGAAATAGTACGCCGGCAGCGGGGTGGGGGTCGGCGTGGGCGTGAAGCGTGGCGTCGGTGTTTCTGCTACGCCCGGCGTGCCCTGAGGCGTGGGCGTGAGCGGTGGGGTTGACGTGGGGGTGAGTAACAGCCGGGCCGCGTCGGGATTGGCGGGGATGGGTGTGGGCAGGGTACTGGGGTGATCTACCGTCCACATGTCGTAGAGCGGCCCCGGCAGGCGCGCAGCATAACGCCCCGGCAGCGCGCGCACCGCCGTCGGCAGCGCGAGCAACCCGATGCCCAATATCCCCAAAACTGCGGACAACATGAACAAACCACGCGATGACTTCATAGCCCACCC
The DNA here is from genome assembly GCA_034432595.1 of Anaerolineae bacterium. Classification (GTDB taxonomy): domain Bacteria; phylum Chloroflexota; class Anaerolineae; order B4-G1; family SLSP01; genus DAOTZR01. The sequence continues at coordinate 21,791 of DAOUBT010000064.1, read as the reverse complement.
TTTCCTTTCCAGGTGGGGTTATTATAACACGTCTCCCGGACGTGAGGGAAAAATCGGGCGTTGCGTCATTCAAACGCAAGCTGCCTGGACCTCCGGTGGAAAATGGCTCCATGCGGAGTAACGGCTCAGCCTGTCCGGGTTAAGATGCGATCGAACATTCAGGCGGGGTCAGGGTGGGCGAAGGCCATGCCTTCGCCTGCCCCGTCTCAGCGTTGGATGGGAAAAGTGGTAAAATGAGAAAGCCATCCGGCAGCGACCGTGCGGTAACAAGCTGGCGAGTCGCTTCAGGCGGTTTCGACTGCTGGCAGATGGAACGCTCACCATCCCAAAGGAAAGCCTATGGATTCTACAGACTTACTCCAACGCATACAAAACAACGTGGCGCAGGTTATCATCGGCAAGGCGGATGTGACGGAGCTGTTGCTGGTGGCGCTGTTAGCCGAAGGACACGTCCTGATGGAAGATGTGCCCGGCATCGGCAAGACCACTCTGGCCAAAGCGCTTGCGCGCAGCCTGGATTGCAGCTTCGCGCGCATTCAGTTCACGCCCGATTTGTTGCCGGGGGATGTGACCGGCATTAGCTTTTACAATCAGAGGACCCAGAATTTTGAGTTTCGTCCCGGCCCCATTCACCACAACATCGTGCTGGCGGATGAAATCAACCGGGCGACGCCGCGCGTCCAATCCGCTTTGCTGGAGGCCATGCAGGAACGTCAGGTCACGGTGGATGGGGTGACGATGCCCCTGCCTGCGCCTTTCATCGTCATCGCCACGCAGAACCCCATCGAATTGGAAGGCACGTTCCCGCTTCCCGAAGCGCAGATGGACCGCTTCCTCATGCAGATAGCCCTGGGCTACCCCACGCAGGCGGAAGAAGACGAAATCCTGTTGCGCTACCAGAACGCCGATCCCTTGCCGACCTTGCGCCCTGTGGTTTCGCATGAGGACATTCTCGCCCTGCAGGCGGCCACGCGCGCCGTCCACGTCAGCCCTGATGTGCGGCAGTACATTCTCAACCTGGTGCGGCGCACGCGCGAGCACGAGGCCGTCTCCCTGGGCGTTTCACCGCGCGGCTCGCTGGCCCTCTTCCGCGCATCGCAGGCCCTGGCCCTGCTGCACGGACGCGACTTTGTCATCCCCAGCGACGTGCAAACGCTTGCGCCTGCCGTGCTCACCCATCGCGTGCACATCAGCCCCTACATTCGCCTGCGTGGACGCACCGCGGAGCAAGTGGTGAGCGACATTCTCAACGCCGTTCCCGTGCCGGTGGTGGAATAGGGTGAGAACGCGCGTGCGGGCTGCCTGGGAGCGCTTGAACGCTACCTTGACGGGAGACTTCGTGCGCATCGAGCGCGAGGCCGATCTGGCCATGCGCTGGGCGCGCTGGCTCCCCATCTTACTCCTGGCCGGCTTGCTGCTACGTGGGCGCATGGCCGTGCGTGGTGCCCTCGTCCTGGCGGGGATGTTGGCCCTGGCCTGGCTTTGGGATCGTCTGAGTCTGCTGGGCCTGAGCTACACGCGCCGCTTTAGCGAGGAACGCGCCTTCCTCGGAGAAGAGGTCACGCTTACCCTTGAAGTCCGCAATCGCAAACTTTTCCCCCTGCTGCTCGAAATCGAGGACGCCTTGCCCGGCGAACTCCCTATCCGTGGGTGCGAAAAAGCGCTCAACCCCATCACCAGGGTGTATGAACTGCGCTCTTTCTGGCTGCCGGGACCGTTCCAGCGCCTTGAGCGCCATTTCCGCGTGGCCTGTACGCAGCGCGGCTATCACGCCTTCGGCCCCGCCACCCTCACCACCGGTGATGGGTTGGGGCTGTTCGCCACACGTGCGCAAGCTCCGCGGCGCGACCGCCTCATCATCTACCCCAAAGTGTACCCCGTGCTGGCAGGGCGCCTGCCCGGCAAGCAGCCTTTGGGGGATTGGATGTCGCAACAGACGCTGTTCGAGGACCCCTTGCGCATGGCCGGGGTGCGCGATTGGCAGGCTGGGGACGGGTTGCGCCGGGTGCACTGGAAGGCCACCGCGCGCTATCAGCGCCTTTTGAGCCGCGTCTACGAGCCGAGTGAGGAGGCGCACGTGATGTTTTTCCTCAACGCGGCGACGTTGGAGCAGTATTGGGCAGGCTGCGTGCATGACCTCTTTGAACAGGCGGTGAGCGTAACCGCGAGTTTGATTCTGGATTGCGCTGGACGGCGCCTGCCGGTGGGCTGTGCCGTCAATGCCTACTGGCCCGGTAGCGATCAGTGGCTGCGTCTGGCGCCGGGCCGCAGTTCCGAGCAGGTGATGCGCCTGCTGGAGATGCTGGCCGTGGTGCAGGGGCATCCCATCGTGCCCCTGGAGGAGTTCCTGCTGACGCAGGCGGCACGCCTGCCCTGGGGGGCGACGCTGATGGTGGTGACCGGCATTATCTATCCTGCCCTGCTTTCGGCTTTGGAGGATTTGGCCCGCTCCGGGCGGAAGGTGGCCCTGGTGAGCCTGGCGGAGTCGCTGCCCCCGCCCTTATGGGACGTGCGCGCCTATCGCGCCCGGCTGGTGGAGGAAACGCTGGTGCTGGAGGAGGTGGGCTGATGTTGGAAGCTCCGGCCCGGCGGCGCTGGCTTTTTGTGGCCTTGAGCGGGATGGATATGACCGTGCTCACGGCCCTGTGGCTGCTGGTTTCCTTCTGGCTGGGATGGAGCTGGTCGCCCTGGGCGGTGTGGGGCGTGTTGTGGGGCGGCTTTCTGCTCTGGGCATGGGTGATTGAGGCGCTGGGACGCTGGCGCGTAGGGCTGACCTTGTACCGGTTCGTGGTGGCGTTGCTGATTTTGCTCTCCTCGCTGGCTCTGGTGCGCGTGCTTTTTTACACTGGCTTGCCCTGGTCGAACTGGGCCTGGGTGCGCGAAACGCTCTTTGTGGCCCCCTTCGATTGGACGCCGCGTCCGCGTCTGGAGGTAGTGTTGATGCTCACCAACATCGGGGTCGCACTGCGCGCCGCAGCGATGAGCGATCGCAATCTCTATGACCGCTTTGTTCTGGAAAGCTTTATCCGCGCGTGGATAAGTTTCTGCGCGCTGGCGTTGGGTCTGGAGTTGCTGGGTGGGCCGCTCTTGTGGACCTTCATGGGAGCGTTGCTCTTTTCCGGCAGCGTGGCGGTCTTGATTGCACGGGTGGACACGCGCGCGACAAGCGTCCACACCGCCGGCCATAGCCTTGCGCCGCGTCACTGGCTGGCGTTGTTGGGGACGCAGGGCTTGGGCGCTTTCCTCGCCTGGATCACGGCGCCGCTTCTGGAGGGGGCGCTTTCCTGGGGGCTGGGTCTGGTGGGGGCGTTGTTGAGCGCTCTTTTCGCGCTGATCATAGCCGCCTTCCTCACCCTGGCGCAATGGCTTTTGCCGGGACTGTTAGGCCTGTTTGAGGGGCGTCCTCCGCTGCCGCCGGAGGCGACTCCCGTTGCGCCACCGCAGGTGGTGACGCCCATGCCTGCTTCGCCCACCCCCACGCCTTTGCCTGAAGGGACCTTACGCACGTTAGAGGGCCTGCTGAAGGGCGGATGGGGGCTTCTGGTATTGGGGGCGCTTTTTGTGGCGGTGAGCTTTGCCCTGCAGCGCGTGGTACGCGGACGCGCGCGCGCTGCCACCGATGAGGGGGCGGAGCGGGAGCGGGTCTCTCTCCAGGCGGCGCTGCGGCGTCTGACGCAGGGGATGCGCGACACATTAGATGCCGTGCGTCACTTTGGCCTGGGACGGGGCTTGCTCGACGCGGTCTCGGTGCAGAACATGTACGCGAACGTGTGCCGTTTAGCTGCTGCGCGCGGTGTCCCCCGTCCCGCGCAGCAGGCACCGGATGCCTACCTCGCTTCTCTGACGGCGCTTTATCCCGAAGCTGCTGCCGAGTTGAAGCGCCTCACCCTGGTTTACATGCGGGTGCACTATGGGGAGCGCATCCCAACGCCAGAGGAGCTGGAACAGGCGCGCGCCGATTACGCGCACATCCTTGAGGTGGACAGACAGGGGACGCGCCAGGCGTCCCCATAGGGAACGGCAGGGAGACGCGCAAGGCGTCCCCCTACAGGCCGCAACGCTTCAGGAAGGCCAGGGTGATGTGTTGGACCGCTTCCAGCTCCTGATCCAGCATCACACAGTGCGTGGATTTCTCCATCCAGTGGAATTCTTTAACCGTGGAGCCGACGCGCGCGAAAAGCTTTTCGTTGGCGCGCTGATCCACGGCCCCATCCAGACGGCCCTGCACCAGCAAAAGCGGTTGCGTGACCCGCTTGACGCGCGGCCAGGTGGCACGCTGCAGCGCCAGCATCTGCGCCAGGCCGTGGACGGGGTTCACTTCGTACCCCTTCCAGCGCGTATCCGCCAGAATGTTTGGGTCCATTGGGCCTTTCTTGACGAACGGCAGGAAAGGCCAGATGACGGGGCCAAGGATGCGTCCGACGGGGTCGGCCACGCGCATCGCCGGCGCATACAGCAACACCGCGGCCACATCCGGGTAGTGCGAGGCCAGATGCAGCGTGAGCAGACCTCCCATGGATTCCCCACCGACGACCACTTTCTCGCAGCGCGCCTTGAGGTCGTGGTAAGCCTGTTCGATGGCTTTGTACCAGTCCTTCCACGAACAGCGATTCATCTCCTCAGGCGTGGTGCCGTGTCCCGGCAGCAGCGGACCGGAGACGGTGTACCCCTGCGCATGGAGAAACTCCGCCAGGGGGCGCACTTCGGCGGTGGTTGCCGTGTACCCGTGCGAGAGCAAAATCCCCACCGGCCCGCCTTCCCACAGGAAAGCTTCTCCGGGTAAATGGGCGTTGCGTAAATGGGCTGTCATCATATCACCTCGTTTGCGTGTAGTGTGGATTTACCTGAACCACCACGCCAGAATATCCGGTCCCAGAGCCAGGACCCATAGCGTAGCCCCTGCGATAAACGGCCCGTAGGGGATGGCCGTCCGTAAGTGCAAACGGCGCGTGAGCAGGCCTATCAGCACAACCACGCCGCCCAGGAGCACCGTCAGCACGAAAACCAGCAGCACGTAGAAAGGTCCCACCAGCAGGCCGGAAAGCGTCGCCAACGTGATGTCACCTTCGCCCAAAGCGCCTTCGCCCCAAATCGCCGTGCCGACCTTCACCAGCAGGAAGAACAGCCCCCCGTACAACAAACCGCCGAGCGGCGCGTGCCAGAAACGCCACGCTGTGACGTAGGGCGCTGCCGGTCCCCATAGCATCCCCAGCACCAGGGCCACTCCAATTGCGGGCAGACTGATGCGGTTGGGAATCAGGCGCGTCTCCAGGTCGGTCACCGTGACCATCATCAGCGGGAAGCTGGCCAGGAGCGTGTAGGCGACGCGCCAGGTGATACCGTAACGCGCGACAACCAGGCCCCAGAACGCCACCAGGAGCGCTTCCCCAAACCAGCGCGGCCAGCGGATAGCCTGGCCGCAGTTTGCGCAGCGCGGCGCGATCAAGAGCGCCAGGAGTGCGCTCCACTGCCGCCGCGGCAGGGATGTGCCGCAATGGGCGCAGGTGGGCAGGCGCTTGCTGCCGTGCGCGAGCGCGTTTTCGGCCAGAAAGACGCCTAACGCTCCCACCGGTACCGCCAACATCATCGCCACAAGCGCTGCTATCCCGTTCATGGTCACTCGACCTTCAGATCCGCAAGGGTGAGGGACGCGGCTTGATGGCGCAGGTTTTCCCGACGCTCTTCCGTCATAAGGAAACTTAAACGCTGTCGCAGATGGGTGGCGTGCAGGCGATTGATCGCATCCTGGCTTTCGCGCAAAACGACTTCTACGATGAGATAAGCTTTATCGTACATGTCCTGAGCTGTAAGTACTTCTGCATAAGCGAGTAACACCGTAGTTCTCAAAGGGGGCGCATCAAGCGTGGCTAATAGTTGCCAGGCTTCGCGCAGATATTCCAGCGCCAGATGCGGCGAGCCACTTTGGGTCAGGCCCTGCGCTACGCTTTTCAGTGAACTCACCACGCCCCAGCGATCATTCATCAACCGGCGCAGGCGCAACGACTCGCCAAAAGCTTCCAGCGCTTCCTGATGGCGTTTCTGGGTTGAATACGTATGCCCCATTTCCTCATAAGCGGCAGCCAGGCCGCGCCAATCCCCAATCTCGCGGTAGACAGTCAGGCTCTCTTGCAACAACCCTTCGGCGATGGTGGGCTTGTTGAGCAGGTTGTAAATGTTGCCCAGATTGAGCAGCGTCGCCGCAATGCCCATGCGCCCGCGCAGCGCGCGTTTGATGCTCAGCGCCTCCTGATTGTAAGTCAACGCTGCTTCCAAATCTCCCGCGTGGAAGCGCACATTCCCCAGATTAGAGAGAATCGTACTGCGCATCCACTGCTCGCCTGACTGTTTGGCGTATTCAAGGCACTTTTCATAGCAGGCTTGAGCTTCGGCTGTTTTTCCCAGATTCAACAGCAAATTAGCCAGGTTGTTAAGCACCGCCATTTGTCCCCACACGTCATGAAGGGCGGTGTACAGCTCCAGGCCTCGCTGATAATAGCTTTCGGCTTTTGCGTAATCCCCCTGTCCATAGGCCGTGTCGCCCAGGCGGTAGGAGGCGTAAGCGATGCCTTCGGTAACGTGATGTTTTTCAAATAGCGCCAGCGCACGCTGTAAATGGGTTTCAGCTTTTGGAGTCTGTCCCATGCGCAACTCGAAAAGACCCGTGTAAGCCAACAGCATGGCTAAAAGCTCCTCGTCCTCTTCCGGTGGTGGAGCGCCTTGCCACAGGTCTTGCATGGCTTCCTGCAGACGCCGCAAGGCATCCTGCCACAGGCCGCGCATATCCATGAACAGGGTCAGGGTAGGGAGCGCTTGCTGCAGGAACCTTTTTTCACGACGTTCCAGCCCCCATGTCCACGCCTGCACATGATTGACCCATTCGCGCCCGATAGCTTCCAGGGTAGAGAGCTGCTCAGCTCCGTGCAGGGCATCGAGACTTTGGGTCAGCTTTTCCAGATAGTACTCGATAAAGCGCCGCTGCATGGTCTGAGCCACTTGTGGGGACATTTTTTCTTGCGCATATTGGCGCAGGATGCGGTGGAAAACAAAACGTCCATTGCCTTGAGATTGGAGCATGGACTTATCGGCCAGAGCGTGTAACTCGTCTGAGGTACAGTTCGCCACCGCTGCCGCATCCGTTTCGGCGAAATCTGCTGGGAAGACGCTCAAACGCAGCAGGGTCTGCTGCAGGCCTGGATTTAAACGCGCCCAGGCTGTCTCAAACAAACGGCGCAGATTGCGTTCCTCGCGCGCTTTACCGTTCACTGTTGTTGCCAGGAAGTCCAGGTTGTACTCCAACTCATCGGCAATGTCGCGGCAGGGCAGGGCGCCCACCCAAGCTGCCGCCAACTCGATCCCCAGGGGCAGACCATCCACCAGGGTGCAGATGCGCTCGATGGCGGCCTTATCTTCCGCAGTAGGCTTGAAGTTCGGAACGTTCAGCCGCGCGCACTCCAGGAAGAGGCGCGTCGCCCCCGCTTTCTCCAGGGTGAGGCCGCGCTCAGGGTCGGGTAATGGCAGGCCGGCCAGTTCCACAACAACCTCGCGCGGCACATACAGACGTTCGCGCGCCGTCGCCAGGACGCGCAAATTGGGCGCATTCATCTGTTGCGCTGCAATCCAGGCCTGTGCTTCCGGGCTACGTTCACAGCTATCCAGAATCAGCAAGATTTCCTTATCGTGGAGGTAGGTTCCTAACTGGACCTGCAAGTCCTCGCGCCCGTAAAAAGTAAAGCCCAACACATCCCCCAACGTGATGAGGAACGTGTTGAGTGAACCCAAATGGCCCATCGCGATGCGGTACACCCCATCCGCAAAGTCCTCGATCAGGCGCGCGCCGGCCTGGAGCGCTAAGCGTGTTTTGCCGATGCCACCCGGCCCCAATAGCGTCAGCCAGCGCCCCTCTGCCTGACGAAAGAAACGGATGATATACTCCAGGGTTTCCTCTCGTCCGATGAAAGGCGTGGGGTAAGCCGGCAAGTTGTGCGCGTGCTGGGAAAGGGTGCGCAACGGCGGGAAGCTTTCCGTTGGGGATGTGCTGCGCATGACCTGGTAGATACGGCGCGGCTCCAACAGGTCGGCGAGGAGGTGCACCCCCAAATCACGCAAGATAATCCCCGGCGGAAGCTGACAAATTTGCGTGGCCGCTGCGCTCAGGAGAATTTGTCCCGGCCAGGCTGCAGCTTGCAGGCTCAGCAAGGTATTCAACATCCGGTCATCGCTGAGGGTATCTTCTCCCGCCACCTGACCGGCGTGCAGTACCTGAATGGGCGCCCAGATGGGATTGGCAAGCCTGTCTTGCAGGGCCAGGGCGAAGCTGATCGGGTCGCCCTTGACGAAAGTGAGCATGGCGCGCTGTGCCAGCACCTGCAAAACCTGTCCGCCATAGCGGCGCGCTTCTTCTTGAACGATGGCCTTAAAATGCGCCCGTTCTTCGGCAGAAAGGGGCTGTTCTGCTCTCCCTTCTCGTGCTGCAATCTGAACCAGAAAAGCGATAGGCACTTAATCCTCCTGTATGGGCGAAACTTGAGCACGGAGGGTGCGACGCAGCACTTTCTGCACGGCACTGCGTGGTAAAGCCTCTATAAAATGAACTTCGCGTGGAAGTTTGTAGCGCGCAAGATAAGCGCTGGCCCAGGCGCGCAGGGCTTCCGGCGTCACAGCCTGCCCACTGCGCAGCACGACCCAGGCATGAACAGCTTCCCCGCGCCGTGCATCCGGGACACCGGCAACGGCAACATCCTGCACGGCGGGATGTTGCCGTAACACAGCTTCCACTTCACTGGGGTAGACTTTAAACCCGGCTGTGTTGATCACGTCGGCTTTGCGGTCCACCAGGTAAAAATACCCCTCCGCGTCCATGCGCGCCAGGTCACCCGTATAGAGCCAACCGTTACGCAGCGCCTGCGCGGTCAACGCTGGCGCGCGATAGTAACCCGCCATGACCGTCGGTCCGCGCACGATGAGCTCCCCCACCTGTCCCACCGCCACCGGCGTGTGGCCGTCCTGCGCGTCCACGATGAGCGCTTCAATGTCGGGCAAGGGCAGGCCGATGGAGCCGGGCCGATTGGCGCGCAGGGGGTTGCAGTGGGTTGCGGTCGGCGCCTCGCTGAGGCCGTAACCCTCGCGCAGCCGTGCGCCGGTCAGGGACGCGAAACGCTCGCCCAGGGCCGGGGGCAGCGGGGCCGCGCCGCTGATGCAGGTGCGGACCGAACCTAAATCCGCGGCGACAGCTTCGATGTGCGGGACGGTCAGCAGCGCGTGATAGAGAGCCGGCACGCCGGGGAAAAAGGTCGGGCGATAGGTGCGGATGGCGTGAATCAAAGCTTCCGGCTGACGTTCCGCAAAGACTAAGGTGGCGCCCTGATAGGCCGCGCGGATAAGCGCGAGCACAAGGCCGTACACGTGGAACAGGGGCAGGGCGGCCAGAATCACCTCATGCTCCGCACGGTCATGCACCCAGGCTTCGAATTGCAGCGTGTTGGCGACGAGATTGCCGTGCGTGCCGATAGCGCCCTTGGCAATGCCGGTCGTCCCACCGGTGTACTGCAGGATGGCAGGAGTGGCCGGGTCGGCGCTCAACGCTGGCGGGGTGGCATGGCCTGCGGTCAGCAGCTCATCAAGGGCCTGATCGGGGCCGTTCAAGGGCTGGGCGGGCGCGTGGACGAAGGCGCGCAACCCGGCCAGCTCCGGGGCGAGGACGCGTGCCTGCTGCAGGGTGGCGTAGAGCGCACCCTCCACAAGGCAGACTGCGGCGGCGCTGTCCGTTATCTGGTACGCCACTTCGGGCGGAGCGTATAACGGATTGACCGCCGCGACCACGCCCCCCATCTTCAAAATGCCAAAAAAAGCCTGCGCGAAGAAGAAACCGTTGGGGGCGTAGAGGGCTACCACCTCGCCGGCGCGCACACCCTGGCGGACGAGCGCCGCCGCCAGCGCGTCGCTCTGCGCGTCCCAGTCGGCATAGGTAAGGCGGCGTCCGCTGGCGGCTTCGACCAGCGCCGTGCGCTGCGGAAAGCGTTCCGCGCTGGCGCGCAGAAAGCTCTCCACGCGCTGCACAGGATACGTCAGGCGCGCGGGCACCGGCGGGTCGTAGCTCGCCAGCCAGGGGCGCGGCGGAAAGTCCGGCAGAGGGGGCATGGCTACTCGGCGCAGCAGCAGCGCAGTTGCGTGGCCCACGGCTCCGGCAGCGGGGTGGGGCGCCCGGCGCGGTTGAGGACGATGATGCGTGTGCGTCCCTCGGCCAGGAGGGCGCGGGTGTCGGCGTTGTGGACGGCGTACTCCATGGTGAAACCGCGGCTGCGGAAGGCCGTGCACCAGGTCCGCACGGTCACGCGGTCGCCAAAACGCGAAGGCGCTACATAGCGCGCCCAGGCTTCGGTGATGGCGAAGAAATAACCGGCCTCTTCGATGAGGGCGTAGCCGCGCGGCGAGCCTAACCGCTCGCGTAACCAGGCTGAACGTGCTTCCTCGAACCAGAGCAGGTAAGCACTGTGATGGACGATGCCCATGGCATCGGTATCGGCGTAACGAACGAAGAAGGTGATTTCGTGTTCAAATGGTTTTTGTTCCATACGACCTCCCGAAGGATGTGGGTTTCTGCTTGCGCAAACGTTGCTGCTTCGACGGTGCAGGCTGATTGCCCGCAACGTCGAGCTATCAGCTCTGCTCAAATCGTTGTGTGAACCGTTATCATACCGTGAACTGCTCCGGCGCGATGAGCTGGCCGTCTATGCGCGCGAGGCTGACCACCTCCCGATCCGGGAAGAGTGCAGCGATTTCGCGCACGTACAACCCCGGATTCAGTTCGGCGACGACGATGCGCGTGACGCCTTGCGCGGCTTCGCGCAGGAGGCTTTCCGGCACGGGCCAGAGCGTGTGCAGGGTAAGGGTGGAGACAGCCTCGCCGCGCGCGCGGACACGCTGCACGGCGGCCTGCATCGCGCGCGCCGTGATGCCAAAAGAGACCCACAGGGTGCGCGCACCGGCCTGCACATCCATCTCGCCGTAGGCCAGCTCGTCCTTGTGCGCCATGATTTTATCCCACAGGCGGCGGTTGAGCGCTTCGATGCGCGCCGGATCTTTGGTGAGATAGCCTTTGCCGTCGTGCGTGGAGCCGGTGATGCGCAGGAGCGTCTCGCCATCGAAGACCGGACGGGTGCGCGTTTCGGGCGTGACGCTGATCTCAGGTAGCTCCACGGTAGTGAGGGTGGTGTTGAGTTCCTTATCCGTGAGCAAAATAACCGGGCACTGGAAGCGCTCCGCCAGGGCGAAGGCTTTGATGGTGAGGGTGTAGCAGGTTTCAACGGAAGAGGGCGCGAGCACGATGAGCGGGTAGCCGCCAGCCGTTCCCCAACGCGCGAAAAGCACATCCCCCTGGCCTACGGTGGTGGCGCCGCCCGTCGCCGGGCCTAAACGCTGCACGTCCACAATCACTAAGGGGATTTCGGCAATCTGGGCCAGACCGAGGTTCTCGCTGTAGAGGCTCATGCCGGGGCCGCTGGTGGCGGTCAGGGCGCGCGCTCCCGCGCTTACCGCGCCGATGCACATGCCGATGCTGGCGATCTCGTCTTCCCCTTGAATGGCTATCCCGCCGACTTTGGGCAATTCGCGCATCATCTGCACCAGGATGGGGGTGGCGGGGGTGATGGGGTATCCGGCAAAAAAGGTACAGCCCGCAGCGATGGCGCCGCGCACGATGGCGGTAGCTCCGTCTATGAATTCGCGCATGCTTCCTCCTGAGTGTGTGGTATGCTGATTTTAGCACAGGCGCGCAGAGGAGCAACCCCGCCTCTCCGGCAGGGGCAGGGTCAAATCATGGTATACTTGGCGCGAACACCTGATAGGGAGCGAAAAGCATGGGACAGGATTTGATGCTGGCGGTGGATTGCGGTACACAGTCGGTGCGCGCCTTGATTTTCGATCTTGAAGGGCATCTGCAGGCCAAAGCCCAGGTCCCGCTGGAAGCCTATGTTTCGCCTCAGCCCGGCTGGGCTGAACAGGACCCCGATTATTACTGGACACAGCTTTGCGCGGCGACGCGGCAAGTGCTCACGCCGGAGCTGCGCGCGCGCCTCGCCGGCATGGCCTTGACCACGCAACGCGCCACGGTGGTGAACGTGGGGCGTGACGGGCGACCTCTGCGCCCGGCCATCGTATGGCTCGATCAGCGCCGCACGGAGGGCCTGCCGCCGCTCAAAGGCCTGTGGGGCCTCATTTTTGCGCTCATCGGGATGGGCGAGACGGTCGCTTATCTGCAGAGCGAGGCCGAGGCGAACTGGATTCGCACGCAGCAACCCGATGTGTGGGCGCGCACGTACAAATACCTGCTGCTTTCTGGCTACCTCACGTACCGGCTTACCGGTCGCTTTGTGGATTCGGTGGGCTGTCAGGTGGGCTACATCCCATTTGACTATAAACGCCAGCACTGGTCGGCACGCTGGGATTGGAAATGGCAGGCGGTGCCGATGCGTCCGGACATGTTGCCGGAGCTGGTGCCGGTCGGCGGTCGGTTGGGCGAGGTTTCCCGTGAGGCGGCGGAAGCCACAGGCCTGCCGGAAGGGTTGCCCATCATCGCCGCAGCAGCGGATAAGGCCTGCGAGGTGCTCGGCGCTGGCTGCCTCAGTCCGTACACCGCCTGTCTCTCCTACGGCACAACCGCGACCATCAACACCACGCAGACGCGCTATGTCGAGGCCATCCCGCTTATCCCCCCATATCCTGCCGCCGTGCCGAACGCTTATAACCTGGAAATTCAGATTTACCGCGGCTTCTGGATGGTGGAATGGTTTAAGCATCAGTTTGGCTATCAGGAAGTCCGGCTGGCAAGCGAGCTGGGTATCCAGCCGGAGCAGCTTTTTGACGAGATGATCAGCCGCGTGCCGGCGGGTTCGATGGGGCTGGTGTTACAGCCCTACTGGTCACCGGGGTTGCGCGAGCCGGGGCCGGAAGCCAAGGGCGCCATCATCGGTTTTGGGGATGTGCATACGCGCGCCCACGTGTACCGTGCGATCTTGGAAGGGCTGGCCTACGCGCTGCGGGAGGGGAAGGAGCGCTGCGAAAAACGGACGCATACGCCGATTACGGAGTTGCGCGTGGCTGGCGGCGGCTCGCAGAGCAACGTGGCGCTGCAAATCACGGCGGATGTGTTCGGCATGCCGGTTTCGCGTCCGCACGTTTACGAGGCTTCGGCGCTGGGTGCGGCGATAGACGCGGCGGTAGGCCTGGGGCTGCATGCCGATTTTCGGGAGGCCGTCGCTGCCATGACGCGCGTCGGCGAACGGTTTGAGCCGAACCCGGCCACCCACGCGCTTTATGACGCGCTCTACAAGCGCGTCTATCGGCAGCTCTATCCGCACCTCAAGCGATTCTACGCCGAAATCCGCGATATTACCGGCTATCCGCCCCGCTATCGCGCGTGGCGGCGGGGTTAAGGGACGGCGGCGCCAAACATCCAGCGCAGGGCGGTTGGGAGGCGGCGTTTCCAGGCGGCCTCGTTGTGGCGTGCGCCCTTTTCTTCCACATAGAAAAAGGCGCGCGGGCTGTGGTAACCTTTGGCTTGCAGCAGGCGCGCCACGCGCCGCACGCTGCGCAAATAGCGCCATGACCCCAGGCCGATGAGGCCATCCCAGAAGGAAATCCCCACCAGTTCGCGTGTTCCCACGTCCATGTAAAGCTTCCCTTCCACGTAAGGCTGCGCGGCGAGATACGTCAGCACGTCGGGGTAGGAGATGACGAAGGCGGGACTCATCACGCCAGCGATGCCGAAGACGGCGCTAAAGCTGAAGAAAGCGTAGAGGCTGATGAGACCGCCCATCGAAGACCCCATGATGCCGGTGTGCTCGCGCTCAGGCCGGGTGCGGAAGTCGGCATCTATGCGCGGCTTGAGCGTTTCCACGAGGAAGCGCATGTAGGCTTCGCCTTTGCCAGGGCCAAAGCGCGAAGGGAAGGGGTTGTACTCAAGGCGGCGCTCTTCCTTGCCGTTGAAGACGCCCACGACGATGATTTCGATGCCCTCCTGACTTAACGCCTCTAAGGTTTCATCCACGCCCCACTCTCCGACATAGCTGGTGTGCGCGTCGAAGAGATTTTGTCCATCGTGCATGTAGAGCACGGGATAGCGACGTTGCGGCTCGCGGTTGTAGGATGGGGGCAGGTAGACGAGCACGTCACGCGCGTTTTGCAGGTGCGGACTCCACACCCGCGGCAGGGCGAGCACGTTTCCCGTCACGGTGTGGGGGGCGTGAGAGCGATAGGTTGTGTAAGGTATCCATTCAGACATGGCTTTCCTCTTTCGCGTTTGGAATGCACTGTGATTATATCCGGAATGTCGGCGACGTAAACCCTGGTCAATGGTCAGGCTGCCCTTCAGCACGGGCTGTACAGGTGCGCCGGGAAGCAGGTTCAAGGGCGGGCGAGGGCATGGCTTTTGCCCACCCTTGATGTCCCCCTGCGGGGATGCCCTGCTCTGCGCTTCTCGTGGGCGCTGCCTCAGGGCCGGTAGCGGTATTGCCTGTTCTGTTTTGAAGTTTATGAATTATAATCTTAAAAATATTAAATTGATACTTGACATTATTAAGATATTGATTTAAAATAGAATCAGTTCATTCAAGGAGGGTGACCATGGAACAGAGCGAACGGATGCGCATTTTAGAGTTGGTAGCGCAAGGGAAGTTGAGTGCGCCGGAGGCGGAAGTGCTGTTGCGCCATCTCGCCGAAGCGCCTGCGCCGGCGGCGGAAGGGACGGAGAGCAGCGTCCCTGTGGCCGAGGCGGAGCCGGGCAAGCGTCCGCGGCGGATGCGCATTCACGTCACAGACGCGCGCACCAACCGCTCGCGCGTGCACGTTGTGCTGCCGCTGAGCGTCGTCAAGGCGGGCCTGCGCTTGGGGATGGCGCTCAAGCCCTGGACGTGGAGCGAGGCGAAAGAAGAAGGCGGTGCTCCGGATGAGGTGATGGCGCACCTGGGCGAAAATCTCAGCGAACTGACCGCCCTCTTCGATGAGGCCGAAATCGGCCCCCTGGTTGACGTCTACGACGAGGAGGATGGCGAGCGCGTGCTCATCGCGCTGGAGTAGGGTCGGGTAAAAGATCGCCCCTCTTGCCGGGCCAACATCCCGCGCAGGAGGGGCGACTGCCTCTGAAAGGGTTAGGTCCACAGGTCGGCTGCCTTGTCAGGTTAACCTTCTGCCTTGACTTCATCTTTATCCCCTCTATACTCTTTCCTACATAAGTTGTAACGGCTCAGGTGTGTCGCCTGAGCAGTACCCACCCAACCGTGTTTTAGAGCGAGGGCGCATGATCAGGGAAGAAGCCTTGCGACGGATGCGGGTGCTTGCGGGTTTGCGCGCGAGCACGCTGCAACGCTTGTCCGTCCTGATGCACGAACGCCGTGTACCTGCGGGGCAGCTTGTGCTGCTGATGGGGGAGCCGGCTGAGGCGTTGTATTTCGTGCTGGAGGGGGAGGTGCGTTTGGCGCGCGTTTCCCCGCAGGGCCGCGAGCAGCTCCTGGCTGTCTTTGGGGCGGGGGAGATGTTCAATGCCGTCCCGCTGTTCCTGCCGGAAGGCGTCAATCCCGCGCAGGTGCGCGCTCTGCGTGATACCACCCTGGCGGTGCTTCATCGCGATGACTTCACCCATCTGGTACAGACCTGCCCTGACCTGGCTTTGGCCTTTGCGCAGGATTTTGCCCAACGCTTGTGGCGGCAAAACCGCCTGCTGGAGGATTTAGCTCTGCATTCGGTGCGCGGACGCCTGGCGCGTTTCTTGCTGGAGGTGTACGGTCCGGAAGGGGCTCAACGCCGCTGGACACAGGACGAAATCGCGGCACGTCTGGGTTCGGTGCGTGATGTGATCGGACGCACGCTGCGCGCTTTCGCGGACGAAGGTCTGATTCGCTTCGAGCGCAACCGCATCGTGGTGCTCGATCCGGAGGCGCTGCGCAAGGTGGCGGAGGAGTAGTCTGGGAGCTGGGAGTTGGAAACAGGGAGCTGGGAGCTGGAAACGGGAAACGGGAAGCTGGGCTAAAGTTGGCAGCCGGGCTGGAAGCTGGAGAAACGGGAGGCAAATCCGACTTTTGTCTTATCGTCAAACGCGATAGCGTGGTATCCTGAAGTCAGTGAGGGCGTATGGGTGAATTACCGCAAATAGATGCTCAGTTGTGTACCCTGTGCGGGGCCTGCGTCGAGGGGTGCCCGCAGCAGGTGCTGGCGCTCACGCCGCAGGGGCCGATTTTCGTCCGCCCGGAGGCGTGCCTGTTTTGCGCCGACTGTGAAGGGTTGTGCCCGGTTGGGGCGATTCGTTGCGAGTTCACCATCGTTGGCCCGGAGACTTCAGGAGGAGAGGTATGAGTGAGTATATCAACAATGCGACGTTGCGTCGTGAGAGGCTGAAGGAACTGATTTTGCAACTGCATAACGGCGTGCCTTTGGAACAGGTCAAGGCCACGTTTGTCGCCGAGTTCGGCGACGTGTCCGCGGGCGAAATCGCCGCCATGGAGCAGGCTCTCATCGAACAGGGGCTGCCGGCGGAGCATGTGCAGGCGCTGTGCGATGTGCATGTTGCCGTGTTTCGCGAATCGCTGGATCAGCAAGCCGCGCCGGAAACGGTGCCCGGTCATCCCGTGTTTACCTTGCGCGCGGAAAATCTCGCCGTGCAGCGCGTGCTGGATAGCCTCGAAGCTGCGTTGCAGGCCTATCAGCAGGGCTTTGCGCAGGCCGGGCTGGAGGCGTTGCGCGCCGCCACGGATAAAGTGATGCGCTTCGACGTGCACTATTTGCGCAAAGAATATCTGCTTTTCCCCATCCTGGAGCGGCACGGCTTTACCGGCCCTTCCAAGGTGATGTGGGGCATTCACGACCAGATTCGCGCGCAGTGGAAGGCGCTCAAAGCGGCGTTGGAGGTGGATGTGCCGCCCGCGCCTGAAGCGCTGGCAGCGCTCATCGCGCCCATGGTGCAGGCCATGCGCGAGATGGTGTACAAAGAGGAGCGCATCCTCATCCCCGCGGCCCTGGAGCGCCTCAGCGAGGCGGAGTGGGCGGATGTGCGCGATCATGAGGCGGAGATTGGCTTCGCTTACGTGTTGCCGGGCAAGCAGTGGCAACCGCGCTTAGATCCGCGCGCGCAGGAGCAGCGCGCCGCTGTCACGGAAGGCGGCGCGGTCCGTCCAACGGGGGCGACGACACCCGGCCTTATCCCCCTGGAGATTGGCGCGCTACCGGCGGACATCATCAACCTGATGTTGAAAACGCTGCCGCTGGATATAACCTATGTGGACGAAGAAGATACGGTGCGGTATTTTTCCCAGGGCGCGGAGCGGATTTTCCTGCGCACCCCCGATGTGGTCGGGCGTAAGGTGCAGAACTGCCATCCGCCGGCGAGTGTGCACCGCGTGCAGCGCATCCTCGATGATTTCCGCGCCGGTCGGCGTGATGTGGCCGAGTTCTGGATTCAGATGCAGGGGAAGTTCGTGCATATCCGCTATTTTGCGTTGCGCGATGCGGACGGGCGCTATCGCGGCACCCTGGAGGTGACGCAGGACCTCACGCCGTTGCGCGCGCTGCAAGGCGAGAAACGTTTACTCGATGATTGAGGAGGGGCTATGGTTGAGACGATGGATTGGCAAACGTTAGTCACGGTACAGGAGCACGCGGTGGTGAGCCGCGAAATCCTGCACAAGCCCAGTGGCACGGTGACGTTGTTCGCGTTCGCTGCGGGCGAGGGGCTGAGCGAGCACACGGCGCCGTTTGATGCGCTGGTGGTGGTGCTCGAAGGCGAGGTGGACGTGCGCATTTCCGGTACGCCTTATCCGCTGCACGCCGGGCAGATGATCGTCATGCCCGCCAATGAGCCGCACGCGCTCACGGCGCTCACGGCGTTTAAGATGTTGCTGGTGATGTTGCGTTCGTAGGTTGCACGTGAGCAAAAGGGCGCTGCGATGGACGCAGCGCCCTTTTGGATGGCCCACTTTCAAGCGTTGGCTCTTCAGGCATTCTCCTTTTCGCGTGCCATCAACTGCGCTTTCACGCGCTGCCAGGCGGCTTTGGCCGCGCGTTCCTGCGCCGCGTCCGGCTCCGTGCTGCCGTAGCGCGCGGCGACGAAGCTCGCCGTGAGCAGCGCGATGTCCTCCGCGGCTTGCGGGACGTGCATCTGCAATTGCGGCTGGTACTCGTAAGGCGTCTGGTCACGGCGGCGGCTGAAGCCCGCATCCGCCGCGCGGTAGAGCAGGCTCAGGTAGTAGAACATGATGCGCTCCCGCGGCGAGCGTCCCAGCCGACGGAAACGCGGCGCGCCGCCCTGTTCGGCGCGTTGCCTGCGCGCCTCGCGTTGCGCTTCGAGACGCGCGCGCACATCGTGTTCCACCCCGCGCCACCAACGGCGCGCGCCTTCCAGCAACGCGCGCAGCCAGTCCAGGGAGCGCGGCGCGCGCGTCCATGCGCCCCATCCGCCGCGATCTTCCACGTAGCTGTTCACCAGGTAAAGCGTGCCGCCGATGAGCAAGGCCCAGAAAGCGACAGATTTCAAGGTGTCCAGCCACGGCAGTTCTGGCGTTGGCGTCGGCGGCACCACCTCGATGGCGCCTGTGTCAAATGTGGGAAATTCCGGCTGCGGCAGTTCCGCCTCGGCTCCGCCCAGCTTCCCGACCAGCTTGAGCAGGGGACTCAGCACCACGTACAGCAAGAAAGCCAGCAGCCCGGCGAGGAAATTCAGCACCCCGGCGAGGAAGGCGAGGATGGCGCGCACCAGGCTCAACAGCGGCAAGGTCTGGCCGGTGGGGATGAGGAAGGCGATCAGCGCGGCCAGGCTCAGGAAAACCAGACTGTTCACCGTCCAGCGGCGGGTGAGGACGGGTGGCAGCTCCAACCGTCGCCCTTCCCAATCGCGGCGGCGCAGTTCGTACTGCGCCTGCGCCAGCAGCACCAGGCTGAGGGCGTAGTATACCAGCACGCTGCCGATGATACCCGCCACGCGCGGACGCTCCGCCAGCCGCAGGTCCGTCAGGCCGATGCGGTTGATGCCCGCCATGGTTACCAGCACCAGGCCGATGACGGCCAGGCGCGTCGTCAGGCGCTCAATGGGGCGCGGACCGGTTGCCTGCGGGTCCACCACGTCCGCCGGGTCCACGATGTCGCGGAAATCCTGCGCCGTCTGGGTGGCGATGAGCCAGCTCACCATGGTGAGGGCGAAGCCGATGAACAACTCGAAGTCTATGAAAGCGAGCGGTGCTGTCGCCCAGCCCCGCGCATCGGCGATGAGCGCGTCCCAACGGCCCCAGTAGCGCCCAATCCGCAGCGCCAGGAAGAACAGCCCCAGTTCCACCATGTTGTAACCCAGCAAATCCATGCCGCTCATGAACCGGCGGCGCGCCCGAACATAAGAGAGCGAGGCGACAAAGGCCGCTAAGGTGGCCAGAACCTGCAAATAAGTGCCATCCCAGCCGGGGACCAGCAACTCGCCTGTCTGGACCAGGGTTTGCATCAGGCAGCCCATCAACACCGTGATGATGAGCGGACGCACCAACGTATCCAGGTGGCTAAAGGGCTTCATCGGCCTTCCTCCAGGTCGCGTTCTTGCCAGATGCTGTACACGGGGATGTGCAGCAGAGCGGCGCGGCTCTGCAACTCCGGTGCGATTTTGCCCTGCTGAATCAGCAGCAGGGCCACGGCGAAGCCGCTGCTGCGCAAACGCACCAGGGTATCGAAGAGCGCCTCATTGGGGCGGCCCGTGATGACGGCAACCGTAGCTCCCCAGCTCAAATGCGACGTTTCGCGCTGTAAGAAGTCGGCGAAGCTTGTGCCGGTGCACATCTGCACGCGCGCCAGCACCTCCAGCATGGCGATGAGGGCCGCGCGTTCCCGGCGCGGCGGCAGGGCGAAGCGCTCCACCTGCCCGGTGAGCGGGTCCAGCGCCTGCGTCGCCAATCCTGCCGCCAGGCGCTCATGCACCACAATGTGGGTGGCGATCGAGGCCGCGCTGACGATAGCCAGCTCGATGGCGTCGTAGAAATGTTGCGGGTCGTAATTGGCACGGTCCATATCCAGGCAGATGAGGGTTTCGCGGGCGATGGCGGGCTGATAGAGCTTCACCTGTAGTTGTCCCGTCCGCGCCGAAGCTGACCAGTGCATCCGCCGCAGCGAATCCCCCACGCGGTAGGGCCGCACGCCGGTCAGGCGCGTCGTGTCCTCGAAGAGTGGGACGGGGGTGCGCAACACAGCCAGGGGCGCGCGGGAGGGCAGGCCCAGGCGGTAGAGCGGCACCACGCGCGGGTACACGATGAGCGTATCCGGCATGGTGTAGGTCAGGCGGCGCACTTCCAACCCCAGGGGATCGCCGATAATCGCCTGCAGCGGTCCCAGGATGTGATAACCGCGTTGTCGGCAATCCAGAGTATAGCGGAAGCGCGCCGTCTCCCCCGCGCCCAGGGAGAAGACCTGATGGCGGAAGGGCGGCGAGGTGAGCGCCACAGGCAGGGATTCACGCACCTCCACCCAGGGCAGGGGCAGGCGGCTGGCATTGCGGATTTCGACTTCGACGGTAGCCTGCTGCCCGACAAAAGCGCGCGTGCTGCCATGTCGCACCACTTTGAGCGCAGCGCCGGCGTGTTGCATCCACATCCGCGCCAGCAGATAAACCAGCACCACCAGATAGACGATGGAAAAATAGAAGTCTATCCGCAGCAGCGCGGCGATGGCCAGCAACAGGAGTGCATACAGCAGCAGACGGCGCATCTCAAGCCTTGATGGTCAATTCGCCCAGGTCGAGCTCGACCTGTTGCAGAATCTCACCCAGAATGGTGAGCGCTGTGCGTCCGCGCAGCTCGCTTTCGGGCCGCACCAACATGCGATGGGTTAAGGTCAGCGGCGCTAAGGCTTTCACGTCGTCGGGGATGACGTAATCCCGGCCTTGCAGGGCCGCGTAGGCTTGCGCGGCCTTGTAGAGCGCGATGCTCCCGCGCGGACTCGCGCCGAGGCTCAGTTCGGGATGGCGGCGCGTGGCCTGCACGATGCTCAGGATGTAAGTCTCCAGGGAGGGGTCAAGGTGCACATCGGTCACGACCTGTTGCAACTGCAGCAGTTCACGGCCATCCACCACCTGTTGAATGGTCTCGATGGGGTGTTGATGGCGCAGATTGTGCAACATGCGCAACTCGTCGCTGCCGTCGGGGTAGCCCAGGGAGATGCGCATCAGGAAGCGGTCGAGCTGCGCTTCCGGCAGGGGGAACGTGCCCTCGAACTCGATGGGGTTTTGCGTGGCCATCACCAGGAAAGGATCGGGCAGGGGATGGCGCACCCCGTCCATGGTGACCTGCCGCTCCTGCATGGCTTCGAGGAGCGCGGCCTGCGTGCGTGGGGTGGCGCGGTTCACCTCGTCGGCCAGCAGGATGTTGACGAAGACCGGGCCGGGGCGGAATTCGAACTCGTTGCGGCGCTGATCGAAAATGCTCACGCCGGTGATGTCGTTGGGGAGCAGATCGGGCGTGCACTGGATACGTTTAAAGCTCAGGCCCATGCTGGCAGCCATAGCGCGGGCGAGCATCGTCTTGCCCGTGCCCGGCACGTCCTCGATGAGCACGTGGCCCTGACAGAGCATGGCCACCAGCAGCCATTCAATCTGCTGCCGTTTGCCAACAATGACAGTTTCGACGTTGGCGATGACTTTTTGAGCGAACGTGTGTAAAGTCTCTAATGCTACCATGCTACCTCCACGGGATGAGTGCAATGTAACGGCTCACCTTTGATTTCAACACCCTGTGGGTGGTGGTTTTGGGTGGGCGACGGCATTGCCGTCGCCCACCCCC
>DAOUBT010000063.1:0-55074 GCA_034432595.1 Anaerolineae bacterium | reverse complement strand
GGCAGGCTGCTCAAACTCAAGGCGATGATCAGGAGCAACTTCCACAGAGTCTTCATCGCGGCCTCCTCTTGCCATGCTATCTTTGCTGTTGGACCGTTGATATTGAATGGGGGTATATCTTAATCATAGCACATTTTGAGAACGAAACCAAATGAAAGTGGGAAGTGGGAACGCGCGCGGGAAACGGAAAACGCTGCTTTTCGCCATCTTCGCTTGCATCATTATCAGGGGAGGGTATACTTTAAAGCATAAGAGGCATGACATGGGGCTATGAGGGCGACGGTAACCGACCGGGCAGCTTTTGGGGCACTCGTGGTTAACAGCCGGGCTGCTATTCCGGTTTGCGTTTTAGCGTTGCATCCAGATAGAGTTTTTGTAATGTTTTTGTTATCAGCATGACATGCTTTCTGTTCGTTCTTGCGGGGCTTGTATGCTATAATGGGGTTGGAATGTCTAAACCTGAGGTTTTAACCAGCGTCGTGGACGCTGACCCGATGAGGTGAGGTGGTTATGGCTAAAATTCTGTACATTGAAGATAATCCCGGTAATCGCTTGCTGGTGCGTCGCATCCTGATGGTGGAGGATCACGAGGTCATTGAGGCCGAAGATGGTCCGACGGGAATTCGCCTGGCCGAGGCGGAAATGCCCGACCTGATTTTGATGGATATTAACCTCCCAGACATGGACGGGTATCAACTTACGGGCTTAATCCGGCAAAATCCGCGTCTGGCCCATATCCCCATCATTGCGATGACCGCCAACGCGATGGAAGGCGACCGCGAGAAAACGCTGCAGGCTGGATGTGATGGCTATATTTCCAAGCCCATAGATGTGGATGCCTTGCCGCGTCAGGTCGAGAAGTTCCTCAAAATCAAGCGCTGATGTCCTATGGGCAAGGCAAAGACGCCGGCACAGGCCACGATCCTGGTCGTGGAGGATAATCCCAACAATTTCCTCCTCATCACGCGCCTGCTGGCCTACCTGGGCGTGAAGCGTTGCGAATGGAAACCCTCTGGCTGGCAGGTGGTCGAGTTTGCCGAGGCCATCGGGGAGATTGATTTGATTTTGATGGACCTCTTCCTCCCCGATGCCGATGGTTATCAGGCGCTGGCTAATCTGCGTGCCCATCCGAAGTTCAAAGATGTCCCTGTTGTTGCGGTTACCGCTTACGTCTCTAAAGAAAATATTGAGCGCGCCAAAAAGGCCGGGTTCTCCGGTTTTATCGGCAAGCCTTTGGACCCCAATCGCTTTCCCGATCAAATCCGGCGTCTTTTGCAGGGTGAAGAGGTCTGGGAGCCTGAATAACTATGGGACGGGACGCCGTCTCGCGTGCTGTACCGACGACGGGAATGCGGGGCGGGCTGGGACGCACGCTGTTAACCGCGTTTCTTTCTCTCACTCTGGTTCCTCTTAGCCTTATCGGTTGGTATGCAGTTGGGCAAAGCCGGCAAAGTTTGCAGGCCGAAATGGCCAGCAAACTGGAGGTCATGAGCCTTAACAAGATACAGCACCTTGACCATTGGATAACTGAACGACAGGCTTGGCTGGAAACGGTGGATTGGGAAGCTCTGGGGGCGAGCCGCTCGGCTGCGTCGGCGTGGTGGGTGATGGCGCAGACGCATGTGCGGGATGCACGCGGCCTGGTGTTCTACGCGCCGGGCGCGAATCGTCCCACCTGGGTGTTGGGTGTGTGTGCTCCATCTCCCACGCATGTGTTGAACGGCCCAATTCTGGATTTGAGCGCTGCGGACCCCATCCTCTGGCTGCGCCGACCCACCCATACCCTGGCCATGTGTATGGACGCGCAGGCACTGACATTCATCCTGGTACAGGAGGGAACAGGAGGCGCGCTCTATCGGGCCTACCTGGAGCAGGATGGGCGTTTATGGCCGGAAATGGTGGCAAGCGTGCGCCCTGATCCACTTTTACCGGGGATGACCTACCGCAATGTCCACGGCCAAACCGTTGTGGGGGCTTATCAGGCCATCCCCGCCCTGGATGTGGGGTTGCTGGTGGAGCAGGAACAGGCGGCGCTGCTCGCGGCGCAGGAACGCATGGCGGCTACCCTTATCGCGTTTGTGCTGCTCGTCACCCTGGCCACCACGGGCATTGCGGCGGTGGTCATCCGTCAGATTACCCGCCCTGTGATTCGCCTGACCGAGGCGGCTCTGGATATGGCGGAGGGCAATCTCGAACAGCACGTTGCCGTCACCTCGCGGGATGAAATCGGCATTTTGACGTACGTCTTCAACGAGATGGCTGCCGACTTGAAGTCGCTCTACGACGACTTAGAGGCTAAAGTTGTCGAGCGTACGCGCATGTTGCAGCAAGCCAACTATCAGATTCAGCGCCGCGCCATCCAACTACAGGCGACGCAAGAGGTCAGTCAGGCCATGACCTCGATTCGTGAACCGGAAGTCTTGCTCACGCGCGTGGCTGAACTGATCCGCTCCAATTTTGCCTATACGGCTGTGGCGGTTTACCTGCCGGAGCCGGGCGGCGGTGAGATTCGAGCGCGCGCGTGCACGCCGTCGGATGCTGAGTGGCCGACGGTGGTGCGTCCGGGCGATGGGTCTCTGGTCGAACGCGCATTGCGCAAAAGCACCTTGCAAATCGAGAGCCGCTCAACAGACGAGGCGGTGGAGTGGTATCGCCGCACCTTCACGCGGGTGGCTGTGCCCATGCGCATGAGCGAGCAGACTCTGGGCGTCCTGGCCATCTCTAGCGCTGAGCGCGAAGGCCTGCAAAAGGACGAGCTTCAGGTGCTGGATTTGCTGGCCAATCAATTGGCTGTAGCCCTGGAAAACGCGCGGGCTTACGACCGCGAGCGTCTGGCTAAGCGACAGTTAGAAGAGGCCGAGGCCTTTAAGCTCCGTTTCCTGGCGAACATGTCGCACGAACTGCGCGAACCGCTCAATCAGGTGTTAGGGTTTTCGCGTTTGATGTTGAAAGGCCTGGATGGGGAGCTGACGCCGCAACAGTATGAGGACTTACAGCGCATCTACGATAACGGACAGCGCCTCATGGCGTTGATTAACGATCTGCTGGACATTTCCCAGCTTCAGGCCGGCTTGATGGAGCTGGAACTGGAACCGGTGAACCTGGGGGAATTGATCGCCTCGGTGTTGCCGACCGCGAGCGCGCTGGTGCGCGGTAAGGAGATTGAGCTGAGCACGGAGGTCACCGGGGAGATCCCCCCCGTCATGGCGGATGTGGCGCGTATCCGTCAGACCCTGGTACGATTGCTCACGAATGCCGCCAAGTACACCGAGCGGGGACGCATCACCTTGCGCGCCTGGGCCGATGCGGAGCAGGCTTATGTAAGCGTGAGTGATACGGGTATAGGCATTCCGCCGGAAGATCGCGAGCGGATTTTTGAGAGTTTCACCAAGAGCGGCAGCCTGGCGGGAAAACGCAATACCGGCGCCGGTCTTGGATTGGCTTTGAGCAAAGAATTTATCGCCCTGCATGGGGGGCAAATTTGGGTCGAAAGTGAGGAGGGAAAGGGGAGTACCTTCACCTTTTCGATTCCTCTTTATAAGGCGGATGCCGGATAGAAGCCATGAAGGCTTAGGGAGTGAGCATTTCAGGAGGCGCTTGTGAGTCAAACAGGAGTCCCCGCAAGCCAAAAGTCTGCCGCGTCTGATGGGTTACGCGCCTGGCAGTCGCCGCTCATCTTGACGTTGTTACGCATCGCCTGTGTGGTTGGGTTGCCTCTGGTGGGGCTGGGTATCTGGGAAGCTTATCAACAAGGCATTCCCAACCTGATTCCGATTTACGTTTTAAGTTATTTTGCTGTGCTTGGCGCGACTTTTATTCCTCATCTGGCGTACCTCATTCAGGTCCTGGCTTTTAGCTCTCTCCTGTACATTCTGGGTATCTCTGACTTCGTCGTGTATGGCTGGTCGGCGGGCGGACGTTTGCTGCTGATGGCGGTTCCCATCCTGGTAGCTGTGTTTTTGGGGAAGCGAGAGACTTTGATCAGTTACAGCGTGAGTGTGCTCACGGTGATAGGGGGGGCGGTGTTGATTCATCTGGGCCTCATCGGCCCGGCGGTGGCGCGTCCATCCCTTGCTACCCTGGCAAGTGGCACGTTGCTTTTTGCCGCTCTCACTGGCCTGCTGGTGGAAGTCATCATAAGCCTGGTGCCGCGCCTCTCTTCCAGCCTGAACGAGACGCAGCAGTTGCTGAAAGAAGTTTCCCAGGAGCGGGAGATGTTAGAGCAACGTGCTCAGGCGTTGCAGCAGGTTAACTATGTTTTGCAGCGTCGGGCCATGCAGCTCGAAGCCTCGGCGGAGGTGGCGCGCGCCATCACTTCCATTTTTGACCTGGATCAGCTGCTCAATCAGACCGTGCGGGTGATCACCGAAAACTTTGGCTTTTATCACACTGGCATCTTCCTGGTGGATGAAACCGGCGATTGGGCCATTCTGCGCGCCGCTTCGTCGGAAGGTGGGCGCAAGATGCTTGCCGCGGGTCACCGCCTGGCCCGCGGGGAAGGCATGGTGGGGTGGGTGTTGGAGCACCGCCACCCGCGCATCGCGCTGGATGTGGGGAAGGATGCCGTGCACTTTGTCAATCCCAACCTGCCGGCAACGCGCTCCGAGATGGCGCTGCCGCTCATAGCTGGCGGGCAGGTGCTTGGCGTGCTGGATGTGCAGAGCACGGAGGCAGAAGCTTTTGAGCAGGATGACATTCAGATTCTGGAAATCGTGGCCGGTCAACTGGCCGTCGCCATTGAAAACGCGCGCCGCGTGAGTCAGGAAGCGGCGCTTCTGGAAGCCACCAGCCCCTTTTACCGCCTTTCCCGTCGCATCGCCACCGCGCACGCCATTCAGGAAGTGTACCGCTTGATTTTGGAAACGGTGCGTGATTATGCGCCGCAGCGCGCTTTTATCGTGGAATTTGACCGTGGGAGCGGACAGGGGCTGTTGGGCGCGGAACTGCAAGCCGGACAGGTCCTTTTCCCGGCAGAAGGCGTTGCCTCCCTTAGCGACATTTTGCCTCAAGAATTGTCCGCCTTTAGCGCGCGTACCACCACCCCCATCCTGGTGGATGACCTGGCATCTCCGCCGGAGCACCTGAGCGTAGATGAGGCGCGCATGTTGCGTCATCTGCAGATGCTGGATATGCGCAGTCTGGCCTTGATTCCGGTCTGGATTGGGGCACAGCGTCTGGTACAGCTCTTCCTCATCTACAGCACGCGCCATGAATTTTCGGCGGCGGAAGAACGTCTCTATCGCGCCATGGCCGACCTGGCGGGGGTGGCTCTGGAGCGCATCGCGTTGGTGCAGGAGACGGTGCGCCGTGCGGCGCAGGAACGTTGGGTGCGTGAACTTTCCGAACGCCTGATGGCGTTGCAGGATTTCTCGCAGATGATGACCGAAGCGGCGACAGCTTTCCGTCAACTGGCGGATGCGGATGGGGTGTGGGTAGAGTTAACCCTCGCGTCCGCTGAAAGCAACAGGGAAGGAAAGGCGCAATGACAACATCAGGACCTGTGGACTCTGGCACTTCGCATGTTGAGTTAAGCGCGCTACGGAAGAAGACCGTGCGACGGATTACGCGCATCGTAGGTCTCCTTGCCTGGCCTCTGGTGGCGTGGGCTGCTTACGAGGCTTTTTCCGCTAACCTGTACGGGATTGCCGCCTTCTATACGCTGGTCTATCTCTTTGTGCTTTTGACGGCGATTCTGGAAAAAAGGGTTTCGCCCATAACGCAGGCCAGTGCCGTGCTGTTGCTGGCTTACGGCGTTGCTGTTGCCGGTTTGATGCAGCAAGGCCTGGCGAGCGACGCGCGCTGGTTTTTGATGTTGCCGCCGGTGTTGGCCGGACTCTTTTTCGGTACGCGCGAAGGTGTCATAGCGTTAGGCATAGCGTTAGCTCTCATTCTGATTTTTGGCGCGTTGTTTGCATTGCGGATTTTGGTCCCACTGGCACCGCCGCCGGACTCTGCTGCGTTAGGGGAATGGGGCTTGACCGCTTTTATTTATCTGGTGCTGGGCGGAACCATCCTGGCGACGCAATCTTATCTTCTCCCCAATCTGATTCAAGCCTGGCATAAGGCTCAAAACCTGGCGGAAGAGCTGGGCCTGCAGCATGAGGAACTGGTCAAAGAAGCGGAGCGCTCGCGCAAGCGCGCGCGGCGTTTTGAACGCGCCGCCGAGCTTTCGCGCACGCTGGCGCGCCTCACGGATCAGGCGGAGTTGCTGCAGCGCCTGCCACAGGCTGTCGCGCAGACATTTGACCTCTATCAAGTCAACCTCTACACCGTGGATAGCCGTGGTGAACGACTGCTCCTCGTTGCCGCAGCTACGCCGGAGGCGCAGGCCCTGGTGGAACGGGGCTTTGTGCTGGCGATGACGGAGGCGCATCCGGTGGCGCGGGCCGCGCTTTTAAACGCGCCTGAAATGCAATTGACCGGCGAGCATCCCTTTTTCCCGGAGAGCAAGGCCATGACCGCTATCCCGCTTTCGGTGCGGGGTGAATTGTTAGGGGTGCTGGAAATCCACGGACGCTATGAAGCCTTTGACGAAGATGATGTCTATCTTTTCCGTATTTTGTCCGATCAATTAGCTGCTTTGTGGGCCAGCCTGCGGCTTGTGGCCGAATCGGAAGCTCGCCTGGCTGAGTTGCGCGCACTCTACGCGCGGTATGCGGGTACGGCCTGGGTCGAATTGCTGCGGCAGCTTCAGGTTGCACCGGTGCAGATAGGGCAGCTCGATCCGCAAACCGTGCAGGCGCTAAAGGCAGAGGTATTGGCTAAACAGGAGCCGCGCTCGGCTTTGATTGAAGAGCAGTACGTGCTCATGTTGCCGTTGATGGTGCGGGGTCTGACCCTGGGCGTGATAGCGATTTCCCGTCCCGCGGCACAGGGTGACTGGCCGCAGGAGACCGTGACGCTGTTGCGCAACGCGGCGGAGCGTCTGGCTTTTGCGCTGGATAACACCCGTTTGCTGGTGGAAAGTCAGCGCCGTGCCTTATATGAGGAGCAGCTTTCGCACATCGGCGAGGCGGTATGGGCCGCATCGGGCGTTGAGGGGGTCATGGAGCGGGGTGTGGCCGAATTAGGGCGCTTGTTGGGGGCGAGCGATGTCGCTTTGTGGCTCACGACGGGCACTTCATCTCATGGTTAGCCGATCGAAGCCGCGGGGCGTCATGGCTATCAGCGCTTGACGAACGACGAACGCTTGGGGGCAGGAGAAACGCATGAATTTTAATCGCGTGCCCTAAAACTTTTGTCGCCTTTCGCGTTTTTTGCAGGTTTGGGTTTAAAGTTATCTGGGTAGGCAGGTACCAAGGAGCAGGTCATGAGTCGTCTGCGAGAAGCCCTGGATCTTACAAACGAATACACCAACTGGCGCACGCGGGTGCTGGATACCCTGTTGGTCGTGGAGTTCATCGCCGCGGTGTTGGTGGCCCTCGTCACCGTGCCGGACTTGTTCACCGGCCCTACGGCGGTTACGTGGACGTATCTGGCGGCCTCTGCGGGGTTGATGGCTCTCAGCGGGGGGCTGCTATGGGGGCGCAAGCGTTTATCCTATGCGGTTCGCGCGAACGGTTTTTTGGTGTTGTTTTTAGCGTTCTCTTTCTATCTGGTAGCAGGGTCCGGGTTGGTAGGCAGTGGACGCTTGTTCCTCTTTGCCGGTGCGATGATGGCCGGGATTTTGGTGGAGGAACGCTACTTCGTCTTCTGGTTCGGCCTCACCGTGTTGTTTATGGTGATCCTCGCCGTAGGGCGGGCGATGGGAATTTATCAACCCTGGCTGGAGATCAACCCGCTCAGTGTGCGGGACTGGGTGTTGGCGGCGGTGGTATATGCCATGTTGCTGTTGGCTGCGGGGTCGGCGCAGGCCCTTTTTGCACGCTCGCAGGCACGGGCGTTCAATTTGGCACAACAGCGTGCGCAGGAATTGGATCGCATCCGACAGGAGGTTGAACGCCGCGCCAATGAGCTGCAGCGTTCGTATGAGGAGATTGAACGCCGTTCAGCTTATATGGCGGCTACAGGCGAGGTTAGCCGCGTCGCGGCCTCCATTTTGGACCTGGAGACGCTGTTGGAGGACGTGGCTCAGCTCATCTCGCAGCGTTTCGGCTTCTATCACACCGGCATTTTCCTGATTGACCCGGCGCGCGAGTGGGCCGTGCTACGTGCCACTTCATCTGAAGGCGGACGGCGGATGTTGGCGCGCGGTCACCGTTTGCGCGTGGGGCGGCAGGGTATTGTGGGGTATGTGGCTGCGACTGGACGTCCACGCATTGCCCTGGACGTGGGTGAAGACGCGGTCTTCTTCAACAACCCTGACTTGCCGCAAACGCGCTCGGAGGTGGGGCTACCCCTCATCGCGCGCGGGCGCGTGATCGGGGTGCTGGACGTGCAAAGTACGGAAGCGGGCGCTTTTACGCAGGAAGATGTGGCGGTGCTGCGCGTGCTGGCTGATCAGTTGGCCGTTGCCATCGAAAATGCCATCTTATTTGAGGAAAGCCAGCTCACCCTGGAGCGCGTGCGCCGCAGCTACAGCGCCGAGGTGCGGGAAGGATGGCGTCGGCGTTATGTGGAAACCTTGGGCTATCGCTATACCCGATCGGGTACGCATCCCATTCACGAGGTGGCAGAAAGCTTGCCCGATTTGAAGGCGGGGCCGTTAGTGGACGCGCAAAACCGTCTCTTCGTGCCCCTTGTGGTGGCGGGGAACATCATCGGCGTGATTCGCCTGCAACGGGCGTCGGATCAACCCTGGCAGGCGGAGGAAATAAGCTTTGTGCAGCGCGCTTCCGAGGAGATGGCGCAGGCGATGGAGAACGCGCGCCTGATTCAGGAATCGCGGCAGCGTGTGGCGCGTGAGCAGTTGCTGACGCGCATCTCAGCGCAGGTGCGCGCCTCGTTGAACCCGGAGCTGATTTTGCGCACGGCGGCGCAGGAATTGGGACGCGCTCTGGGGGCACAAACTCTGGCTGAGTTGCGGAGCGCGCAGGATCAGGCCCTTGGGCCGGCGTTGCATATTGGCGTGCTCTCTTCCATGACCGATGCCAAAGGCCCCGTGCTCCTGCAGCCGACCCTGGAGGCGGCGCAGTTGGCAGCCCATGAAGTCAATACGCAGGGCGGCCTGCTCATCGGTGAACAACGCTATCAGATTGTGCTTGTGGTGGAAGATGACAAAACCAATCCCGAAGCTTCGATGGATGCTGCCGAAAAGTTGATTCGGGAGGATGCGGTGGTTGCCATCGTGGGGCCGCAGTTCAGCGCTAACGCTATCGCGGCGGGGGCGGTGGCGGAGCGGATGCGCATTCCGCTCATCAGCCCTATGTCCACGAATCCAATGGTGACGGCAGGCCGGCGTTATGTGTTCCGGGTGGGGTTCCTGGATGATGTACAGGGTCTGGCGTTGGCGCGCTTTGCTTTGGAGCACCTTAAACAGCGTCGCGCTGCGATGTTGTTCGATGTGAATAACCCCTACAATCGCGGCATTGCTGAAGCTTTCCGGCAGGCATTTGAGGCGCGGGGTGGACAGATGGTCGCCGTCGAACCTTACACAGCCGGAAAGCGCAATTTTCGCACCAATCTGGAGCGCATTCGCCAGAGTCAGGCGGAGCTGCTGCTTCTGCCGAATTATCCCGATGATCTTTATCTTCAGGCGCGGCAAGCCCATGAGTTGGAGTTAGGGGTGACGTTGTTGGGAAGCGACACCTGGGGCATTCTTGATTTTACGTTGCCGGAATTTGAGGGGGCCTGTTACAGCCATCACTGGAATCCCGGGGTGGATACACCCGAGTCGCGCGCCTTTGTGCAGCTCTATCGGGAAACTTACGGACGGACGCCCATGATTACTGCTGCTTTGACCTATGATGCCATGCAGATTCTTTTCCGTGCGGCACAGGAACAGCGCACTACGGATCCAGAAGGCATTCGCACCGGTATCGCCGCGTTGCGTGAGCATCGGGGTGTGAGCGGGATTATTACCTATAACGGGCGCAACGACCCCCTGAAGGAAGTCTTCATCATGCGCGTGCAGGAAGGGGCCGCGCATGTCTACGCCGTGATTGCACCTGAGTGAGGCTGGCCATGAACCTGCGGATCTGGAATCGAAGCCTTGTTGCTCGCATCGTCTTAGTCTTTTCGGTCCTGTTGTTGCTGACCGTCCTGGCCGTGGGCGTCATCAGCTACGTGCGCGCTCGCGCGGCTTTACGCGATGCGGTGCTGGATCGTCTGGCAACCATGGCCGTGCTCAAAGAAAATGAAATCGTCCGTTGGATTCAGGATCAGCAACAACAGGTGCTCCTGATGAGCACTTTGACCGACTTGCGGACCCAAACGACTACATTGGCGCGCGTGGATGCCTCCGATCCCGCATATCAGGAAGCTTATAACGCTCTTAGCAAACAAGTGACCCTGCTGGCTTTGAACAACCCCAACGTGCAGGAGCTGTTTATCCTGCAGGCGGTGGGTGGCAAAGTGTTGGTTTCCTCGCTTAAAGGGCATGAGGGGCAATATCACGTTAACGACCCATACTTTGTTGCTGGACGTAGCGGCCTCACCGTGCAAAACGTGTATCCATCGCCCGAAACGGGACAGCCCACCCTTACGATTGCTGCACCGCTTTATGATGATCACGAAACGCTGGTAGGGGTGCTGGCCGTGCATCTGAACCTGCAACGTTTGGATGAGGTGGTGTTGGCGCGCGCCGGCCTGGGACAGAGCGGTGAAACCTATCTGGTGGACCGCTTTAACGTGCTGGTTTCATCTGCACGGTATGGGACGGAAGAATTTCCGCGCGGCGTCCATTCAACGGGGATTGATGCCGCTGTCCTGAAACATGAGGATGGCGTGGGAAGTTACGTCAACATGCGCGGTATACCGGTGCTGGGTGCTTATCGCTGGCTGGATGAGCGCGAGCTGGCTTTGCTGGTGGAGCTTCCTCAGGCCGAAGCTTATGCGCCGGTCGTGCGTCTTGCTTCCTCGCTCAGCATCATAGGGGCTTTGTTGGGCGTTCTGTTGTTGAGTGTGATTTATCTCATGGCCCGGCAGGTTACCCGTCCTATCCTGGCCTTGACCAACGTGGCAGGAGAGGTGGCCTCCGGACGTCTGGATGTGGAAGTGCCGGTGCTGACGCAGGATGAAATCGGCATCCTGGCGCGGGCGTTCGGCACCATGGTGAACGAGTTGCGTCGCTCTTACAGCGAGCTGGAGCGGCAGGTTGAAGAACGCACGGCTGCGCTGAAGCGGCGCGCCCTGCAGATCACGGCTGCCGCGGAGGTGTCTCGCGAGGCGCTCTCCATTCGAGATGTGGAAGTGCTCCTGCAGCGCGTGGTCAATCTCATTACGGAGCGCTTTGGTTACTATCACGCGGGTATTTTCCTGGTAGACGAAAACCGCGAGTATGCGGTGTTGCGCGCGGCCTCTTCGGAAGGGGGGAAGCGTATGTTGGAACGCCATCACCGTCTGCAGGTGGGGCGGGTGGGCCTTGTTGGTTACGTGGCGGCGGTCGGTGAGCCGCGCATCGCTTTGGATGTGGGTGAGGACGCGGTCTTTTTCAACAATCCCGACCTGCCTGAAACGCGCTCCGAAATGGCGCTGCCTCTGCGCGTGCGTGGCGAAGTGCTTGGCGTGCTCGATGTGCAGTCCACCGAGCCAGAAGCTTTTACAGAAGAGGATGTTGAAGTTTTGCAGGTGATGGCCGATCAGCTTGCTGCGGCCATTGATAACGCGCGTCTGTTCCGCGCGGCGGAGGAGCGCATGCGGGAGATCAGCCTGTTGCTCCGTCAACAGGCGCAGGAAGGATGGCAGCGTTTCCGCTCCTTACGGGAATTGCCCACCTACGCTTATGACGGTATCGAGGTGGCGGAACTGCCGGAGCGCGAGGTCCTGCCCACGCAGTACGCCGCCCCGCTGGAGATGCGCGGTGAGCCGATTGGTCGCCTGGGTGTGTTGCGGACGGATCGCCCTCTGGCTGTGGATGACATGGAGCTGATTCGTTCCGTGGCTGAGCAGACCAGTTTGGCCCTGGAAAGTGCCCGCCTCTTTATGGAGACGCAGGCCAGCCTGGAGGAGATGGATATTCTCTATCGTGCAAGTCAGGCCATGGGCGAGGCGCGTACGCTTAATGAGGTTCTGACTCTCTTCATGGATTACGTTGGGACAGCGTTGGTGGACCGCGCCGTGCTGGTTTTGGGACTGACCGAGTTGAGCGGCGGCACCGGGGAGGTGCGCATCATGGCCATCTGGTCACCGCAGGGCGAGCTGCCAGGGCTGGTCGGGCAGAACTGGTTTATTCCGCTGGAGACCGTGTTTATGCGCGCGCTTGAAGAACCGTACGTGCTCGATAACCTGGAAGGACGACTCCTGGATACGCCATCACGCCTCTTCCTGGGGCAGACTTTGGGCTTTTCCAGCGCCGTATTGTTGCCCTTGCGCCTTGGCGCGCGTGTGTTGGGCTGGGTGATTTTGGGCACAAGTCAGGAGGTGTATCAGCCCGGCGTGCGTGAATTGCGTTTGTATCGTGCTCTGAGCGATCGCATGGCCGTGGTGGTGGAAGGTTTGCGGCTGTTGGAAGAGACTATGGAAAGAGCCGAACGCGAGCGCATGGCGGCGGAAGTTTCCGCGCAGTTGCGCGCCTCGCTGGATCCGGAGACCATTTTGCAATTGGCGGCGCGGGAGTTGGGCCGGGTCTTTGGTGCGCGCTGGGTGAGCATACAGCTCAGCGCCTTGCAGGAGTCCTCATCCCCAGGGGAAGAGGGCGAGCGGAATGAAACCACGCGCTAAGGTAAACCGGGCGCAGGGTGGAGGCAGTCATGAGTGAGGAAACACCGCTGGAACTTTCGGCAGAGCAAGAGGAACTACTCTTGCGCAGGCGGCGCTTGCGTTGGATCGCCCCCGTCGTTGGCGTCCTGGCCCTGGGGTTAAGTGCGCTTGCCTCGTTAATATGGGTGCGCTATCAGGCCTGGCAGGGATTGGTGCTGGCGGCGGGATATGTGCTGTGGGCTATCAGCGCCCTGCTGGCCTGGACCTGGGCGGGAAGGCAGCGGGTGCGCGCAGCGGCGCGGCTGCTCTTGTACCCATTGCTGATGACGGGGGTGCTGGCCTCCCTTTTAACCGCAAGGGCAGATTATGTTATTGCCGGCGCCGTGCTGATGGTGGGCTGGCCCTTGTGTTTCCTGGTCTTCGCGCGGCGGCGCGTGTTCTATTGGGTGACGGTGATTTTGTTAGGGGCGGCGCTGACGTATCTGGCCGGTCTGGTGCCCGGCATACCGCGCGTCACACTCCCCCTGCCGGCGGAAGAATGGGTGCTGGCGCTCGCGCCGGCGCTGCTGATTGTCATGGCCCTCGTCATTCTCTGGCAGGCCTTCTTTGTTTCGTATCAGCGTACCATCCGCTGGCGGCTGCTGGTGGGCTTTGTGCTCATCGCTTTGCTGCCAAGTATCCTGATCACGGTGGCCTCCATCAATTTGGGTGTGCGTCAAGGGGAGCGTCAGGTGCTTAATCAGCTCACCTCGGTGGCGACGCTTAAAGAGGCCGAAATTAACTTCTGGATTACCGACTTGCAGTTGGACTTGAAATCCTTGCTGGCTCAGGAAGACACCCTGACGCGTCTGCGGCTTATGCAGAGCGCCGAACCGGGGACGACGCTCTACACCGAGAGTTACAATCGCCTGCAAATTCGTTTCAACGGTCTGGTGGAAGAAACGCAACGTTTTGAAGAAATTTTCCTCGTCAACACCGCGGGCAAGGTCCTCGTGTCCACGAACACGTTGCGCGAAGGGCGGGTCTATGCGGATCGGGCTTTCTTTACGCGCGGCCTGCTGCTTTCTTATGTGGAGCCGCCACGCGAGGACGATTTGACGGGAAAGCGCTCGGTATTCGCCAGTGCGCCGGTGCTCAATGAGCGTGGCAATGTGGTAGCCGTTCTGGTGGGCCGCGCCAATCTCAATCAGCTCAACGCCATCATGGCCGAACGCGCCGGTCTGGGCAACACCGGTGAAACTTATCTGATCGGTGCGGATGGACTCCCCATTACCCGTCTGCTTTTTGGTGAGATGACGGAGGCTATTAAGCTGGAGCACGTGCAGCGGGTCGCGCGGGATTGGTTCCCAGAGGCTGGGGTTTATATGAACTATAACGGACAACCTGTCTTGGGGGTGTACCGCTGGCTGGCGCCTTTGGGCGTGGTTCTGGCGGCGGAGCAGACGCAGGAGGAAGCTTATCGTGGTCTGCGCGCAAGCCTGACGGTGAACGTGTTGGTGGCGTTGTTCTCGGTGTTGGCGAGTATCATCGCCGCGTTCTTCATCATCAATGATATGGCCCAACCGCTGGCGCGTCTGGCTACCGTGGCGCAGCGGGTGGCGGAAGGCGACTTGAATCAGAGCGTTGGCCTGGTACGGCGGGATGAGATCGGACAGGTGGCGCGCTCCTTTGACAGCATGACCGCGCAGTTACGCATTCTCGTCGCCAATCTGGAGGCGCGCGTGCAAGAGCGCACACGCTTGTTGGAGCAACGTTCCGCGCAGTTGGGCGCGGCGGCGCAGGTGGCGCGCGAGGCGACGGCGGAGCAGGATGTACAACGTTTGCTGGAGCGCACGGTACGCCTGATTTCAGAGCGCTTCAACTTTTACCATGCCGGTATTTTCTTAATAGATGAAAAACGGGAGTATGCCGTATTGCGGGCGGCCTCATCCGAAGGCGGACAGCGGATGTTGGCGCGCGGGCATCGTTTGGCCGTGGGACAGGTGGGTATTGTGGGGACGGTGGCGGCAACTGGGGAAGCCCGCATTGCCCTGGATGTGGGCGCAGATGCTGTGTTCTTCAACAACCCTGACCTGCCGCTCACGCGCTCGGAAATGGCTGTGCCGCTCAAGGTGCGCGGTACGGTCATCGGGGTATTGGATGTGCAGTCCACGGAGGTGTCGGCGTTCGGCGAAGATGATGTTGAGCTGATGCAGGTGTTGGCGGATCAGCTGGCGGTCGCTATCGAGAACGCGAACCTATTGGCGCAGGCGCAACAACGTTTGCGCGACATCGAAGTGTTATTGCAACGGCAGACCGCAGAAGGCTGGCGTCGTCTCGCACAGGCAGGAAAGCTCACTTACACTTTCGATGGCACTCTGGTCACGTCACAACCCCTGCCGCCGGACGTGGCGGTGCCGCAGCGCACGCTCTCCATGCCCATCGTAATACAGGGACAACCCCTGGGGCACATTGAGTTGGTCATGCCTGATCGCCCGCCGCGTCCTCAGGAAAAGGACCTGGCGCAAACCCTGGCCGCGCAGCTTGCCCTGGCCCTGGATAGTGCGCGTCTTTTCCGTGAGACGCAGGAAACCCTGCAAGAGTTGGATGTGCTCTACAAGGCGAGTGCGGCCATGGCAGAGGCCATGTCGCCAGAAGCCCTGTTGGATGTGTTTGTTTATTATGCGGTCAGAGAGCCTTTCGATCGTTGCGTCCTGGCACTGGTAGAAGAGGCTTCCGAGGTTGGATTGGAACGCGGACGCATTGTCGCACTCTGGGAGGCGGAGATGCGCATAGCGCGGGCGCAGAACGTGATGTTGGATCTGAGTGCGATGCCGGTGTTGCAGGTGATGTATCAGCGCCCTTTGTTGATTGGTGATGTGGAACATGACCCGGCTTTGGACGAGGTATCGCGGCGTACTTTCCTCAAAGGCATGGGCATCAAGAGCATGGCTGGCATTCCGCTTAATGCAGGCGGTCGGGTGTTGGGTGGGGTGATGATCGAGTCCCGCCGTTCGGTGCACACTTTCACGGAGCGTGAGGTGCGCCGCTACACGACGCTGGCGGATCGCATGGCCCTGGCCTTGAATAACCTGCAACTGTTGGCCGAAACCGAGGCCCGTGCTCAATGGGAGCACGCCGTAGCCGAGATTTCGGACCATGTGCGGGCCTCAACAGATATGGGCCGCATTTTACAGACCCTGATCCGTGAGCTGGGGAGCACGTTAGATGCCGCGGGAGTAGTGGTATTGGGCGAAGACATCGCGGAAGGTGCGGTAAAGCGGGGAGGCGAATGATGCAACCCGAAGCAAAGTATATTCAGGCGGGAGCAGAGCAGGAGCGGCAGCGCACTTATCGTACCATGGCACGTTTGTTGAGTGTGCTGGCTGTTTTTGATGTGATTATGCAGGTTGTCTTTTTCATTCTTACCTCCGCCTGGCAAATGCTGGCTATTGCTGGTTTGGGGGTGTTGTTCTTGTTGGGCATGGCAAGCCACGTGTTTATGTTGCGGCGCGGGCGGATAGAAGGGACGGGCCGACTACTGGTTTACATGCCCTTGTTGATGCTTGGGAGCATGGTGTTGTTCGTTGAAGGCGTGCTGATGCCGGTGCTGCTGGGTATAGCCTTATTGGGTTTTCTCCTGGGCAGTATTGTATGGACGCGGCAGGGCGTGCGTTGGCTGGGCGTTACCCTGATTGTTCTGGCGGGAACTTTTGTGGCGGAGAGCGTGGTGCCCTGGCCTCGTTTCCCGGTGGGGAGTTTCTTCCCTCTACAAGTTGTGTTTGTCGGGTTGCCCTTGCTGGCGGGCCTGCTTTTGCTGTGGCAGGTCGTGCAGGGACGTTTTGCGGTGGGTTCATTGCGGCAACGCCTGACCCTGGCTTTTATCGCCGTGGCGCTGATGGTGGGCGGCGTGAGTACGGTTACCTCGGTGTTGTTCAGCGTGGCTAACGGGCGCCGGCAGGTGCTGGCCCAACTGGAATCGGTTGTCACAGAGAAGGAATCCACGTTGCGGCAACGCACCGCCCTGGTCCGCGTGGCGTTACAAAGTGAAGCGCTGGCACGGCGCGACCTTGGCTTGCGTTTGCTCAGTTTCACGCCCGATTCGCAACCGCATCAGAAGCTGCAGGAGCAACTTTTTGCTTCGATGCAGCAGGCCATTACGCTACGGGGTGAGTTTGACCGCTTGAGTTTGCTCGATACGTATGGGCGCGTGCGCGTTTCTACCTCTCAGAGCGAAGTGGGACAGCTCTATACGCAGCAGGCTTTCTTTGTAGAGGGCCTGAAGGGCGTTTATCTCTCTCCGCCGCTGTATGGTGTGGAAGGTGGGCGCACGACCTTGATTGCGGCCATGCCGATCGTGGATTACGGCGGCATCGTGCGCGGGGTCTGGGTGGGCCATGTGAATTTGAGTATCTTGAACACCATTATGGTCGAGAAAGCCGGCCTGGGAGAGACCGGGGAAACCTATTTGATGAGTGAATCGGGCATGGTGATTACGCCCTTGCGCTCTGGCGTCAAGAATGTCTTTGTGGATACACAGGCCATCCGCGAGGTACTGGCCACGCGCGATAAGGGTTCTGGGCGGTACACGAACTATCAGGGCGAGTGGGTACTGGGGGTTTACCACTGGTTACCGGAGCTGCAGGTTGCCGTGATAGCGGAACAGACGGAAACCGAGGCCCTGCGTCCGATTTATGTCGCCACGGCTTTCAATGTCGTCATGATTCTGCTGGGAGTGGCGCTGGCAGCGCTGGCCGGTTTGGGTGTAACGCGCAGTGTAGGACAATCCTTAGGAGAAGTGGTGGCTGCTGCGCAGGCCATTGCGGCTGGCGATTTGAAACAGCGAGCGCCGGTGCTCTATGAAGATGAGCTGGGACAACTGGCCACGGCTTTTAACGTGATGACGCAGCGGCTGGAGGACATCATCAACACCCTGGAAGAGCGCGTGCGTGAGCGCACGGTGGAAGTGGAGCAGCGTTCGGCAGATCTGGACGCAGCGGCACGGGTGGCGTTAGATGCCACGCGCATTCAGGACCTCGATGCGCTTCTGGCAACGACGGTGGATTTGATTGCCCGGCATTTTAAATTTTATCATGCCGCGATCTATTTGTTGGATGAACGTCATGAGCGTTTGAATCTGGTGGCCGCTTCTTCCGAAGGAGGCAAAGCGCTGTTGGCGCGCGGCTTTCACGTGCCGCTTTCGAGTGGTATTATCGGGGCCGCGGTGCGCTTCAGGACGGCGCGTGTGGTGCGCGATGTGTCACAGGATCCCGATTATCTGGCGCTGCCGGAACTTCCCCTCACGCGCGCCGAAATTGCCCTGCCCCTTCAGGTTGGTGAGACCGTGATTGGGGTGCTGGAAGTGGAAGCGGTGGATACGGAGCGTTTCAGCGAGGCAACGGTGCGCGTTTTGAGCACCTTGAGTGCGCAGTTAGCCCTGGCTATTCAGAATGTGCGCCTGTTGCAGGAAAGCGAGCAAGCCCTGCAGGAGCTGCAGCGCTTGTACGGGGAACAGGCGCGTAGCGCCTGGCGCGACCGCCTGTCCGGGCGCTCCCTGGCTTATCGTTATACGAGCACGGGCCTCCGTCCTGTGCGCAATCAGGAACAGGTGCGCGAGATGGTGGAGCTTTATCGCAACGACCCGAATGGCCTGATTGTCCCTTTGCGCTTACGGGATCAGGTCCTCGGCGTGGTGGCCCTCAAACGCAACCCCAGCGCGCCCCCCTGGTCCCCGCGCGACCGGGATCTGGTGGAGGCTGTCATGGCACAGGCCGTGCTGGCCCTCGATAACGCCCGCCTGTTGGAGCAGACACAGGCACGCGCTGAGCGCGAGCGGCAGACGGCCACCATCGCCGGTAAAGTGCGCGCCACCACAGATTTCGAGCGCATTTTGCAGATTGCTTTGCAGGAACTGGCGCGGCAGTTAGGGGCTTCGGGCGTGATTCACCTGGGGCCAACGGATAGCCTGGAAGGATGAGGGAGGCAGGGAGCATGGGTACAGATCGCCATCTTCGCACGACGGCACGGCGCCTGGTCTTATGCGCTTTAGCCCTCGGCTTGCTGTTAAGTCTGCTGCCGGTAGGCGCCACTGGTTTACGCGCTCAGGCCGCGCGCCCCAAGGTGCTGGTGCTCCACTCCTATCATCAAGGTTTGAGCTGGACGGATGCCATCACGCGCGCCATTCAGGATGTGCTGAATCCCGAACAGGTGGATTTGTATATCGAGTACATGGACACCAAGCGTTATACAGCTCCCGGCTGGGATGAGGCGCTCTATCAGCTCTATCGCGTGCGCTATGCCAGCGAAACGTTTGACGTGATTATGGTTTCGGACAATTTTGCTTTTAATTTCATGCGCACCTACGGCGATCGGCTGTTTCCGGGCGTGCCGGTGGTGTTCTGTGGTGTGAACTTTTTCGATGCGACCACCTTGCAGAATCATCCCAACTTTACCGGCGTGGTGGAGGACGTGGACTTCGCCGCTACGCTCAACGTCGCTCTGCGCTTACAGCCCAACCTCAAATCTATGCTGGTCATCAATGACCGCACCACGACTGGCCTGGCCGTGCGGGAAGAATTTCTCAAGGAAAGTCAACCCTTTGCCGACCGGCTGAATTTTGAAATCTATGATACGTTTACCATGCAGGAATTACAGGATAGGCTGGATGCCATGCCCACGCAGGACACGGCCATCCTCCTGATATTGTTGAATCAGGATAGCGCCGGACAGGTCTTTACTTATGAGGAAGCGATTGACCAGATTGCTCCTCATGCGCGTGTCCCCATCTATGCGGTCTGGGATTTTTACCTGGGACGCGGCATCGTTGGTGGTATGTTGACGAACGCTTACGCACAGGGAGAAGCCGCGGCGAAGATCGCGCAGCGCCTGCTCAATGGCGAGTCGGTGGCTTCCATACCGGTAGAAACGACCAGCCCTAATCGTTACTTATTCGATTACGCGATGTTGCAGCGCTACGGGCTTCCGTTGAGCGCTTTGCCGCAAGGCGCAACGCTCATCAATCGCCCGCCCACGCTTCTGGAGCGCTACCGTAATGTGCTGCTGCCGGTCGGGTTTGTTTTGGGGGCTGCTTTGTTGATTGTGGTGCTGCAAACGCGGGAGTTGCGGAGACGGCGACGCATCGAGGCTGAGTTGCGCGTGACCAACCGCGCCTTGCAGGCGACACAGGCTTCTCTGGAGGCACGGGTGCAGGAGCGCACCGCAACGCTGGAAGAACGCTCACGCTTGTTGGCTCTGGTCACGCAAGTCGGGCGTGATGTGACCTTGCTTTCTGATTTGGATAGCTTCTGGGGAGAAGCCTTGCGCTT
The DNA here is from genome assembly GCA_034432595.1 of Anaerolineae bacterium. Classification (GTDB taxonomy): domain Bacteria; phylum Chloroflexota; class Anaerolineae; order B4-G1; family SLSP01; genus DAOTZR01. Next base: position 35,032 of record DAOUBT010000063.1, on the reverse strand, counting down.
GTTGACGGAACGCCTGGAATGGGACTACGGCGCGGTCTTCCTCCTGGACGAGGCGACTGGACGGTTGGTTTTAACGGCCAATACGGCCCATGACGTGACGGAGCGCATCAGCCTGGCTTTGACGCAGGGCCTGGCGGGGCGGGTGGCACGCTTGAATGCGCCGGAAGCGGTGTATGACCCGGCTCAGGACCCGGAGCATCTCAGTGTAGAGGCGTTGGAGGGTTACGCGATTGCATTGGTGCTCCCGTTGCGCCTGCGGGGGCGTTTATTGGGGGTAATCGAGCTGGCCAGGCGCCGCAGTTTTGAACAAGCCGAAATTCTGCTGGATTTGTTGCAGCCTTTGCTCGATCAAATCAGTTCCATGTGGGATAACCTGCGCCTGTTCCGCGAGGGTCGGCAGGCCCTGGCCGAGTTGGAGCGTTTGACCGGCGAGCAGGCGACGCTGGCCTGGCAGAAATCGCTGCGCGAGTTGCAGGTCACGTTCGGTTACGCGGGTGGCACGGTGACGCGCCTCACCACACCCCGCGCGCGGCGCACGTTTCTGGGACAATGGGACCCTTCTCGTCGCCTGGAGGCACCCCTGGTGTTGCGCGGGCAGACCCTGGGTATCCTGACGCTGGAACGTCCGGACGACGCTCCGGCCTGGACAGAAGAAGAGCGCGCCATGGTAGCAGCCATTATGGAGCAGACCGCGTTGGCTTTGGATAATGCGCGTCTGATTGCTGAGACCCGCGCGCGCGCGGCACGTGAAAGTACCATTGCCGAAGTCACAGGGCGCCTGCGCGCTTCGGCGGATGTCGAACGCGTGCTGCAGGTGACCATTCGTGAGTTGGGCCGCGTGCTCAATGCGACCGGGGTCATTCGCTTAGGCACAGATGAACGTGGCGATGCGGCGATGTTTACCCCTTCCGAAAGTGACGGGAGCTAAAGGACTTGTTGAGGGAGGCTACCATGAAACTCCGGATGCGATATGGCGTTTTAATGGCTCTGGTGATCGTTTTGGCGGCTTGTACGGCGAATCCAACCCCAACGCCGACGCCGGCGAAGCAGGCCGTCACGTTACAGCTGCAGTGGGTTACGCAGGCGCAATTTGCCGGTTATTATGTGGCGCTGGATAAGGGCTGGTATGCCGAAGAGGGCCTGGACGTTACTATCCTTCCCGGTGGGCCGGATATTGTCCCCGTAACGCGGGTGGTTGAAGGTAAAGCGCAGTTTGGTACTACCATGCTGGCCGACCTGGCGCTTGCGGTGAGCCGCAATCAGCCGGTCATCAGCCTTGCCCAAATCCAGCAGCAAAACGGCCTGGTGTTGCTGGCGCGCAAGGCTTCCGGCATCACCCGCCCGGCGGACTTCCGGGGCAAGCGTGTAGGGGTGTGGTTGGGCAGTTGGGAGGCACAGTTTGATGCGCTCATCGCACAGGCCGGCTTGACTGAGCAGGACTTCACGCTGGTCAATCAAGGCTTCAGCATGGAGCCCTTTATCAAAGGTGACCTGGATGTAGCTTCGGCGATGATCTACAACGAGTATCACATGGTGCTTGAAAGCGGCATCCCGGCTCAGGACCTGACGATCATAGATTACAACAGTTACGGTTTGGGCTTCCCCGGTGACACGCTGTTTACCTCGCGCGACCTGCTGGAAAAAGATCCTGACCTGTGTCGGCGCATGGTGCGTGCCTCGCTGCGGGGCTGGAAATATGCCGTTGAGCATCCAGAAGAAGCGGTGGATATTGTCATGCGCTACGACAAGACCGGCACGTTGGACCCCGCCCATCAACGGGTGATGATGCAGGAGATTGCGCGCCTGGTGTCCGTACCAGGGCGCCCCCTGGGCTATGCGGACCCGCAGGACATGAGCCGCGTGGTTCAAACCCTGGCCCAGTTTAAGGTGTTGGAGGCGCCCTTAGACCCCACGCTTATTTATACCAACAGCGTGTGGGAACAGGTGAAGGATGTGGTGCAGTGAGGGCATCTGGATGTAAGCCGCCATTAACCAAAGAGGTGCTGAGATGCTGTTGAGGCGTTTATCCGTTCGGCAACGCATTGTGGGGGGCTTCCTGCTCCTGTTGTTGACGCTGATGGCCACCTTGCCTTTGTTGGTGCAGGGGCAGAACGATTTGCTCAAGCGTCAACGTGACCTGTTGGAAGGACAGGTGCAGGCGGAACGCCTGGTCTTGCAGGCAGCCACGCGCATCGCTTCCTCCCGCGCCAATCTGTTGCGCTATCTGCAGGACTTCGTGCCGGCTCCCTCTGAAGCCCTGGAAGATGTGGACGTGGCGGTAACCTACCTGCAGGATGCGCAGCAACGCTTTCGGGATCCCGTCTTGCAGGGAGATGTACAGCGCGTGATAACGGCGCTTGCCGAGTATCGCCTGCAAATTCAGGAGGTGCAGGCGGTGCGGGAGCGCGGCGATCTCAGCACGTTAGGACGTTTGCAATTTGAGGTGCTGCGACGAGGGCCGGAGCTGAGCGCGGAAGCGGAGGACATTGTCGCACGAAGTCAGGCGGCAACTCTGGCGGCTACGGAACAATTAGAGCTTACCTCACGTCAGCGCCTGATCACAATTGCCCTGGCTTATCTGGGTGTGGTGGGGGTCCTTTTCTGGCTCGCCTGGAGGGTTCAGCAGAGTCTGGTTGCGCCCATCGCAGACCTGCGACATGCGACGGAAGCTTTCTCTCAGGGCGAATGGTCACAGCGCGTTGCCATTCAGGGACAGGATGAGCTGGCCCTCCTGGGGCAAACGTTCAACCGGATGGCGGAGCAGCTTGAACAGAGCTATCGGGAGTTGGAGGAGCGCGTGCGCTCCCGGACCGCGGAGTTGGAGGCGCGCGCACGAGAGTTAGAGGCAGCGGCGCAGGTGGCGCGTGAAGCGACGGCGGCGCGCCATGTGGAGGAATTGCTTGCTCAAAGTGTCCGGCTCATCGCCGAGGCTTTTGGCTACGAACATGTAAGCGTCTATCTCATGGATGAGTTGGAGCGTAACCTGATCTTGAGTGCGGCATCGTCGGAAGCCGGACAGGCCCTGGTGCAGACCGGCTTTCAACAGCCCGTTGGTGCAGGAATTGTGGGTACAGCGGCGCGCACACGTCTGCCGCGCATTGTGAGCGATGTCCGCACCGATCCCGATTATATGCCCTTACCTGGTTTGGGAGATGTACGCTCGGAAGTAGCTATTCCCATGCGGGTAGGAGAGCGTGTCATCGGAGTGCTCGACTTGGAGAGTTACCGCGCGCAAGCTTTCTCTGCGGCATCGGTAACCATCATGCAAACCCTGGCCGATCAGATCACCCTGGCGCTGGAAAACACGCGCCTGCTTGCGGCAAGTCAACAGGCCGTTGCGGAAATGCAACGGTTGTACAGTGAGCAGGCGCGCGAGGCCTGGGCACGCCTGGTGAGTGGCGGCGCGCTGGCTTATCGTTACACGGGTGTGGAAGTTTTGCCTTTACAACAGGCGCCTGCGGTCATGCGGGAAGGTCATCGCTTAGAAATTCCGTTAAAACTGCGCGAAGAAGTGTTGGGTAGCATTACGCTGGAGCGCCCCGCCCATCAGGCGGCCTGGACGGAGGATGAGCGGCTCATCGCTGAAGCGATTGCTGAACAGGCCGCTCTGGCGCTGGAGAACGCGCGTCTGATTGCGGAAACACGCTTACGCGCGGCGCGTGAGAGCATGACCGCCGAAATTGCCGCGCGGATGCGCGAAACTCTGGATATCGAAAAAGTATTGCAAATTGCCGTGCAGGACCTGGGCCGTGCCCTGGGTGCGGTAGAGGTCAATATTCGTCTTGTAGAGCAGGAGGAGCAGGCTTGAGCACATCAACGCAACGCACCGTTTTGATCACCGGATGCTCAACCGGCATTGGCCGCGCGACGGCCTTACATCTGGCGCAACGGGGCTGGCGCGTCTTTGCTACCGCGCGCCGCCTGGCCCTGGTCGAGGAAATCGCCTCCGAGCGTATCACGCCGCTTTATCTGGATTTGAACGCGCCGGAATCCTGCGAGGCAGCCGTGCAGCGCGTGCTGGAACAGACCGGTGGGCGTCTGGACGCGCTGGTGAACAACGCGGGATATGGCGCGCTCGGTGTTTTGGAAGAGGTCACGCGCGAGGAAGCGCGGCAACAGTTCGAAACAAATGTGTTGGGGACGCTCCACATCACCCAATTGGTGCTGCCCGCCATGCGCGCACAGGGAGGCGGGCGCATCGTCAACGTGGGGAGTGCCGCCGGCCTGTTCGCTTATCCCCTTTCCGGCCTGTATTGTGCGAGCAAGGCGGCCCTGATTTCGCTTTCGGATACGTTACGTGTGGAACTCCGTCCCTGGAACATCAAGGTGGTGGTCGTGGCGCCGGGTATTGTGCAATCGGCCTGGTTTGAGAATGCCCATCGCCGCATGGAAACGCTGATGGCGCAAGACGATTCGCCTTACAGGGCGCTTTATCGTCGCTATGAAGCGTTGTTGCCCACCATTACGGGGCCGAACATCCCACCGGCGGAGACGGTGGCGCGCATGATTGAGCACGCCCTGACGGCGCGTCGTCCTGCTCCCTATATCCTGGGGCCGGGCCTGTTCTGGTTGGTGCTGGTGAATATGGGGCGTCTCATCCCCGTTGCCTGGCGGGATGCAGCCCTGACGGCTTTCTTCTGGAGGAAATGAGCATGGCAAATGCGCGTGCGACGCAGCGGGATGAGGCTTTCCTGGCCCGTGGCCTGACGCGGGTAGCGCTTTTCACCGCGCTGGCCGGCCTGGCTACCGTCATCATGTACGCTTATGTAGGATGGCGCAGCGGCGAGTGGCAGTTCTACGCTCTGGCCGTGGATTCGGGCGTCTATCTGCCGGTGGCGCTGGTAAGCATCGCCCTGGCACGTCGCGGACGGTTCTATCCTGCCCTGTATCTGATGAGTGGGGCGGTGATGCTCGTTATCCTGGTGGGAAGCGCCCTGGTATCTGGCCTGGGACAAACCCTGGGCCTGGCCCTGATGTTGATTTTCCCGGCTCTGGTGGCGCAACTGATGTTGCCAACGCGCCATGCGCTGCGCTTGATCGGGCTTTCGATCGTCATGGGGCTGCTCTCCATGGCGCTGGATTTCTACTGGCCCGGTGAGCGTCTCACAGCGGGCAATGAGATTTACGCCCTGTTCGTGGGCATTGTGTTGGTTGGCGTGGTCTGGTCGCTGTACGTGATTGTGCGGCAGTTCCGCGATTATAGCCTGCGCGCCAAGCTCATTATCGCTTTTCTGGTGGCTTCGCTGCTGCCGTTGGTGGCGATTTCTGCGTTGGTGAACTGGCGCACCACGCAGTTTGCGCGCGCTCAGGCCGATTTGACCTTGCGGCTCAGTGCGGAGAGTCTGGCCAAACAGATGGATCTTTTCCTGGATACCCAGCAAGCTTTAGTGCGCAGCGAGGCTCAGTGGTCGGATCTGATTCACTTTTTCTACCAGCCGGAGGATCCGGAGCTTAAAACCCACACCGTTGAGGTATTGCAAACTCTGGCACGTCGTACCTATGTTTCCTCCTACGGATTGTTAGACACACAGGGCCGCAATCTGTTAGATTCCGACCCGCTTCTGGTAGGGAAAGATGAAAGCGCCATGGAATATGTCGCGGGCGCGCTCAGTATGGGGCAGATTCTGAAACAGCCACAGCCTTATATCTCGCACGTCTTGCTTGATCCGCAGACCGGTGCAGCTTACTTTTACATCGCTTGTGCTATTGTGGACCCCATGCAAGGCGACCTGCTTGGCATTTTACGTGTGCGTTATCAGGCAGAAGCGCTCCAGCGGTGGGTGGTACAGGCTAATGATGCTGTTGGTGCTGGCTCGTTTGGCATGTTGATTGATGAGGACCTCATCCGCCTGGCCCATGGGCAGGAACGTCGTTTGCGCTATAGCCTGCTTGTGCCCGTGGACGACGCCACGCGGCAGCGCTTACAGGCGGCGCGACGGCTTCCGCTGGACTATCGCGATCCGCCTGTGGCGTATCCGGAGTTTGCGGAAGCTATCCTGAAAGGCGCCACCGCTTTCACCGGTGAAGTGGGAGAAACCCTGGATGAAGAAGACCGCACCCTGGAGCAGGCTATCATTGTGCCTTTGAAAACCGTTCACTGGCATGTGGTGTATGTGCAGTCGCAGGCGGTTCTCCTGTCGCCGGTGCAGGCCCAGGCACGCACCATTGTAGTGGTGGCGCTGGCCCTGGCAGGCTTGATGGCGCTTGGCGGATTGGGGATTGCGCTCCTGCTCACCCGCCCTGTGCGCAACCTGACGTTATTGGCGGAACAGATTGCATCGGGAAACCTGGAGGTCTCGGTTACACCCGAAACGGGGGATGAAATCGGTATGCTGGCCGAGACCTTCAACAGCATGGCGGCGCGTCTTCGTGACCTGATTCAAACCCTTGAGCAGCGCGTCGCCGAGCGCACGGCTGATCTGGGGCGCCGCGCGGCCTATGCGGAGGCTGCCGGAGAAGTTATCAACGCGGTGACCTCGTTGCTTGATCCAGACGAGTTGATGCGCAACACGGCGCAGCTTCTGGTGGAGCGTTTTGGTTTCAATCACGTAGCTTTCCTGCTCATGGAAGCGAGCGGGAACAGCGTGCGTTATCACATCGGTGCCGGGCAGGGTGCTGAGGAGCTTATGCGTGAGCGCTTTAACCTGCAGATCGGGGGCGCTTCCCTCGTGGGGCAGGCTCTGGCGCGTGAGACGCTGGTGGTGGCGCAGGATGTAACCCGGGCCGAGGCCTATTATTCCCACCCGGCTATTCCCGACACGCGCGCCGAGGTCGTCATTCCGCTGGTGGCACGTGGCCGCGTACTGGGGGTGTTGAGCGTACAGAGCGCACAGACGAATGTCTTCGATGAAGCGACTTTGGACGCATTAAGCACCATTGCCGGACAGGTGGCAGTGGGGTTGGATAACGCCCGTCTGCTGCGCGAAGCCCAACAGGCGCTGGAAGCCGAGCGCCGCGCCTACGGGGAAGTGTCCCGCACGGCCTGGCAGGAGCTGCTGCGCACCGGTCTCACGTCGGGGTATCGTTACGTCGGTGAGCGTGTGCAACCTGGCGCGGAAGTCTGGTATCCGGAAATGGAGGCCGCATTGCGTGAGGAACGCACAGTCACAGCGGTAGCCGAGGAGGCGCCTGACCTGTTGACCTTTGCTGCGCCCTTGCGCGTGCGAGGACGTACCATTGGCGTGCTCAATCTGCGCAAGCCTGCCGCGGCAGGCCGCTGGCATCCGGAAGAAATCCGCTTGTTGGAGGGGTTGATCGCACAGCTTGAAGTGGCGTTGGAAAGCGCGCGATTGTACCAGGATACGCAGCGCCGTGCCGCCCGTGAACAGGAATTGGGGCAGGTTGCGGCGCAGTTTGCCCGTTCCCTGGATGTAGATGCGTTGCTGCGTACCGCTGTGCAGGAGTTGGGGCGCCTGCCCGGCGTAGCCGAGGTAGCCGTGCACATCCTCCCGCAGGTGGACGAGGACGCACAGGCGTGAATACAAAACAGCAGAGAGCGTAAGAACCTATGACAGCGAAAACGAAAGCCGAACTGGAAGCCGAACTGGCGCACGCGCAAGCGCGTCTGGCCGACCTGGAACGCCTGACGCTGGAAAACCGCATCCTGCGCGAGATGGCCAATCTCATGGCCGCCGGTCCCACGGTGGAGAGCGTGGCGGAAAGCATCTATCATTACGCTTCGCAAATCATGGATACCACCAACTTCTTCGTGGCACTCTATGAAGAAGAGGCGCAGGAGCTTTATTTCGTGCTCGATGTGGTAGAAGGTAAGCGCGAGGATCGTGGCCCGACGACGCGCCGCCCGCTGCGCCGCGGTTTGACCGAATACATCATTCGCACCCGTCAGCCTCTGTTGATGGAAGAAGATATTGATGGCCATCGGCAACGGCTGGGATTGGAAGCGGTGGGAAAACTCGGAGCAAAATCCTGGCTGGGGGTGCCCATGCTGTTGGGGGATAAGGTCATCGGCGTGATTGCCGTGCAGAGCTATACCATGCCGCGCACTTACAACACCTGGCATCGGGATGTGCTCAGCGCGATCGCTTCGCAGGCGGCCATTGCCATTCAAAACGCGCGTCTTTTCCAGCAACGCGAACGGCAGCTTGCCGAATTTCGCGTGCTTAATCAAATCGGGCAAACGCTGGCCAGTACTCTTGACGTTGATGTGTTGGTGGAGACAGTCTATACCTGGATTGGACAACTTTTCGATACGTCGAGTTTCTACATTGCCACTTATCAGCCGGAAACCCGCACCTGGACCATGGTTTTTAACGTGGAAAATGGACAGCGGATGCCGGTCACATCCCACAGCGTTGAGGTGGGGTTGACCGGTTACATCATCCGCGCCCGCGAGTCGGTGTTGTTGCGCTCGGCGGAACAATACCGCGCCTTTTGCGCGGAGCGCAACATTGAAGTCCTGGGTGGGGAGGCGCTTTCCTGGATGGGCGTGCCCCTGTTGGCCGGCGATGAAGTCGTTGGGGTGATGGGGATTGAAAATCTCAATCAGGAGAACGCTTACACCACGCGCGACCTGGAACTGTTCCGCACCATTGCGGCGCAGGCTGCGAGCGTTTTGCGTAACGCGCTGCTCTACCAACAGACCCGGCGCGCCCTGGTGGAAAACGCCACCCTTTACCGCATCAGCAATGCTTTGTTGAGCAGTGAGGATGTGAACCTGCAATTGCGCGAAGTCGTGCAGGGTGTGTTAAACGTGGTTGCAGCAGAGGGAGCAGCCTTGCTCACACTGGATCGCGTGCGGCAGACGCCACTCCAGCTGGTGGGGGCGGGCACTTTAGGTGCGCTTTCGTTGGAGGCGGCGCGTTCCTGGTTGCAGGGGGTGCACGGTCAGGCCCTGGCGAAGCGCGTTCCGTTCTTCCTCTCCCCTGGCGTCACCGACGAGCGCCTGACGCCGGAGGAGCAACGCCTCTGTACGGCAGGAAAGGCTTTGGCCATTGTGCCTTTGCATTATCGCGGGGTGTCCCTGGGCACCCTGACCGTGACGCACAAGCATCCAGCACAGGAGTTTTCGCCGCGCGAACGTGAGCTGTTGCAATCCCTCGCCAATCAGGCTGTGGTGAGCCTCAATACCGCTTATCTCTTGCGCGAGCGGGAACGTCGTCTTTCCGAGTTGACCGTGGTTAACGAAATCGGACAGGCCCTCACCGGCACGCTGGAGATGGAACGCCTGTTGGAGATGGTGCATCGGCAACTGGGGCGCCTGTTCGACGTGGAGAACTTCTACATTGCCCTGTATAACGAAGGTGAGCAAACCTGGACACGCGCTTATGGCATTGAACATGGGCAGAGACAACCGGTCGAAAGCTTCCCCATCACGCGTGGGGTCACGGGCTACATCATCCGTACCCGCCGCCCTGTCTTATTGCGTACCAGCATGGAACGGGATGCCTTCCTCACCCAATTGAACATCCCGCCTGTTGGGGAACTGGCCTTGAGCTGGATGGGCGTTCCGCTCATCGCTTCCGGGCGCGTGGTGGGTGTGATGGCCATTCAAAACTACGAGCAAGAATACGTGTACGATGAGTCCTCTTTGGATTTGCTGAAAACCGTGGCGGCGCAGGTAGCCAATACCATTCAGAACGTGCGCCTGTTCCGCGAGATTCAACAGCGCGTGGAACACGAGTACCGCATGCGCATGCTCACGGAACGGCTGCGACGTGCCGCAGATACGGAGAGCCTGTTAGCGATAACCCTGGAAGAATTGGGCCGTCTGTTAAACGCGCCGGTCGGTGTGGTGCGCCTTGGCACACGCGAAAGCCTGCGCGAAGCCCTTGCCCTGTCGGCGGACAAGGATACGGAATGAGGTGCCTATGAGCCTTACACCCAACGTCTTGCATCATGCGCATGGCCGTCCAACTGTGGGGGTGGTCATTACCCGCATTATGAACGGCTACGAGATGGAAATCGTGCGCGGCATTCAACAGGTGGCAGAGCGTGCTGAGGTTAACCTCCTGATCTACGAGGGCGGCGAAGTCAGTCACACCTGGGATCTTTTCAAGCTCCTGGACAATGCGCCGCTGAATGGGGTTTTGCTCAGCGCTACCCTCTCGCATGCCGTCAGCCCAGAAGCGCTTAAAGCCATTGTGGAAGCGACGACCCATCTGCCGGTGGTGACGATGGCGCTGCCTCTGGCGGATCGCCCCATGGTTTTGCCCGACAACCGGGGGGGCGTGCGCTCCGCTGTTGAGCACCTCATCAACGTCCACGGTTATCAGCGCATCGGTTTCCTGCGCGGACCGGCGGGGCAGATGGAGGCTGAGCAGCGCTATGAGGCTTATCTTTCCACCATGCAAGCGCATGGCCTGGAGGTGCCGGAGGCCTGGGTGGTGCAGGCCAGTTTCCGACGGGAAGACGGGGAACAGGCCATGGCGCGTCTCCTGGAACAGGCGCCTGATTTGCAGGCCGTGGTCGGGGTCAATGATCAGATTCTGCTGGGCGCGTTGCCTTATTTGCGCGAGCGCGGGCTGCGCATTCCGCAGGACCTGGCTCTGGTCGGCTTTGATGATGATCCCGAAGCGCGCTTTGGCCCTATTCCTTTCACCACCGTGCGGCAGGACATAGCCGGCATCGGCGCGCGTGCCATGGAGTTGATGCAGCTCCTTTTGCAGGGCGACGAGGTACCGGACGTGAGCGTGGTTCCTACGCTGTTGCGCGTCCGTCGTTCCTGTGGATGCATTCCTACGCTGGCGCAAGGGGTGTTTGTTTACGAACGCGACATCCCGGACCTGGCTACTCCGGAAGGCGTGCTGCCGCCGGTTGAACTTCCGGCTTCTGTTACGCTGGAGGAGCGGTATGCCGCGTATGCGGCGCGTCTCCAACCGGTATTGGCGCGCTATGGCCTATCGGAAGCGGTTTGGATTCGTCCCTTGTGGGAAACGTTCCATACGCTGATGACCACCGGAGAGAACAGGCCTTTCCTGAACGCGCTCTACGCCGCTTTGGAAACGACCCGCGTGGCGCGTCGGGATGTCAACCTGGGACAGGCCGTGCTCTCGCTGTTGCGCACCTTTACCGTGCCCTACCTGAAGGAACAGGAGCGCATCCGTGCCGAGGATGCGCTGCATGAGGCGCGGCAAATCGTGGGCGATGCAGCTTATCGCACACAGGTCTATCAACCTCTTTCCGAAGAATATTTTATCCGCGGCATGTACGCCTTTCAGCGTGCGGTGGGGGAAGTGTTGAACTTTGCGGAGCTGGGACAGGCGCTGGAGAATCGTCTCCCGCACCTGGACGTGCCCGAAGTCCATCTCGTGCTCTACACGGACGAGCAACGTACAATGGGCAAACTGAGGCTGGCTTACGAACAGCTACGCGCGTTTCAGGTGGACACGGCGCCCTATCCCGTGGCGAACCTTCTGCCGGGCGCGCTCTTCATCCCGACGGAGCGCCGGACGCGCCTGGTAGCTCCCCTGGCGTTCCGCGGCCAACTTTTGGGCTTTGTCCTGTTTACCTTTGGCCCGGTGCGCGACATGTACGACGTGATGAGCGATGAATTGGGCGCAGCGGTGTTCCGCGCGCTGTTGGTGGAGGCCGAGCTGAAGGCGCGCCACGAGGCCGAAGAGGCGCGACAGCAGGCGGAGAAGATGCTGAAAGATATTATGGCGATGCAGCGGCGCTACGTGCGCGAGGCCTGGCAGGGTTATGTCTCCGCCGTGCAGGGCTACCGCTGGACGCCAACCGGCGGCGGTCCGGATGAACAGGCCTGGCTGCCGGTGATGACGCAAGCGCTTGAGCTGGAAAATCTGGTACAGACGCTAGACGAGCAGGGTCGCCCGCATCTGGCGCTCCCCATCACCCTGCAGGGCGAGGTAGTGGGGATGTTGGGCTTTGAAGGCGAAGCCGGTGTCTCCTGGGACGAGGAGCAGCTCGAAATGGCGCGCCTGGTGGCCGAGCAGATGGGCCTGGCTTTGGAGACGCAACGTCTGCTGGATGAAGTGGAAAAGCGCGCGGGACGTTTGAGCGCTACGGCGGAAATCTCGCGCGCAGCAACCTCCATTCTCAGCCTGGAAGAACTGCTGCCGCAAGCGGTGGAACTCATCCGCGAGCGCCTGGGCTTATATTATGTCGGTCTCTTCCTGGTGGACGACGTGGGCCGCTGGGCCGTGCTGCGCGCTGGTACGGGGGAAGCCGGGCGCATCATGTTGGAGCGTGGTCACCGCTTAGAGGTGGGCGGCGCGTCCATGATTGGCACCTGCGTGGCGACGGGCAAGGCGCGCATCGCGCTGGATGTCGGTGAAGAAGCGGTGCGCTTCAGCAACCCCTTACTGCCCGCAACGCGCTCCGAAATGGCCTTGCCGCTGAGCAGCCGCGGCAAAGTCATCGGTGCCATGACCATTCAATCGGACCAACCGCGTGCCTTCAGCGAGGCCGATATCACCGTTTTGCAGACCATGGCCGATCAGTTGGCGAATGCCATCGAAAACGCGCGCCTGTTGCAGCGCATGGAAGAGACGGTGCGTGAGGTGCAGGCCGCGTATGGCCGCTACACGGCAGAAGCCTGGAAAGACTTTGTGGAGCGGATGCGGCAACATATCGGCTACCGCTATCGCTTCATGGGCGTGGAACCGGCCCCCGAACCGGCGCCGGAAGCGCGCATGGCTTTGGAACGCAAAACGCCCGTGGTAAGCAGAGCCGTGGAACAGGAAACAGCACAGGGCGTGCTCGCCGTGCCCATTCGCTACCGCGATCAGGTCATCGGAGTGTTGAACCTGCGTTTTGAGAACACCCTTATCCCCAAAGACACGGTAGCTTTTGTAGAACAGGTAGCCGACCGCCTGGCTGCTGCTCTGGAGAACGCGCGCCTGCTCGAAGAATCGCGGCGGCGCGTGACGCAGGAGCAGCTCATCGGCGAGATTACGGCGCGCGTGCGCGCGGAAGTGGAAATCGAAGCCCTGTTGGAGCGCGCCCTGGAGGAATTGGGCCGCGCGTTGCGCGTGCGTTGGGGCGCGGTTCACATGGAGGTGCAGCAATGACGGCCTCATCATCCCTCTGGCAGCGCTTGTTGCGCTGGTTCGATGTTCCTGCTCAAGACGCTCAGCAACGTCTCGTCGCTCGTTTGTTGCTGATTGCCACCATCGGCAGCCTTGTGTTGACGTTGAGCAGCGCCCTGTACTCCATGGCTGTGCTGCGGGCCGGGAATATCCCGCGCACTCTCAGCTCCTGGCTGGCGATGGGCTTGAGCAATGCCCTCATTTTGGGGCAGCTTGCGCTTATCGTGCTCATCAAACGGGGCTATACCTTCCATCTGGTCCGCCTGTACGTGACTATTCTCTACGGGGTAAGCCTGGCCATTTTCATTTTGACCGGTGGGGCCTATTCGCCGCAGGTTGTGTTCATGGTGTGGGCCTTAGCTGTGGCGACGGTTTTTTTGGCGCAAACTTCCTGGCCTTTGTGGATGCTCATCGGTTATGGGGTCATCTGGCTGGTGCTGTATGGGCTGATGCGTATCGGTGCCTATCAGAGACCGCAGCTGGCCACCGCCCTGACCACGCTGGACGGTTTTGCTGTGCTCACCCTGCTCACCATCCTCTCGCTGATTCCGGTGCTCTATCTCATTGCCCGCAACTTTTTCTCAACGCTGCAGCAGGCCGAGAAAGCCACGCGCGAGCTGGAGGCGGCGCAGGACGCGTTGGAAGAACGCATGCATCTCTTCACGCAGACCGCAGAGGAACGCGAACGCGCCTTCCGCGTGCTGGCTGAAGTCCAGGCTCGCCTGGGGCGCGTCACCGATTTGCAGACGGCGCTTGTTGGGGCGGTCAACTACCTGGCAGAAGCTTTAGGTTTTTATTCCATTAACATCTTCCTGCTGGACCAGAGCAAAAGCGCCCTGGTTCTACAGGCCTCTTCCGGTGCTGTGTATCAGGACCTGGTGCGGCAGAGCTTCCAGCTCAGTTTGCAGGAGAAGGCTATTGTCACCGAAGCGGCGCGCACCGCACAGCCTTACATCGCGCAGGACGTCACGCAAGATACATATTACAAATCCACCGACCCCATGAGCATGACGCGCGCCGAAGCCGCTTTCCCCATCATTGCCCGCGATACCTTGTTGGGCGTGCTGGATGTGCAAAGCGTCGAGGTAGGGCATCTGAGCGAGGAAGTCATCAGCCTGTTCAAAGCCGTTGCCACCGCTCTGAGCGCGGTTATCGAGAACGTGCGGCAATTCGAGGTTGTGCAGAAAGCTTACGATCGCATGGCCCGCTTGCAGCAGCAAAACTTACTGGAAGCCTGGCAGGCCCTGGTGCAACAGCGCAGCGGGAAGCTGGCCTATGCTTACGATCGTTTAGCCGTGCGTCCGGGCGCGGCACGCCTGCAGGACTTGCCGCCGGAGCTGCAAACGGCGCAGGAACCGGTTGTGTACCCTACCCCGGAAGGCACGCATTTGCTTGTCGTTCCTTTGAAGGTACAGCAACAAACCGTCGGGCGTTTTGTGTTGGAATCGGAGCAACCCTGGTTGAAGGATGAGATTGCGGTAGCGACAACCGTCATCGCTCAATTGGGCCTGGCCCTGGATAACGCCCGCCTGTTGGATGAAACGCGCCGCCGTGCGTTGTTGGAACAGGCCGTGACGCGCGTTACCGCGAATATCCGCGCCGAGGTGGAACTGGACGTTATGTTGCAAACGGCCCTGCAGGAATTGAGCACGCTCCTGCAGGCTGAGACCGCCTCAGCACGCCTGGTGCTGCCGGAAGAGGAGGAGGACTTGCTATGACGAGCGTTGAAACGCCACAGAGAAGCCGAATGCCCGCCTGGCTGGAGCGGATTTTGCGGGTGCCTTATACTGACCCGGAGCTGAACTGGCGCGGCTTCATGTTTAACGCCATTCTCCTGACCGGTATTCTGGTTTGTCTGGGCATTCTGGCCGACTTGCAGCTTCTGGCTTACTGGTATCCCGATTTCCATCCCGCTCTGCTCAACGGCATCATGGTAGCGGCGATCGGGGCCTATGCCATGGCTTATGTTGCCAATCGTCAGGGGTATCTGGAAATTGCGGGCAGAATTTACCTCTTTCTTCTGGTTTCCCTTTCCCTGGCTGCCACGCTTCTGTATGACGGCTTCACATCTTCGGCGGTTGGGGTTTATGTCTGGGTTATGATCGGCGCTGTGCTGATCCTCCCCTTGCGTGATGGGGCCATCGTCGCGGGAAGTCTGGTGGCGGTTTATGGGCTTATCGGTATGGCGCAGGGCCTGGGCATGTATCGCCCGCCGTTTTCCATGGAACCCAATCTGCGGCTGACTGCCATGGCTACCCTCAACGTTTTGGATGTGACCGGTGCTACGGTGGCGGTGGCGCTTATGGTGTGGAACTTGTACGAACGCCTGGACACCACGCGCGTGCTGGCGCAGGAACTGAACCATACGCGGCAGACGTTGGAGCAACGTGTGGCCGAGCGTACGGCTAAGGCGGAACGGGGTGCGCAACGTTTTCAGACCATTGCTGAGCTTTCACAAAGCATGACCTCGGTGCGGGATTTGGAGAGTCTGCTACAAACCACGGCGCAGTTGATTGCCGAACGCATGGGTTACGATCACGTCGGCATTTTCCTGCTGGATAAAGAGCGGCAGTGGGCTGTTCTACGGGCAGCTTCTTCCGAAGGAGGCAAGCGGATGCTGGCGCGCGGACATCGCCTGCACGTAGGGGTGCAGGGCATTGTCGGAAACGTGGCTTTTAGCGGCATACCGCGCATCGCCCTGGATGTCGGCGCGGATGCAGTCTGGTTCAACAACCCCGACCTGCCGAACACGCGCTCCGAAATGGCCCTGCCGCTGGTGGTGCGTGAGCAAATCATCGGCGTGTTGGATATTCAAAGTCATCAACCGGAGGCCTTCACGCAAGACGATGTGAGCGTCATGCGCATCCTGGCGGATAGCGTGGCCGTGGCTATCGAAAACGCGCGTCTGCTCAGCGAGATGCAGCAGACTTTAGAGCGTCTGAGCCGCTATCAGGAGCAGGAAGTGGTTGAAGCGTGGCGCGACGCTATCGCACGTCACCGCACGCTCTACAGCTACGATGCCTCGTTTGGAGCTGTGTTGCCTGTGGATGAGTTACCCCCCTCCACGCTGCCGGAGCGGGTGGAAGTGCTCAGCACCGAAACGGGACGGAATGCGCTCCTGGTGCCGGTGCGGGTGCGTGGACAGGTCGTGGGTTTGTTGCGGTTTGAGGCCGAGCGGGAGTGGCGAGATGAGGAGTTGCGCCTGGCCGATATGGTCGGTGAGCAGCTTAGCCTGGCGTTGGATAACGCCCGCTTGCTGGAGGAAAGCCGTCTGCGCGCCCTGAACGAGCGTGCCCGTAGCGCCATTGTGGCTCGTTTGCGGGCCAGCTCCAGCGTGGAGGCGGTGTTACGTAGCCTGGTGCAGGAGGTGGGCCGTGCCCTTAACCTGCAACGGGCGCGCGTGCAATTGATTCCCATCGAGGAACGAGAAACCTCATCAACGGAGACACATGAAACGCAATAAAGGGTTGTGGTTGATCTTGTTAGGGGCAGGCTTGCTCCTGACCCTGGGCGCTTGTGTCGGTGGGGAAGGGATTGCGACACCGGAGCCGCGCACTTTGCCCACGCTGACCCCGACCCCAACGCCCATGATTGGGGAGCGTCCGCTGCGCTTGTTTCTGGTGGGGAGTTACGGCGCCGACGATCCGCTTTCGAAGGATTTCCGCAGCGGACTTTTGACGGCACTCGAAGCGGCGCAGTATCGTCAGGGGCGCACGCTGGTGGTGCGTGAAGTTTACCTGGATAGTGTGCGCGATGTGGCCGGATACCGAACGCGGGTAGCGGAGGCGCGGGCCGCCATCGCCGAGTTCAAACCTGATGTTCTGATTGTGTGCGATGAGGAAGCCATCACGCAATGGCTTTTAACGTCTCCCGATCCGCAGCAGTTGACCATTTTTTGCGGTCTGAATGGTGAGCCGTCCGACGCGCTCAAAGCGCTGCCGCGCGCTGTGGTGGTGCTGGAACGCAGCTATCCGGTGCAAACGGTGCGCCTGGCGCAGGCCATGATGCCGGAAGCGCGCAGTTACGTTTTTCTTACGGATGATTCGGTCGAATCGCGCAACAGCATCAAGCGCATCTATGATGAAATCACGGCGGCCAACTTGGAGAGCATGTACATGCCACCCCTGCGACAGGTTGAAAAGTGGGAGTACTGGCAGCGCGTGGTCATGACCGAGACGGTCAATTACAACTTTGACTTCATTCTGTTGGGCAATTATCACGCTTTGCGGGACGCGGAGGGGAATTATATCCCTGAAGATGAGGTGCTGAAGTGGACCCTGACAAACACGCCGGTCCCTGTCTACGCTTTGCGGCAGCGAGCGGTTGAATTTGGCGCCATCGGTGGCCTGGTGGCCTCGCGTCGCTCTGAAGGGGAGCAGGTGGGGCAAATCGTGGTGAGTCTGATGCAGGGGGTGCCGCCGGAGACTTTTGGCATGCTCGATGCAACGCCCAATCCTCTGTTGCTCAACCTGGCGGCGGCAGACTACTGGAATCTGGGCATCCCCCTCAAGCTACCGGTGACAGGGAAACTCTATCGCACGCTACTGGCGTCGCCTGGAGGAAAACGATGAAAGTTCGCAGCTTACGTTGGCGATTATTGTTCTGGTCGGGCCTGATCCCGCTTCTGTTGGTGCTGCCGGTGTTGATTTTTGTGGGCAGTCAGTATCAGGCCGCTTATCGCGCTAACAGTCTGGGGGAGGCGCGCGTGATTGCCCGTGACCTGCAGCGCACGATTCAGGACATCACGCCTTACATTTCTTCCATCTACGACGTGCAGGGCTTGCGTAACGAGGTGCGCACGTCTGCCGCGGGCCTGGAACGGGTAGCTTTCGTTTCCCTTGTGCTGGATACGGGTAGAGTGCTGTATCATTCCAACGAGGCTTTTGAAGGGCGCTTTGTGGTGGAAATGACCAACCTCAAAGAAGGCGAGCTGCGGCGCAACCTGCCGGTGTATGGCGACACGTATCTGGTGGTGCGTGCGGTCAAGCTGCCTGGCTTGGGAGACCGGTCTCTTTATATTGTGACCGGGGTGCTGGCCTCACAGGTGACGCCGCCCCTGGTTACGCTCGCGCCGGTGCTGGCGGTGGCCATCGCCTTGCTGGCGGTGATTGGATTGGTGCAATTCGCCACCGAGCGCTGGGTGTTGAATCCCCTCAATGCGCTCTCGCAGGGCGTGACTATTATCGGCGCGGGAGATCTGAGCCATCGCATTCCTGTGCGCTCAGCGGATGAGATTGGCTTCCTGACCGAGGCGTTTAACGCTATGGCCGTGCGCTTAAACGAAATGGTGGAAAGCCTGGAAGAGAAGGTGAGCGCGCGCACGGCAGATTTGGAACGCAAGTCGCGTCAGTTGCAGGCGGCGAGCCTGGTGAGCCGCGAGGCGGCGCTGGTCCGCGACGTGCCTACCTTGCTGCGCACGGCGGTTAACGCCATTTCGCAGAACTTCGGCTTTTATCATGCCGGCATCTTCCTGATTGACGAAAAAGGCGAGTGGGCTTTGTTGCAGGCCGCCTCTTCCGAAGGGGGACGGCGTATGCTGGCGCGCGGGCACAAGTTGCAGGTGGGACGCGGTATCGTGGGCACGGTGGCGGCAACAGGGCGTCCGCGCATTGCGTTGGATGTGGGCGGCGACGTGGTCTGGGTGCGCAACCCTGACCTGCCGGACACACGTTCCGAGCTGGCGTTGCCGTTGCGCGTGGGCACGCGCGTCATCGGCGTGCTGGACGTGCAGAGCACGGAACCGGCAGCCTTCACCACCGAGGACGAGGAGAACCTGCAATTGATGGCCGATCAGCTCGCCATCGCTCTGGAAAACGCCCGCCTGTTGGAGCAGATGCAGAGCGTCGTGCAGGAGCTGGAAGCGCTCTATCAGGACTACAGCCGGCAGGGATGGGCGCGCGTGATGGCGCGGGTGCAGGCCCTGGCCTACGAATATGACCGCGTTTCCGTGTACGCTGCCACGCCTTTCCCTGTTCCCCCTGACCTGCGCGCAGCAGGGGTCAGCTATACCCGCGCGCGGGATGCTGGTCAGGAGTTGCTGATGCAGCCCTTGCGTCTGGGACGCGAACTGA
This sequence comes from Anaerolineae bacterium, assembly GCA_034432595.1. Classification (GTDB taxonomy): domain Bacteria; phylum Chloroflexota; class Anaerolineae; order B4-G1; family SLSP01; genus DAOTZR01. Next base: position 15,954 of record DAOUBT010000063.1, on the reverse strand, counting down.
TCGGCGTGCTTTCCCTGTTTGATCCGCAGCGCACCTGGACGCGCGAGGAGTTGGAGCTGGTGGAAAGTGTAGGCGAGCAGGCGGCCCTGGCCCTGGAGAACGCTCGCTTGTTTGAGGATGCGCAGCGCAATGCGCGGCAACAATCGCTGTTGAATGCCGTCCTGCGCACAGCGGCATCCGCTTCTACCCCCGATGAGGCGCTGGATCAAATCGCACGCATCCTGGCGCAGGGCCTGGGCATGGGCGTGTTGGTGCTCACCTTTGAGGACCCGGTCACCTTTAGCGTCAAACTTCAGGCTTTCCTGCATGCGGATACGACCCCCCTGATGGAAGGGGGTGGGGTGTATACCCTTACACCGGAGCAACAGCTCTTCTTCCGTGGTCTGACCGAGGCCGAACTGGCGCGGCTGTTAAGTGAATTGCCGGTGCCGGAGGAAGTGCAGCAGCGTTACGCCATCGAGCGGGTCTTATACGTTCCCATCCGCACCGGTACAGCCTATCGCGGCGTCCTGGGTCTGCTTTCCCTGCAATCCGCTCCGCCGCTCGATCCGGAAATGCGCGTGATGGCGCGCAACCTGGCCAGTCAGGTGGCCGTGGTGTTGGAAAACATGACCCTGTTGGAAGAGACGCGCCTGCGCTCACTGGAATTGCAGCAGGCCCTGGCCGAAACGGAACTGCTGTATCAGGCCACCGGTGAGCTGACCCGCGCGCAGACGTACGAAGCCATCCTGACAACCTTGCGTCGCTACACCACGATCGGGCAGGGCGCGCACGATGTGAGCATTCAGCTCTTTAACCGCCCCTGGATGGATGATGTTATGCCCGAATGGACCTACGTGCTGGCGCGCTGGTTCGAGGGTGAAGCGACGCCCGTGCGCCTGGTCAAACGCTACGATATCCGCGAGTTCGGGCTTTCGCGCTTCATCCTGGCGGCGGATGAGCCGGGTGTGATCCGCGACTTGAAAGTGGACCCCCGCCTGGATCGGCACTCGCGGGCGATGATGGTGCGCCTGCTGGGGGCGCGCAGCGCGCTCTTTGTGCCCTTGCTCGCCGCCGGGCAGCGCATTGGCTTCATCAATGCGCTCTATCCGGAGCCGCGGGACTTTAGCGATATGGAATTGCGGCGTCTGATGAGCCTGGCGCAACAGGCTGCGGTGGCGATTCAGAACATTTCGCAACTGGCCGCGAGCGAATCCCGCGCCCGCCGCGAGCGCCTCATCCGTGAGATTACCGGTCAATTGCAGGCCGCGCCCGATGTACAGAGCGTGTTGCGCACCGCCTTGCGCGAACTGGGGCGCGCGTTGGGCACACCGCAGAACGTCGTGCAACTGTTGGGAGGTCGAGGTGCGCCATCTGCCCCCTCTACCTCTGAAGAAGAAAAGAGCGAAGATGCGTAGGGAGCGTGAAGCATGGCCGAGCATACCTTGATGTCCGAGCTGATCGCGCAATTGGAAGCGCGGCGCGCCGAGCTGTTGCCCGCTTTGCAGGCGGCGCTGCGTCCCGCCGTGCAGGATGAGGCCGAAGCGGCGCAACAGGCCGCGGTTGAGTGGGAAGCCTGGATGGCCTTCCTGCATCAACCCACGACGGAGCTGGCAGCCGCACGGGGCATGTTCTGGTCCGAGCGGGCTTCGGCTATGCCGGTAGCTCTGGCTTTGGGACAAACCTTGCGGCGTTTTGTGCGCGAAACCTGCCGCGATGCGGCGCTGGCGGAACTCCTGTCCGCCACCGATGCCTATTATGAAGCCTGGACGCGCAGCTTTGTGCAGGCTTACGAGGCGGCGCATCTCCAACGCCTGGAGGAGCGTGCCGGACGCTACGCCGGGCGTTTGCGCGTGGCGGCGGACGTCTCGCGAGCTACCACATCCATCCTGGACCTGAAGGAATTACTGGATACCTCGGTTGAACTGATCCGCTCCGGCTTTGATTACTACTACGTGGGCCTGTTCCTGCTTGATGATGCCGGACGATACGCGGTGCTGCGTGCCGGCACGGGTGAGGCCGGACGCAAGATGTTGGAGGCCGGGCACAAGCTGCCCGTGGGCGAAACCTCGATGATTGGCTGGTCTATCTTGCATGGCGAGCCGCGCATCAGTTTTGATGTAGGGGATGAAGCGGTGCGCTTTGATAACCCCTACCTGCCGTTGACCCGTTCCGAAATCGCCATGCCCTTGATCGCCCGTGGAAAAGTGATCGGTGCTCTGACGATTCAAAGCAGCGCTCCGCAGGCTTTCTCGCAGGAAGACATCACTGTCTTGCAGACGGTCGCCGATCAGTTAGCCAACGCCATCAACAACGCGCAGTTGTATGCCGAAGCGCAGGCTAACTTGCAGCAGTTGCAGGACATTCAGCGCCGAACGGTGGGTGATGCCTGGGCCGCTTTTGAGATGCGCAGCGCCCTGCTGGGCTACCGCTACGACTTGACGGAGCTGGCGCCGCTGGAGCAACCGGTGCTGCAGGATGTGCCGGAACCGGTCTTGCAGGGGCAACCCGCCGTGCTTCCGCACGCCGAAGGTTCGGCCCTGGTGGCGCCGGTGCGGATGCGCGAGCAACTGATGGGCCTCTTCAGCTTTGCCGACCCGGAGCAGGCGCGCGAGTGGTCAGAGGAAGACCTGGCGCTGGTCGGCGCGGTGAGCGAGCAGATGGCGCTGGCGTTGGAAAACCGCCTCTTCTTCGAGCAGTCGCAGCAATCTCTGGCGCAGACGCGCCTGCTGTACGATTTGGGTCAACGCATGGCGCAGGCGCGCACGGTGCAGGAGCTGTTACAGGTGGCGGTGGAAGGGGTGGCGACGCGCCCCGAACCGACGCGCGTGGTGGCCGGCCTGCTCCATCCGCAGGAAAACCCCACCGAACTGCGCATCCTGGCGCGCTGGGAACGCCGGGTGCGCACGGCGCCCCTGCAATATAACGTGTTTGATTTGGCGCCGTTTGGCAGCCTCTTCGATATTTTGAAGCGCGAGGGACGCTTTGTCTCCTCCGATGTCATGCATGATCCGCGCCTGACGCCGGAAGCCCGCAAGGTTTACGAGATGATGCGCGTGCGCGGCATGGCGGCACTGCCCTTGATGCAGCGCGAGCGCCACTATGGCACGGTCCTCATCTATACTGCGCAACCACACGAGTTTTCGCAAGAAGAATTGCAGTTTTACCAGTCTTTAGTGCAGAGCGCTTCGGTTTCGCTGGATAACATGACCTTGTTGGATGCGACCCGTTCGGAAGCGGAGCGCCGCGCTCTGCTCAACGAGGTCTTGCAGACTGCTTCGCGCTCGCTGGATACGCCCACCCTCTTCCGCGATGTCAGTCAGCTCCTGGCGCAGCGCCTGCAACTGGTCACCCTGGCTTTCCGACGGGATGACGAGGAGCTGATTTTGGGCGGCGTCTATCGTAGCGATGGCAGCGCTGATGAGAGCCTTTCGGAGTTGCGCGCGCCGATTGCCGATTGGCCGGGTCTGGCCTGGGCCGTGGATACGCAGGAACCGCTCCTGACGCAGGACGTGCGACGCGCCCTCAAACATCCGGCGCTGGTTAAACTCCTCAACGCATGGAATGTGGCGGAGATTTTCATCCTGCCGGTGGTGGCGCGCGATCAGGTGCGCGGTGCGATTGTGTTGGGGCGCCGCACCGATCAGCGTCGCATTGACGAGGACATGCGCACTTTCTTGCGCGTCGCCATGGTCAATGTTGGCGTTGCGCTGGAAAACGCCCGCCTTTACGAGGAAGCGCAGGAAACGGCGGAACGCCTCAAGGAAGTGGACCGTCTCAAGACCGAATTCCTGGCCAACATGTCGCACGAGTTGCGCACGCCTTTGAACTCCATTATTGGCTTCTCGCGCGTTATCCTCAAGGGAATTGATGGTCCGCTTACCGAAATGCAGCAAACCGACCTGCAGGCGATTTACGATAGCGGACAGCACTTGCTCGGCCTCATCAACAGCATCCTCGACCTCTCCAAGATTGAAGCGGGCAAGATGGAGCTTAGCTTCGAGCCGTGCAACCTTAAGGACGTCATTCGCACCGTCATGTCCGCCTCAGTGGCCCTCGTCAAAGACAAGCCGGTGGAGCTGCTGCAGGATGTGCCGGAGGATTTACCCACCATCATCGCCGACGCGCAACGCATCCGTCAGGTGCTGCTCAACCTTATGTCCAACGCTGCCAAATTCACCGATCACGGTTACATCCGCCTGCGCGTGCGGCACGACGAGGAACGCGTTATCATCAGTGTGGAGGATACGGGCATCGGCATCCCGCGCGAATCGTGGGATAAGGTATTCGAAAAATTCACGCAGGTGGACTCTTCATCCACGCGGCGTTATGGCGGTACGGGCCTGGGTCTGCCCATCAGCCGCGAGTTTGTGCGCATGCACGGTGGCGACATCTGGCTGGAAAGCGTGGTGGGACAGGGCAGCACTTTCTACGTCTCCCTGCCGATTAAGGGGCCTTCAAAGGAGCAACAGGAAAAGACACAGGCCGAGCGTGAAGAACGCGAGCGACAGGAGGAGTCGCCCGGCGTGCGGCGCGTGGTGCTCACCGTGGATGATGATCCGGGCGTGATTCAGCTCTTCCGGCGCTACCTTGAACGGCGCGGCTACAACGTGGTAGGCATCTCCCATCCCGAATACGTGGTGAACGAGGCCAAACGCCTGCGCCCTTATGCCATTACCCTCGACATCCTCATGCCCAACCGCGACGGCTGGCAAATCATTCAGGACCTCAAATCCGATCCGGAGACGCGCAACATTCCCATCATCGTCTGCTCCATTGTGAATGAGGTTGGCAAGGGCCTGAGCATGGGCGTGAGCGATTATCTGGTCAAGCCCATCATGGAACAGGATTTGCTGGAAGCGTTAGCGCGCCTTGAAGCGCCCGCCGGCGCGCCGGTCTTGATTGTGGATGATACGGAAGAAGATCGCCGCCTGCTCGCCCGCATCCTGAGCGACGCCCATTACCAGGTCGCGCAGGCCTCCGGTGGCGCGGAAGCGCTGAAGATGATTATGGAATCCCCGCCAGCGCTCATCCTGCTTGATTTGATGATGCCCGAAGTGGACGGCTTTGCCGTGTTAGAAGCCCTCAAGGCCGATGAGAAGACGCGCGACATCCCCATCATCGTCGTCACCGCCAAGGAACTCACGCCGCAGGAGCGGGAAGAGCTGAGTTATCGTGTGCAAGCGCTGTTGCAGAAAGGTCTTTTCTCGCAGGAGCAACTCTTGTGGGACGTGGCGGATGCGCTCGACCGTCTCGCGCAGCGCCCGAAGCCCAACAACGGCGGCTCAGAAGCGCAAACCATGGAACAGGCTTGAGCCTGCTTAGCGCCGGGCAAACCATAGCCGGGTGGGCGAAGGCATTGCCCCTAAAGGGGTGGGCGATGGCATCGTCGCTGAAGGGTGGGCGAAGGCATTGCCCCTAAAGAGGGGCGAAGGCTTTGCCCATAAAGGGGTGGGTGAAGACATTGCCCCTAAAGGGTGGGCGATGGCATTGCCGTCGCCCACCCAATGGTCTTACAGCCAACATGGCCGTCGCCTTTTCGCTAACCAAAAGCCGGTCAGCTTACCGCCACGCCCCCATGTAAGCCAGATGCCGATGCACCGGATTGGGCCACAACTCCACCGTGAAACCCTGCCAGCGCAAATAATGCGCCAGCTCCTCGCGCGTCCCCTGCGGTCCGTCGTGCACCTCAAGCACCATGCGCCGCACGCAGCGCAACGTTTCCAGTGTCGCCTGCATCAAAATCGCGTACTCCCCGCCCTCGCAATCCAGCTTGAGCAAATCGCAGTGCGATAAATTCAGGCGATTCAGCAACGTCTGCAGGCTTACCGCTTCCACGTTCAACTTCCCGTCGGGTGAAAGGCCCATTTGCAGCGGCTCGCCCACGCTCAAATCCAATCGTGCGATGCCATCCGTGCCGGCTACGGCCCACGGCAAAGGGACGACATTGCTCACGCCGTTCAGGCGTACATTCCGTTCCAGCAACGCATAAGAAGGCGGATACGGCTCACACGCATAGACGCGCGCCGTCGGTTGCAAACTGCCTATCTGCACGCTGTAATCCCCGATGCCCGCGCCGATGTCAATCACCGTGGCGCCGGCTTCGGGCACGCCGCCGTAGCGCAGGTAAAAAGCATCGAGAAACGTCTCCTTGAGAATCCACACATCCATTGCGCCGCGCACCGCAAAGCGCAACCCATTCCGCAAGGTCACGGTGCGCGTCGCTCCATGAGAAGGCGGGGCGATGAACAGCCCCGCCACTTTCCAGGGAGCGCGAAACCCCAGCGCCAGTCGCCCTAGCGAACGCGCGTAATATCCCAGGCGTCCCATGCCTACCCGCGCAGCGTCGCCCCGACGCGCTGTTCGACCGCCTTGAGGATGCGTTTGCGCAAGCGTTCCACATCCTTCTCGTCCAGCGCCTTATCCGGGGCCTGATACGTGAGCGCGAAGGCCAGGCTCTTCTTGCCCGCGCCCACCTGCTCGCCGCGGTAAACATCGAACAGCAGCGCCTCCGTCACCAACGGGTAGCCGCCTTCCAGGATCGCGCGCTGCACATCCAGCGCCGGCGTCGCCTCATCCACCACCAGCGCCAGGTCCTCGTGGATGGGGGGATACGGTGAGAGCATCCGCACCTTTTTGCTGCTTTCCGCCTCGCCTGCCGCGCTGAGCAGCGCCTCCAGATCCCACTCCAGCGCCACGACCGGCTGCTCCGGCAAATCGAAAGCCGCGCGCACCTGCGGATGCAGCTCGCCCAGCGTGCCCAGGCACAGCTCACCCGCGTACACCTCGGCGCTGCGTCCCGGATGGAACGCCGGATGCGTACTGCGCGTCCAGCGCACCTTTGCTTCCAGGCTCAACTCGCGCAACAGCGTATCCACAATCCCTTTTAGATCGAAGTAGTCCAGCGTGGCGCGGTCACTTGCGCTCCACCACGCGCCTTCTCGCGGGCCGGTGAGGAGCAGCGCCACCCGTCGCGGTTCAGCGACGCCCGTCACCCCGGCCTCGACCTGCGGCGCGCCCTCGCGGTAATAGATGCGTCCAATTTCAAAGATAGCGATGCGTTCCGTATGGCGCAGGTTCGACCAGGCCGTGCGCAACAGCCCCGGCAAGATCGTGCGGCGCATCTGCGAACGTTCTGGGGCCAGCGGATTGCGCAGGCGCAGCGGCGTGCCTGGCAATGCCAGGGTGCGCCCATCCGCGGCCAGGCGCACTTCATCCTGCGGATCTACCAGCGAATACGAAATGACCTCATCCAGCCCCAGGCGCACCAGACGGTCACGCAGGCGCTCTTCGCCCGTGAGTGCGACATTGGTGCGCAGCGGCGGCAGCGGCTCGTCAATCAACGTGAGGGGGAGCTGATCGTAGCCGTGGATGCGCGCCACCTCTTCCACCAGGTCCACCGGCAGGCGCACATCCTGCCGATGCGAGGGCACGCTGACCCGCCACCCGCTTGCTTGCTCCGCCACGCCGAACTCCAGCGCCTCCAGAATGCGGCGTTGTTCGGCGGGCGGGATACTCACACCCAGGATGCGGTCCGCCAGGGCCGGGCTATAATCCAGCACCACCGTTTCGGGACGGCCCGGATAAAGGTCGCCCATCTCCGGCAGCACCTCGCCACCGGCGAGCTGCGCCATCAGCTCCGCCGCGCGCGCGCCGGCGATGGCGGCCAGCTCCGGATCCACGCGCTTGCCAAAACGCGCCGCGGATTCGGTGAACAACTTCAAAACCTGACTGGTGCGGCGAATGTTGATGAATTTGAAGCTCGCTGCCTCCAGCAGGACGGTGCTCGTGTCGTCCTTGACCTCACTGTTGAGGCCGCCCATCACACCACCGACGGCGACCGGCCCGCCGCCGTCCGTAATCAAACACATCTCGCTATCGAAGGTGCGTTCCACCCCGTCCAGCGTCGCCATCGTCTCACCCGGACGTGCGCGGCGCACTTCGATGACGGGCTTGCTGCCGCCTGAGCGCGGACGCAAATCACGGTAATCAAAAGCGTGCAGCGGCTCGCCCAGCTCCAGCATCACGTAGTTGGTGATGTCCACCACGTTGTTGATGGGGCGCATACCGGCGCGGCGCAGGCGCATCTGCATCCACAGAGGCGAGGGCGCGATGCGCACGTTGCGGATGAGCGTCGCCGTGTAGCGCGGGCACAAATCGGGGTCGGCAATAGCCAGTTCCACGAAATCAGGTTGCTCGACGCGACGCAAACCCAGGCGTGTGAAAGCCTCAACCGGGTCGCGGCGCAGCGGGCGCTTGAAGAGCGCCGCCACCTCGCGTGCCACCCCGTACACGGATTGCAGATGACCAAACGGCCCCTTGATGTCGAAACTGAGCACATAATCGCCCAACACGTCTACCAGCGGCAGGCCCACCGGCGTCTCATCGGGCAGGTAGATGATGTCCGTCTGCTCGTCGGCCAGGCCGAGTTCCTTTTCCGAGCAGACCATGGCGCGCGAAGGCACGCCGCGGATTTTGCCCGCCTTGAGCTTGCGCTGTACCCAGCCTTCCACATGCCCGTCGTAGAGCATGGCCCCTTCCCAGGCGAAGGCCACCTTGAGGCTCAGGCCCGTCTGCCCCTTGCGCTCGTACAGGCTCGGCGCGCCGGTCACCACGATCTCATGCTCCGGCCCGCCGTAGTTCACCTCGGCCAGCACCAGCCGGTCCGCGTCGGGATGCGGGCGCACGGCGACCACCTCGGCGGTGATGATGAGCTGCGGATCCCAGGGTAGCTCCGCGCCAGGGTAGCCGATGACCTCGATGCCTTCGACTTCCAGCCCGGCCAGGGTCAGGCGTTCGGCCAGGTCCTTTACCGGAATGTCCGCTATATCCACATACTCTTTAAGCCAGGATAAAGGAATTTTCATGATTCACCTCGCTAAAACTGCCGCAAAAACCGCAGATCGTTGCCATAGTACAGGCGGATGTCGTTCACGCCGTATTTCATCATCGAAGGCCGCTCGACGCCCATGCCGAAAGCAAAACCGCTCCATGCGGCGGGATCGTAGCCGCCGTTGCGCAGCACCACGGGATGCACCATCCCCGCGCCGGCGATTTCGAGCCAGCCCGTGTATTTACACACGCCGCAGCCTTTACCGCCGCACAACACACAGTCCGTATCCACCTCGATGCTCGGCTCCGTGAAGGGGAAGTAGGAACTGCGCACGCGTACCTTGCGCCCGGCCCCGTAGAACAACTCCGCAAACTGTTTAAGCGTGCCCACCAGGTCGGTGAGGGTGATGTCGCGGCCCACGGCCAGCCCCTCGACCTGATAGAACTGATGCTCAGAGCGCGTGGTAATCTGCTCGTAGCGGTACACTTTTCCCGGCAGGATCACGCGGATGGGTTCCGGGTAACGCTCGCGCATGACGCGAATCTGCCCCGGCGAGGTATGGGTGCGCAGCAACAGGCGCGCCTCATCCTCCGGCGTCTGCATCCAGAAGGTATCCCACATATCGCGGGCCGGATGATAGTCGGGGATGTTGAGCAGGTCAAAGTTGTAGGCTTCCAGTTCCACTTCGGGAGCCTCGTACACCTCGAAGCCCATCTGCATAAAGATGGCGTAGATTTGACGCAGCGTCTGCGTGGTCAGGTGCAGGTGCCCCGCTACGATGGGGCGCCCCGGCAGGGTGATGTCCACCGCGCCCTGTGCCAGCTCACGCGCCAGCTCCTCCTGCTTCACCACCTCAGAGCGCTGCGCGTAGGCGCTTTCCAGTTCCTCCTTATACGCATTGGCCTTTTGCCCAAAAAGCGGACGCTCTTCCCTGGGAAGCTGTCCCACGGTGCGGACAAGCTGTGTAAAAGCGCCCTTGCGGCCCAGGTAGGTGGCGTACCAGGCTTCTAAGGCGGTGGAATCGGCAGCCTGCTGCAGCTCTTCCTGTGCCTGCCTGTGGATCTGCTCCAACTCGTCGAATAAACTCATCCTCGCACCTCCTTTGATGTCAAACAAAAGCTCCCGTCCCTTGCCGGGACGGGAGCTGAATTCCCGCGGTACCACCCTGCTTGGCCTGCAGCGCAGACCCTCTCGTTTCCCAACCGTCAGGGTTGGGCTGCCCCGATAACGCCGGGCCAGGCGGAGCATCCTACCAGGCCGTCAGGCCGTTCAGATGTCAGCTCCGGGGCGAACTTCGGCGGATTTCCACCGCGCGCGGCTCTCAGTCCCTGACCGCGCGTCCCTGTCGGCTTCCCTCCGCTTACTCCTCCCCATCCGCGCCTTTGCCAATGCGGGTGATTATGCCAGGAATAAAAGAAAAGTCAACTTTCTGGACCATCCTGCCGGGTGCCGACCTCATACGTGGATGCCCCGCTCTTCGGCGACGTGGGCCGCTTCCATGAGCGCCTCGGCCAGCGTGGGGTGCGCGTGGATGTTGCGGGAAATTTCCGCCGGCGTCAACTCCATCAAGTGCGCCAGCGTCAGCTCCGGCAGCAATTCTGTCACCTCCGGTCCCACCAGGGTCGCGCCGAGCAGCTCCCCGTACTTCGCATCCACCACCAGCTTGACCCAGCCGGCGGCTTCGCCCAATCCCAGTGCCTTGCCGTTGGCCTGAAACGGGAAACGCGCCACTTTGACCGTGTAGCCGCGCTCGCGCGCCTGCGCTTCGCTGAGGCCAAAAGCGGCCACCTGCGGGAAGCTGTACACGGCGCGCGGCATGAAAGGGTAGTCCAGGCGCACCGTCTCCACCCCGGCGATGGATTCCGCCGCAACGATGCCCATCGCCGACCCGACATGTGCCAGCATAAGCTTACCCGTCACATCTCCAATGGCCCACACGCCGGGCGCGCTTGTTGCCATGCGCTCATCCACCGCAATGGCGCCGCGCGCATCGGTCTGCACGCCCACCGTTTCCAGGCCCAGGGCGGCACTATTGGGATGGAAGCCGATGGCGACGAGGGCCTGCTCCGCCTCCAGGGTCTGCGCGCCGCGCGGCCCGCTCACAGTGACGCGCACCCCCGTATCCAACGCCTCCACCGCTTCCACGCGATGCCCTTCCAGCACCTTGATGCCGCGCTTCTTGAAGGCGCGTGCGAGTTCTTGCGCCGCTTCTTCATCCTCGTTGGGCAGGATGTGCGGCAACATCTCCACCACGGTAACATCCACGCCGTAGGCGTTCCACAGTGTGGCAAACTCCACGCCAATCGCCCCGCCGCCGATAATCACCGCGCGTTGGGGCAGGGACTCCTGCAAAATTGCCGCGCGGTAGGTCAGGATGCGCGCGCCGTCCACCGGCCATGCCGCGGGCACCTGCGGCGAGGCGCCCGTCGCCAGAATGACGTGTCGCGCCGTCAGCTCATGCTGCGCTCCCTGTCCATCCGTTACCGTGAGGCGCAGTTCCCCCTCTGACGTGCGTCCGTTCAGGCGCGCCATCCCCATGTGGACGGTAATACCGTTCTTTTGCATGAGATAGGCCACGCCTTTGGTCAGGCGTGCGGCGACCTGTCGCGAACGTTTCACGGCGGCGCTGTAATCCACGTGCAGCGCCTCGAAACTCAGGCCGAACTCCCCGGCGCGCGTGCGCATCAGATGGACCAGCTCCGCATTGCGCAACAGCGCTTTGGAGGGGATGCAGCCGACGTTCAGGCAGACCCCGCCCAGCCATTCTTTTTCCACCAGGGCTGTTTTCAAGCCCAGTTGCGCGGCGCGGATGGCGGCCACGTATCCCGCCGGGCCGCCACCTACCACGATGACCTCGTAATCGCTCATGATTTTTCCCTCCGGCTTAAGCCCAGTTTTCCAACGTCTCTTTGACCTTGCGCAGGAAAGCATCCGCGCCTGCGCCGTCCAACAGGCGATGGTCGAACACAAAGGAGAGGTACACCATGGGGCGGATGGCGATGGCCTCATTGCCGGCGGCATCCTGCACCACCACCGCACGCTTCTGCACCGCGCCCGTGCCCAGGATAGCCACCTGCGGCTGGTAAATGATGGGCGTGGCGAAGAGGGAGCCACTGGTGCCGTGATTGGTGATGCTGAACGTGCCGCCGCGGACATCTTCCGGGGTGAGCCGATTGCTGCGCGCGCGTTGCGCCAGCTCCTGCACGGCGCGCGCCACCCCCAACAGGGAGAGATGATCCGCGCGCTTGATGACGGGCACAATCAGCCCCTCCGTGCCCAGCGCCACCGCTATGCCAATGTTCACTTCGTCATACACAAACACGCCTTCATCGGTCCAGGAGGCGTTGACGAGAGGATAGGCCTTGAGCGCGGCTACCGCAGCCTGCACGAAGTAGGCCATAAAAGTGAGGTTCACCCCTTCGCGTTCAAAATCGGCTTTGTGGGCGTTGCGATGGGCGATGACGCGGCTCATATCGGCTTCCATCACCGTGAGCACGTGCGGGGACGTGTGCACGCTCGCCACCATGCGTTCGGCGATTTGACGGCGCAATGGCGCGTGGGGACGCAGGCTGCCCGGAACACCCGCCGCCAGGCGCGCGCCCGCAGGCGTCGGCGCGGGCGGCGCGGACGGGGCAGGGGCCACGGGCGTCGGCGCGGACGGGGCAGATGGGGCAGGGGCTGCCGCCGCAGGACGTGCGGCAAGGTAGCGCTCCACATCTTCGCGGGTGATGCGGCCTCCCAATCCTGTGCCCTGTACCTGTGTTAAATCCACGTTATGCTCTGCCGCCAGCTTGCGCACCACGGGGGAGATGAAGCCGCTTAAGCGTTGGGCAGGCGCTGCCGCGCCTGACTCTGCCGCTTCCGCCGCTACTGACGCAGGGGCGGCGAGCTGCGCGGCGGCGGTGGGTTCCCCTTCCAGCGCCTCACCGGGTTGCCCAATCCACGCCAGGAGCGTGCCCACGTGGACCGTGCTGTTTTCGGGGACGAGAATTTGCAGTACGACCCCTTTGGCCGGGCTTGGGACCTCGGTAATCACCTTGTCGGTCTCGATTTCGACCAGCGGCTCGTATTCCTCGACGGCATCGCCCTCGCGTTTGAGCCATTTGATGATGTTAATTTCGTCAACGCCTTCCCCTAAGCGGGGGGCCAGGACTTTGGTTGGCATGAGCACCTCCTTCAGAATGGCAGAATGGTTTTGAGCAGAATGTGTTCAAGGCAATGGCTTTTCATGGCCTCTCATCTTTCCCCAGGGCCGCGATGAGGCTCGCTCCTCACGGATTTTCAGTCTGGCGTCATACGTTTGCGGGTGTCTGTGCCCTACCTGGATGTCGGATTGCGACCGCGGGTTGCGGCTATCCGCGGTGGGGGCAAGGCGAGCCGGGCGTGAGCCATCAACTCGCCATGAGCCGCTCAGGCGTACTGCTTTTTGACGCCCGGCGGCTCACGGCTCGCGGCTTTTCGTCAAGGGTGAGCGGTACGGCACCCGTCCATGCCCCTTTGTTACGTCAGCGCGCACCCCAGGCCGGAAAGTCGCGTGGGCGCGCTTCGTGCATCAGCGCGTACACGGCATCGAAGATGCTTTCGACGTTGGGCTTTGACCAGTAGTCCCCATCATCCCCATAAGCCGGACGATGGGGTTTGGCCGAAAGGGTGCGCGGCGCGGCATCCAGCCAGGTATAGCCGCCCTGCGTTTCGAGCACCTCCCGCATCATGTAAGCCGTCGTCCCGCCCGGCATGTCCTCATCCACAAACAGGATGCGCGAGGTCTTCTTCAAGGATTCCGCAATTTGACCCTGCAGATCGAACGGCAAGAGGGATTGGACGTCAATCACCTCCGCTTCGATGCCCACGCGCGCCAGACGTTCTGCCGCCTGTAGCGCCAGGCGCACACATGCGCCATACGTCACCACGGTCACGTCCCGACCGGCGCGCACCACCTCCGGCACGCCAACCGGCACCGTCATCTCGGCGACGTTGGCGGGCATGCGCTCGCGGATGCGGTAGCCGCTGAGCACTTCGACCACGAGCGCCGGTTCTTCAGCTTTGAGCAGGGTGTTGTAGAAGCCCGCGGCGCGCGTCATGTCGCGCGGTACCAGCACGTGCATCCCGCGCACCAGGTTGAGAATGCCCGCCATGGGTGAACCGGCGTGCCAGATGCCCTCAAGGCGATGGCCGCGCGTGCGGATGATGAGCGGCGCTTTTTGTCCACCGTGGGTGCGCCAGAGCAGGTTGGCGATGTCATCCGCCATGATCTGCAGGGCGTAGAGGAGGTAATCCAGATATTGGATTTCGGCGATGGGGCGCAGGCCGCGCATGGCCAGGCCAATGGCCTGTCCGACGATGGTGATTTCGCGGATGCCGGTATCGCTGATGCGCAGGGGGCCGTATTTTTCCTGCAAGCCGCGGAAGGCCTGATTGACGTCGCCCAGACGCCCCACATCCTCGCCGAAGGCGACCAGGCGCGGTTCGCGCGCAAAGGCCGCGTCGAAGGCGGCGTTGAGCACCTCGAAGCCGAAGACTTGTGGCGCATCGGGCGCGTACACGGGCGGCACGGCGGGCACGCGCGTCGCCGCGTCCGCCCAGGGCGAGGTGGCGAAGGTGTCGTAGCGTTCCTCCTGCTGGGCTTCGTAGCGCTTCAGCCAGGCGGCAAGGTTTTCACGGGCCGGGGATGGGGTCCGCAGGCTGTGTTCCAGGGCTTCGTGCGCCGTGGCGGCTAACAGGCGACGGCTGAGGACGGGCGCGTCTTGCAGTTTGACGCGCAGGCCGTCCACTTCCGGCGCGGATGGCGTGAGCGCATCCAACAGCGTGAGGAGTTGTTGCCGCTCGGCCCGCATCGGCCCCTGAAAGGCCTCCCAGGCGCGGCGGCGCGCGTCTTCCACGTGCTGCCGTTCTTCCGCTTCGAGGGCGTCCAGTTCTGTTTCATCGGCCAGGCCCTGCGCGAGAATCCAGGTGCGGAATTGACGGATGCAGTCCCACGTTTCTTCCCAGGCCAGGCGTTCGGGGGATTTGTAGCGTTCGTGCGAGCCAGAGGTGGAGTGACCTTGCGGCTGCGTCAGTTCGACGACGTGGACGAGGGCCGGGACGTGGTAACGGCGCGCGGTTTCGGCGGCGGCGCTGTAGGTGGTGAGCAGATCAGGGTAGCTCCACCCGGCTACGGTGTAGATGTCATAGCCCCAATCGCATTGTTCGGCGGGGCAGGGGACGCGCTCAAAGCCTTTCAGGAGAGTGCCGATGTTTTCTTTGAGCATCTGGAAGGCGTTGGGGACGGAGATGCCATAGCCGTCATCGTAGATGGAGATGATGGCCGGGGCTTTGAGCACGCCGATGGCGTTGACGGCCTCCCAGAACATGCCTTCGGCGGTGGAGGCGTTGCCGATGCTGCCCCAGGCGATTTCGTTGCCGTTGATGGAGAAGTCCGTCTGTCCCTGCAGGGCAGGTTCGTTGCGATAGAGGACGGAAGCGTAGGCCAGGCCCACCAGGCGCGGCATCTGTGAGGCCGTGGGGGAAATATCCGATGCGCTGTTGTAGCGGTCGGTCTGCCGTTTCCAGGTGCCATCCTCGTTGATAAAGCGGGTGCCAAAATGGCTGGTCATGGCGCGTCCGGCGGAGGCGGGGTCGGCCTGCACATCCGCGTGGCCGTAAAGTTGCGCGAAAAAGGCTTCCAGGGTCAGTTCGCCCAGGGCCATCATCCAGGTCTGGTCGCGGTAGTAGCCGGAACGCCAATCGCCTTTGCGGAAGAGGCGCGCCATTGCAATTTGGGGTAGTTCTTTACCATCGCCGAAAATGCCAAACTTGGCTTTGCCGGAGAGTACTTCGCGGCGTCCTATCAGGGATGCCTGCCGTGAGCGGTAGGCGATGCGGTAATCGTAGAGCACGTCTTCACGGGTGATGCCTAAACGTTCCAGGGTGTCCATCTTGCCTCCTCAAAACCCATCACGATAATTTGCAAAATAATTATATACTTTTTTGGGGCGTTTGTCTATAGGTAAAGGGGGGAATTTGGGGAGGTCGTCAGGGTGGCGGGGGTTATTGGACCGGCCAGAGGGGACCGGCCAGAGGCCGGTGGTACGTGGGGAGAGCGGCCAGAGGAGACCGGCCAAAGGCCGGTGGTACGCGAGGAGGACCGGCCAGAGGCCGGTGGT
>DAOUBT010000062.1:0-13280 GCA_034432595.1 Anaerolineae bacterium | reverse complement strand
GTCCTAAGGCGTCCAACGTCAAAGTGGTCAAGTAAATTTCACTTCCCACACTCTACTCGCGGAGGCCCTGCAAAGGGCCTCCGCTTTTTTTTGTCGAAAGGGTGACGCGCAGGCTGGGCGTGCCGCGGGGCCGCCATCACCCCTTAATCACCGCCAGCGGACGGACGCGCGCCACCTTCCGCGCAATTCCCGCGCCGACCACCGACTCCACCACCAGGTCCACATCCTTGTAGGCTTCGGGAGCTTCCTCGGCCAGCCCCTTCAGGCTGCCGGTGTGGACGATAATGCCCTGTTGGCGCAATTCGTCGCGCACTTCTGCGCCGTGGCGCTCGCGTGTGGCCTGATTGCGGCTCATCATGCGCCCTGCGCCATGACAACACGAACCGAAAGTCTCCTCCATGGCCTTCTGTGTGCCCACCAGCACATAGGACGCGGTCCCCATGGAGCCGGGCACGAGCACGGGTTGACCGGTGTTGCGGTAAACCGCCGGCAACACGGGATGACCGGGCGCAAAAGCGCGCGTTGCGCCCTTGCGGTGCACCACAAGTTTGACTTTGCGCCCATCCACGTTGTGCTCCTCAATCTTGGCGATGTTGTGAGCGACATCGTACACCTGATGCAGCTCCCAGTTCGCCACCTTGCCCGCCAACACCTCCTCGAACGTGAGGCGCACGAAATGCGCCAGCACCTGCCGGTTGGCGAAGGCGTAGTTCGCCGCTGCCGCCATCGCAGCCAGGTAATTCTGTCCCTCTGGCGAGTTCACCGGCGCTGCTACCAGCTCCCGGTCAGCGATCGAGAACCCGTATTTGCGCGGCGCGTCCTGCAATTGCCGCAGATACTGCCCGCAGACCTCATGGCCCAGACCCCGTGACCCGCAGTGAATCTGCACCACGATGCTGCCCAGGCGCAGCCCAAAACGATCGGCCACGTCGGCGTCGTACACGGCATCCACCACATCTATTTCCAGGAAGTGGTTGCCCGATCCCAGGGAACCAACCTGTGTGAGGCCGCGTTCCCAGGCGCGTTTGGGGACAGCCTCGACGCGCGCGCCGGGAATCCGTCCCCCGTCCTCGGTGCGCTCCAGGTCCGCGCGGGTGCCGTACCCTTGCTTGACGGCCCATTCCGCGCCCTGCACCAGAATCGTCTCCAGATCCTTCTGCGTGGCACGCACCGCGCTCCCTTCCCCCACGCCGCTTGGACAATGCCGGTACAGGGCCAGGTTCAGCTCATCCAGATAAGGCGCAATTTCATCCGCATCTATGGACGAGGCCAGCATCCGCACGCCGCAGTTGATGTCGTATCCCACGCCGCCAGGAGAAATGATGCCCTCCTGATAATCAAAAGCTGCCACGCCGCCGATGGGGAAGCCATAGCCCTGATGCACGTCCGGCATGGCCATGGCGTACTTGACGATACCCGGCAGCGTAGCGACGTTGACGAGCTGCTCGATGGACTTATCGCGGAAGGCCAGCTCCAGGACTTGATCCGAACCGTACACGCGCGCGGGGACGCGCATGTGGGGATGATGCTCGCGGGGAAGCTCCCAGATGTAGGGGGTAATGCGTTTGAAATCTTTTTTGTCTGTCATAGCCCACCTCCTTAACTTACATCCTCACGTATCGAACACGATCTCCGTTTCATAGCCGGATGACGTTCGGCGAACCTGCAGGTTGTGGAATGTGGCCGCCTTGACGTAGCTGGTATAGCCGGGCCAGGCTCCGCCCTGCGCACGTGCTCGTAAGCGCGTTTCGCTCAGCTCGTCGAACTCCGCCGTCACAAACCCCAGGCTGTGCACCTCGCTGAGATACAGCCATTCATTGAGCCAATCCACCAGCAACGTCTCCACATCGGGCGCTTCAAGCGCTAAAATCTGCGTCTGTTCGGCGCGCAGGCGTTCTGGTTCGGTGATGAGGCTCATCAGTCCTTGCGCGGCTGTGTTGAACAGGTCAGGCAAGTCATCGGCCCAGATATGGAGGGCCAGATCCGCAGTGTGATTGACCGGTTCCCAGCGTCCCATCGTCTACTCCCCGGTGTTATCCATCATCTGTCTGGCAAACGCCGTGATAAAATCACGCAGCGCGGGCAGCTCGTCAAAACCAAAACACGGGGCATCCCTGAGACCGGCCACATCCGTTACATAAGCAATGCGGTTGGTCAGGTCAGGTAAGGGATGAGGGTGATGCGCCGCGCGCAGCACTTCGATTTTGGGCAGCCACGCCACGCCCTTGTACCCCTCGACCAGCACCAGATCAGTTTCCTGAAGCCGTGTTAACAGGGTGGCTAAAGGGATTTCCTCGCTGCTGAGGGTGGTATGGATGACCGCGTTGGGTGTGACCAGTAAAACTTGCTCCGCGCCGGCCTGTCGGTAGCGGGCCGTATCACTGCCGGGGACATCGGTGACTACATCACGGTGGTGGGTGTGCTTGATGAGGGTGAGGCGCCATCCCGCCGCACGTAGCAGGGGGATGATCGCCTCAATCAGCGTAGTCTTGCCGCAGCCCGAGCGCCCGACAAAAGCCACCACCGGGATGCGGCGCGTGTCCATGTTAAAGATCGGACCCCTCACGGCGCCCGACGACAATGCCCTTCCATGCGGCAACCACCGCGAGGGTGAGGAGCGCCGAGACCGCCGCTTCCGGCAGGCCATTCGCTACGGCGATGCTGACAATCATGGCCCAGGGGATGTAACCCAGGATGCCAATCACGCCCAGCACCAGAATGGTATTGGTGAGGCTGCCCACGATGCCGGCCACCACCAATCCCACCGCCTGCCAGCGCTTCAAGGCGTTCCAGACCAGCCAGGCCATCGGCCCGATGAACAGGCGTGGCAGGACCGAGAGCACCGGGTTGGTGAACCACACATCCGCCGGACCATTCGGCGCAATGGCTGCCTGCAACATGCTGAAAATGCCGAAAATGAGCCCGATAGCCGCTCCCACGATCGGGCCTTCCAGCACGGCGCCAATAATCGCCGGCACGTGCATGATGGTCAGTGAAGCGCCCGACAGCCAGGGGATGAAACCAAGGCGGGTCCACCCCAACAGGACGGCGATAGCGCCCAACAGACCAGCTACAATGAGCTTGCGTGTGCGAGTTTCTGACATATCTCCTCCTGAATTTTATAGTAAGGGGTGACGGAATTATAATCAAGGGTTGAAGATAGTCAAAATCTTTGATTGCCTCATGACCTGCGGGCGAGCGCTGCCGGCTTATCCCTTTGCTTAACTAACGATTTAGATTATACTTACGATGTCCTGCCGGTCTGGCCTGTTAAGCGGTACCCGTATCCCCAGGCTCTGCCCGGATGTGCCAGCCAGAGGCTGATGGTACCCGTATCCCCAGGCTCTGCCTGGGATGTGCCAGCCAGAGGCTGGTGGTACCCGTATCCCCAGGCTCTGCCTGGGCTATGCCAGCCAGAGGCTGATAGTACCGGTATCCCCAGGCTCTGCCTGGGCTATGCCAGCCAGATGGTATCGGTATCCCCAGGCTCTGCCTGGGCTATGCCAGCCAGAGGCTGGCGGTACCGGTATTCCCAGGCTCTGCCTGGATGTGTCAGCCAGAGGCTGATAGTACCGGTATCCCCAGGCTCTGCCTGGATGTGTCAGCCAGAGGCTGATAGTACCGGTATCCCCAGGCTCTGCCTGGGCTGTGCCAGCCAGAGGCTGGCGGTACCGGTATCTCCAGGCTCTGCCTGGGCTATGCCAGCCAGAGGCTGATAGTACCCGTATCCCCAGGCTCTGCCTGGGCTATGCCAACCAGAGGCTGGCGGTACCCGTATCCCCAGGCTCTGCCTGGGTTATGCCAGCCAGAGGCTGATAGTACCCGTATCCCCAGGTTCTGCCCGGGATGTGCCAGCCAGAGGCTGGCGGTACCGGTATCCCCAGGCTCTGCCTGGGCTATGCCAGCCAGAGGCTGATGGTACCGGTATCCCCAGGCTCTGCCTGGGCTATGCCAGCCAGAGGCTGGCGGTACCCGTATCCCCAGGCTCTGCCTGGGCTATGCCAGCCAGAGGCTGATAGTACCGGTATCCCCAGGCTCTGCCTGGATGTGCCAGCCAGAGGCTGATGGTACCGGTATCCCCAGGCTCTGCCTGGGCTATGCCAGCCAGAGGATGGTGGTACCCGTATCCCCAAGCTCTGCCTGGGCTATGCCAGCCAAAGGCTGGCGGTACTGGTATCCCCAGGCTCTGCCTGGGCTATGCCAGCCAGAGGCTGATAGTACTGGTATCCCCAGCTCTGCCTGGGCTATGCCAGCCAGAGGCTGATGGTACCCGTATCCCCAGGCTCTGCCTGGATGTGTCAGCCAGAGGCTAAAGTAAGCCGTCTCTCGTCATAGAAGCCTCATCAGCCGCGAGGCAACACATCCGACGGACGAATCTTTACCCTTGTCGAGACAGGAAAGGATAGACTCATGGAAGCGTTAGAAGCCATCTTAACCCGACGCAGCGTGCGGAAATTTACCGCGCAACCCGTACCGGAGGCGCTTGTCGAGACGCTGCTGCGCGCAGCGATGAGCGCGCCTTCGGCGGGCAATCAGCAGCCGTGGCATTTTATCGTTGTGGATGACCGGGCCATACTGGACCGCATCCCCACCTTTAGCCCTTATGCGGGCATGTGCCGTGAGGCGCCCCTGGGGATTCTGGTTTGCGGTGACACCACCCTGGAAAAACACCCGGGTTATTGGATTCAAGATTGTTCGGCTGCCACGCAGAACCTGTTGCTGGCAGCGCACGCCCTGGGCCTGGGGGCCGTGTGGACCGGCATCCATCCGCGTGAGGAGCGTATCCGCGGCTTTCGGGAATGCTTCGGCTTGCCCGATCCCATCATGCCGTTGGCGTTCATCGTCATCGGTTATCCGGCGGAACAGCCGCAGCCACGCGACCGCTTCCGCCCCGAACGTATTCATCGCAATCGGTGGTGAGCTATGGAACCTGCAACGGTTTACTGGATGAACTTGCGTGCCCGACCGGGGCGCTCCTTGCTGGCGCGCTTTGAGACCCTGTTGCGCCGCGCCGGCATCGAACAGCTCGATTTGCGCCAGAAATTTGTCGCCATCAAATTACATTTTGGCGAGCCGGGCAACCTGGCCTATATTCGCCCGAATTACGCCGCGCGCGTGGTAGCCCTGGTGCAAAAGCAGGGGGGCAAGCCTTTTCTCACGGATTGCAACACGCTTTACACCGGGCAGCGCTCCAATGCCGTTGACCATCTCCGCACCGCGCAGGAGCACGGCTTTAACCGCCTCGTGACCGGCTGCGACGTGATTATCGCCGACGGTCTGAAGGGCACGGAGTACCGCGAAATTCCCCTCGCCTTTAAGCACTGTCGCACGGCCAAAATCGGTGCCGCTATCGCCGACGCTGACGCCATCATCTCCCTCAACCACTTTAAAGGGCATGATATGATGGGGTTTGGCGGGGCGATTAAGAATGTCGGCATGGGGAGCGGCTCGCGTGGCGGCAAGCTGGAGATGCACAGCGCCTCCAAGCCGCGCATGAAGCCCGCTCATTGCGTGAGCTGTGGCCTGTGCTTGCGCAGCTGTCCGCAAGGTGCTATCCACTGGGACGCGAACCACAAGGCCGAGATTGATTACGACCTGTGCATTGGATGTGGTCAGTGTGTGGCCGTGTGCGCTTACGATGCCGCGCAGGCCGTATGGGATGAATCCAGCGATATAGCTTGCGAGAAGATGGCGGAATATGCTTATGCTGTCTTGCACGGCAAACCCGCGCTGCACGTCAATTTCGTGATGAATGTCTCGCCCAATTGCGATTGCTGGAGCATGAACGACGCGCCCATTGTCCCCGACCTGGGCATCGCCGCTTCGACCGACCCGGTAGCCCTGGATCGCGCCTGTGTGGACCTGGTCAACGCGGCGCCGGCGCTTGCCAATACCGCCCTGACCGCCGCAGGCTATACCGAAGGTGCGGACAAGTTCGCGACGCTCTTCCCGCGCGTGCGCTGGCAGGCTACCCTGGACTACGCTGAAGCCATCGGCCTCGGCACGCAGCATTACGTGCTGGAAACGGTGGAATAGGGACGTAAAGAGCAGGGACGAACGCTTAGCTCGTCCCTGCTTTTTGGCTAAGACCTCGAACGGTCAAGGGATGGCAATCGGGAAGACCCTGCGTCAATCAGACCTTGCCGGGCGTTTGCAAAGCCATCGTGCCGTTCGATACGTCTGTGAGGACTTACGCTATCGCCGCTAAGGCGTTGCGCAAACCCTGCACCGCGGCAGCGAAGAGTTGCTCCCTCACTTCCGGCGGGGCATCATAGACGCCACCGTAAGAGCCATCCCCTATCACAGCGCGCACCTGCTCCGGTGGGGCAACGCGGTTGTACGCGACGGTGGGCTTGCTGCCTGCGGGCAGAGGGGCTACGCGCGTGAAATCGAAGGCTTCCAGCCAATTCGCGTGCGTGGTCTCCAAACCGGCGGCGCGGGCCACCGACAGCACCCCTTCATCCAGCCACCAGCTATAAAGCGCGAAGCGCGCTTCGGGATGCGCATCCCCTAACTCAATCAACACCGGCGTGAGGATGCCGATATTCCCACCGTGACCGTTGTTGACGACAATGCGGCGGAAGCCCTGCCGGATGAAACCCGTCAGCAGCTCGCGGATAACGGTGGCGTAGGTTTCGGGACGCAGGGAAATGCTGCCGGGGAAACGTGTAAAGGCCGGCGTCACCCCGTAATGGAGCGGCGGAGCGACCAGCACCCCCGTCTCGCGCGCCACGGTTTCCGCCAGGGCCATGGGGATTAAGCTATCCGTGAGCAGGCTCAAATACCCGTGTTGTTCACACGAACCGGCGGTGAAAATCAGGCGATCATCCCGCTGTAAGTACCTTTCCACATCCATCCAGTTCAACGCTTCAAAGAGCATCTTCCCACCCTTGTCCTTACCGTGGCCGCAACTGCACCACTGTGTCATGCGCCGATGCGGCGGCGCGCAACGTGAAATAGAACGTCGCACCCTGTCCCGGCGTGCTCTCGACGCCGACCTCCCCACCCATGCGTTCCACAATCTGCCGCACGATGGACAGCCCCAACCCATGCCCGCGCGCGCGGATTTGATCCATGCGCGTAAAGGGCACGAACAGGCGCGCTTTCTCCTCTTCGGTAACGCCGGGGCCGTTATCCTTGACCCAGAAGCGAAGCCAGCCATTTTTCAAATCCGTGGCTCCCAGCTCGACGCGCGGCGGTTGTCCACCATATTTGATGGCATTGCTGATGTAGTTCGCCCACACCTCTTCCACCCATGCGCTGTAGCCCATCGCCTTAGGCCACTGATCGGGAACGATAATCACCGCCCCCGACGTTTCAATCATGTAACGCAGGCGGCCCTGCACCTCGGCGACAATCAGCGCCATGTCCAACTCGCTCTGTCCGACCTTTTCGATGTGGTGCAGGCTCGAAAGCACCAGCAGCTCATCAATGATGGACAACATGCGTTCGGCGCTGCGCACCACTTCTTGCAGCATCTCGCGCTGCATCGCGTTGCAGGATGCACCGGCATCTTCCAGCAACATTTCGCTGTAGCCCAACACCGCATTGAGTGGATTCTTCAAGTCGTGCGCCACCATGTGCGCGAACGTGTCCAGTTCACTATTGCGCGCTTCCAGCTCTTTCGCATACATCTGCAAGTGCGCTTGAGCTTGTTTGCGTTCGGCAATTTCTTGCTGCGCGCGGTCGTATAATTGCGCCTGATAAATGGCCACTCCCAGGGAAGCCGCCACTTCTTGCGCCGTGACCAGATGCTCTTGTGTGAAAGCGCGCGGCGTGAGCGTCTGGAGATGGAGCGAGCCTATCAGTCGGCCCTCTGCGAGCAGCGGAATCACCACGTAGCCCCGTATCCCTTCGTTCAGCAACGCGCGCTGGAAAGGCGTCAGGTCCCGCATCAGCTCCAGGTCCTCGTGCCCTTGCGTCAAACCACGCCGCATGCGCACATCCTCATGCAGGCTCTGATACAAGGGCAGGTTTTCCCCTACACCGGGCATCAGCGGCCCGTTGGCCTGTGCAGCAAGTAGCGTGGCTGGCCGTCCTTCGCGCACCTCAAAGACCAGCGTGCGGTCGCTTGGAATCAGACGCCAAAGTCGGTTGACCGCAGCTACCGCAATAGCTTGAGCTGATTTGGCGGCAATCAGGGATTCAGTAATCTCGTGCTGCAGGCTTAAGCGCAGCATATAGCGCTGTTGTGCTTCTTCGGCCTCTTTGAGCGCGGTGATGTCTTCTTTAATGGCGACAAAGTTGACAATCTTTCGCTGGGAATCGAAGATAGGTGCAATCGTCGCCCGTTCCCAGTATAAAGAGCCATCCTTACGCCGGTTGTGGAATTCACCGCGCCATACCTTCCCGCTTTTAATGGTTTCCCACAGGATACGATACATGGCCGGCGGATGTTCGCCCGATTTGAGGATGCGTGGATTTTGACCGTAAGTCTCTTCCGGCGTATAGCCCGTTATCGCGGTGAAACTTGGATTCACGTATTCGATGCGGCCCTCGGTATCTGTAATGACCACCGCGTTAGCGCTCTGTTCGATAGCGCGCGACAATTTGAGCAATTGCAGGTTCTGCTGCTCCAGATAATGGCGTTGCGCCATCGCCTCCGCCTCTGCATGGCGCTGCTCCGTCACGTCCCGCAAAAGCACGAGCTCCCCAACGGTAGCCCCGCGGCCACTTTCGATGGGCGTGATATGCAGCTCGTAGGTGCGGTTTTCTGGGCTGAGGAAAATCAGCTCTGTCACGCCAGCGGGACTTTCCGTGGCGGGGCGGATCGCCAGATTGGGTATGGTTTCGAGCAGCGCTTCCCAACGCACGCCGAGGACACTTTCCAGGCGCACCTTTAGAATTTGTTCCGCTGCGCGGTTCAGATCCACGATGCCCCTCTCGCGATCCAACACCACAGCGCCATCGCGCATGGAATCCAAAGCCAGCTCGCGTGCGATGGGCAAAATCGGCGCCAGACTCAGGCGGAACATGGCCCAGCTCAGCACCAGGCCGCTCAAGGCCGAACTAAAGGGGGTGAGATTCACATGTGCCGTGAGCGAACGTCCGGCGATGGTAGCGATGATGCTCAACCCCCACGGGACCAGTGCCGCGATCAGCACCCACGTCAAATCGCGGCGACGCTGCGGTGCCACGCGGTTCCAGCTATTGAGCAGCATGTACAACCCCAGGCCAATGGAAAGGTACGTGTAGGCCATGAGCACGTAAAAAAGAGGCCCGCGTTGCACCGCCAGCAGGCTCAGGTTCCCTATGGATTGCAAAGTAAAGTCGGGCCACAGCAAGTGATGCCAGGCGTTGGTCCACACCAGAGCATTGACAACGACGAACAATCCCCACAGCAGCGCGACATGCGTTCGGCGCAGGTTCAGGTTGGGATAGAGATAATGCGCGATAGCGAGGGCGTACAATGGCCCGATAACCGAGGTCCCTATGTAAGCCATGGAGGCCCAGAAGAGCTTGCCGGAAAGCGTTTGCGCCGCGATTTCAAATCCATAGCTGAAGGCCCAAATAGCGGAGCTTAGAATCATCAAGCCCATAACGCGCGCTGCCCGCTGTCGGCGCTGTTGCGTGAGGCGTGCGGCGACGTAGAAATTGATGATGCCCGCCAGGAAAAGCAAGGGTGTGTAGGGATTCAAAAAACCGTGCATTGTTTCCCCCTCTTATCAAGCCTGTAACTCCATTGTAGCGCAGGCTTGCATTTTGCCAAGAAAGGGGCACGTACGATCGGGGCGTTGCCCGTGCCTGAGCTGAACTCGTTCCTGAAGATACCGGCTCACCTGACGTGTCCAAAGAGGCTCCTCAAAAGAGGCCAATCTTGTAACGCTTCAGCCAAACTTCAGGGGTGGGCGGTGGCATTGCCGTCGCCCACCCCATCGCTGACTGTGTCGGGCGGAGTCGCGTGAGTGGGGGGACTTCACCCCCTCCTTACGCTCCGTTTTCCTCTTGCAAGCCACCCATCGCAAAATATTCCGCCGCTGGGTTGGGGATGACCAGCGCCGCGGTGCTATGCTCCGGCACGATTTGTCCCGCCTCGGTGAGGCGCAGGCCCAACTGCGCCTCCACGTCCAGTAACTGCCACACGATGGCATGTTGCCGCACGTCGGGGCAGGGAGGATAGCCCCACGAATAGCGCTTGCCCACCTCGGGCGGGAGACCCAGCTCCGCGTTGATGCGGCGATGCGTCCACTCCGCCGCGGCTTCAGCGATCTGCGCGGCCAGACCGTGCATGAAATAGGCCTCGCTGTAGTCGCCCGCCGCTTCCAGGGCCAGATAGCGCTCCGTCGCTCCTGCCCCCGCCGTGACCACCTGCAACCCCACCACGCCGGGCGTCTCCGTGCGCGGCGGGAGGTAATCCGCCAGACACAGCCGCTTGCCGCGCGGCTGTCGGGGGAAGTCGAAGTGGGCCACGGCTTGCTGCGCCTCGTTGTAAAGCACCAGGGTATTACCGTCACCGTGGGCGGGGAAGCGCGCGTACACAGCCATGGGGCGCAGGTAACTTTCCGCCTCCACCCACATGCGCGCTAACCGCTCGTCGAAATCGCGGCGCAGTTTTTCCCATGCTGGCCCACTAAGGCTGCGCGCGCCCCAATTGGCCCGGTAGAGGGCGTTGCGGTCCAGCCAGGGCCACAGTTCCGGCAGCGGGATAGCGACTTTAGTGACCAGACCGCTCCTCCAAAACCCGCAGCGCGTCGAAAGCGTCTTTGCAGTAGTGGACGCCGCCCGCGTAGTTGGCGCCGATGCGCTCTGCGAAAGCCGGGTTGATGGCGGCCCCACCTATCAGCACCGGCAGTTGCAGACCACGGCGTTGCAATTCCTCCACGCACAGGCGCATCTGCGCGCTTGTTGCTACCAGCAGCGCCGAAAGGCCAATCGCATCCGCCTTGACCTCCACCGCCTTATCCACGATGGCGCTCACCGGCACCTGCTTGCCCAGGTCATACACCGTGTAGCCATTGTTGACCAGGATGGTTTTGACCAGATTCTTGCCGATGTCGTGCACGTCGCCGAAGACGGTGGCCAGCACGAGCGTGCCCTTGCTGCTTCCGCTTTGGCGGGGTAGATGCGGTTCAAGGTGCGTCACGGCGGCGCGCATCACCTCCGCCGCCTGCAGCACGAAGGGCAGAATCAACTCGCCCGCGCCAAAACGATCGCCCACTTCCTTCATTGCAGGAAGCAGCACCGTGTTGAGCACATCTAAAGCGCTCATCTCCTGTAGACAGGCGTCCACCAGGGCCTCCACGCCTTCGCGCCGACGGCGCAGAGTGGCGTCGTACAGCTGTTGCCGTGGATTGGCGCTGAGTGCCGGTGCACTTTCCGCCTGCTCGCTCTGACCGGCAAAGTAAGCGATGAAGCGCGGCAGGGCGTCGGGGCGGCGGTTGAAGATGAGGTCATCGGCCAGTTCCCGCGCTGCGATGGGCAGGTCGGCATAGGGCGTGATTTGCGCCGGATTGACGATGGCCACATCCAGCCCGGCTTCCACGGCGTGATACAGGAAGACGCTGTTGAGGACACGCCGCGCCGGCGGCTTGAGGCCGTAGGAGACGTTGCTCACGCCAAGATTGGTGAGCACGCCCGGCAGGGCCTGCTTGATGGCAGGAATGGCGCGCAGCGTCTCGTGCGCCGCGTCAGCAGTGGCCGGGTCGCCGGTGGCTAAAGTGAAGGTGAGCGGGTCGAAAATCAGCGCGTGGGGGGGCAGGCCGATTTCGTCCACGGCCAGGTGGTAAAGGCGCTGCGCCACCTCCAGTTTGCGTGCCACAGTGCGCGCCATGCCCTGTTCATCAATGGTGAGCGCGATGACCGCCGCGCCGAATTCATGCGCCAGCCCCAGGATGCGCCGCGCGCGCGCCTCGCCCCCTTCCAGATGCACCGAGTTGATGATGGCCCGTCCCGGATACATCTCCAGCGCGGCGCGCATCACCTCCGGATCGGTAGTGTCGAAGGCCAAAGGCACGGAAGCGCTCAGGCTGAGGCGTTTCACCACCTTGCGCATGGTCTCGGCTTCATCGCCGCGTTCGGTGAGCGCGACGCACACATCAAGCACGTGGGCGCCGTTGGCGGTTTGCTGTTCGGCCAGCTCGGCTACGGCGTCGTAGCGCTCGGCGAGGATGATTTCGCGCGCCTGCTTGCTCCCCTGCGTGTTGATGCGTTCGCCGATGAGCAGCGGGCGCGGCTCCTGATGCAGGCTCATCGCGGCAAGGTTGCTCGCCAGATACGGCACAGGCTGCTCCGTCCATGCCGGGGTGGGGGGCAGGGGAAGGTGGCTCACGGCAGCGACCAGGGCCGCGATGTGGTCAGGTCCCGTGCCGCAGCACCCCCCGACGACGCGCACCCCCATGCGCACAAATTCGGCCATGGTCTGCGCGAAGGATTCCGGACCTAACGTGTAGAGAGTACAGCCATCTTCGTTGCAGGGCATGCCCGCGTTGGGCAGTACCGAGACGGGGCGCGGCGAAAGCGCCACCAGACGGCGCACGCTTTCGCGCATCTCGTCCGGCCCGGTCGAGCAGTTGATGCCGATAATGTCCACGGGCAGGGCGCTGAGGGTAGCGACGGCGGCCTCGATGTCGGGACCGGTGAGCATGTGACCGCTGTGGTCTAACGTCACCTGCGCCTGCAGGGCAACGGGTCGGCCACTTTCCGCAATGGCGCGGGCGATGCCATGGACAGCGGCCTTCACTTCCAGCAGGTCCTGATGCGTCTCCAGCAGGAGCACGTCCACCCCGCCGGCAATGAGCGCCGCGGCCTGTTCGGCGTAGATAGCGCTCAGCTCGTCGAAGCTGATATCCGATAGTTCCGGGTCGTCGAGGGTGGGCAGCTTGCCGGTTGGCCCCATGGAGCCGGCGACGAAGCGCGGCACGCCCGTCTCGGCGCTGAAGCGATCGGCGATGCGGCGCGCGATTTGCGCGGCGCGGACGTTGATTTCGCGGGCCTGAGCGTCCAGGCCAAATTCGCGCAAGGCGATGCGGTTAGCGCGGAACGTGGCTGTTTCCACCACGCGCGCGCCCGCGCGGAAGTATGCGCTATGGATGCGTTCGATGGCTTCGGGCGTGTGCAGCACGAGCGCTTCGCCCAATCCAGCCCAGCGTTCGCCGCCAAAAGCCGCCACGGGCAGGTTCATTTTCTGGATTTCGGTGCCGGTTGCACCGTCGAAAATCATCAGGCCGCGGCGTACCGCGTCCAGATAAGAGTTGTTGGTCACAGAAACCTCCTTACAAAATGTAGAACAGATTTACCCTGTTGCCCCATCGCTGCGTATGGCATGCTCTGGCAGGATGAAT
>DAOUBT010000061.1:0-10448 GCA_034432595.1 Anaerolineae bacterium | reverse complement strand
CCTGAAACAGGAACACCGGAATATACTCAGGCTGCTCGGACCTCCGGTGGAAAATTGCTATGTTCTAAGATTTTAAGGTGCGGAATGTGGGTTTTAAGGTGCGGAATGTGGGTTATCTATTGGTGATGTGAGGGGGAGCTACGCAGTTCAGACAACACAAACATAAAAAGGAGCGTTTGAACCGCTCCTTTTTTCACTCTCACAAAACTTCCGTTAATCCCGAACAGGAACAAATCCCAGGGTTTGCAAAATGACCCAAAAATCACTCCAAATTGTGGCGCGTTGGGCATAATCCAGATTGATGCGGATTTTCTCCGGCATAATCTCTTCAACGTAAACTTTTTCAGGGTCTTCAGCCTGAGAGAGGAGCTCATTTTCATGGCGGTAACGAATGGAAGCCGGATCAGTAATACCCGGCATCAAATCCAGAACCCGCCTCTGTTCAGGAGTGTAAAGGGCTACATAACGTGGCACTTCAGGGCGCGGTCCTACCAGGCTCATCTCACCACGCAACACATTCAACAACTGCGGTAATTCATCCAGTTTATAACGCCGCAACCTATAACCCGCTCGGGTAATACGGGGGTCGCGTCCTACCGTCAGAGGGCGCCCGCGTTTCTCAGCATCCACCACCATGGTGCGGAATTTCCAGATACGGAAAAGCTGACCATTTTGCCCTACGCGTTCCTGGCGAAAGAACACCGGCCCCCCATCGTCCAGTTTAATCCAGAGAGCTATCACCCCAAATAAGGGTGATAGCACAACGAGCCCTGGAATTGTCCAAAACAAATCGAAAACGCGCTTTTGCCACTTCATATCCGATAAGTATTCACGACATCAAGCACAGCTTCAATCACATCTTCAACATCCTGATCGCTCATACGAAGGTTCAACGGTAAAGAAATAAGCCGCGCGTACTCCTGATAGGCGACAGGAAAATCCATGGATTGATAACCGTATTTATCGCGATAATACGGTTGAATATGATTGGGAATAAAGTGTACACTGGTGCCAATATTCCGTGCGGTAAGTTCCTGGATAAACCGTGCGCGATCAATACGCAAGCGATCCAGGTTTAAGCGTAGAGCATAGATATGCCATGCAGATTCCGCGCCAGGACGTTCTGTGGGAATTTGAAGCTCAGGCACTTTCGCAAAAGCCTCATGGTAACGCTTGACAATCGCGCGCCGGCGCTCCTGAAATTGCGGTAACTTTCTCAATTGATGCAAACCCAGCGCAGCCTGAATATCTGTCATATTGCACTTAAAACCAGGGAAAAGCACTTCATAATACCATGATCCAGAAGCGCTATAGCGTTTCCAGGCATCACGGCTCATCCCGTGCGAACTCCACATGCGAGCTTTATCTATGAACTCAGCGGGCCCTGTCACCATCCCACCCTCCGCAGTGGTCAGGTTTTTGGTGGCGTAAAAAGAGAAACACGTAACCACCAGGGGATCTGAACCCAGGTTGGACCCGATCAAACGACCATGATAGCGGGTGGGAAGCGCATGGGCCGCGTCCTCGACGATAGCAAGTTGATGTTTGCGCGCCAACTCGATTAGGGGATCCATATCGCATGGATGTCCATAGAGATGAACGGGCATGATCGCACGGGTACGGGAAGTGATGGCCTCAGCCACCTTTGCTGGATCCAGGGTCAGAGTATCTGGCTCTACATCTACCAGAACAGGACGTGCCCCCACGTGTTCGATGACATGCAGCGTAGAGCAGAAGGTCATGGGAGTAGTAATCACTTCGTCGCCAGGGCCAATACCCAAGGCCGCCAGAGCTACCTGCATAGCATCCGTCGCAGAACTGACAGCCAAAGCAGCTTGCGCTCCGATGAACTCCGCAAACTCTGCCTCAAAACGTTTCACTTTGGGACCGGTCGTGATCCAATCCGAATGTAATGTATCTACCACCTCAGTAATTTCTTCTTCACCAATGAGAGGGGGAGAATAGGGGAGAAAAGTTTTCCTGACCATAGCCTGCTCCTTTCTATGCTCCATCACTTGCTTTCGGCGAAGCGAATATAAACATTCATCTTGCGTCCGGGGACTTTTTCCACTTGCTGAAACAAATTGAATCCTATTTTCTGATAAAAACGATTAACTGCCTCATTATTTTCAGCATCAGTGGTCAGATAAATCACCGCAGCTTGTTCCTGAAAGGCTTTTTCACAAAAAGCCTGTACTAAATCTTTGCCAACCCCTTGCCCTTTATACTTTGGTAATACTGCTATAGAAGCCAATTCAACTACAGTCGCACTTTTGACCCATGATTGAACGTTCTGAAAAACCCCCCGTGTTCCACGATAACTTTTTAACGCTTGAATTAATCTACCCCATTGTGCAGGTCGAGGGAAAATTCCCGAAACAGCCCTGAGAGCAAGAGAAACTTTATGCCGCGACAATTCGCGATAAAAATCATGGGGGTCTACATATCCCACGACAAAGCCTATAACATCCTCACCGTCTTGGGCTACAAAGGCTATTCTCTTTTTAAAAGATACGACAAGGCCATAATACTCTCTTAAAAACTCATCGCCTAAAAGAGTCATGAGAAAATTCGGAAAAGCCTCCGCGTGGATGGAAGCTACAGCTTTCACATCTCCTCTAACCATTAATCGTAAAGAAGCCATAAAAATTATCCGCTTTCTGAGGATGCAAGTTATGAGTTGTTGATCAGCGCCTGTTTAAACAATTCTTCGTATTTACCCAATAAAACGTTTGATGCATAATTTTTAATAAAAGCTTCTCGTCCTCTTTTCCCCATTTTAGTTCTTTCCTCTTCAGAGAGTCTAAAAAACCTTAGTACAGCTTGGGCTAAAATCTGAGGATCCCCGGGATCACATACAATCCCCGCACCAATGCCTTCAAGCAACCGAGCAGTTTCACCTGAAACCGCAGCTAAAATAGGCTTGCCTACAGCAAGGTAGGAATAAGTTTTAGAAGGTACAGTAATTTCATAAATAGGTGATTTTTCAAGATGAATTAGCACAACGTCAGCAAGAGCAAGATAATCAGCAGCTTGTTCTTGTGGACGTGGTCCTAAAAAACTGAAATTGGTTAATCCCAATTGTTCAACTTTTTGTTGCAATTTTTCTCTCTCTACACCATCACCGATAATAACAAACTCAATTTCAGATTCATTTCTTAAAAGGTGAGCTGCTTGTACAACAGTTTCTAAGTTTTGAGCTGTACCTATATTTCCAACGTACATGACGCAAAACCTTTTCCGAAATCCTTCCCTATCTGCTAAATCTAAATCCGGATTTTTAGGATAAAACTTATCATCATCAGCCCAATTGGGTATTACCCATATTTTCTTCCCATCGCAACCTTTGTAAACTAATCTTTCTTTAAAGCTATCAGTAATGGTAACAATGCATTTAGCTCGTAAATATATATATTTTTCTTGAACTTCCAAAACATGATAAAGCCATTTTTTCATCCCTTGCATCGTAGAAAAGGACCATTCTGGCCACAAATCTTGAACTTCATGAACAAATGGAATTCGATAAAAAATGTTGAATAAAACTGCCGGCAGTCCAATTTGATATGTCCATACTATGTCTGGACGAAATGAGATTGACAGAATTATTCCGGCTAAAGCAGCCAAGAGAGCATACGATAGATATGAAAATATCCGACTAAAAACTGAACGGCTTCGATCAACAAAATGAAATATTCGAACTATCCTAACACCATCTTTGGTTTCTATGCTCCACGGCTTTAATGAATAACCAGGATAAATCTGACCAACAGGGTAGTTTGGGAATCCAGTTACAACAGTTACTTCGTGTCCACGTTCCAGTAATTTCCGGGCCAAACTATGAGGTTTAAATACGGGTTCTGGATGATACCACAAACTAAAAAACAAGAATTTCATAGGCTAATATCCTCTTTTTTCCCATACCACCCGATTAACATAGTCCGTATAACTCACAATAATCCGCACCACTTTTTCAGATACATTGGGTACGGCATAGTCCGAGACTATGCGTAAGGTACGTTGTTCACCTCGTTGCTGTGAAGCCAAAATAGCCAGGCCCTCGGCCACCCGAGGCCAGCTCAAACCCACCATCATCACCGCGCCTTCCTCCATCCCCTCTGGCCGCTCGTGGGCCTGACGGATGTTCAGCGCCGGGAAGTTGAGTATAGACGATTCCTCGGTGATGGTGCCGCTGTCGGAGAGCACGGCACGGGCGTTCATCTGCAGTTTGACATAGTCACTGAAGCCGAACGGCTTGTGCAGCTCCACTTGCTGCGGCAGACTGACGCCTTCCACTTCCAGGCGCTTACGCGTGCGAGGATGGGTGGTCATAATGACCCGCCGGCCCGTCGCAGCCAGATGCCCCAGCACCTCGATCAGCCCCGCGAACTGCGCCGGTACGTCCACATTTTCCTCTCGATGCGCACTGACCACATAGTACTCGTGGGGCGTCAACCCCAACCGGGCCAGTACGTCCGAGGCCTCGATCTTGGGGCGGTAGTAGTGCAACACCTCGTACATGGGGCTGCCGGTGACGATGATCCGGTCGGGCGGTAACCCTTCCCGCAACAGGTATTCACGCGAGATCTGCGAATAGGGCAGGTTGATGTCGCTGATGTGATCCACGATCTTCCGATTAATCTCCTCAGGCACACGCTGATCGAAGCAACGATTGCCAGCCTCCATGTGAAAAACCGGAATTTTCAGACGTTTAGCCGCAATAGCCGCCAGGCAACTATTGGTGTCTCCCAGCACCAGCACGGCATCCGGCGCTACCTGCCGCAAAACGGCATCAGCTCGCGCGATGACCAGGCCGATGGTTTCTGCCGCCGTCCCTCCTGCAGCTTCGAGAAAGATATCAGGCTTCCGTAATTCCAAATCCTCAAAAAAAATCTGATTCAGTTCGTAATCGTAGTTCTGACCAGTATGAATAATCACTTGCTTCACATAACGGTCCAGAGCCGCCATCACCCGTGAAAGACGAATGATTTCCGGACGTGTTCCAATAATAGTGGCTACTTTCATAATTTCCTCACGAAACCGATATCCAGCCGCGTTCAAGTTTTATCTCAAGGCTTCAAAACTTCTTCATACCACGTATCAGCCTGTTGAGGGTCAAAGATCTCATCAGCCCAAAACAAGGTAACCAATTCATCATCTCCAATGTTCGTGATGGAATGAGTATATCCAGTCGGAATGTCCACCACGCGAAAATCTTTGCCCTCAACCATATACTCCAGAACGTCCTCTCGTTCAACATGACGAAAACGAATCAACGCTTTACCGTGTAAAACGAGAAATTTTTCTATCTTGGTATGGTGATAGTGGTTGCCCCGCGTCACACCAGGTCGTGTCGTTGATACGAAAATCTGCCCGGCGTATGGGGATTTCACAAATTCCGCCAGACAGCCACGCTCGTCACAGCGCTGGTACAAATCATAGGCAAAATCGTTTGTTTCCAGGTAGGAGAGATAAGTCCCATACAATTTCCGAATAAAGGGATCACTGAAATCAGGCAGCGCCAAAGTTTGACGGGAATCGCGAAACGTTTGTAAAAGTTCCGCCAGGCGCCCCAAGGTCACCTTAAAAACCGGTTCAACCTCGCGATAAACCACCCCCGGCTCCTGAGTTTGCGTCAGTTCGCGCATAAAATACCTTACCACATCATCTATGTGCACCAGTTCAAGTTCTGTCGCCGGGTCTGAAATGGTGATCGGCAAACCCCGCGCAATGTTGTGGCAGAACGTAGCCACCACCGAATTGTAATGAGGGCGTGACCATTTACCAAATACATTTTTAAGCCGGTAAATCATCACCGGAGCTTGCTGTTCCATCGCATAACGCTGGAGCACTTGCTCGGCCTGAAGTTTGCTGCGACCATAAGGGTTATCACGTTCAACCTGAATGGAAGAAGAAAATACCACCGGGATAGCGCGCCCGGCATGTCTGAGCATATCACATAGATAAGCCGTGAAATCCACATTACCAGCAAAGAACTCCTCAACCCGCTCCGGACGATTGACTCCGGCCAGGTGGAAAACAAAATCCGCGTCTTTAAGCGAAGCTTCCAGAGTTTCAGGTCGCGTTTCGACATCTATCTCTAAAATCTCAAGATCGCGCCAACGTCGCAAATGAGCGATGAGATTACGTCCAATAAAACCCCGAGCACCCGTAACGACAACTCTCATGAGGAGCCCCCCTACGTCAAACTCTGAGGCAAAGCGCCGGTTTTCAGGGCAATGTGCACTTCCGGAAGTTTCAGCAACATTTCGATTAGCCCGTCCTCATCCAGCCGATAAGTGTTATGAGAATTATAGTCCCCCTCGATAACAGGCAGGCGCCCCTCAGAGAAATACAGGTTGTAGTTAAGGTCGCGATTGTCCGCCGGCACACGGAAGTACCCACCCAGATCTATAGCCCGTAGCATCTCCTCAGCCGTCAACAGGGTTTCATACTTCTTCTCGCCGTGACGGACGCCAATAATACGAATCGGATTATCGGCATGGAAAATCCGCTTTAAAGCATTGGCCAGTGTGCCAATGGTTGCCGCAGGTGCCTTTTGTACAAAAAGATCCCCCGCTTCTCCCTGTTCAAAAGCGTACAAGACCAGGTTAACTGCGTCCTCAATACTCATCATAAACCGTGTCATTTCTGGATCCGTGACGGTCAAAGGTTGACCGGCCAGGATTTGCTCAATGAAGAGTGGAATCACCGATCCACGCGAAGCCATCACATTACCATAGCGCGTAATCGTAATGACACACCCCCGCTCCACAGCAATGCGTGATTTGGCCACAGCAAGTTTTTCCATCATGGCCTTGGAAATCCCCATGGCATTAATGGGATAAGCCGCCTTATCGGTGCTCAAAACAACCAGACGCTTAACCCCCGCCACGACCGCCGCGTTCATGACGTTTTCTGTACCAACCGCATTCGTAAGGAGCGCTTCCATAGGGTAAAACTCACAGGAAGGCACCTGTTTGAGCGCCGCAGCGTGGAACACGAAATCTACCCCCATCATCGCATCCAGTAGACTTTCCGGACGGCGCACATCCCCAATGTAAAACTTTAATTTGGGGTTGTTGTATGCCAAGCGCATGTCATGCTGTTTTTTCTCATCACGGGAGAAAATACGAATTTCCCTGATGTCTGTCTCCAAAAAGCGACGCAATACAGCGTTGCCAAACGTGCCCGTGCCGCCGGTAATCAATAAAACGCGGTTTTCAAACATCTTCTCTCCCATGAGCGATCAGATATGCGATATGCGACATGCGACTTACATTTTCTCTAAGGCAGACTCTGTCAGCACTTTTCCATAAAGTAGCTTTTCATGCTCCACAATTTGGGGAGGCGAAAAGCGCATCCGCAAAATTTTCGCAGGTACTCCCCCCACAATAGCATAGGGGGGGACATCTCTTGTAACCACGCTCCCGGCAGCAACAATGGCCCCTCGTCCTACACGCGCTGGCGTCAAGATAATGGCCCCATGTCCAATCCAAACATCATCCTCAATAATAATTTTGAACTGATCGCCTCGACCACAGTCCCACATAGCTTTTCCTATTGCATCAAAACGATGATCATCAGAATTAATAAAAGCCACATCTGAGGCGATCATCACCTTGTTTCCAATTTCAATATCGCATTGAAAAGTGCATCGTCTCCCAATACCGACATAATTCCCCAACATAATATGACGATGAGGGGACCAGAAAGTTGTCCCCAACTGACAATGGACATGAGAGCCGTGTTGAACCCAGGGATATCGAATAGAGAAAAGCCAGATATTACGTAAACTGTTTAAGATTTCTCTTAGCTTTTCACGCCCATTCATCCCACTACCTCGCCTGGTGAATCCAATCTAACAAAGGCTGAACTTCCACATCCCAATTGTGCCGCTTTAAGAAGGCGTCTCGTGCACGTTGTCCCATTTCAAGACGTAAAGGCTCATCTAAGTATAAATCCAAAATAGCATTAGCAACCGCATCAGCGTCCTCAAAATCTACAGCTACCCCACACTTCTCATCCCTTATCACACGAACGGTTTCTGGGGAATAGCTTGGAGCTATAGTAGGGAGACCAGCCCCCATATATTCAAAAACACGGTTTGCCAGAGTCCCCCCCTCCATTCCCCTCCTGTAAGCTATTAAACCGACATCACAAGCTTGCAAAACCTGAGGCATTTGACGCATGGGAATTCCTGGACGTAGATCAATAATTTCTTGCAACCCAGCATCTTGAACATATTGCTTGAACCAGTCCCGTTCAGCTTCTCCCCGAAATGTATCAAACATGATACAACAAAGCAGAGGAATTTTATCTTTCAGCACCCGGAGAGCTGCTAAAACCAGCTCTGTCCCTCGGCCAAATTCAGGAGCCTCAGGAAAATAAGCTGCTTTTCCATGCATGATTATGAAGGGTTCCCTTTCAGATTTGCCTCTAGCAGCAACTGGCAATTCCGCAAACCAGGCTG
This sequence comes from Anaerolineae bacterium, assembly GCA_034432595.1. Lineage (GTDB taxonomy): Bacteria > Chloroflexota > Anaerolineae > B4-G1 > SLSP01 > DAOTZR01. The sequence goes on along the minus strand of DAOUBT010000061.1, from coordinate 1,978 downwards.
GAGCACAGTTCCGAACCACAAATGATTTTTTTCGATCACGAATGTATGTATTCAAAACAGTTTCACTAACACCTATGGTCAGATTGCATGACCTGCTAATAAGCGAAATCATCCACTTAAGCAAGATACCAACGGCAGACCTGAGAGAACCACGCACATAATTTAAGATTAAAGTCCTATGATAAAATTCATGAATATCAAAAATAACGCGTGCATGGTTGCCGCGGGCAAGCCACAATGCAACCATGGCTGAATCTGGATCAGGCGCAAAATATACATCTACATCAGGAATTGTCCTTCCAACTTGGAGCAGAGAGCGCCAGGCCATGATGCGTTCACGTTTTGAGCGTGGCGTTGGGAAAAAATGATATTGAACTGAACTATCCGTAATGGCGCTCCAATCAAAAAAGACATATTCAGGCCCAACCCAGGAAACTTTGAAACCTGCAGCGAGAAAGCTACACGCCATTTTCTCATAAACGCGCACGTCATCAGCAGGATGAATCGTGGTGAGTATACAAACGTGAAATGGCCCTCTCATTCAATCTTCTCCTTGATGCCTTCTCAAAAAATTGCTTTCAAATCCAGCCTTATTTCTACAAGTAAAAAACAACTGGATTCAAAATCAAGTTTTAAACATATACCTGGGATTACTGAGTAGTCCTATCAACATAAAAAGGTGCCTGTTTCCATTGATGTCGAAAGAAACCATGGCCATAACCAAAGAAAAAATTGTAATTTGAACAAGAAAATACAATATAGGTCCCCTCGAAGTTTGACCATTTCTCGAAGAAATTTGTAATTCTCTAAATGCATTAATCAACATCACCAGGAAAAGGAAAATACCAATTAACCCGGCTTCAGCCATTAATTCAAGAAAAATATTGTGGGGATAAAAAATGATATCCTTTCCTCTTAATGCCACAGCATATTGCCCACTGCCAATCCCCCATAGAGGAGAACCTTTCCAGAGAGTCCATGCTTCCTCAAAAAGTTTCGAACGCGAAGAGCTCGCATAATAGATATCATAATTCTCACCTGCCACACTATCTATAAGCCATTCGGTTCGCGTAAAAAACGTAAAAAAATATTCTCTTCCAAAAGTGATCAAGGTAAGAATAACAATAATTAAACCAAGACCCGCATAAACTGTAAGCTTATGCATCACAATTTTTCTAGATTTCAATCTTAATGCCAGAACAATCAAGGCCGCAAAAGCTAAACTCACAGCGAGGACAGGCCCGCGAGATCCTGATGCAAAGAGAGCCCATCCCTGAACAAGAGCCACACTCCATAAAAAAATTTTTTTGAACAATTTCTGTTCTAAGGGGAGTAAATAAAAAAGATTAATCAGCAATCCAAAACCAGTTACTACCCCAACACCGATTCGATTAGCACCCAAGGCATAAACAGGACCAATAAGAGTGCCCGAACCAGGATATTTGAAAATAGCGTCCAGACCCATCACAAAAGAAAAAAAAGTGCATGCCCACAAAAAATGCCGAAAAGATACGACATCCGATATTAGAAGCCCCCCCCCTAAAAATGCCCAGAATGTTATCGTCAAAAATCTTATGGCTTTATCTAATCCATATCCTACACTATGAACAGCAAAAGCACTTAAAAGAAAACACAAAGCAATGCCCAAATATAAAAGGGTATTAAGCAGAAACGTTTTGCTTATCGCTCTCAATTTCTTAATGGTTAAGAAACGATATAAAAATATCACCATTGAACACACCATAAACAATATCGTCAAATCAATGCGCTTTTGAATGAAATCAAGGCGCGGGTCAACTTTATAATACCCGGCAAATAAGAAAAAGGCAAAAAACCATTCAGCTATTCCGGAGCGAGATTTATCACTCATTTTCATCTACCCAAAAGTAGGTAGTCTCCCTATATTGTATTGATGACTTCAGGAGCCACAACGACCATCAGTAGCTCTTTAAGAGTCCAAATATGGTCGGTCAAGCCG
>DAOUBT010000060.1:0-17627 GCA_034432595.1 Anaerolineae bacterium | reverse complement strand
CCAGGCTTTGCCTGGGTTATGTGCCAGACATCATGTACCCCCAGGCTTTGCCTGGGTTATGGCCAGCCATAGGCTGGCGGTACTCCTGGCTTTGCCTGGGTTATGGCCGGCCATAGGCCAGCGGTACTCCAGGCTCTGCCTGGGTGATGGCCGGCCATAGGTCGGCGGTCCAAAAAGATGGCGGTCTCGGCCTGTTTGCATCCCCAGAACGCCGCCATCCGATCTTGTTACGCTCACGGCTCACTACCCGCAGCTTCCGTTTCGTTTCCGGCAGGAGGCTCCTCCAACAGCAGGTAGCTCACGCGCAGCTTGCGTCCATACAGGCGCGCCAGTCGCTTGCCGCGCTTGCGCGCCAGACGACACAGCTCATCCGCCGGCACGCGCGTGATGAGCTGGAGTTTGAGCTTGCGCGGGGTGATGCTCCCGTAGAGGTCTTCGACCGATACCTCGCTTTCGGCAAGGGCCAGGGCCAGACGGAGCAACGCGGAAAGGGTTTGCACAGCGCTGCGCTCTCCGGCCTTGAGCAGCGCATAGTTTTGATGTTTTTTGCGCGGACGTTGCCGTTGGTACCGCACGAGTGAACCAATCAACAGGCGTTCGCGCGTCTCGAAGGGCAGCAAGGGGGTGTTGAGGATGGTCTGCAGAGCACGACGCGGGTAACTGCGCGGATGGCGCGGACGTTCCAGCGTGTGCAGCAGCGCGGCACATTCGAGCCAGAAGCGTTCCTCCCGTCCCAGGTGGTGCATGGGTTGGAGCTGATCGAAGAGTTGCAATGCCAGGCGGCTCACCGTGAAAAGATGCGCTTCATCCCCGTCGCCGCGGGCGCGCGCCAGCTCCAGGACAGGCAAAAGTCGCCGATCCAGTAGCGTTTCTGCTTCGTCGTTTTCGCCATGGCTGTGGTTGGCTTCAATGGCATCAACCGGCAGGGCATCCTCATAGGGGGGGAATTCGGGCAACCCTTGTTCGCGGCAGGCCTCCCACACGGTATGGACAGGGTAAGGCACGTCCCGGAAGCCTACCTGCACCAGGCCGTCGGTTAGCTCCACCAGGGCATAACTGGCCTTCTCCGCGTTCCCCACTGCCCCCACGTTGATGCAAAGCACCTCACCGAGGCGATAGACAAAGGCCGGCGCGCCGGAGCTGATGACCAGCACATCCACCTGCAGCTTTTGGAAGAGGCGCAACCACGCCTCCGCGGGCAGCGTTGGCGACAGCTCCCCCTCATCCCATAGCCCTACCCCCTGTGTGAGCAGGAAACGCCGCCCTTCCAGTTTGAAGCGCAGGCTGCTTGAAAGTAGCCGCAGGTAGCGACGGCTCTCTTTGCTGAGTTGGTGATAGGTCCAGCACGCGCCGGTGAAAGCCTCTTCGACCTCATTGCTCATGTCGGCGCAACGCAGGATCTCCAGATCTCCCGTCCCCACGACGCCCAGGGTGCAAAGGGGGCGCAGGCGCGTCATCACGGCTTCGGGATGGGGGCCGCGAGTCGCCCAGTCCCCAATGCACCAGAGCGCATCGTAGCCTTGTGCCGCGAGATCGTCCAGCGCCGCCGTTACGGCGGGCAGGTTGGCGTGCATGCGGGCCAGGATAGCAATGCGCATCAGTAATCCTCCAGGTTCCAGATGCCGCGATGCTCCAACATCCAGGCTTGCGAATCCAGTTCTGGCTCGCCCGGCGCAGGACGCACACGCTCGTAATGTCCATCGCTGAAGAGTTGCCGCGCTTTGACGTTATCCCGCAGGTGGACGGAGAGGATGTGGTCACGGATGACCTCGCGCAGGCGCGGATCTTCAACGGGGAAGAGGATTTCGACGCGCCGGTCCAGGTTGCGCGGCATCAAATCCGCGCTGCCGAGGAACATCTCTTCCGCCCCGCCGTTGCGGAAATAGTAGATGCGCGCGTGCTCCAAAAAACGCCCCACCACCGACGTGACGGTGATGGTGTCGCTGAGGCCGGGAATGCCAGGCCGCAAGGCGCACATACTGCGCACCTGCAAATCAATCTTAACCCCGGCCTGCGCCGCGCGATACAGGGCCTGAATGCAGAGTTTATCCACCAGCGCGTTCATCTTAAAGGCGATATAACCATCGCCGTATTGTTGATGGCGGCGCATTTCACGCTCAATGGCAGCAATGAGCCGGGTGCGCATTCCCCCGGGAGCCACCAGCAGCTTGCGGTAATCCATTTTGCGTGAATAGCCGGTGAGCGCATTAAACAAATCCGCCGCATCCGCACCTATATCGGGAGCGGTGGTGAAAAAGCCAATGTCGGCATAGACCCGCGCCGTGCTGGCGTTGTAATTGCCCGTGCTCATGTGGACGTAGCGCACAATGCCATCCGATTCGCGCCGCACCACCATGCACAGCTTGGCGTGCGTCTTCAGGCCCACCAGCCCATATACTACGTGGACGCCGGCCCGCTCCAAAGCGCGTGCCCAGGTGATGTTGTTCTCCTCATCAAAGCGCGCTTTGAGTTCGACCAGCACCGCCACCTGTTTCCCCTCCTCGCGTGCATCCATGAGGGCCTGCACGATTGGCGATTTGCTGCCTACCCGGTAGAGGGTCTGCTTGATGGCGAGGACGTCGGGATCGCGGGCTGCAGCGCGCACAAAATCCACCACGGGCGTGAAGCTATCGTAGGGGTGATACAAAATCCACTCGCGGCGGCGCAGGGCACTGAAGAGATCAGGTTGCGCCAGGGGACGCGGTAGATTAGGCAGGAAAGGCGGATCTTTCAGATCAGGACGCTGCACGGCAAGCAGCTCCATCAGTTTGGCCATACCTAAGGGTGGCGGCACGGTGTAAATCTGATAGGGCGCCACGCCGAGATGTTGAATCAGCATCTCGCGGATGCGGCGGGGCATCTCCGGCACGACTTCGAGGCGTACCGTCGAACCGAAGTGGCGCAGGCCGACGCTTTCTTCCACCACCGTCAGCAAGTCGGAGGCCTCATCCTCTTCGATCTCAAAATCGGCATCGCGCGTGATGCGGAAGGCGTAGGCGGCGACAATCTCCAGGCCGGGGAAGAGTAAATCCAGGTTGGCGGCAATGACCTCCTCAAGCCAGACGAAGTTGTCTTCCCGGGTTTCACGCAGGCCGAGCAGCTCATCGGCGTTTTCTTCGCTGGGGACGCGCAACAGCCGCGGGAAGGCATCGGGGATTTTGAGGCGCGCGAACTGCTCGCCGCGTTCCGGATCGCGCACGATCACCGCCAGGTTAAGGCTCAGGTTCGAGATGTGCGGGAAGGGATGCGCCGGATCGAAGGCCAGCGGGGTGAGGGCCGGGAAAATTTGCTCTTCAAAGTAGCGCCGTAACAGTTTGCGCTGTTTGCCCTTGAGCGCCGTGTGGGGCAGGATGTGGATGCCCTCTTTTTCCAGGTTGGGGAGCAAGTCATCCTGCCAGCAGCGGGTTTGCTGTTCCAGCAAAGGCAAAAGGGCATTGCGGATAGCGGCTAACTGATCGGCGGGCGAGAGGCCATCCGGCGGGGCTTCCAGGGCACCCTGCAGCAACTGCCGCCGCAATCCCGAAACGCGAATCATGAAGAACTCATCGAGGTTGTTGGCGAAAATGGAGAGGAATTTTACGCGCTCCAACAAGGGATGGCGCGTATCGAAGGCTTCTTCCAGCACGCGGCGGTTGAATTCAATCGCGCTCAGTTCCCGGTTGATGTAGAGCGCAGGGTCATCGAGATTGAAATTTGGACTTGGCGGCGTGGCTTTTGGCATACCTTCCCCCCTGTGATTCAGCTCGCCTTTGTTTTCATAGTATAGCATGAGATGGCGGGAAGACTACAACGAGGTCGTTCCGAGATGAAGGTCATTTCATGATGTCCACGGAATGGAACTGCCCAGGGGTGGGCGAAGGCATTGCCTTCGCCCACCCCAAGCCAACCAGTCTGGCGCTTAGATGAAAGTGATGTCATGATGTCCACGGAATGGAACTGCTCAGCCTGCCTGGGTTACGATGCCATAGAACATGGGTGGGCGAAAGCATTGCCTTCGCCCACCCCAAGTCAATCCCAGGGTGTTGACATCATCGGATACCCTTCCAGGCTGGCGGTTGAATTCGCGCCAGTACCCTGCGGTATTTATGGATGGCACGGTCGCGATTTGAGGCGCGCAAGCCCGGTTGAAAGCCCTCTGCGGCGATTTCAATCGCTGTCTCGCCCCTGGCGATAAGCCGTTACGTTTCACGTTCCTTTGGTAACGGCTCTAAGGCTCTTCGGAGAGGGCCTGTGCCAGTTCCCAATCCGCCAGGGTGTTGATGTTGAAGAAGGAACGCCCTTCTGGATCCCAGTACGCCACTTCAGCTTCGGGAAGATATTCCACGCGCACAACGTTGTGAAAAGCTGTCACCCGACGTTCGCCGCGTTCCCATACCGCTTCGATGGCAGGGACACAGGTCGCGGGGCGGTAGAGGGCGACCAGGGGTTCCGGATAGCCGCGCCAGCGTGGGACGATGGCATCAGCCGTGGAGGCGCGGGCGCGCTCTTGCAGGGCGCGCAGGAGCGCCGGCTGCAAAAAAGGCAGATCCGCCGCTACGACCATGGCCCATATCCCCTGCGCTGTTTTGAGGCCGGCGTGAACGCCGGCCAGCGCGCTGCCTTCCGGGTAGCAATCGGTCACGGCGCGCACGTTCCAGTCCGCAAAGCTGTGGGGTGAGCGCGTCACGATGATGACTTCATCCACCAGCGGGCGCAGGGTTTCCACCACGTGCTGCAAGAGAGGCTTACCGCGAAAGGGCAGCCAGCGCTTATCCTGTCCCAGGCGCTGACTGCGCCCTCCGGCGACGACGATGCCGCTGTAGTTAATGGCTCGCCTCCCGCACAGGATGATGGGCTGCCAGCCAGGCGAGCCAATCCGCCATGCCTGCCCCCGTCTTCGCCGAAAGCTGCAGAATGGGCGCGCGCGGATTGAGGGCGCGCACCAGACGCTCGAACGTCGCCACGTCGAAATCCAGGTAGGGCAGCAGGTCTATTTTGGTGATGACCACCAGATCTACTGCTTCGAAGATGGCGGGGTATTTGTAAGGCTTGTCGTGTCCTTCCGGGACGCTCAGCAGGGCAATCCGGTAATCCTGCCCCAGGTCGAAAGACACCGGGCAGATGAGGTTGCCGACGTTTTCGATGAAGAGCAGTTCGATGGCATCAAGGGGCAGGGCGTGGATCGCGCGGTGCACCATCGGCGCATCGAGATGGCAGCCACCGCCGGTGTTGATTTGCACGACCGGCACGCCGGTTTGAGCGATGGTTTCCGCATCCACCTGTGAAGCCGTGTCGCCTTCGATGACTCCGATACGCACTTTCTCGCGCAGGGCGGCGATGGTTGCCAGCAGGAGCTGCGTCTTGCCGGCCCCCGGCGAGGACATGATGTTGATGGCCGTGATGCCGTGCTCGCGCAGATGAGCACGGTTCTCCGCCGCGGCCTCGTCGTTAGCGTTGAGGATTTTCTCCACCACCGGGATGCGCGTCGTAAGATGGGGATCTTGCGGCGTCCGGTCGTGTTGATGTTCAGCACATCCACAGGTATCGCACATGCTTTGCCTCCTTGCGTGGGCTATCGGGCCAACACGCTGATGCTTTCGATATAGAATTCTTTGCCCGCCAGGATTTCGCCACCCAGGGCAGAACAGGTGGGACAATGCCAGTCGCGCTGATGCGCCGTAAACTCCGTGCCGCAAGCCCGGCAGCGGAAGCGCACCGGCACGCGCTTAAAGACCAGGCGCGCACCCTCGGCCACCGTCCCCGGCGCGATCTGGTCGAAGTAAAATTGAATCGCCTCGTCAATAAAGCTCGTTAAGTCTCCGATGACCAGCACGATTTCGGTGACCTGCGCGCCCTGAGCGTGATCTAAGGCGATGCGTAGAATGTCCTGGGTTACGGGCAGCTCATGCATGGCGCGCATTATAGCGTCCCCGGCCGCTCCGTCAAGCCCTGGAGGGCAGCACTCCACCATATCCCGCACCTTAAAATCCAAGACGATAGCCATTTTCTGGCAGCCTGCGCATACCGCTGCAACGCCCGCCGATCCATCAGCGGGCTATAGCTACAAAGGCGGCCCTGACCACCTCACTTCGCTTCAGCGGGCTTCGCGGGTGATGTCACGCGACGTCTTTCCCTTCACATCGCCATCCAGAGAGAAGCTCCATGGCCGATCCCAGCCACCAGGTCAGGGAATCCGTGCACCTGGTTTCTCAATGGCCCCGGATTCCGCCAATGGGGGGTACGGAATGCCGTCACGTTATGGATATTCCGCCAATTGCGATATGATATTTGACATATTGTTTTTTGAATAAGTTTTCTGTAGAATAGGTAAGTGTTTTATCCTAAATTTTATGCTGGAGGAATGTATGGCTAACAATACCCCGCAGGTTGAAGTCAAACTCGATGCCCTGATGCCTGCCGAGATGGCCGCTAAGGCTGAAGCGGTAGGCGTCAAGAAGGCAACCGGCGACGCGCTTCAGCTCTTTGCGCTCGCCATCCTGGCCGGTGCTTTTATCGCCCTCGGTGCGATCTACTGCACCACGGTTCTGGCCGGCACGAGTAGCTTGCCTTACGGCGTGCAACGGTTGTTGGGTGGCCTGGTCTTCTGCCTCGGCCTTATTCTTGTGGTGGTGGGTGGCGCCGAACTCTTCACCGGCAACAACCTCATCGTCATGGCCTGGGCCAATAAGAAGGTTACCACGGCGCAACTGCTGCGCAACTGGGCCATTGTGTACACCGGGAACTTTGTCGGTTCGATTGCTACCGCGGTGATCATCTACCTGAGCAAGCAATGGACGTTCGGCAAGGGCGCGGTGGGCCTGACCGCGTTGAACATCGCCAACGCCAAGGTTGGCCTCGACTTTGTGCAGGCCGTGGCTCTGGGTATCATGTGTAATGCCCTGGTCTGCATGGCGGTTTGGTTGTGCTTCTCGGCACGCAGCACGGGCGACAAGATTCTCTCGATTATCTTCCCCATTTCCGCCTTTGTGGCCGCCGGGTTTGAACACAGTATTGCCAACATGTACTTCATCCCGATGGGTCTGTTCATCAAGGCGGGGGCGCCGGAGTCCTTCTGGACCGCCATCGAGAAGACGGCGGCTGATTATGCCAATCTCACCTGGGGCAACTTCTTCTTGAAGAATCTGCTGCCCGTCACCATCGGTAACATCATCGGTGGGGCGATTATGGTGGGCGTGGTGTACTGGTTCATTTACTTGCGCAAGACCAGCAAGTAGTTTTGCCAACGAAAAGCACCCCCGTCAGAGCGACGGGGGTGTTTTTTGTTGGTGGGGTGTTAGAGGGTTAGGGGTGAAAAAGGTAAAGGCTCATCTTTTCCGATGGCAGCAGTTAGACCCATGCCTGGAGACGCTTGATGCTGAGACATTCACCCCGGCAACCCATCGCTGCGTTAAAAAGGCTCTTCCTCGACCCAGACGCCTTGCTGCTGGTCGTACACGCGCACGCGCCCGCTCACGAAATCATAAATCCAGCCGTGCAGGGTCAGGGTGCCCGCCACTTCCGCTTCGGCGATGAAGGGATAGCTGCGCAGGTGCTCTAACTGCACCAACACGTTCGCCGCAATGAGCGCGTCCAAATCCGCATCCGCGCCGACCCGCGCCAGCGCTTCTTCGGCGTGGTGCAGCCAGGCGGTCAGCCCCGGCTCCAGATGGTGAGCGTGGCTCAGGGCCTGCATGCCACCGCACGCGGTATGACCGCATAAGACGATGTGCTCGACTTTGAGATGGAGCACGGCGTATTCCAGCACCGCTGCAACAGCCGTTTCTCCGGCCTGCGCCGCAGCGTAATCCGGTACTATGTTGGCGATGTTGCGCGTGACGAAAAACTCTCCGGGTTCCGCTCCCAAAATGCGCGAAGGCAAGATGCGGGAATCCGAACAGCCGATGTACAGCGCCTCTGGATGCTGCCCGGCAGCCAATGATGCCATCAGCTCCGCCTCGACCTCATGCCAGCTGGCTCGTTCCGCACGGGTTTTCTGCAACAACTCGTCCATCATTTGGCCTCCTCGGATTGTTATGTGGAAAAGGGTTACGCCTCAAGCCCGCCCAGACAGGCTTCGGCGCTCAGCCAGAACAGCGTTTCGCGGAGACTGCCGACTGCGCGCCAGTCGCGATGATCCCAGTATTCGCCGCCAACATCATCCCCGCCGTAAACGATTTGTCCTAATCGGACGCCACGGAAGTGGGCCACGGCCAGCAAAGCCGCCGCCTCCATCTCCACCACGATGCAGCCTTCCGCTTTGCGCCGGGCGATTCTACCGCGCGTCTCTCGATAAAAGCCATCGGTCGTCCAGGTTTTGCCCACGCGATAAGAGATGGTGTGGCGCGTGAGGACCTGCTCGATCGCGTGAACCACGTCCGCGTCCACGGCTACTTCACGGGCTGGCGGCAAATAGTGATAGGAGGTGCCCTCATCCCTCACGGCGGCGTTGAGCACCACCAGCTCGCCGCGGGCGATGCCACTATCGAGCACCCCGCATCCCCCACAGACGATAAAGCTGCGCATGCCCAGAGCGATACAAAGTTCCAACATGCCGACCGCGGCAGGGGCACCAAGGCCGGGATGGGCAAAAGCGATGTGCTGTCCGTGATAGGGGATAGCGTAGATGCGATGCGGCCCGTCCTCCCATTGCTGTTCGAGGAGCACCTGCGCTGCGGGATCAGCCGCAATCCGTTCAACCACTTCGTGGAAAAAGCACAGCACCGCACAGGCTGGCACCGGCTGTGGCGTCGCGATGGCGCGCGGGTTAATCAGGGCTTCACGTTCTGGATCGTATTCGAGGATGGGAAAAGTCATGACTGCACCCTGTCCTCAATATGTGAGGAAGCCCTGAGGCCATTCCTCAGGGCTTCCTGGTAAAAGCATGGACTACGCCAGTTTTTCGACCTTGACCGCCGTGACCTTAAACTCCGGGATCTTGGCGACGGGGTCGAGGAAGGCGCCGGTGGCCCAGTTCGCGTTGCCCTCCGGGAAGTGGAAGGTGGCGAAGATGAGGCCCTCGTAGACGCGGTTGTTCAGATGTGCGCGTGCTTTGAACTCGCCGCGGCGCGAGGAGACTTTGAGCAGGTCGCCTTCTGCAATGTTCATGCGGGCCGCATCTACATCGCTGATTTCCACCAGCGGTTCAGGATAGAGCGCCATCAGGTTGGCCGAGCGGCGGGTCTGCTCACCACCGTGCCAGTGGTAGAGCACGCGCCCGGTCGTCATCGTGAAGGGATACTCCTCATCCGGCGCTTCCTTGGGTTCGATGTGGTCAATGGCCTTGAAGAGGCCTTTGCCGCGTGTGAACTGACCTATGTGCAGGATGGGGGTACCCGGATGATCGTCACCCTTGACCGGCCAGTGGAGCTGCTCGCCCCGATCCAGACGCCAGTAATGGACACCGGCGAAGGACGGCGTAACGCGCGCAACCTCTTCCATGATGTCCGCCGGGCTGGCGTAGTGCATCGGATAGCCCATGCGTGTCGCCACGTCGCAGAGAATCTCCCAGTCGGGGCGGGCCTGACCGGGGGCGTTCACGGCCTTGCGCACGCGCTGAATGCGGCGCTCGGTGTTGGTAAACGTGCCTTCCTTTTCGGCGAAGGAAGCGCCCGGCAGAATCACATCCGCAAATTTGGCCGTCTCGCTCATGAAGATGTCCTGCACCACCAGGAATTCGACATGCTCCAGCGCCTCGCGCACGTGATTCAGGTCGGGGTCGGAGGTCATGGGGTCTTCGGCCATGATGTAGAGCGCCTTCAGCTTGCCCTCCGCTGCAGCGTGCATCATCTCCACCACGGTGAGACCGGGCTTATCGGAAAGGCCAGTCACGCCCCAGGCCTGCTCAAACTTTTCCTTGTTGGCGGTCACGGGCTGGTAACCGGAGTAGACGTTCGGTAAGCCGCCCATGTCGCACGCGCCCTGCACGTTGTTCTGACCGCGCAAGGGGTTCACGCCGCCGCCGCGCACGCCCATGTTGCCCAACAGCATCTGCAGGTTGGAGAGGCTCATCACGTTGAGCACGCCGGTGGTATGCTGCGTGATACCCATGGACCAGAAAACCGCGCCGGGTTTGTGGGTGCCCAGCAAACGCGCCGCTTCGGCAATCTTGGCGGCAGGCACGCCGGTGATGCGCTCCACCTCGTCCAGGGTGTACTTCATCACCGTTTCCTTCATCTCTTCGTAGCCCTCCGTGCGCTCAGCGATGAAGGCCTCGTCGGCCCAGCCGTTCACGATAATTTCGCGCATGATCCCGTTGATGAGGGCGATATCGGTGCCAGGGCGATGCTGCAAATGCAGGCAGCCAGGCAGGCGGGTCAGTTCGATACGGCGCGGGTCGGCCACGATCAGGGGGATGCCGCGCTCGCGCACGGCCTTGCGAATCTTTGTGCCGATAATGGGATGTTGCTCGGTGGTGTTGGAGCCGATGACGAAGATGACTTTGGATTCGCCCGTGGCATCGGCGATGGTGTTAGACATGGCACCGCTGCCGAAAGTGATGGCCAGACCGGCCACCGTCGAGGCGTGGCACAGGCGTGCGCAGTGGTCCACGTTGTTCGTCTTGCCAACCGCGCGGGCGATCTTTTGCATCAGGTAGTTCTCTTCGTTCGTGCACTTGGCCGAGGTGAGATAGCCCACACTATCGGGACCGGTGGTGTCGCGGTAGTAGGTGAGTTTCTGCGCCACCAGATCGAGCGCCTCATCCCAGGAGGCGGGGCGGAAGCCCGGCCATGGCCCATCGGTGACGGACTCATCGCGGATGAGCGGCGTCGTCAGGCGGTCAGGCCGTGCCACGAAGTCCCAGCCGTAGCGCCCCTTCACGCAGAGCGCGAGGCCGTTGACCGGCGCTTCCGGTGTGGAAGTGACGCGCGTGATCTTGCCATCCTTGACGTTAAAGTCGAACTGACAACCCACGCCACAATAAGTGCAGGTGGTGCGGACTTTGGTCTGATACGCCGCACGGCCCCAACCGATAGAGGGCTTATCAAAGAGCGCGCCAACCGGACAGTAGGCCACGCAGTTACCGCAGGATTCGCATCCCGCTTCCAGCATGGTCTGATTGGCGCCGGCCACCACTAAGGTATCGAAACCGCGCTTGGAGAAGTTCCACACATCACGGTTCTGAATTTCGCCGCACGCGCGCACGCAGCGCCCGCACAGGATACACTTGTTCATGTCCACGAACACGACGGGGTTGGGATCGGAGTCTATGGGATAGGCGTGGCGCTTCCCCGTGTGCTCCGGCCACTTGACCTGATACTCGTATACCCAGCGCTGCAGCTCGCACTTCCCATCCACCTCGCAGGTCATGCAGTCGTTGGGATGGTCGGTCAGCAGCATGGAGAGCACGAAGCGGCGCAGGGTGACCACCTCATCGGTATGGGTCTTGACGACCATGCCGTCCGTTGCAGGCAGGGTGCAGGCCGTCGTTGGACCGCGCATGCCCTCGACCGAGACCACGCACAGGCGGCACGCGCCGGTCGGCTTCAAATCAGGGTGATGGCACAGGGTTGGGACGGTAATCCCCGCCTTCTGTGCCGCTTCCAATACGGTTGAACCTGCCGGTACTTCTACCGGCTTCCCGTCAATCGTCAAACGAATCATTTGAGACATGAAGTCCTCCTTAACAAGGTCTTATGAATTCGAGTTAATGCGCAAAGCCCAGATAGGCGTGGGAGACATGCGGCGCGCGTTTGACGCCGCGCATAGGACAAACCCCGGTCGGGCAAGTACCGGCAACATGCGCCTCAAATTCCGCGCGGAAGTGGCGCAGCGCCGTGATAATAGAAACCGGCGCGCCCTGCCCCAAACCGCAGAAGGATGTGGCTATGATTTCCGGCGCCATGCGCTCCAGATCGTTCAGATCTTCCATGGTACCTTCTCCATGCCGCAGCCGTTCCAGAATCTCCAGCATGCGCGTCGTGCCCACACGACAGGGCACGCATTTGCCGCAGGACTCGGTGACGAAGAAGCGCATCAAGACGTAGGCCAGATCCACGATGCACTTGTCCTCCGCGCAGATCATCAGCGCGCCACTTCCCAGCGAAGCACCGTTTTGCTGCATGGAAGCGTAATCCATCGGCACATCCAGCAACGCGGGCGGGATAATGCTGCCTGCCGCGCCACCGGTCTGCGCACACTTGAAGGCCTTGCCATCCTTCATGCCGCCACCGTACACTTCGATGACTTCACGCAGGGTAATGCCCATCGGCACCTCAATCAGGCCGGTGATGTTGACATCGCCAAGCATGGTGTAAACCTTGGTGCCGGGGCACTTAGCCGTGCCAAAGCGACGATACCAGGCCGCGCCGTTGCGCACGATGGGCGGCACGTTCGCCAACGTTTCCACATTGTTCACCACGGTCGGTTTACCGTGATAGCCGCGCACAGGCGGGTAAGGCGGGCGGATGCGCGGAATGCCGCGCTTGCCTTCCAGGCTTTCCAGGAGGGCTGTTTCCTCACCGCACACATACGCGCCGGCACCGGCGTGGACGTGAATGTGGAAGGAGAAGCCGCTTTCAAAAATGTTATCACCCAACACGCCGAGTTCTTCCGCCTGCTGAATGGCGCGCTCTAAGCGCTCCTTAGCCAGGGTGTACTCGCCGCGGATGTAAATCCACCCCTCATCCGCGCCCACAGCGTACCCGGCCAGGGCCATACCTTCGAGCACGGCGTGCGGGTCGCCCTCCAGAATCAGGCGATCCTTAAAGGTGCCCGGTTCGGATTCATCGGCGTTGCACACGATGTAGCGCTTTTTTTCCGGCTGATTCACGACAAATTGCCACTTCATGCCAGCGGGGAAGCCCGCGCCGCCGCGTCCCTGCAGGCCGGAATCCTTTACGGCCTGCAGCACATCGGCGGGGGTCATCTCGGTCACGGCCTTCGCCAGGGCGAAGTAGCCGTCGTTAGCGATGTACTCCTCAATGCTATTGGGGTCAATCAGGCCGGCGCGGCGCAGGACAATGCGCTCCTGTCCATACAGCACCCCCTCGCGCCGCGGCAAGCGCGCAAGTTGACCGGAGAGCACGTCCGCGGGGGCGAGCAGGCTTTCGGCGATGCGGCCCTTGTAGAGATGCTCTTCGACCAGATAGGGCACCTCTTCTACGCGCATCGGGCCGTACAGGGTGCCTTCGGGATAAACCACCACGCAGGGCAGGATGTCACGGCGGCCCAATTGACCGCTGAAGCTCACCTGCACTTCTTCTTCCAACCCGTAATACGCCAGCTCAGCCTCGATGGCCAGTTTAATGGCTTCAGCGCCATGGGCGAGGCTGATAGGATCTCCAGAAACGAGCACACGGGCGCGGATCATGCTTCACCTCCTGCCGCCGCCTGCGCAAGCACCTTGCGCACTTTTTCTGGCGTCATATTCCCGTACACTTCTCCGTCAATGCGGATAACCGGTCCAACGGAACACAGGCCGATGCAGCTAATCACCTCCAGGCTCCACTCGCCATCCGGCGTGGTCTCGCCAAAGGGGATGCCGAGAGCTTCTTGCAGGGCATCCCACACGGCGCGCCCGCCCGCCACATGGCAGGGAGCATCCTGACACATTTCAACGAGGTGCTTGCCGCGCGGTTTGGTGCGGATCATGCTGTAAAACGTTGCCACGCCATTGACTTTGCTCACCGGCAGGTGGAGGGCCTGCGCTACGGCCAGGATCATGTCCTGAGTAAGGTAGCCCTCAGCCGTGCTTAAGTCGCGCAGGATTTCCACCAGCGCTTCCGGGTCATGGTGATGGCGAGTCAAGACTTCTTCCAGTAAAGCTGTGTTGAGCGCCATAGAACCCCCTTTCTCCTCAACGGCTACTCGACGTGCACTGCGCCGGTCGGGCAGACCTGCTGGCAGATGCCGCAGCGGATGCAGATGTCGGGATCAATGACATGAACCTGTTTAGGTGCGCCGGTAATGGCATTGACCGGGCAGTTACGCGCGCAGCGCGTGCAGCCGATACAGGCCGGAGCATCAATCCAGTATTTAATTAACGCACGGCAGACCTTAGCAGGACAGCGTTTCTCATAAATGTGAGCTTCATACTCCTCACGGAAGTATTCCAATGTGCTGAGTACCGGATTGGGTGCGCCTTGTCCCAGACCACAGAGCGATCCCAGGCGAATATTTTGAGAGAGCTCCTCTAACAGGTCCAGATCCTCAGGTTTACCTTTGCCGGCACAAATGTCGTTGAGGATTTCAAGCATACGGCGCGTGCCAACGCGACAGGGCACGCACTTCCCACACGATTCGTCCTGCGTGAACTCCATGAAGAAGCGGGCAATGTCCACCATGCAGGTATCCTCATCCATGACCACGAAACCGCCCGATCCCATGATGGAACCGAGTTGCCCTAAGGTTTCGTAGTCTACCGGGGTGTCCAGGTACTGCTCAGGAATACAGCCACCCATGGGACCGCCGGTCTGTACGGCCTTGAATTTCTTGTCGTTGAGAACGCCGCCGCCAACATCGTAAACAATTTCGCGCAGGGTGATGCCCAGGGGCACTTCAATCAAGCCGGTGCGCTTGACCTTGCCCGCGACGGCGAAAGTCTTGGTGCCCTTGCTCTTTTCCGTGCCCATGGAGGCGAACCAGTCCGCACCCTTGAGGATGATTTGCGGGACGTTGGCGTAGGTTTCGACGTTGTTGATGTTGGTGGGCTTGCCCCACAGACCGGAGACGGCCGGGAAGGGCGGGCGGGTGCGCGGCATCCCGCGCTTGCCCTCGATAGAGGCCATGAGGGCGGTTTCCTCGCCGCAAACAAACGCGCCTGCACCCATGCGCACTTCCACATCAAAATCAAAACCGGAGCCTAAAATGTTCTTGCCCAACAGGCCGTATTCGCGCGCCTGCTGAATGGCTAAACGCAGCGTGCGCACCGCGATGGGGTACTCGGCGCGGACGTAGATGTAGCCTTGATGGGCGCCGATGGCATAAGCAGCGATCGCCATGCCTTCCAACACAGCGTGCGGGTCGCCCTCCAACACGCGGCGGTTCATGAAAGCGCCGGGATCGCCTTCGTCACCGTTGCAGACGACGTATTTCACTTCACCGGGGGCCGAAGCCGCGAAGGCCCACTTCCGCCCGGTTGGGAAACCTGCGCCACCGCGGCCACGCAGGCCCGAACGCAGGACTTCGTCAATCACCTGTTGCGGCGTCATCTCGCTCAGCACTTTGGCTAAGGCCATGTAGCCGTCTTCGGCGATATAATCTTCAATGTTGTCGGGGTCAATTTTCCCGACGTTGCGCAACACCACGCGCACCTCTTTGGCTGCCGGGGCCTCCAGCGGTTCGCTGGGGGGTTCTTTGTAGGTCATGGACAGGACCGGGCGGCCCTTGAGCAGGTGCTCTTCAACAATGTGCGCGACGACTTCGGGCGAAAGGTTGACGTAGTGCGTGCCTTCGGGGTAAATCACCATCTCCGGCCCCTGATGGGGACGGCCCAGGGTGCTCACCTCGACGACCTGCACTTCATCCGCCAGGCCCTGCGCTTCCAATTGTTTGAGCAGCTCCGCCTCGACCTCGCTCGCCCCCTTCTGCAGGCATTGAGGATGAGCGCAAATCAGGATATGTGCTCGATAAGCCATAAGACCTCCTCAGGGTGAAATGCCAGGGGCGGGCGAGCTATTTGACGACCCATTCCGCCACGGGCGTGCCTTTAATCACATGCTCCTCGATGATGCGTCCGGCGCGGGCCGTGTCAATCTTGCCGTAAGTCACCATCTCTTCGTCGCCGACCTTGACCTGCACGATGGGTTCATATTCGCACAGGCCAATGCAACCGGTCTGCGTCACGACCACGTCGCCAAGTTGCTTGCGCTCGATTTCGTCCAGTAGCGCTTTCATGGTCTCGCGGGCACCGGCAGCAATCCCGCAGGTCCCCATCGCTACGACGATGCGCACGCGCGCGGTCTCGCCCGCCATGCGGCGGCGTTCCAATGCGCGTTCCTTAATCTTCTGCAGTTCTTCCAGGCTCTTCATGCATAACCTCCTGATGAATGATGATAACCGTTTTCGTCCATGCGTTTAAGCCGCACCTTGCGGGATGCTTTCCAGGCTTTCCCGCAAATATCCCAGCACATCCGGGTCGGAGAGCGGCACATCCTCGCCCAACACATCCTTAATCGCGCGGGTGTCCAGCTCGTAGATTTCGCCGTCTTTCTGGTAGCGGAAGGCGAAGTCCACCTGTGGGTTGCCCACGATAAGGCATAAGAGGGTGCCGATCACGTCGCCCAGGGGTGGGCGGTCTATGTGATGAAGGCCGAAGGTGGCGCCGGTAACCGTGCCCCGGCCCAGCTCCGACTGAATGAAAAAGTGACCGCCGCACATCTCAGCTGTCTGTTTAAAGAACGGAATTCCCAATCCGACCTTGCGTGTGGTGCGCGTGGTAACCCAGGGGTCCGTGACGCGCGCCACCATTTCCGGTGACATTCCGCTGCCGTTATCGCGAATCACAATGCTCAGCAAGTCCTGTGCGCTATCCTCAACGATTTCGATTTCGATGCGACTCGCGCCGGCCTTGATGCCGTTTTCGGCGATGTCCGAGATGTGTTGCGACAACTCGCGGAAGGCCGTCATAGCCTGTTCAACAGCCTTAAGCGTACTTGCGCAGGATTTTGGGCACGTCGGAGGGATTGACGCGGCCAATGACCTCGTCATTAACCATAATGACGGGCGCCTGCGAGCACGCTCCCACGCAACGGCAGATTTCGAGTGTGAATTTGCGGTCTTCGGTGGTTTCGCCCACCTTTACCCCAAGGACCTGCTCAAGCTTTTGTACAATCGAGGGACCGTTGCGCACGTAGCAGGCTGTGCCGAGGCACACGTTGACTTTGTACCGCCCTTGCGGTTGCATCCGAAAGAAGGAATAGAAAGTTAAAACGCCGTAGATGTGGCTTAAGGGGATATTGAGCTGTTCGCTCACGTAGCGCTGCATCGCCGGAGAGACAAAGCCAAACTCCTCCTGTAGGCGGGTCAGCACCAGCATGGTTGTGCCGGGGCGGCTCTTGCTCTCCTCCAGAATGGCATCTATGCGCGCTTTCTGCTCCGGGATGGCCACCGGATCATCCGCTGGAATGTCATTCAGTTTCATCATAGACGCTCCTTGATTATGTCGCAAAGATAAATGCCTCACGTTTGCCCGGTATCAGGCAAACATATTCCTATTCCTGAACATTATAGCTTAGGCGTGATATTTGTCCAAGTGACATTCTTCACCAATCGGTAATGAATCATTGGGGCTAAGTGGGGGAATGCGCGGAGGTAGCCTGTTGGACCAGAGCTTGCCGATAAGTCATGGGTTCAGGCTCTTTTGCTGCCGCGGCAAGTTTTTTCAGGATGAAATCCTTGACAAAATAGAACAAGTGTTCTAAAATAAGGATATCCAGAGTGTTGGATTGGGTACATCACGGCGCTACAGTCTTTTGGATGAAGTTGGATTTCATTCAGGATGAAGGCTTTTCGCGGCAGCGAGATGAGATTGCCCTCGTCTGCTTTGCATAGCGCGCTCACGAGCGTTAGACCAGATAACTCGACGCTTTGGCGACCCATCAGGAGATGCTTTATGGCCCAATCATCGTCGTTGCGACCCTATCTTGAATATCAGGCTGACCGCGTGGAGGCGGTGTTGAGCGCCCACCGCGCCCCGGCGCGCATCACCG
>DAOUBT010000059.1:0-32689 GCA_034432595.1 Anaerolineae bacterium | reverse complement strand
CCGACTGACCTCAACGGCAACGATCCCGACCCGACCAAAGCGCCGGACATCATCAACAACTCCTGGGGCGATACCGGCGGCAATCCCTGGTACGAGGCCTACGTCAATGCCTGGGTGGCGGCGGGGATTTTCCCGGCCTTCTCGGCGGGCAACAGCGGTTCGGGCTGTTCGACTACGGGATCGCCGGGGGATTACGCGCTGGCGTTTGCCTCGGCAGCGGTGGATAGCAGCGGGACGGTGGGCAGCTTCTCCAGCCGTGGGCCGGGGTTGATGCCCGGCGTGAGCATGAAACCCGATATCGCCGCACCGGGTGTGTCGGTGTATTCCACGATTCGCGGCAGCAGTTACGGCACTATGTCCGGCACCTCCATGGCCTCGCCGCACACGGCGGGAGCGGTGGCGTTGGTCTGGGCGGCGAATCCCGCTCTGCGCGGACGGGTGGCGGATACGTTTGCACTGCTGCGGCAAACCGCACGCGCCACGAGTTCCGAGGGCAATTGCGGCAAGCCCGCTGGCACGGTGGGACCGGTTCCGAATTACACTTATGGCTACGGCTATCTGGATGCTCTGGCTGCGGTGGAGGCGGCGCTGAGTCAGGTGGATGTGCCCTGGCTCAGGGTGGACGCGTCGGAAGGGACGGTGGCGCCGGGGCAGCGTGTGGCGTTGACGGTGCGCTTCGACGCAACCGGTCTGACGCCCGCTGCCTACACGGCGGCCTTGCGCGTGCTCCACAATGACCCGCTGTTGAGTGAGGTGCGCGTGCCGGTGACGATGACGGTGCTGGATGTGCCGCCCGTGCTCGCGCTGGTGAAGCGCGCTTCGGCACCGACGGTGGAAGCCGGAACGCGCCTTACTTACACCTTGACGGTGACCAACAGCGGCGGGGTAGCCACTAACCTGGTGGTGCGCGACCCCTTGCCCGCGGGGACGAACTTCGCCTGGGCGGATCAGGGTGGAGCGCTGGTGAACGGCGAGGTGGTCTGGCCGGCGGCGACGCTGCCTTCCCAGAATGCGCTGCAGGTGCACTTCGCCGTGACGGTGAGCTGCGTGCCGAGCGGAACCCTCATCGTCAACCCCGGTTTTAGCGCCCTGGCGGACGGGATGTCACAGCCGGTAACGAGCGAGGCGGTGACGACGCCGGTGACGCTGACGCCGCCGCAGGCCGCTTTCAGCTTCGCCGCGCCGGTGTTGCGCAACCGTCCCGTGACCTTTGTGAATCAGAGCGTGGGGGCGCGGAGCTATCGCTGGGATTTTGGCGACGGAGCGACGGCCACCACATGGCAGGCGACGCATCCTTACACCGCGACGGGGGCTTACACGGTGACGCTCACCGCTTATCACATCTGCCCGGACGTGAACGACGTGGCGCAACAAAGTGTGCAGGTGGAAGATTACGCCGTTGCGCTGACGCCGTTGTCGCCG
The DNA here is from genome assembly GCA_034432595.1 of Anaerolineae bacterium. Classification (GTDB taxonomy): domain Bacteria; phylum Chloroflexota; class Anaerolineae; order B4-G1; family SLSP01; genus DAOTZR01. The sequence goes on along the minus strand of DAOUBT010000059.1, from coordinate 31,267 downwards.
CGCGTTGCGGTATGGGCTGGGGAAAGCGTCAGTGTGACCTTTGTGCTCACGAACGTGGGCACGCTGCCGGCAATGGTACAGGTGCTTTACGCCCCGCCTGCGTGGGGCGCTTCGCTGCCACCGCAGGAGATTACCCTGGTGGCGGGTGCATCCACGCCGCTGACCGTGACCCTCAATGTGCCGCCGGGGGTGAGTGCGGGCGCGTATCCGTTGGGCGTGGTGGCGCGCGTGCTCGACGATCCGCGCACACCGAAGGCGCAGGCAACGGCGGAAACCTGGATTGATGTGAGCGTGTGTGTGCCGCCGAGCGATTTGACGCTGACCTTTGCCCCGAACCCGCCGCGCATCGGTCAGACGGTGACCTTCACTGCCACGGCCAGCGGTCCGGAACCTATCACTTACCTCTGGTATTTTGGCGACGGGGAGGGGGCGCTGGGCGCCGTTGTGACGCATGTCTTTGGCTTCCCGCCGTCCGGCACTGATGGCTTCACCTTGACCCTGGATGCGATCAGTCCCTGTGGGGCAAGGGTGGCCACCATGCGCACGCTGACTTTCAACTTGCGACGGCTCTATGTGCCGCTGGTCTTGCGGGAGATGCCGTAAAAGCTCCTACAGGGCGTAACTTTAAGCTCGCTGGAACGTCTCCATTTCCAGGAGATGGGGTAAAATAAGGGGGGCGGCCCATTGTGGCCGCCCCCAACATTGGGGCGCGCATACCGTTGCCGACCGTGAGGCACGCACAGACGTTTTGCCATACAGGAACAGATTATGGTGTTGCGATTGATGCGGGTTGTGGTGGTGTTGATGCTCGTGTTGGGCGCATCGGGCGCGGTGTGGGCTGCGCCGGATGATCCGCCCGCCGTGCCGGAAGGCCGCGTCCCCAACGCGACGTGCTACCACACCATCGAGGGTCTCTATGCCGAAGCGGAGGCGCTGGCGCGTGCTTATCCGGACCTGGCCTCACTTCATGCCATGGGCGTGAGCGTGGAGGGGCGTCCGCTGCTGGTGTTGGACCTGACGCATCGCGATACCCCGCCACCCAAGCCGCTGCTGTTCGTTGTGGCCAACGCGCACGGGCGGGAGTTTATCACGCCGGAGGTGGCGCTGGCTTTTGCCCGCGCGCTGTTGCAAGGCTACGGCACAGACGCGGACGCAACCTGGATGCTGGAAGCGCAGCGTACCCTGATTGTGCTCTCACTCAATCCCGATGGGCACGTCGCCAACGAGAGTGGTCCGCCCTGGCGGTATTGGCGCAAGAACCGTCGGGAGGTGCCCGGCTGCACGACCACCTACGGCGTGGACCTGAACCGTAATTTTGCGGTAGGGTGGGATGTGGCCGCGGGCAACAGCACCTATGCGTGCAGCAACTTCTACCGCGGCCCGGAACCCTTCTCCGAGCCGGAGACGCGCGCGCTGCGGGATTACTTTGCCGCCTTGATGACTTCCCGCGGCGTCATCACATCCACCGCGGGAGCGAGTCTCTACATCAGCCTGCATGCCCACGGGAATGGTGTGATGTGGCCCTGGGCTTACACTGGACGCGCGGCGCCGGATAGCGCCAACCTGAGCGCGCTGGGTTACCGTTTGGCGCGCGAAATGGGCTATTGGGGCGGGCAGGCGGCGACCTCGCTCTACCTCATGTCCGGCGCGGATATGGATTGGGTCTACGGCACGTATGGCCTCCCGGCCTACACCTTCGAAATCGGCAGCGTCGGTTACGGCTTCTTCCCGTCCTGTCGGCTTTATGACGAGCTTGTCACTCCCGCGGTGCGCGGGTTGATGCTGGCGGCACGGGTGGCCCGTGCGCCTTATGCCCTGGCGCGCGGACCGGAGGTGACGGAGGCGCGCGTCGTGCTCGAAGCTGGACGTCCGGTGCTGCTGGCGCGCCTTGAGACGCGCCTGAGCAGCGTCAGCAAGATCGGCGGCGCGCGCGTGTATGTGGACGTTCTGCCCTGGGCTGAGGGCACGCCGCTGGAGATGCTCCCCGCCGATGGGCGCTGGAATCAACCCGTCGAGCTGGCGCGGCTTCCGTTGCCGGACGCTTTGCCTTTGGGCAGGCACGTGCTGTACCTGCAGGCGCAAAATGCTAAGGGCGAGTGGGGACCTTTGCACGCTATCTTCTGGACGCTTTCCGTTACGCATAAGGCGGAATAGCTGCAGGGGCGGCGCGTTCCCATGCGACCGGTCTGGTATGATGAGCGGGTAACGGCGCGGTCTGCCCGGGTTACGGTGGGCGAAGGCATTGCTTTCGCCCACCCCATGGGTATTGAAATCAGCGGATACCCTGTACAGGCTGGCGATTGAACTCGCGTCAGGCGGGTAAAAGCGCGGAAAGCCCAACCGGGGCGCTGGTAAGCGTTGCGGCTGCTCAGCCGTTAACTTTAACTGGAGACATTTTATCAGGTGCAAGAGGCTTATGAAAACTCATCTTCTACGTTTCATCGTTCTTCTGACCTTGTTATTGTCGTTCATGCCCGACGCCATCAGGGCACAGGAGCCGGAAACGGCGACCCTGATGCGCGTCGCCTATGCCTCGCAGGAGGACCTGGGCTATCTGGCCGCCTGGCTCGATGTGTGGGAAGTGGACCCGCAGGCACAGACGGCGCTGGTTTACGTCACGCCGGAGCAGGTGGAGCGGCTGCGTCAAGAGCACTACGCGCTCACGCCCGTGGCCCCCGCGTCCGTTGGCCTGCAGACCGTTCCCGGCTATCCCTGCTATCACACGGTGACGGAGATGTATGGCTTGTTGGAACAATGGGCCGCAGCTTATCCGCACCTTACGCAACGCATCGAAATCGGCCACAGTTTTGAGGGGCGTCCGCTGTACGTGCTGCGCATCACCAACAAAGCCACCGGTCTGAATAAGCCCGTGCTCTTTGTCATGTCCAACGTCCACGGGCGCGAGATGATCACGCCCGAAGTCACGCTGGCCTTCATCGAGACCCTGCTCACCGGTTACGGCGTCAACGCGGACATCACCTGGCTGCTCGACCATCAGCGGGTTGAGGTCGTCGTCACCGTCAATCCCGATGGGCACATTAAAAACGAAAGCGGTTATCCCTGGGCCTGGTGGCGCAAGAATACCAATCCGCAGGGGTGCTCGTATTCCAACTATTACGGGGTAGATTTGAACCGCAACTATCCCTTCCGCTGGAGCGCTGCCGGGACGGGTGGCCCTTGCGATAGCACCTATCCCGGCACCGGCCCCCTTTCGGAGCCGGAATCTCAGGCCATCAGCGCCTACTTGAGCACCCTCTTTCCCGTCTACGCCAAACCCGGTGAGGGACAGGCTGCCCCGCTCACCACCGCCGGCCTCTTCATAGACGTGCATAGCTACGGCAACCTCGTCCTGTGGCCCTGGGGGGATGTGGCGACAGCGCCACCCAACAGCGCGCAGCTCACGGCCCTGGGCAGTAAGCTGGCAGCCATCACCGGCTACCGCGCTTCGCAATCTTATCAGGGCCTTTACCCCACGTCCGGCACGGCGGATGATTGGGTGTACGCGGAATTCGGTGTGCCCGGCTACACCATCGAGGTGGGCGATGGCAACGACGGCTTCTACCCATCCTGCTCGCGCTATCAGGCGCTTGTGCCGCCCAACGTGGCGATGTTGCTTTACGCGGCCAAGGTTGCCCGTCAGCCCTATCAGCTTGCCTACGGACCGGATGTGACCGCGCTGCAGGTCCTCAACGCCGCGCCTCTTTCTGCGGACGAGCCGCTGCGCCTGCAAGCCGTGGTGGACGATGCGCAGACCGGCGGGCGGCCTTTGAGTGCAGCGGAAGCTTACATAGATACGCCGCCCTGGGCTGGCGGCACGGCCTACCCTCTGGCTGCGGCGGATGGCAGTTTTAACAGCGCGCGCGAAACCGTCAGCGGACAACTTCCCACCACGAACCTGAGTTCGGGGCGGCACATCGTGTTGGTGCGTGGGCGCGATAACAGCGGGGCATGGGGGCCGCTCACGGCGGCCTTCTTCACCGTCGCGGCGGATGGCACGCTCAAGGGACAGGTGCAGGCCCTGGCGACCGGGCTGCCCCTCGCCGGCGTGGAGGTGAGCTTGAGCAACGGCACCGTGACGCACCGCGTCACCACCGATGCTCAGGGGCGCTTTACCTTCACCCTCCGCGCGGGCACGTACACCCTGCGCGCTGCGGCCTGGGGCTACTACACCGCGGAAACAACCGTGATGGTGCTCTCTTCTCAAGTGGTGACCCAGAACCTGTCCTTAGCCGCCATGCCGCGCGGATGGGTGCAGGTCAGTGTGCAAGAAGTGGGCACCGCGCGGCCTCTCACCGCAACCGTTCACGTGGAGGGCACGTCGGTGAGCGGCCTGGCGACCCCGCACCTTGCGCTGGCGCTTCCCCTGGGCCGCTACACCCTGCGCGCGGAAGCGCCGGGCTATCCGACGCGCGCGGCCACCATCGAGGTGACGGCGGGCTTCACGACCCCCGTGCGCTTCCACCTGCCCCCTGCGCCGCCCCTCCTCCTGGTGGGGGATGGTGGTGCGCCGGACGTGGCGGCGGCGCTGGCCTCCATGGGGTATCCTTTTGCCGTGTGGAATCTGACCACGCAGGGCGTACCTGAAGCCGCGGCCCTCATCCCCTATACCGCCGTAGCCTGGATGAGTGAGGAGGGCACGCTGACGCCTGCGGCGCAGGCCGCGCTGAGCGCCTACCTTGAGGCGGGCGGGCATCTGCTGCTGAGCGGCAGCCATCTTGGCGCGACCCTGGACGGGACCGACTTCTATCGTGAGGTGTTACGGGCGCGTTGGGAGGGGCCGGTTGCCGCCCCCTGGTCTGTGGGTGGGGAGGCCGAACTGGCGGGTTTAACAGCTTTTGGGGATGATGAGGGTACCGCCGAGGCCCTGGCGCCTGCGTCGGCAGAGGCGCGCGTGCTGGCCCGCTACGGGGATGGCCGCGCCGCCGTGCTGGAGGCAGCGCGGCTCATTTACCTGGGCTTTGGGCTGGAGACGCAACCCGTCGCGACGCAGCAGGCCTGGCTGGCCGCGCTCCTGCCGCGCCTGGAAGCCTGGCCGCCGGCGCGTCTGGAGGCGCGCCTGGACCCTGCTGTCAGCGCCTTTGTGCCCGGACAGGCGCTCACCTACCGCCTGACGCTCTACAACGACAGTCTCTGGCAGATTCCGCGCCTGGCGCTCACCCTGACCGTCCCATCGGGCGTGATGCTGGGCCGTGTGACGGGGGGAAAACTGCAGGGCGAGCAGGTCGCCTGGTCCGCGCTCTCCATAGCGGCGGACACGGAACAGACCCTCACCTGGACGGCCTTCATCCCTGCTGACTGGACGGATATAACCTGGGAGGTGACCGCTTCCTGGGCCGAATTGCCGGACGTGGCGCACTTCACCTTCCGCACGCCGGTGCGTCTGATGCTGCCGCGCGTCTGGCTGCCCCTGTTGCAGCGCGCCCCGTGATGGTTGACCTACAAATCCAAAGCGCCCTGGCGATGAAGTCAGGGCGCTTTTCATGGCCACAAAAAGGTTCCTCTTCAAAAGTGCACGTCCCAGCGGCTTCTCCGCTACACCTCGCACCAGCCCCTGCATCCATGCTGTGCCTCGTCTTGACGTGCTTGAAGAGGAACCTCACATCCTTGTGCTTTCATTATAGGAAACTTTGGGGCGCGTGTCAATAGGTTGACGCACGAATTTTGAGAAATGGGGGAACGGCTTACCGCCTCGGGACAGGCGAAAGCCTTGTTTGCGCCTGCTCTGGGCCTTTGCGCACGCCGTTACCCGGCAGCAGACGCATCAGCGGCGAGTTCAACGCCCGCTTCGCTATGAGCTGGCAGGCGGTTACGAGATGAGGGGATAAAAAAAGCCGAGGCCAGGGTAACTGGCCTCGGCAGGGGCAGGGGGGACACGAACGGATCAGCTCTTGGGGGGAGCTGAATCACGCAACATAAGGGTAACCGGCAAAGGCAAGTCCTGGCGTGCGAGGTAGTCTTTCACCTCATCGAGCATTTTTTGATATTGGGCGAGCAGGTCTTCATCGCTCCCCTTGTAGCCGCTGATGGTGCGGCGGGCGCACGTGCAGCAACCCAGGGACGCGCGATAACTATCGAGATCGCACGTCAGGCAACTGCCCAGACGGATGAGAAGCAAGCCAAACGCCAGCACTTCCGCGTGATGGTGCGGAAGGCGGGTGACCTTATCAACCAGGTTTTGCCAGGACGTGCCGCGCAAATCGCGCAATTGTGCGATACAGCGCGGTGGAAACAGAATTTCGCTATCTGGATACATGCAAAAATAAATCCCCTCAACATGCGGAATTCATCCGCAGGTTAGAAACGCGCGCTAATCATAACATATCCAGGGGGATTTTTCAAGGGTTAAAAAGATGAATTTTGCAAAGTCGTCAGGGGCTGCTCGATTAGCCCAAAACCCGGATCGGACTCACGGCGCAATAGCCCATTCAGGCGGGGACGGGTGGGCACAGGCATTCCCTTCGCCTGTCCAACGCTCAAAGGATTTGCTATGATCCTGGCTGGTAGTGGAATCCGCCCTGCCGGTTTCGTGGTAAAATAGACCCGTGATGACGAATCCGAATGATTATAGTGATGAACAAAGCAGCAAGCCGGAGCGCCCGAAGAGCGTTTTCGCGTGTTTAAACCTGGGTTTTGATCTGGTGGCACGCCATCCGGCCCTGCTGTTGCCGCCGTTGCTGTTGGACGTGTTCCTGTGGCTCGGTCCGCGCCTGAGCATTCCCATGGACCCGGCAACGCTGTCCATGCTTTTGCAAAACATAGGGGCGCAAGATATTTCGGCGAGCGCGCTTCAGGATTTCTGGACGAATTACAATCTCTTTTACGCCCTTAATCCGGCACCGGTTTTGGGAATGCCTTCGCTCATGGCCCACATCATGCCAGCCGAGGCGCCCATAGCGCGTTCCATCTGGTCACCGACTTCAGAAGGGATGGGATGGGTGTTGTACGTCTTGCTTCTGGTGTTGGGATTGGGGCTGAATGCCGCTTATCTGCAACGCATTGCCCGCACGCTGCTGGCGCAAAGTGAGAGTCCTCTGCCCGGCCCACAGGCCTGGCCCATCATGGCCGTGCGCCTGATCGGTTTGGTGGCGCTGGAAGTGCCGTTTATTCTGTTGGGCATAGGGGTGCTGATGTTGCTGGCCATCGGTGCTCTGCCGCAAGGCCTGGGGACATTCCTGTTCTCGGCGGTGTTCGTGGCCGGGATTTATCTGGGGATGCACTTGATTCTGGCCGTGCCCGCGCTGTTCACGATGGGGCAACGTCCAATGCACGCGCTGCGCGACGCGCTGCTGCTGGTGCAGGTGGATTTTTTCAGTGTGTTGGTGTTGTATGGATTGAGTTTTGTCTTGTACGAGGGCTTGAACTTCCTTTGGGCAGTCCCTGCGCCCTCATCCTGGCTTTTGCTGGTGAGCATCGCCGGTCACGCTTTCATTGCCACCGGCCTCACGGCGACGTTGTTCGTTTTTTACACGGATCGCATCGCTTATATCAGCGCCTTGCAAAAAGCTTTCGCCAATGCACGGACGCAGGTTTCGGTTTCACGCCATACGTAGAGGGTTAGGAGAAAAGATGGCTGTTACAAACGGGAACGGGGTCAAATATGACGCTTCAACCATTCAGGTGCTGGAAGGCCTGGAAGCCGTGCGCCGTCGCCCCGGCATGTACGTGGGCGGCACGGACGTGCGCGCGCTCCATCATCTGGTGTATGAAGTGGTGGATAACTCGATTGATGAGGCCCTTGCGGGCGTCTGTAACCACATCCGCGTTACCATTAACCCTGACCGCAGCGTATCGGTGGAGGATAACGGACGCGGCATTCCGGTGGAAGATCATCCCGAAAAGCATATTTCCGCGCTGCAGTTGGTGATGACCACCCTGCACGCGGGCGGCAAGTTCGGTGGTGGCGGCTATAAGGTTTCAGGCGGTTTGCACGGCGTGGGCGTTTCAGCGGTGAATGCGCTTTCGGAGTGGTTGGAGGTTTACGTCAGACGCGATGGCGGCCTTTTCTATCAACGTTACGAGCGCGGTATCCCGCAAACGCCGGTACAGAAAGTTGGCAAGGTCAAACCCGATGTAACCGGGACGACGGTCACTTTCCGTTTTGACCCGACCATCTTCCATGATGTGGATTATAGCTTTGAGACCCTGGCACAGCGCTTCCGCGAGATGGCGTTTGTGACGCGCGGGGTGACGATTGATTTGATTGATAAGCGCGAAGAGCCGTTGCGGCGCATGACTTTCTATTTCGAGGGCGGCGTGCTCTCGTTTGTGCGCTATCTCAACCGCACGCGCGAAGCCCTGCATGACCCCATCTACGTCTACCGCGAGTTCGATGGGGTGGTGGTGGACGTGGCCCTGCAGTATGCCGATAGCTACAGCGAGACGGTGCTTACCTTCGCCAACACCATCAACACGACGGATGGAGGCGCGCATTTAACTGGCTTCCGCGCCGCGCTCACGCGCACCATCAACGATGTGGCGCGCAAACTCGGCGCGCTCAAGGATAGCGACACGAACCTCACCGGTGACGATGTGCGCGAGGGCCTGACGGCGGTCATCAGCGTCAAGGTGCCCGATCCGCAATTTGAAAGCCAGACCAAGGTCAAGCTGATGAATCCCGAAGTGAAGGCGGCGGTAGAAACCGCCGTGGCGGAGGTGTTGAGCGAGTACCTGGAACGCGATAGCCGCGCTGCGCGGCGCATCGTGGAGAAGTGTCTCACCACCTCCCGCGCGCGCGCGGCAGCGCGCAAGGCGCGCGACCTGGTCATCCGCAAGAGCGCCCTGGAGAGCCTGACCCTGCCCGGCAAGCTGGCGGATTGCTCCGAGCGTGACCCGGCGCGGACCGAGCTGTTCATCGTCGAGGGTGACAGCGCGGGCGGTTCGGCCAAGCAGGGACGCGACCGTCACTTCCAGGCCATCTTACCGCTGCGCGGCAAAATCCTCAACACGGAGCGCGCCAGCCTCGACCGTATCCTGAGCAACAAGGAAGTGCAGGCCTTGATTTCGGCCCTCGGCACCGGCATTGGCGATCAATTCAACCTGGAAGGCCTGCGCTACGGGCGGATTGTGTTGATGACGGATGCGGACGTGGACGGGGCGCACATCCGTACCCTGTTGCTCACCTTCTTCTTCCGCTACATGCAACCGCTCATCGAGGAGGGGCATCTCTACATCGCACAGCCGCCGCTGTACCGCGTTCAGGCGGGCAAAGAGGTGCGCTATGTCTACACCGAGGCGGAAAAGGACGCGCTGCTCAAGGAGCTGGGGGATCGCAAAGTCGAAATTCAGCGCTACAAGGGTCTGGGCGAAATGAACCCGGAGCAGTTGTGGGAAACCACCATGGACCCCGCGCGGCGCACACTGATTCAGGTCACCATCGAGGACGCGGCAGCGGCGGATCGCACCTTCAGCATGTTGATGGGGGATGAGGTGGCGCCGCGGCGCAAGTTTATCCAGTCCCATGCCCATGAGGTGAAGAACCTGGATATTTAGCCTTGGGTTTTCAGTGGAATGACCTCAAGGCTTTCGGGCGTGCTCGCCATGGATGACAAATAGGACAGTTTGCCTGGGGCCATGTAGAGGTCGTTGCTGGCCAGGTATGTGGACTGATCTTTCTCTTCGTAATTTAAGAGAGTGCAGGGATAGCATGTTGCACCAGCTCGAAATTTCTGATGTCTTGACAAGTGCGCAGAATGTGGCTCTGAGCGAAATAACCCACCTGGATGCCCAGCTATTTCAACGCTTCAGGAATAAGTTTGTCTTTCAACCCTCACTCTCTCGACTTTTGGTTAGTTTTCAGGCGAACAAAAATAGGCCTGTTTATCGCTGGTACAAATTCAAAGAAGCGTTTTCAGCCTCTTTGGTCGAGTATTTGTTTCATAAGTATGGTATCACCGCGGGCAAAATTTTGGACCCCTTTGCAGGCAGTGGGACAGCGCTGTTTGCCGCAAGCGCAATGGGTATAGATGCGGACGGCATCGAATTGTTACCCATTGGACACGAAATCATCAGGGCCAAACAGATTCTGGATGCCGCTTTCACTCCTGAGGATTTCGAGAGATTGCGCCAATGGTCAAAGATGAAGGTTTGGCAACACTCCGAAATAAGAGTTCCGTTGTCAGAACTCCGCATCACCCAGGGGGCTTATCCTGAAAAAACAAAAGAAGCCATCGAAAAATACATCGGTGCATACCAGTGCGAAAATAGTAGAGTTCAGGCGGTTTTGCGTTTTGCTTTGCTGTGTGTACTGGAGTCGGTCAGTTTTACGCGAAAAGATGGTCAATACCTTCGTTGGGATCACCGATCCGGACGTACACATGGCAAGAAGAGCTTCGATAAGGGCGAAATTCCAGAGTTTGAACAAGCTATCTGTGAAAAGATCAACGAGATTTTAGAAGACGCTGCGCCTGATTATCAAACAACGTTATTTCCTGTTGCAAAACTTCGCGGTCAAATCCATCTGTATGATGGTTCATGTCTTCATATATTGCCACAATTGCCTGATAACACCTACGATGCGATTATGACCTCTCCACCTTACTGCAACCGCTATGACTACACTCGGACCTACGCTCTGGAATTGGCCATTTTGGGCATAGATGAACAGGCCTTGTTGAAACTGCGGCAGGAAATGCTGAGTTGTACGGTGGAGAATCGGCCAAAAGATTTGTTGAGCATTAATCCGCAATGGGCAACAGCGCTGGCTGCTGCTGATAAGCAGGAACTGTTGCAAGCCATCCTCAATTACCTGGAAGACCAAAAGGCGCGGAAAGCTTTAAACAATATCGGAATTCCCAGGATGGTAAGGGGCTATTTTTATGAGATGGCCTGCGTCATTGCCGAGAGTGCTCGTGTTCTAAAGCCAAATGCTTTGCTCTTCATGGTGAATGATAATGTGCGTTATGCCGGAGCGAGTATTTCGGTGGACATGATCCTTTCTGACATTGCAGAGCAATCAGGTTTTCATATTGAAAGCATTTTCGTTTTGCCAGACGGTAAAGGCAATAGTAGCCAACAAATGGGGGAACATGGACGTGAACCCCTTCGTAAGTGCGTTTATGTCTGGAGAAAATCATCATGACTTTGTACCCATACCGAAACCATCTCCGGTCAAGTGATGATCTCGTCACGAGCTACGAAGCCACGCGCGCAGGGTTCATTGCTCTTGCCCTTGAAAAGAATCGTCGCGCTACGCCTTGTGTCGCCGAAGCAAGGGCATTGCAAGAAGCCGCATCAAGGGCCAGAACACCTGCTGATTTGCTGACCATCAAGGGGATAGAGGCAGGTCTTCTCACGGCTGCGGGCTTATCTACCAAGGCTTTGGTTTATTTACAGCCCGAAGATAAGGTAGAAGCCATCAATGGCCTCATCAAGAATTTTCTTGAGCCAGCAGGAGAAAAATTTGTCGAAGAACTGGTTTTCAGGTTTTTGCTGACGCGCGGTGACACCCTTGGCGGCTCAATGCGGAACATGGGTGGCATCCTGGCGCAGAGAAAACTTACCCGTGCCATCCTTTCAACGCTGTCCATAGCCGGCATCCGTTACCGGTGGCAACATGCAAAAACCAGGCAGTGGATTGACATGGCTGATGACGACTCGGACATCGAGCTATCTTTGCGCGGCCTGAGCTGGGAAAATTATGGTGAGGCACGGACCCTGATTTATAATCTGACTGTCCCCCTGGTAAAAAATAATGTGGATTTGTGCTTATTCAACCTTAGTCCTGAAGCGTTGCAAGCCACAGAATACAAATTGGCTACATCTTACATAGCGCTTGGCGAACTCAAGGGGGGTATAGATCCGGCAGGTGCGGACGAACACTGGAAAACTGCGCGCTCGGCCCTTGAGCGTATCCGTGAAGCCTTTTCTAAAGCGAAACAGTATCCGCACCTTTTCTTTATAGGCGCAGCGATTGAGAAGAAAATGGCGACCGAGATATGGGACCAACTGGAAAAAGGATTACTCACCAACGCCGCTAATTTGAACGACCCGCATCAAATTGCCGCAGTTTCTCGGTGGTTATGCAGCCTTTAACATGAACATGGCTATCCAACACGGCTTGTCAGGCCTGTGTCTTTGAGGAAAAATCCAGCGAGCCAAAGAGAAAAAAGTAGGCCAATTGACAAAATTCACGCCTCTGGTACAATACAGCGCGCATGGCCCCATCGTCTAGCGGCCTAGGACGCTGGCCTCTCAAGCCGGAAACAGGGATTCGAATTCCCTTGGGGCCACCTGACCACCTCCTGCGGGAGGTGGTTTTTGTTTTCCTCACAGACATCACCTTGCGCCATGGCGCAACAACTTTGAAGAAGGGGGGATTGGTATATGCGTATCGAAGACCTGCCGCGCATCGTTACGACCCGACTCGTCAAATCGGTGGACCTGAATCACCATGGCACGCTTTTCGCCGGTCGCATGGCGGAATGGCTCGTGGAAGTGGGCTTTCTCACCTCGCGGCAAGCCCTGGCCTGCGATCCGCGCAACATCGTGTGCGTGCGTCTGCATGGGATGGATTTCACGCGCAGCGCCGAAAACGGCGCTACGGTGTTGATGGAAGGGCGCGTGGTCTACGTGGGGCGCAGCAGCATCACCGTCTATGTGGAATGCTTTACCCTCGCTCCCTTGACCAACGACCGGACCCGCATCACGGATGGTTTTGCCACCTTCACCAAAATTGTTGAGGGCAAAACCGTCCCCCACGGGCTTGACGTTGAGCCGCCGCAGGAACCGGAGGCCGTGCGTCTCTGGTCCATCATAGAGGAAGAACGGCAACGTCGCGCTAAGTAGCCGGCCCCTGCCACGGCGCGTAGAACGCATTCTCCACGCCCAACCGCGCGAGCATCCGCCCTACCGTGTGTTGCACCATATCATCAAGCGTCTGCGGATGGGCGTAAAACGCCGGTACCGGTGGAAAGATGACAGCGCCGATTTCCGCTGCCTGCACCATGAGGCGCAGATGCCCCAGATGCAGCGGGGTTTCGCGCACCATCAGAATCAGCGGACGCCCCTCCTTCAGGGTCACGTCCGCCGCGCGCGCGAGCAGGTCGGTGGTGTGACTGTGGGCGATGGCGGCGAGGGATTTCATGGAGCAGGGTGCGACAATCATGCCGCGCGTGGCGAAGGACCCGCTGGCAATCGCCGCTCCGATCGCATCGGGAGGATAGGCGCACGTCGCGTAAGCCTCAATTTCGGCGCGCGTGAGGCCCAACTCCTGTTGCGCCGTCAACTCACCCGCATGCGTCAGCACGAGGTGACTTTCGATGGCCAGCTCGCGCAGGGCTTGCAGCAGGCGCAAGCCGTAAATGGCGCCGCTCGCGCCGGATATGCCGATCACGACACGATTTGGGTTCATGCTGCACCTCCTGCCTGATTATACGGCAAAAAACGGCTCAGTTAAATGGGGAAAGCCTGGCATGAATGACGAAACCATCCCAAAACATCCAACCCTCAAAGAACGCTGGCGTGTGATGCGCAGTCAGATAGACGCACTGCGCATCGCCTATCGCGATCCGCGCACGCCCTGGTACGCGCGCGCCTGGCTCGCGCTTGTGCTGGCTTACGCCCTCAGTCCCATAGACCTCATCCCCGACTTCATTCCCATCCTGGGGCATTTGGATGATGTGATCCTGATTCCGCTGGGCGTCTGGATAGCGCTGCGGCTCATTCCTGCGTCAGTGTGGGAGGATGCGCGCCGCGCCGTCCAGTCCCCACCGCCTGATTCCCCTCAAGAAAAGTAGCAGCTCAGCCAGCCTGGGCCATGAAGAACCGTGGCGCAGGATCCAGTTGTGGCGCAAGATTTATCTTGCGCTATGGCGCAAGGCCCCTTCGTGGTGCAGGATTCATCCTGCGCTGGCGCAAGGCCCCTTCGTGGCGCAAGATTTATCTTGTGTCATGGCACAAGGCCCCTTCGTGGCGCAAGATTTATCTTGCGCTATGGCACAAGGTCATTCGTGGCGCAGGATTCATCCTGCGCTGGCGCGAGGCCTCTTCGTGGCGCAAGATTTATCTTGCGCTATGGCGCAAGGCCCCTTCGTGGCGCAAGATTTATCTTGCGTCATGCACAAGGCCCCTTCGTGGCGCAAGATTTATCTTGCGCTATGGCGCAAGGCCCCTTCGTGGCGCAGGATTCATCCTGCGCTGGCGCAAGACTCATCTTGCGCTTCATCCTGCGCTGCTGAAGGGAATCCGTTACCACAGGAAGACCCCTCTGGCCTTCCCGCTTCCCTGTGGAAAAAAGCTATGGCGTCTCGTCGCGCGAGGTGCAAAATTAGCGATTTAGGGTATAAAGAGATTAAGCCTGTGTGAGAGGAGTATATGAACGCGCAACGGGGTTTAGGTCGCGGCTTAGAAGCCCTTATTCCCGGAGAGGGGAGCGAACAGCAAGGGATCGTGGAGGTGCGGTGGGACGAAATCAAGCCCAATCCGCACCAACCGCGCTCACCTATTGACGAGTCCACCCTCAGCGAGCTGGCCGCCTCGATTCGGGAACATGGCATCCTGCAACCCCTTGTCGTCAATCGCGATGGGGCGGGGGGCTACATCCTCATCGCCGGTGAGCGCCGTTGGCGGGCCGCGCGCCTGGCCGGTCTGGAACGGGTACCGGTGCTCATCAAGGATGTGGCTCCGCAGCAGATGCTGGAACTGGCCCTGGTGGAAAATATCCAGCGCGCGGACTTGAATCCTCTGGAAGAAGCGCTGGCTTACAAGCAGTTGATTGAGGAGTTTGGTCTTTCGCAGGGTGACGTGGCGCGGCGCGTGGGCAAAAGCCGCGTCGCGGTGACGAATACCCTGCGCCTTTTGCAGGCCGCCCCCGCGGTGCGGCAGGCCCTGCTGGATGGACGCATCAGCGAGGGGCACGCGCGCGCCCTGTTGGGCTGCTCCGACGCACAGCAACAGGAGCAGTTGCTCGCCTTAGTGCTGCAGCGCGAGCTGACCGTGCGGCAGACCGAGGCCCTGGTCCAGCACACCCTGCGCGAACCCAAACCTGCGGCCCCTGTTTCGCGTCCCGCGCCGGATGTGCGCGCCCTGGAAGAGAGCTTCCAAAAACGGCTGGGGACGCGCGTCCGCTTGCACGCCGGCCCAAAAGGCGGACGCCTGGTCATCTACTTCTACTCCGACGAAGAGCTGCAATCCATTTATCGCCACATTACTGGCGAAGAGTTATGAGCTGTCGCCCAACGCTGCGCGCTCACGGATGAGGTCGCCATGTCGTTTGTCCATCTCCATACCCATAGTGATTTCTCGCTGCTGGATGGCCTGAGCAGTCCCAAAGTGCTCGCCAAACGGGCAGCGGAATTGGGCATGCCCGCCCTGGCCTTAACCGACCATGGCGCCATGTACGGCATTGTGGACTTTTACCGGGCCTGCAAAGATGCGGGGATTAAGCCCATCATCGGCATGGAGACCTACGTTGCGCGCACCTCACGCTTCAACCGCAGTCGTGACGAAGGCTCACCTTATCATCTCGTCCTGTTGGCGCAAAACCAGACGGGGTATCTCAACCTGCTCAAACTGGCCAGCATCGCCCAATTGGAGGGCTTTTATTATAAGCCACGCATTGATAAAGAGGTGCTGGAGCAGTACAGCGAGGGTCTGATTGTGCTTTCGGCGTGCGGGGCGGGGGAAATCTTGCGTCACCTCAAGGATGGCAATGAGGAGGCCGCGCGTGCCGCCGTTACCTGGTATCGCGAACGTTTCCCCGGCCGGTATTACCTGGAACTGCAATCCCACGACCTGCCCGATCTGGAGGATGCTTATCGGCGACTGGTGCTGTTGGCGCGCGAGATGGAGGTCCCGCTGGTGGCAACCAATGACATCCATTACGCGCTGCGCGAGCAAGCCGATGTCCACGATGTGCTGTTGTGCATTCAGACCGGCAAGACGGTGTCTGCGCCGGATCGGATGCGCATGAGCGACCCTTCGTATTACATGCGTTCGGCGGAGGAAATGGCGGAGCTGTTCCGCGAAGTGCCGGAGGCCATCACCAACACGCTGCGCATCGCCGAAAGCTGTGATGTGACCATCACGTTCGCGCCTCCTTATCACCTGCCTCGCTTCCCGGTGCCGGATGATTGCGGCGATTCCCAATCCTATTTGCGTGCGCTGTGCGAAGAAGGGCTGCGCACCCGTTACGGCGCGCGCGCTGACGATCCCGTGATTCGCGATCGCCTGGAGTATGAGCTGGGCATCATCCATCGCATGGGGTTCGATGATTACTTCCTCATCGTGTGGGACCTTATCCGCGCGGCGCAGGAACGTGATATCTGGTGGAACGTGCGCGGTTCCGGCGCCGGGAGTGTGGTAGCTTACACCCTGGGCATCACCTCAGTGGATCCCATCCGCAACCGGTTGATGTTTGAGCGCTTCCTCAATCCGGGGCGCATTTCCATGCCGGATATTGACCTGGACTTCCCGGACGACAGGCGCGAGGAATTGATTGCCTACACGGTACAGCGTTACGGCAAGGATAACGTGGCGCAAATCATTACCTTTGGAACGCTGGGGGCGCGCGCCGCGGTGCGCGATGTGGGGCGCGCGCTCGATATTCCCCTGAGCGATGTGGATAAGGTCGCGCGCTACATTCCCAATGTGCCGGGCAAGCCCGTCAGCATCAAAGAGGCTTTAGAGCAGGTTTCGGAGCTGAAGGAGCTTTATGACAGCGATAAGAACATCCGAAAGCTGCTGGATACGGCCTCGCAATTAGAGGGCGTGGCACGTCATGCCAGTACCCATGCCGCCGGCGTGGTCATTTCGGATATACCACTGGTCAATTATCTCCCGCTGCACCGTCCGACGCGCGGGGAAAACGGCGAAGAAAGCAGCATCGGCGTGGTCACGCAGTGGGAGATGGAAAACCTCGATGTGTTGGGGATGCTCAAGGTGGACTTTTTGGGGCTGCGCACGCTCACGCAGATGCGCAAGGCCTGCGAATGGATTGAGAAACGGCATGGCCGCAAGCTCGATTTGAAGACCATCCCCTACGAGCGCGTGCCGGAGGATCCGGAGCGCGATCGCGACGTGGCGAAGTTGTACGAGCTGTTAGCATCGGGCAACACTACGGGCGTCTTTCAGGTGGAAGGAGCGGGGATGCGGCGCGTGTTGCAGGACATGAAGCCCTCGCAGTTTCAGCATATTGTCGCCGTGCTCGCTCTCTATCGCCCGGGCCCGATGGAACAAATACCCAGTTACATTAACCGGATGCACGGCAGGGAGGAGGTCAAGTACCACCATCCCCTTCTGGCGGACATTTTGGGCGATACATACGGGATTTGCGTTTATCAAGAGCAAATCATGCAGATTGCGGTAGCCATGGCGGGCTACGAACCGGGCGAAGCGGATGGCATCCGCAAGGCGGTGGCG
The DNA here is from genome assembly GCA_034432595.1 of Anaerolineae bacterium. Classification (GTDB taxonomy): domain Bacteria; phylum Chloroflexota; class Anaerolineae; order B4-G1; family SLSP01; genus DAOTZR01. Next base: position 13,912 of record DAOUBT010000059.1, on the reverse strand, counting down.
AAGAAAAAGAAGGACTTGATGGAAAAGCACCACAAGATGTTCGTGGAGGGGGCCTTGCAGCGCGGCATCCCGACCGAAGTCTCGGAAGCCGTCTGGGGTGACATCGAGTTCTTCGCGCGCTACGGCTTCAACCGCGCGCACGCTACCGACTACGCGGTCATCACCGCTCAGACGGCCTATCTCAAGGCCCACTATCCGCTGGAATTTATGGCCGCGTTGATGACGACGGAACGCGGCAACATCGAAAAACTGGGGTTTCTGGTCAGCGATGCCCGGCGGTCTGGCCTCAAGGTGGCGGGGCCGTGCGTCAACCGCTCGCAGCTTGAATTTGCGATTGAGGACCTGCCCGATGGCAGCGCGCAAATCCGCTATGGGTTGGGTGCCATCAAAAACGTCGGGGATGATGCGGTGCGCCTTATCCTGGAAGCGCGCGGCGACCGTCCTTTCCGCTCCCTGGAGGATTTCGTCGAGCGCGTGGATTTGCGCAAAATCAACCGCCGCGTGCTGGAATGCCTGATTCAAAGCGGGGCGCTGGACGTGTTCGCGCTTCCTCGTTCGGTCATGCTTGTGATGCTTGATCAGATGATGGCCGTCAGTGCGCAACGTCACGCTGCGCAGGATGTGGGGCAAATGTCGCTGTTCGAGGTACTGGGAAGCGCCCCCTTCAAATTGGATGTGCCGGCGCGCCCCCCCTCGACCAAACCCCATGAGGATTTGGCATGGGAGAAGGATCTGTTGGGGACGTATCTCTCCTATCATCCCCTGGTGGAAATCGAGACAAGCCTGCGGAAGCTGGACTTGATTACCGGCACGCTGGGGGAGATTGCTGATTTGCCGCCGGGGCAGGCGGTGCGCGTGGTCGGACAAATCCGCCGTGTGCGCCGCGTGCAGACCAAAAAGGGCGATACGATGGCTTTCGTCACCATCGAGGGATCGGATGGTAGCCTGGATTTGGTCTTGTTCCCGCGCACGCTGGAGGAGTGCAAAACGCTGCTCGATGAGGGGCATAACGTGTTGGCCGGCGGAAAGCTGGATGCTCGCAACGGCGGCGAGGAGCACGCCCTGCTGGTAGATTGGCTGCGCGATGCGGAAGCGGCAACACAGGGCACGGTGGAGATTCCCAACGGCAACGGCATGGCGCTGCGCGAACGCGGCGTCGCTTACGGTCCGCCACCACCGGAGGCATGGATGCCGCCCGACACCGACTGGATGCCCCCGCCGCCGGAGGATTGGGAATTCGGCGGGGTGCCGCCGGTTGCCGGGGCGAAGGCACCGGAGCCACCCACACCGCAGCCGGTCACGGTGCGCGTGACCATCAAACGCACAGGGGATCATGGACGCGATTATGCGCTGCTGCAAAAAGTGCACGCGCTGCTCACGCGCACGCCGGGACAGGATAGCTTTGTTATCGAGCTGGAAAACGGTACGCCGCAGGGCCGGCGCATTTTAAGTTTCCCCAATCAGACGACGAGTGATAGCCCTTCTTTGCGGCTTCAACTGCAACAATTGTTGGGGGCGTCGGGGAGCGTGGATATCATCAAGACAGCATGACCCTGCCGGACCGTGCGTTTCGCAGAGGCGGTTGAAAGTGCGTCAGACGGTCGCTATCAGGCTTTTGAAAGGCATGGACGCTCATCTGAAGGCCCGTCAGGGACGGTTGTTGAATTGGGTTATTGGAGTAGCTTTGAGGATTCTGGAACGTGGAGAAAACTACCTTAGCTGTGTTGAGCCGTGACGCCCACCTGGCGGAAGACTTGCAACCCTGTCTTCCTGCCGGTTTCAGCGTGCGTCATGTGGCTACGGTAACGGCGCTTCGCTCTCTTTTGCGGCAGGACGTGGTGGCGTTGTTGCTGGTGGACGCGCTCTACCTGAGCGCGCGTGACCTGTTGGAGGAAGCGCGCGCCTGGTCGCAGCACGTTCCGACGGCACTGCTTGTGCCGCATCCGGCCACGCTTTCTTCCATCGCCACGTTGCTGGTGCAGATGAAAGCCATCGGCTTATTGCCCTATCCTTACGACGAAAGCACGTTTTCGCTGGTGCAGCAGCTCATAGACCACAGCCGCGCGCTTTCGGATGGACAGGAACTCCGTTCTGATCTCGACAAAACCGCCGCTTCCCTGAAGGCACGTCTGGAGGAGCTGCAAACGCTCTACACGATCAGCCAATCCATCACCGCATCCCTGGATTTGAGCGAGGTGTTGCAGCGCATTGTTACGGCAGCCGTTCAGCTCACGCACGCGGAAGAAGGGTTTATTCTGCTGCGAGAAGGCGATCAGCTTTATCTGCGTGCTCTTTACGATCCAGGTGGCGCGCGGCAACTGGACATGGCGGTTAATGACCGGGTGGCCTGGCAGGTACTGGAAAGCGGACAGCCCGCCCTGTTGGAACGTGAAACCCTGGTAGCCACCGGCTACCTGGTGCGCGCCCTGCTCTACGTTCCGTTACGCCATCAGCACCGCCCAAGGTACGGGGTGTTGGGTGTGGTCAACCGACAGCGCCCGCAGGAATTCGATTACTCGCATCAAGACGTGTTGAGCGCCATGGCCGACATGGCCACTTTAGCCATCGAGAACGCGCGCCTGTTCACTGCTGTCAATGAAGAACAGGCGCGTCTGCGCAGCCTCTTGCGTCATGCGCACGAAGTGATTTTGCTGGTCGCACCGGATAACACCCTCACGCTGTGGAGCGAGGCCGCTGCGGAGGCTTTCCTCATTCCGCCCGACGCGCAGGGGAAAGATGTGATGACCGTGCTGCGGCATCCCGATGTGCTCACCCTGTTGCGTCCTTCCCCCGCCTCCGCGGAAGGTGGCGCGCATCCCTTTGAAATCAAGCTCGCGGATGGGCGCACCTTCAACGCGCAGGTGACCGACATCAACGGGGTGGGGCGGCTCATCATCATGCAGGATGTGACGCACTTCAAAGAGCTGGACCGCCTGAAATCCGAGTTCGTGTTCATGGTGTCGCACGACCTGCGCACCCCCCTCACCGCCGTACAGGGGTATATCGAGTTGCTGCCGCGCGCGGGTAGTCTCACGCCGCAACAGCAGGAATTTCTCAACCGGGCGCAAGAGAGCCTCACTTACATTACGGCCCTCATCGGCGACCTGCTGGAGATTGGGCGCATTGAGGCCGGTTATGATGCGGAACTTTCGCCCTGTCGGCTCGATGACATCATTCAGGAGGTGTGCGAGGCCTTGTATCCGCAAATCCAGCGCGCCGGCCTGCAACTGCGCTGGCAGCGCCCGTCTCAAACCCTGTGGGTACAGGGGAATCCGCGCCGATTGCGGCAGGTGATGGAAAACCTGATCAGCAACGCCATCAAGTACACGCCCCGCGGCGGCTGGATTGAGGTCACGGCCCGCCGCGAGGAGGCGCATGTCCTGGTCTCCGTGCACGATACCGGCTACGGTATCCCACCGGAAGCGCAATCGCGTCTTTTTGAGCGGTTTTACCGCGTCAAGACGTCTGAAACGCAACACATCCCCGGCGTGGGCCTGGGATTGGCCATTGTCAAATCCATCATCGAAAAACACCGGGGCCGCATTTGGGTAGAAAGCGTGCCCGGACAGGGGAGCACCTTCAGCTTTATCCTGCCGGCCCTGATCCGATAATAATTCTTTGGAGTCAAAGCGAGGCTAACGATGCCAAAACCGGTTGTAGCTATTGTAGGTCGTCCCAATGTGGGCAAATCCACGTTATTTAACCGTCTGATTGGCGAGCGCCGTGCCGTGGTCAGCGACATTCCCGGCACGACGCGCGACCGCATTATCGCCGAGGCGGAATGGAATGGCCGCTTCTTCACGCTGGTTGATACGGGTGGGATCGAGGTGTTACCGCCCACCGTCATGGCGGGGCGCCGTCCCGGACCGGTGCAGGTGCTCACCGAGGACTCGGCGCAGTTCATCCCCCTGATCCGCGCGCAGGCCGAGCAGGCCATCGAGGAAGCGGATGTGATTCTCTTCCTGGTGGATGCGCAGACCGGCATCACCGGCGCAGATCGGGAAGTCGCCGACCTGCTGCGGCGCACGCCCAAGCCCGTCTTCGTCGTCGCCAACAAGGCCGAAAGCGAGCTGCGCCGTCAGCAAGCCCTGGAGTTCTACGAGCTGGGCTTCGAGCACCTCTACACCATCTCCGCCTTGCAGGGTGGCGTGGATTTGGCCGACCTGATGGATGATGTCGTCGCCGCCCTGCCCCCCGAGACGCCAGAAGTGGAAAAAGAAACTTTGGGGGATGAGATTGCCATCGCCATCCTGGGCCGTCCCAATGTGGGCAAGTCCTCGCTGCTCAACCGCCTGTTGGGACAGCCGCGCGCTATCGTCAGCGACATCCCTGGCACCACGCGCGACGCCTTAGATACGCCGCTGGAATGGGAAGGGCGCAAGCTCACCCTGATTGACACGGCGGGCATCCGTCGCCGTGGCCACATCGAGCCGGGCGTGGAAAAGTTCAGCGTCCTGCGCGCCGCGCGCGCCCTGGAACGCGCCGATGTGGCCTTGCTGGTGCTGGATGCGACCGAGGGCATCACCGCGCAGGATGCGCATGTCGCGGGCCTCATCATGGACTCCGGGGTGAGCGCCGTAGTGCTGGTGAACAAATGGGATGCCGTCTCGGCGGAGGTACGACGCGACCAGCAAGCCTTCGAGGAGAAAGTGCGCTACGAGCTGAAATTCATGCCTTACGTGCCGATTCTCTTCATCTCTGCCCTCACGGGCAAGAACATCGAGCGCGTCCTGCCCACAGCCATTGAGGTTGTGGAAGCGCGCTATCAGCGCCTGAGCACGGGGCAGCTCAACGACCTGGTGCACCGCGTCACTGCCGATGTGCCGCCGGCCAACGTGCGCGGACGGCAATTCAAGATTTACTACGTCACCCAGGTGTCGGTGGCCCCACCGACCTTTGTCTTTTTCGTCAACGACCCGAAGCTGATGCACTTTTCCTACGAGCGCTTCCTGGAAAACCGCATCCGCGAGCTGTATCCCTTCCCTGGCACGCCGATTCGGATGCTGTTCCGCGGACACGAAAAGAAAAAGCCCGCCCAGAAAAAGTGATCGGCTCATCACAGCGCAGCGCATGAGAGGGGCATAAAACGCGATGATACCCGCTTTCCACTTTAGCAGCAGGCAACCCGGATGGCGTCTGCTCATTTTACTCGGTCTGCTGTGCGCCATGACCCTTGTCCTGGCCCCACGTGGCGCTGCGCAGGAGCAGGCGGGCGCGCTGCTTCCCCCCGTCCACGCGGCAGGGGGGCACGCTGCCCCCTGTTCCAGCGGATGCGGTACAGATACCCCGCTTCCTGCTGCCTCGCCTGCGTTCGAGGAGGAGCTGCTCGCGCGCATCAATCAGCGCCGCGCAGAAAACGCCCTGCCCCCGCTTAAACGCCATCCCGGCCTGCTCCAATCCGCGCGTTTCCACGCCCGCGACCTGGTTGAGGATGCCTACTTCCAGTACGACACCTACGACTGGATTGACAACCAACTCACCTTTGTATGTCCCTGGTATACGCGCATCGCGCGCTCTTATGGCAGCTATACGCGCCTCACGGAGAGCATCGCCGGCGGCTACGCCACGCCCGATGCGGTCCTCGATGCCTGGCTGGCGAATGACGGCCATCGTGCCAACCTGCTCGACCCCAACGTGCGCGAAATCGGCATCGGCTATGCATACAGCCCCACCGCTTACTATCAGCACTATTGGGTGGTGGATTTTGGCCGTCTGGAAACGCGCTATCCGCTGCTCATCAATCAGGATGCCAGCAGCACCACCACGACGACGGTGCAGCTCTATCTCTACGGTGCGGACACCTTCACCCAGATGCGCCTGCGCAATGACGCCGAAACCTGGGGCGCGTGGCAGCCTTTCCAGAGCACCCTGAGCTGGACGTTGCCGGATGAGCCGGGCTTGCGGACCGTTTGGGCTGAGCTGCGCAATGCCAGCAGCACCGTGCTGGTGAGCGACACCATCACGCTGCTGCGTCCGGCCCTGGCCCCGTTGCCGCGCCGTGTGAACTTCGTGTACGCCCTTGACCGGGCCGCCTTTATCCCTGTAAGCGCCACGCTCACGCTCAGCAACGCCACCACCGCCGACGTGCTCACCTGGGACGTGACGACGCAGGGCGATAACTTCACCGTCACACCCTTGAGCGGCACCACGCCCGCGCAGCTTTTCATCACGCCCAGGCTACCGCTCACCCCGACCCTGGGACGCTATGAGGGCGCCCTCACCGTGACCGTTACAGCCCCGCTGACCGCCACCCAAAAGGTCCAGCGCGTCACCGTGTGGCTTGACATCAGCCCCACTTATCCGCCTTATGCGCTCTACCTGCCTCTCGTCACGCGCGGCTATCCGCTTCAGTTCGTGCCCCGCACGCCCAATGACCTGCTCTATACCCAGCAATGGGCCTTAGCGCGGATTCAGGCTCCACTGGCCTGGAGCGCGGCGCAAGGCGATGGCGTGCTTGTCGCTGTTCTTGATACCGGCGTGGATTACGCGCATCCCGACCTGCTGGGCAAATGTCGCACCGACATAGACTACGACTTCGTCAACAACGATGAGGACGCGAGCGATGATCAGGGCCACGGCACCCACGTCGCAGGCCTTATCGCTGCGGCGACGAACAATCAGCGCGGCGTCGCGGGCCTGGGATGGAACGCGCAGCTTCTGGCCCTCAAGGTGATGCGGCCCACGGAAACCGGGCAGACCACCGGCACCCTCGGCGACGTGATGCAGGCCATCTATTACGCCACCGACCATGGCGCGCGCATCATCAACCTGAGCCTGGGCAGCGACCCCGCGCAAAACTTGCGTTGCAGCGCGCCGGAGTACGCCTTCCTGCGGGACGCGCTGAGCTACGCTTATGAGCACAACGTGTTAGTTTTCGCGGCGGCGGGCAACGCCGGGGGTAATGCGGATGCGGTCATTCCGGTGAATTGCCCTTACGTCATCGGCGTGGCGGCCAGCACCAGCAACGACAGCGTGGCCAGCTTTTCCAATCGCGGGCAGGCGGTGGATGTAGCCGCACCGGGCGTGGACATTCTCAGCACGGTGCGCGGTGGAGGGTATCAACGCTGGGATGGTACCTCGATGGCGACCCCGCACGCGGCGGCCTTAGCGGCGCTCATCTGGAGCCGTTATCCCACCTGGACGGCGCCGCGCGTGGCCGCGGCCCTGCTCGACACGGCGCAGGACATCGCCACGGCGGGCACGGATACGGCTTCCGGCTGCGGACGCATCAACGCTGCGGCGGCGGTCATCACCGGCACGCAGAGCAGCGTGCCGCAGTGCAAGTCCACGGTCTTTGAGGCGCCCCCATCTTCGCTGCAGGCCACATCGGAGGCGGGGGCTTATGTACCGGGGAGCCTGTTGGTGCGCTTCGCCGCCAATCGCATGGCGCAGAGCATCCCCCTGGCCGTGTACGGCGTGGAAGCGGAGCAGCCGCTGTACGGTGGCCTGCGGCGTCTGCGCGTCCCGGCAGGGCAGGAGCTGCGCATCGCCAAAGCGCTTATCCAGGCGGGCCTGGTCGAGCAGGCCACGGTGGAGCCGATCTTTGTGGGCTACTAAGCGCTAATTGGCGTGCCCGGCGTCCGCTTTGGCTAAGGTGGGGCCATTCCGTGTGCAGCGATCCTCAATCAGCGCGGCAACGAACAGCAAGGAGGAGAGGCGGTTCACGAAGGCCAGGTTAGGCGCGCCGATGCCCGGCTCTAAGGCGGCAAAGGCCACCAGACGCCGCTCCGCGCGGCGCACGACCGTGCGCGCCACATGACAGGCAGCACCGGCTGGCGAATCCCCGGGCACCACAAAATCCCGCAAAGGCGGTAGACCGGTTTCCAACTCCGCGATAAACCCTTCAAGCTCGTGCACATCATCCTCATTCAGGCCGGTATAACGCGCGCGCGCTTCCGCTGTGGCGGAAAGATGGCTCATCAGGCGATAAAGGGCGCGCTGTGCCCAGAGCAACATCTCCTTAATCCGCGTCTCCTGCGCGAGCGCGCGCGCCATGCCGATGGCGCTCGTCGCCTCATCCAGGGTGCCGAGAGTGTCCAATAGCGGGTCGCTCTTGAGCACCCGTTCCGTGCTGCCCAACCGGCCCGTATCCCCGCGATCCCCTTTGCCGGTGTAGAAGATGGTTTGTTTTGCCATACCTGCCTCCGCTGATAGATTGGAAGTATTGTAGCACAGGGGAGATGGAAGACAATACCAGGTCCAATGCGCGAGGACCTCATCTCGGATCGGCTAAGGGCAAGGATGGGGAGGGCATTCAAGTTTGGTGGCGGCGGGTGGGGGTGGAGGATGGCCGTCGCGCAGCATCGGCAGCGTCCGCGCATTGTAGATGCCCGAATGATAGACGCTCTTCCGGAAGTCCATCAGGGACGATTTCGCTCGTTGTTCCGATGCGGTATGGGACGCAGGTACATTTAACATGCATTTATCCGTTTTGACGGCGTATAGTTTTTTAGCTATAATGATCAAGGAATGAACGATGGGATCATTTGACATGAGCCTGGGATTTCTGTGAATACAGCTCAGGGGCGTATAGATTTTGGATAAGATGCCTGTCGGTGGGTTGACGGCGAGTGCTCTTTTGGGGTATGACGGAAATTAAGGTACAAGGTTAGCAAGTCAATGCCGTTTTGCTATAGTAGAATGTCTCCCCATAGGGTGGGTGCGCGGAGCTTGGAAGCCCAGATGGTTTGTGGGATTGGGTAGGGGGTAGGGGGGCGGGTGTCGCCGTGCTTTTTCATTTCAGTCGCGTTGCTGCCCAACCCGCCGCTGCAGCTGAAAGTGTTCCGCTTGCTCCGCGCGAAGGTTCACCCGCAAACCATCAGACGGAACAGTACGATAGGAGGCGCTTATGCCCCAAGCCATTGCCAACCCTGAAGATCTCGAACGTTTTGCGGCCGAACTGAAGCGGTTCAACAGCCAACTCGCCGAGAGCATGAGCCGGCTGAGCGGACAGTTCAGCCGCCTGGGCGACACCTGGCGCGACCAGGAGCACCAGAAATTTGCCCAGGAGTTTGAACAGACGATGCGCGTGCTTCAACACTTTATGCGCAGTTCTGAGCAACAGATCCCCTTCCTGCTGCGCAAGGCGCAACGCCTGCGCGAGTACCTGTCCCAACGATAGGAGGCTCTCATGAGGGGCGCCGATGTCCGTTCCATCCAGGCACTGACCGATTTGCGCACGACGCTGCTGCGCTTTGGCGCCGATACCGAAGCCGCACTGCGCGCGATGGACGCCCAGGTGCGCCAGACGCTGGAGTATCTGGGCGAGCGCCAGCGGCACTGGGAAGCCAAAGTGCACGCCGCCGAGGAAGAGTACAAACGGGCCTGGGCCGCCCTGCAGGCCTGTCAGTCGCGCGGATATACCGACCCCAGGACCGGTCGCACCTACATCCCTCCCTGCACCCAGGAGCACGAATGGGTGCGCCGGGCCACCCAGGCCCTGGCCGAAGCGCGAGCCCGGCTGCGGGAGGTGGTGGAGTGGCGGCGACTGGTGGAACGCGCGGCTGAGGAGTATCAGCGCCAGGCTCGCCGGATGGCCGCCTGGCTTCGCGAGGAACTCCCCAAAGCCAGCGGCCTGCTGGAGAGCAAAGTGAACACCCTCTACGCCTATACCAGCATCGGGCCGGGCGGAGCCCCGTCGTTTGCGCCAGCGACCCTGACCACCCTGCCGCCAGCGGACGCGGCGGCCAGGACCGCCGCGCTCGGTATGTTGCTGGCAGCCGTGGGCATCGGCGCTGCCGGCATCGCCGTCATCGGCTGGCTGGGAAAGGGTGTACGAAAAGCACTGGGGGATACGGGCGAGGCGCTGGTCGCCGACCTGGTGCGGCAGGAAGGCAACCTGCGCGAGATTCCCTTTGATCCGCCTCACCACGGCTTTGACCGCGTATTCCTTACCCCCGATGGGCGCGTGGTGGTTCTGGAAAGCAAGGTGCACGCCCACGGCGAGTTCCACCCTGGCCAGACCCAATACGGCGAGCAGGGTTCGCCGGAATGGATCGCCGCGCAGGCGGAAAAAATGGCCGACGCCTCTTCCGCCCAATGGAGCCCCGCCAACGAGCGCATCGCCGCCCTGATCCGCGAGATGGGGCCGGAGCAGGTGCCGGTGGTGGCGGTCGTCATTGAGACGGAAACGGGACAGGCGCACGTCTATTATCGCCAGGGGGATACGGCCTGGGCGCCGCTGCAGGAGGGGATTTCGCTAGCCGAGGTCCTTTCTGCCGAAGAGAGCGCTTTTCTGCCACGCCCCGGCGGGTTGGAGCGGGAAAGCAGCCCGGAGGCGGAACGCGGCCCCGGCGGGCCGGAAAATCTGGGGTAAGGAGGAGAAATGGGCAATCCACATCAACCGGTAGAGGATATGCGAACGGCCTTCCAAATGCTGAACCAGCGCTGGGAGGAGACGCGCTCGCTCTGGAACGACCTGGTGCGCCGCCACTTTGAGCGCACCTGCTGGGAGCCGCTGGAGCAGCAGGCGCGCGCCACCCACGCGGAGGCCGCCCGCCTGGCCGACGTGCTGGCGAAGGCCATGCGCAATGCACCGTAACGTGAGGAGGAACCCGTGTTGCACCGTCACCTCACCCATCAACAATTCACCCTGGCGGCCATTGACGACGTGATCGCCTGCGGCAAGCGGCGCGATTGGGCCGAACTGCGCCAGGCGGCGCTGACCGACCGAACCATCCTGGAAAAAATCCTGCGCGTCTGCCAGGCGCACGTTGCCGATCCCTATGCCCAGCGTTACCATTTCTGGAAGCACTATGCCGAACGATACCTTGCCTGATTGGGAGCGGGTGCTCTCTGCCGCGGCGCACCTGCAGCGTATCCTGCCGGGAGCGGTTTTGGTCGGCGGCAGCGCCGCCGCGGTCTATGCCGGGCATCGCCTGTCCACCGATGCCGACCACGTATTGACTGACCTGCGGGAACGCTTCGATCAGGTGCTGGCTGATCTGGAGTCCGTTGCCGGTTGGAAGACGGCTCGCGTTCGGCGTCCGGTGCAGATCCTCGGCAGTCTGGATGGCATCGAGACCGGGGTGAGGCAACTCATCCGCGGACAGCCGTTGGAAACCACCCAGATCGAGTATCGGGGCCAGACGATCACCCTCCCCACCGAAGCGGAGATGCTACGCATCAAGGCGGTGTTGATCTTGCAACGGAACGCCACCCGCGACTATCTCAATTTCGTCGCCCTGGCCGATCACCTGGGCGATGAGGTGGTGGAGGCGCTGCGGCCTTTTGACGATCTCTACCCCCAACCGAATGACGAATCGGCTTTGCAGCAGTTGCAGATTCAACTGGCCAATCCACTGCCCTACGACCTGGAAAGCCTCGACCTGTCTGAATACAAGAATCTGGACCCGCGCTGGCAGGACTGGCAGACGGTCCAGGCCGCCTGTGTGCACTATGCCATCCTGTTCTTTGATCACATCACTGGCGTTTGATTTTTTATCTGCCTATCTTCAGCAAGATTTTGAAAAGGAGGTATCCCCATGTCCGAACCTGTTGTCCTTCAAAAACAGCACGAGGTGCTGCGTGCCTTCGCGCGCGCAGCCGCGCAATACGCGCAACAAGTCAGGCAGGCTCAAGAGCGCCTGGATAACGCCCTGGCGCGCATTCAGCAGGAGAAAAGCGCTGCCCAGCAAGAGGCGAAGCAGGAGTATGAACGTGCTCGCGATCAACTTTCAACTGCAATTCAGAACGCGCTCTTTTCTACGAAGGGTTTGAAGGAAAAGCAAAGAGAAGCACGAGAAGCCAAGGGACGTGCCTATGTTTCCAAGCTTCAGGAAAGAGCAAAAGCCCAACAGACCCGCCAGGCAAAGGATATAGATGATATAAGTAAAGTCAAACATGAAATGAGATTGGTTATTTCAGCAAGTATACCGATGCCGGGCCCTGCTTATCGGCTTTTAGTGATCGTCCTCACTGTAATGCTTCTACTCGCGTGCGGGGGCTCGCTCGCGGTATTTGGTGATGAGTCGCGCACTATCGGTTTGATCTCCATAGCGGGGGTCGTAATCATCATAGCCATCGCCTTTCTAATTTCTCAAATATACGAGCGTCCTTTCGCGCGACGACGAGACGAGATTCTTGTCGAAAGATTCACCCATTTAGATAGCCTTTATAGGCGATGGCTGGAACTCATTGCGCAACAGGCGCAGGCACAGGAAGCGCAGGCGCGGCAGGCGCATCAACAGGCGCTGGCCCAGGCAGAACAGCAACTGGAGGCCGCCGGGCAGGAGTTTGTTGTCGCGGCGGCCGAATTCGCCCGCCAGGCCGACTCGCTTTCCCCACCCTGGCAGGACCCCGCCTGGCAGTCCTGGCAACCGGCAAACGCCATCACGAGGGTGATCCGTCTGGGTGCCTTATACCTCAGTTGATCTAAGGCCGCACTGATAATAAAGGTGGCCGAGATAAACGCCATATCCATCCCAGCCAGAATCCAATTTCATCCAAAAGGAGAAGCAAAAATGTCAGAAGTCACTTTCCCAGCTTCAGTACCAGCCTTAATGGCTTTTCCAGGCGGCAAGGCATGGATGTTCAAAGCCACAGGGAACGGTCTCTCCGCCGCCGTTCGCGGCGCCCAGTCTCTCCTCCTCCGCCTGCTCGCCTCCATCCCGCCCGGCAAACTGCGCTTCACCTTCATTGACCCAGTCGGCCTGGGGCAGAACGTAGCGCCTTTTATGGCCCTGGCCGATTACGATGAGCAACTGGTCACCGCCCGCGCCTGGAGCGACCCGCGCCACATCGAGCAGCGCCTGGCCGAACTGACCGAACACATTGAAACCGTCATCCAGAAATATCTGCGCCACGAGTACGCCACCATTGAGGAATACAACGAGAAAGCCGGCGAGATCGCCGAGCCGTACCGCGTCCTGGTGGTCTTTGACTTTCCCGCCAACTTTAGCGAAGAGACCGCTCGCCGGCTGGTGAGCATCGTCCAGAACGGCCCCCGCTGCGGCGTGTACACCGTGCTCCTGCTGGACCCCAGCCGTCCGCTGCCCTACGGCTTTGACGCCGCGGCTCTGGAACAGGCCTGCACGGTGATCGCCTGGAAGGAGGACCATTTTGTCTGGGAGGATGACGATTTCCGTGAATTCGCCCTGGCACTGGACGGGCCGCCGCCGATGGACCTCTTCAACCGCATCATCGCCGCCGTCGGCGAGCGGGCAAAGGAAGCCGGCCGGGTGGAGGTGCCAATTGAGCGCATCCTCCCATCGCGGGAACAGTGGTGGCGGGAAAGCAGCGTCCATGGGCTGAGCGTGCCGCTGGGCCCGGCCGGGGCGCGCCGGGTGCAGCACCTGACGCTGGGCTCGGGCACTTCCCAGCATGTGCTGGTGGGCGGCAAGACCGGCTCCGGCAAGTCCACGCTGCTGCACGTACTCATCACCAACCTGGCGCTGCGCTACAGCCCCGACGAGGTGCAGCTGTATCTGGTGGATTTCAAAAAAGGAGTGGAGTTCAAACCTTACGCCACATACAACCTGCCCCACGCCCGCGTCGTGGCCATTGAGAGCGAGCGCGAGTTCGGCCTGAGCGTGCTGCAGGGGCTGGATGCCGAACTCAAGCGCCGCGGCGACTTGTTCCGCGCCGCCGGGGTGGACCACATCGCCGATTACCGCGCCCGCAGTGGCCAGCCGCTGCCGCGCATCCTGCTCATCGTGGACGAGTTCCAGGAGTTCTTCACCGAGGATGACCCCATCGCCTCGCAGGCGGCGCAGGTGCTGGACCGCCTGGTGCGTCAGGGCCGGGCGTTCGGCGTGCATGTCCTGCTCGGCTCGCAGACGCTGGCCGGCAGTTACAGCCTGGCACGCAGCACGATTGATCAGATGGCCGTGCGCATTGCGCTGCAATGCTCCGAAGCCGACTCGCGCCTGATCCTGGCCGACGACAACCCGGCGGCGCGCCTGCTCTCCCGCCC
>DAOUBT010000058.1:0-57309 GCA_034432595.1 Anaerolineae bacterium | reverse complement strand
GGACAGATCGCCTTCGAGGTGTATGGCAGCGATCCGGACGACGAAATGGTGACCAAAGTCCAGCTCATCACCAACAAGGGCGTGGTGGCAGCGGAATACACGCCCAACAGTGACACCTTCACCTGGACGCCGGTGCTGACGATTGAGCCGGGCGTGCAGTACTTCTACGCCAAAGCCATTCAAGCCGATGGTGACCGCATCGTTTCCTCGCCCATCTGGACGCAGGGGAATGTGAATATTGCCATCACCGATCTGCAGGCGCAGCCTTCCCTGCCCACCATCTACAATCCAACGCTCTACACCGCGCGCGTCACCAACCGCGGCACCACTACGGAAACCGTCACCGTCACCTTCCGTGCTAACGGCGAAGTGATTGGCACCATCCCGCTCACCGTGGGCATCTGTACTTACGGTCCCTGCCCGGATGCGACCGCCAACGTCGCCTGGCAGCCTGCCACTACCGGCCCGGTGACCATCACCGCAGAACTGACGGGCGCTTCAGCGGGGGATTATCCGGGCGACAATGTGCGCGAGCTGTACGGTAACGTCACAGACGAAAAAGTACCGCTGGTGTTGATTGACGCCGGTCACAACAACATCGGCGCCGGCCCGCGCGACGCGCGGCTCTTCGTGCAGGACCTGACCAACCACGGCTACAACGTGCTGTTCAACCTGGACGCCATCACCCCCTCTGATCTGAACACCGAAACGGTCAAGCTGCTCATCATCAACGCTTACGGGCCGGCTCAGATGACGCAGGCGGAGATGAACGCCATCAGCGACTTTGTCGCGGCGGGGGGCAGCGTCTGGCTCAACGGCATGTCGGACTACGATTCCAAAGTGCCCTGGGCGAAAGACCTGGCCCCGCGCATGAACGCACTGGTGGCCGCCATCGAGACGCGCGTCGGAGCACAGGTGCCCATCCGCCTCAACGATGATGAGGTTTTGGATGGCAACGATAACAACGGGTACCCGTGGGGCGTGCAGTGGCACGACTACCCCGCCGCGGCACAAACCGGCATCGGCATCAACGTCGAAAAGATTCAATCCTGGTCGGATTGCTCGCTGACGGACCGCAACGGCTCGGCCCTGACGCAGGACGACCTGGGCGGAAACGGCTATCTCATCATCCGCGGTGACCTGGATAGCGGCACGGGAACCTACGGGAAGCCCAACCGCACTCACAATGTGGATGCGGAGCTGACGCCGGAAAACGACGCCTACATTTACCCCAGCACCATCCCCCTGGCCGCAGCGGCGGGATATGACCTGCCGGGACAGGCCGGACGGCTCTTCTTCTATGGCGATGCCAACGATCCCTTCAATGTCTTCGCCTACACCGCCGGCGACGGTAAGCAGAACGAGCTGTTCAACCTGGAAGTGACGATGTGGCTGCTGGGCACGCCGCTGCAGAAGATGACCATCGCCGAAGCGCGCGCAGACGCGGAGCTGAACAACACACCGGATAAGCTCGATCAACTGGTGTGGGTGGAAGGTACCATCACCGCAGCTTATGGCGAATTCTTCAACGTTCTCTACGTGCAGGACGAAACCGGCGGCATCACCGTGCATGCGCCAGCAGGCGACATCTACGCCGCCAACTATCAACGCGGGGCGAAAGTGCGCGTTGTCGGCACGGTCGGCATCTATCAGGGCGACACGGAAATCGAGTTCTTCGAGGCGGAACAGGTGCAGGTGCTTGAGCCCGCTACCGGCGTTGAACCGGCGCCGCGCGTCATAACCACCGCCGAAGCCGCCATGGAAGTCAATCAGGGCTGGCTGGTACGTGTCACCGGCGTGGTGTTGGGAGTCAGCACCGATAGCCTCATCGTGGATGACGGTTCCGGGCCGGTACGGGCCTTCCTCGACGGCTACAACGGCACCTTCGCGGACATTCACCTCAACGACGTGGTGCAGGTGACCGGCCTGGCTTCGGAAGATGGCGAAGGGCCGCGCATCCGCGTGCGCAACCATGGCGCTCACCCCGCGCGCCCGGACGACGTGGTGGTGCTTGGGCAGGCCGTCACGCTCACGGTCAACGTGGTGGGACAAGGAGAGGTTACCGTCACGCCCGCCATGGCAGCCTACCTACCCAATCAGGTGGTGACCCTGACCGCGG
The DNA here is from genome assembly GCA_034432595.1 of Anaerolineae bacterium. Lineage (GTDB taxonomy): Bacteria > Chloroflexota > Anaerolineae > B4-G1 > SLSP01 > DAOTZR01. The sequence continues at coordinate 55,190 of DAOUBT010000058.1, read as the reverse complement.
TTCCGGCTGACGGCTGGCTCTTCGCCGGATGGAGCGGTGATGCCAGCGGCACAACCAACCCTCTGGAGCTGACCCTCACGACCAGTAAGACCGTCACCGCGACCTTTGTGCAGGCCTGCCAGAGTGTGAGCGAGGTGGACTTCACCTGGGTGCCGGAGCAGCCCAAGACTGGGGAGCCGGTTACCTTCCACGCGACGGTAGGCGGAGGCACAGCTCCCTTCACTTACGTCTGGGCCTTTGGTGACGGGGAGACAGGCACGGGCCAGGAAGTCATGCACACCTTCCCGCGCGTGCTGGATGAATTTAACTACACCGTCACGCTCACTGTGAGCAACGCCTGCTCAGAAGCGAGCATCAGTCACACCCTGCTGATCAAACCGCGGCGTCTGTTGCTGCCGCTGGTGTTGCGCAACGCGGGGCGCTAAGCCTCCGGGTTTCATAATTGTAGGGGCGCCTCACGGGCGCCCCTACGGCATCAGGTCACGCCTGGTCATATAACACCCGTTTTCTGCCTGGCGAGATCTGGACACAACCCCGCAAAAAACGAAAGGGTGGACAGAGGCAATGCCTTTGTCCACCCTTTCAGCCCAAGAACGAAACTTTGGTTTGACTAACCCGGCACTTTCAGCTTCGTACAGCGCAACGACGTTACCTGATCATTTTCTTAACTACGCCAACTGCCAGCCTGGCCTGGAGAAGGTAAGCAGTTACGATTTTTACCTTATGTACTTTGCTGCCTCTGGGCTTACTTGCTCTTTCGTCAAATACTGTTGGTAACTACTGCCCGCGAACACTCTCTTGCGCGGATAAGATTGACGTTCCTCTGCGGAGACGTCAATAGAGCTTCCGTGGCGGTTATCGCATCTGTTACTGAAACATTGCAAAACCCTATCCGGGCGATAACCATCCCTGAAGCGCTACCATGCTGATCTTCCGGCTTCTTCCGCGCGCCCCATTCTAAGGATAATTTTTTACCACCAGTGGCAGATAGAGCCGCCACTCCGATCTAACCTCCACCCGGCCGTTGCTCAGAGCGGCCACGGTCTGCGGGTTACCGACCCGGTCGCTCACCTGGGCGGAGCGGACAGCCAGGACGCTCTGCCCCTCCGCCAGGGCCCGCAGGGTGAGGACGGCCAGGGTGCCGCTGCCGCTGGGGCCCTGCGGCGTCGCCCCCATGCTGTAGGCGCCAAAGGTCACGGTGCCCGCCGTGGGGTTGATGACCGTTCCCGCCACGGTAAAGGTCCGCCCAGTGCTGCCAGGGAAGGCCCCCAGGGTGGCGGTGATCACCTCCACCACAGTGGGCGTGTAGCCCAGGGTGAACTCAAAGGCTCCCAGGTCCACCGCATCGCTGATGACCATCCCAACCGTGAAGACTTGCCCGACAGTAACGGTGCGCAGGGCCGGCTGCACGGAAAGAGACGCCGCCTGCTGGATCGCCGAAAGCTCCGCTCCCAGGCTGGTCGCCCCACCGCAGCGCGTGCCCCACCGGTAGGCCACCCGCTGCACGTCCAGGATGTCTATATCGCCGTCGCTATCCAGGTCGTAGGTCGGCTCGTAGAGGGCATCGCCAGTATGGGTGTTCCAGCGATAAGCGATGCGCTGCACGTCCAGGATGTCTACATCGCTGTCGCCGTCAAAGTCACCCAGGCAGGCGGTAATGACCAGTGTCCCGTCCTGGGTGAAGATGCTGATGGCCTGGCCGGGCACGTTGGTAACCTGCACGCCCTGCAGGTGCAGGGAAGCCGTCCCGCCGCCTACGGGCAGGAGCCGCACGTAGGCCAGGGCACCCGAACCGTTGGCTCCTGCGGGAGTAGAACCGATGCTGAAAGCGCCGAAGGTGGCCGTGCCGCCAGTGTTGTCAATGGTGGGTCCCACCGGCGTGAAGGAGCGACCGGTGCTGCCCGGGAATCCGCTCAGAGTGACGTTCTGCACCATCACAAGGCTGGGGCTGTAGGCCAGGGTGAACTGGAAGGAGCCCAGGTTGGTCACGTTGGAGATGGCCACTGCCACAGTGATGGGCACGCCCGCATTGGCCGACGCGCTGGCGGGCGAAATCCGTACCACAGTGGCCGTCGGCGGGGTCTCTGTGACGGTGATGAAATTGGTCCGGATCAGGGCGTTGCTCCCGCCAGGGCCAGAGACCGTCAGCGAGACGGTGTAGACGCCGGTGGCGTTGTAGGTGTGGACCGGGTTGGGGACGGTGTCCGTTCCGCCGTCGCCGAAGTTCCAGACCCGGTCGGTGATGGCGCCGCTGGAGCGGTCGGTGAACTGCACCGTCAGCGGGGCGTAGCCGGAGGTGGGCGAGGCGGTGAAATCGGCCACCGGCGGGACGCTCTCCGCCGTGAGCGTCAGCTCCTCCAGGGCGACTTCGTTGACGAAGGCTCCGGTGGCTGCGTTGGTGCGCACGATGCCCACAATGATGCTTCCGTCGCTGGCGTAGGCGCTGCGGGGCACATCCAGGACGATGCGGTGGACCTGGTAGTCGCCTGTGTTCACCGTGGTGCCCGTGTCGGCGCCGTCAATCTGGACCTTCTGGATGCGGGCCGTGCCGGAGGGCTGCCAGAAAGTCAGGTGTAACTGGTAGGATTTGGCCGGGTCCAGCCGGTCAAAGCGGTAGCGCAGGGTATTGTCGCTCTGGTCCACGCGGACGCTCTGGTAGGGCAGGATGCCCCAGGCGGTATTCGCCACGCCATCCAGCCAGCCGTAGGGCCGCTCCGTGACGGAGGGGTACTGGGGGTCATTGCCGCCGCCCGCATCGGCATAACGGTAGTCTATGTCGTAGAGGTTGACCGCGCTCACCACCGCGCCGTCAATGCCCGGAGCCTGGACAGTGACAATGGCGGAGCGGTCGGCATAGAGGGCCGGGTCCAGGCGGAGCGAGAGCCGGTGCACCCGCCCATCGCTCAGGTCCTCCGGCCCGGCGATGGGGTTGCCGTCCACGTAGATACTTTCCTGTCGCCCGGCGCCGTCGCACTCGTAGAGGGTGATGTCCAGATGGTAGAAGTGGCCGGGGAGCAGGTGGTCAAAGTGGTAGGTCACCCGGCCGCCCGGGTCCAGACGCAGGGTCTCGTGAGGCTGAGAGCCGCAGGCCATTACCGTGTCGGGCTGCCCCTCGTCCACATAGCCGTAGCCGCGGGCCGGGGCGTAGGCCACATCGGAAGCGCCGCCGCTATCCAACAGGACCGGGCTGGCCAGGCCCACGTACACATCCCGCCAGGTTTCGTTGTTGCCCTCGTCGTATTCGTTGACGGCGTTATCTTGGTCAACGCGAGCAAAGAGGAAATACGGGCCGGGCGCGGTCGGCGTCCAGGCGAAGGCCACGGTAGTCGTGTTCCCGCCGGGTAGAGGAGCAAGGCCTTGCGCCCCTACAATTGTGCCGCCTGCGTCGGGGTTGCCCTGGTAGAGCGCCACCGTGAACCCCCCTCCAGCTCCCCCCGCCTGCGGGGGGAGTGATCCGGCGGTGGTCTGGCCGTGATTGCGCAGCGTCAGGGTGACCGTCACCGTCTCGCCCGCCATAGGCTCGTCATCGGAGAGGGCGACCTGCGTCACCTGCAGGTCGGGGCGGGTGCGGATGGTCAGGGTCATGGTGACAATGTTGTTGTCCTCGTTCGTCTCGGCGACACGGTTGTACGGGTCAACCACCACACGCACCGGGACAGTTCCGGTGAAGCCGAGAGTGTTCCAGGAGATGCTGGCCTGGGCCGTGCCGCTGGTGGGGACATTCGGCACAAAGGCCGAGCCGATGTACCACTCGCCCCAGCCGGGAGCGGTGGCGTAGAAGGCCGCCGTGAGGCCGCCCGTATCCAGACCGCCGTTGTTGTGGAGTGTGGCCGTGACGGGCACCGTCTCGCCCTCGGTGGGGTCGGCAGCCCCAAATGCAATGTCAGAAGCCGTGATGGTCGCATCCGGCTGGACTGAGGGGGTGGCGGAAAAGTCCGTCAGACCCAACGGCAGGAAGGGTGCGACGTAGAAGCGGACAGGCACGTTCATTTCACCGCTGCGACCAGCCAGGTAGGCGTTGAAGGCGGTGGCCAGGTTGCCGGTGGTCAGACGGGCCGGATAGGTAGGCGTGCCGCTCCAGGCCCAGTCCACCGTGCCGTCGTCGCCCACATCGGCGGCGACGGTCAGAGGTCCGGAGCCGTCGCTGACGGTGAAGCCCAACGTCACGCTACTATAGGTACGGGCCGGCAGCCGCACGTACCGCATTTTGCTGCCGGTGGGAGTCATCTGCAGGTTGGTGAGCAGCACCTGCCCGGCCTTGCTAAGAGAGGCCCGGACTGGCACATCCAGATTGCCGGACGTGGGCGCGCCGTGGGTCGCCCAGTAGCGGCTGAAGGCGGCGGCCAGGTTGGAGCTGTTGAGGGTGGCGGCGTTGTTCACGTTGCCGGTCCACTCCCAGTCCCAGGAGCCGTCATTGCCGATGTCCAGGCGGAAGGTGAGGGAGCCAGAGCCGACCTCGCTGACCAGCGCGTCCAGCGTAGCCGTGGCAAAGGCGCCGGCGGGGACGCGCAGGGTGGCGGTCTGCTCGCCCGCGCCGCCAAAGACCAACCGCTGGCCGTACTGCACCTGGTAAGTGCGGCCGCCGGAGAAGGTTTCCGGCAGATTGAGGCGGGTGCGGTCGTAGGGGACGGATTCCACCTGCTCCACGATGTAGCAGTTCAGTTTCTGGGTGCTTGCTGGTGGGTTAGTGGAGCCGGAGAGGGATTCGCAGTATTCAATGCGGATGCGGCCAACTGAACCTGCTCCTCCATTAACGGGAGTATCCCCTCCTCTTACTCCACCATTGCCTTTTAGAGCGGTAACTAGCGCTGATCCCAATGTTGTTGTTCTTGCTCTCAATAGAATTGAGCCTCCAGCTCCTCCACCAGCGGGATTTCCGTAACCTCCTGAATACCCCCCATTACCACCAGCACTGCCACCGTTTGTGATACTCCCACTTATCACTAAGTTATTGGCAGATATAAAAACTATACCTCCTCCCTTTCCCCCCGTTCCTCCTGTTCCTCCATAAGTATACCCGCCACCGCCGCCGCCACCACCAAAATCCATTGTTGTAAGATCACTTGTTCCTACAGCATAGCCGCCTATGCTAGGACTGCCGGTGCCTCCGGCCTTTCCTCCATTTTCACCGTTATTCGCATGTCCCCCACCAGCTCCCCCAAGCCATCCTCCACCACAATCATTGGAACCGCCACCATTATTCCCCGCGCTTGGGCCGGGCAGTGGGGAATAGCCAAATATACCTTCACCAGTTTGCCTAGTCTGAGTGCTGCTTCCCCCTAACCCTCCTCGAAAACCATAGGCAGTTGCATTGATTGCACCTGTTAGGTTCATGGTGCTGTTACACATCACACCAAAGATCCCACCCCACGAGCCGTTCCATGAAGCCAACGGCGTCACTGTGCCACTCACCGGGCAATCGGTGTACTGCGGCACGCGCTGGATCTGGGCGTGGTTGTTGCCGCCGCTGGCGTAGTTACAGCGCAAGGGCTTTTCCAGCTGATACGTGGCCGTGCCACCGCCGAAGTCAGACACGGCTCTGTTCAGCTCCCAGCAACCGGCGTTCGTGCCCTGGGTCTGGTGGATCAGCACCACATCGCCGGGGTTGATGCGCCAGACGGCGTACGCGTCGGTGACATTGATATAGTACGAGCCTGCGCTGCCGCTGTTGACAATGCCCACGCCCACGCCGTTGTTGTTGTCCAGATTGCCGCTGGAGGGCATCACACCGTCCCGCCCATCGCCGAACATATCGTAGGACGCGGTACCCTGACCGAAGGGGGTGGCATATTTGCCCACGCCCCACAGCGTGCCGTAATTCTGGCTATACACCTTCACCGGGTGCAACGTCTGCGGTGTGGGGCCCAGGGTGTGGGTGAATTCCACCCACTGGCCCTGGGTACCGGAGGCGAAGGTCGCGCTCCAGTCCAGCGGCCGCTGCAGGCTGCCCGGCGGGGTGTCGGGCGTGTAGGCCGTGATCGTCCCGCGCACGGTGAGGGTGCGGGTCGGGCGCTCCGGGTCGCTGGTGCGGATGACGACTGTGCCGGTATAAGGCCCAAGGGGCAGGTTTGTGGTGTCCAGCGCCATCTCATAAGTCGTCATATCAGCTGGGTACAAACGCCGGCTACCGGTCTGCGAGATGGTCAATTCCTCAGGTGCACTCACATAAGTCAACAGATCGAGCGCGCCGGTGTTGGCGAAAGTAAAGCTGCGTTTGAGGAGCGTGCCTTGCGCCGCTGTGCCGAAATCCCAGGTTGCGTCGGCGTCGGCCATGGCGAAGGCGGGCAAGCGATCCTTGCCGAGCTGATCTAAATCCTTCACCGTATTTTCGAAGATCGTCCCTTGCCGGTCGGCGGCAAAAGCCAGGATGTGGTAGTCCTTCAGCGGGTCAAAGGCCGGACTGAAATCTGCCGTATTCCAATGCAGCGTGGCGACATTAGGGCCAGGCTCGAAGATCTGGTTGGCGAGGACATACTCCTTGGCGACCACGCCGTCGGGCGTGGCGAATTCCACGAAGACGTTGCCTCCCCGAATGGTTTGGTCAGAGGGATTATTGAACACAATATAGGCGGTATTCGTTCCTGTGGTGACAGCAGATGCCCCCATTACATCCATTTGGAAACCGAAACGCATCTGCCCCAAATACGGTGTCAAGTCAGCCTGGATTTGAGCTACTTCCACATCGGTGACAAACTTGTGGTTGCCTTCAGGATCGTTGTAAGACACAATGATCAGGGGTCTGCTGTAAGGCGTGCGATTGATGGTGTACGAGAAAGTATCAATGGGCAGCGCGGTCTGGAAATTAAATGTCTCACCTTGTGCTATATAGCCTCCAGAGAAAGCAATGGTCAACCCGTCTGCCAAGGCAAGCGGCGTCCAGAGGGTATAGCCAGCCCCTACAGCCAGGGGCGTCCAGGTACTCCCGCCATTATCGCTCCAGCTGATGGTCAGCCCCGTCGTCGTACCGACGTTTCCGCTAGCATCTGCCCGGAAAGTATAGGTTTTGGCGCCGGCTCCCTCAAATTGACCAGCGGGATAGGGTTTAGCTGTACTGGTTGTCCAGTTGCTCAAATCAGGTTTTCCAATGCGAGCGCCCAGCACAATCTGTCGGCCCGCACGCACCCGTCCCCCGCCCCCCACAAGGTTATCATTGAGCGTAATTGAATCATCGGGTGCGATAGCCCACAGTTCGACGCTGCTGGCGTCAAAGTTACCTTCATTTTGCAAACTCACCTGAACCGTTGCGGTATTGCCATCCACGCGAGTGTGCTGAGCGACAGCCAGGAGCACCCTGGGATGGCTCGCTGGATTAGCAGGATCCGTACCGGCATCCTGTTCGGCACGGTCAGTATAGCCATCAGCATCTGTATCCAGCACATAACGCAAGTAAACGTCGGTCTTGGGTTTGGCCGGCATGTCCTTGAAATGTTTCACGTTGGCTGTTTCGCCACCCAACGAGATCGAAACTTCCCACCACCCGTGTTCATTCACTGGATGGTCATTCCAGCCGATAATCTCACCGTCTGGAGCGTATTCTGGCGTGCGGATATTGGTGATCGTCCCGTTGCGTTCATCACCAGATTGAAATGTGGTCACGGCAAAGTAACGCGCCAGAGTATCCTGGTACGTTTCACCCTGGACCAGGTTTGTCGTGATCAGATAAGTGTCAATTGTTTCATCGCCATCGGCCGTACCGTCATCCACATGGAAGAGCACGCTCCGGCCCCAAGCATTGGCATCGTAGAGGTTGTCATCGTAACCGTAATCTGCCAGCACGATGCGGATCGGCGCGCCGTTATCAATGGCCGCCAATTGATCCAACGTCAGCTTGATCTGCCCCGAACCGAACGGCCCTTTGGCCTGACCGGGCAAAATGTCGAAGCTGTCGGGCAGATTATGTGTAATCACCGGCAGGTCGCCAATCATAATGTTGATCTTGATGCCGGTCAGATGCACAGCCGCGTCGCTCCCTGTGTTGTACAGGCTATAGTTGAAGGTCAAGACAGCCGCGTCAGTCGGATCAATGGTGGTAGCAGTAGACCAGGCTTCGCTGGATACAAGTGTATTGGTGCGGGAACGGGTGATCTCAGAGTACTGGGTCTCGCTGCGCAGCTCGGAATGGCTGGTGGACCAGCCCTCGCCGTTCGTCGTCGTCTGCGACCAGACGCGCAGACTTTCCATGGCGCTGCCGGTGTCATTGAGCGCCAGCCCTGAGCCACCGCCGCCCACGCCACCATCTGACCCGCTACCGGGCGAGGAATTGCCGCCGCATTGGCCGGCGGAGCGGCTGTCGGAAAAGTTCAGGTTATAGTTCCCACTGCCGACAACTTGTGCTGCGCATGAGCCAATGTCACAGCCCGGCAACGAGGCATCAAGACCTGTCGCCTGGGCTAAAGCGTTAGCACCGGTTAGCCTGCCCCACCAGGTCTTGAAAGCGCGACCAATGATTTCGAGAAAATTAGTGTACCTCTGGTTGGAAGAAATCGGTGGAGTCGGTGCAGGATACGGAACAGGTGTGTTAACCTGTGGAACATCACATGGGTCTTTCTCATGCCCTGTTGTTCGACTTCCGTGAATGAACTGCATACCCTGAACGCTGTAGGTATTGCTTTGGTTACAGGTAGCACACCAGTTCATCTCAGTCACAGAAACCTGATTCCCATTCACGGCAGTTACATAGGCAACATGTCCCACCCCTGCTTCTGAGGTGTCACAAATGCTTTGAGAAATGGTCCCTGTACAAACCATAATGTCGCCTACGCGAGGCTGATTGTCAACATCAAAATTTGCAGAACGTGCTGACGCTGCCCACTGTCCTGCGTTTCCAATTATACGCCGACCCAAGTCAGGACGTCGGGCAGCTGCCCACCAAACGCAGTTGCCCAGTTCTATCTGATCCAAGTTTCTGCGCGCACACAAATGGTTACTTAACACAGATACCTGATTACAGCAGGTTGATGATTGGAACCCTGTACATGCGTCGGCTAAAGTGTAAAAAGGAATAAGGGTGGGGAGAGCAACGCGCTGAATCCGAGCTGTAGAATCTGTACTGCAGACAAAATTAGTTAGAATTCGCTCGTAAACGCTCAAATTTTTCGCGCGATCGTTCATGATATAAGTTATTCTAAACAACCTATCGTTTGCTGAGATATAGGCATAAAAAATTGGAGGATATGCACAACCGCCTTGCTGTGAAAGCACCATAGCCTCTTGCCCAGCGATTGTTGCGTTAGTGGTTGGTGGTAAGCTAACTCCCCCAGCGGTCAGGAAATTTAGTTGGTATTGACGCAACCAACTCATCAAATCCAAGTCTGGAGACTTCTGCCATACGTCCAAATTAATCTCAGCACCATCTGGGCCGGTCAAGCGAAGTTGTTGTTTAATTACCTCTGTATCAGAGTCTGGAGGATTGGTGTAGTTAATGGCAGCTGTCCAGGTGACAGGATACTGAATAGAAAAGTGCCACAATGGATCGGAATAGTTAACCCAATCTCCTTGAACATCTTCAGGTAAGATTATTCGTGGCCGATCTAAATCAAACTGAGCAAATTGCTCAACCGGTATGGAAGATACCTTGGGGGTAGACTCGTAGGACAACAACTGATCAGAAGCAATTGATTGGCGAGGCTCAATCCCCCCCTCCGTCGTCGAGTTCTCCTGCCACGTGCTGTGCGTGTTCGTATCCACGGTACCGACCGTCGTGCTATTGCCCTGGGTCTCTGCAAAGCCAGTTGAAATCTCCTCGCCTTGCGTGATCGTCCGCTCGATGGTGCGGATTTCCTTCGTCGTCACCTCGATGGTGGCGGGGTCCACCAGGAAGTCAATGACGGGGTAGGCGGCCACGAACGGGCTGTCGCCGGGCGGGCGGATCCAGCTCGGCATGCCGCTAGTGATGAAGCTGTAGTCCTGGGTGCGCGGGAAATTGCCCCAACCGCACGAGGCCGTGCCGCCGGGACAGAAGGTGATGCCGAAAAGCTCCTGGCCGTCGTCGAACTTGTCGCCATCGGTGTTTTCAGAATCACCTGTGCCTACTCGTGTACCCACCATAAACGCTTCGGCATAGTCGGGAATCGTGTCATAGTCGCCGTCGTTACAAGCCGGTGTGGCGGGGTTACCATCTTGCCCATTGAAATCGGGCCAGGCGGCCGGCGGGCCAAAAGGCGGCCCATAGCCCCAGCGCACGTTGCGCGGAAGCGTGAAATCCAACAACGCCGCGACTTCTTGTCCATCGGTGTACCCCTGGGCGTCGCCATCGCTGTTAGGATTCATCGGATCGGTACACCACCAGATTTCTTCTGTGTTGGTTAGCCCGTCGGCGTCGTCGTCCACGCTGGAGAGGGAGGCGATGCCGGCAAGTTGTTCGGGCTTCAGAGCCCGCATGGCGGCGCGCAGGTTGGTGCGGGCTGCAGCCAGAGCCACAACCTTATGCGCTGCCATCAGATCGCTTGACGCGAGCTGAACTTGAAGTTGCTGAACTTCTCCGGCCCTGTTCAAGAGTGGCTCCAGGCTGGAGCGTAACCATGCTTTGTCCATTTCTGATGTGTTCAATAACACACTCAGGGCATCAGTAGCGCGTGGTCTGAAGGCCAGACGTGCCAAATCAGCAAGCTGGAGTTCATCAACCAGAAGCAACACCTGCTCCGAGGTTTCGAACAGCACCACCGCACCCAGCTTATCCAATCGAGATTGAGCTCCCTTGTCAGGCAATGTAACCCAGGTCCGAAATAGCAGGGAAGCGGAAAGTGGGGGGAATGCTTCTGGAAGTGATGGATAAACATAAGGTGTGAGAGGAACAGACTTGACCGGCATCAACCCGGAAAAAGTAACCAGCGCGATCAGCAACGCTGAAAATATCCTGTTCATGGCCACCTCCTGCCACATCAACGGTTTAGAACCTGCCCAGAACATGAGAGTGCTCTTCCCTGAAGGAGAGGGAGAACGTGGTAAATCGTAGATCAAAACAGGACGGGAAGGAAAGTGATTATTTCCAGGCTGCCCAATGGACAGACTAAAACCTCCTGAATATCATCTCACCCTGTACATGAGTTGCAAATAACCATGACGCCCCGAACCTCGCAGCTGCCCTCCCAAAAACAGGAGTTATCCTTGAAAATTATTATACGATCATTTTTCCAAAGTACAACGCAAGCGAACAGAGGGCAATGGCGGTGATGCCCCCAGATAGACAGTAGCTCAGTTTTTAAGATTTGCGCCTCAAACGGCCCGCCTTATCTCCCCCAGCGCGGCCCAGATGAAGCGCGTCACCACATTTGGACATCCGCGCCTTTCATGCTATCATTAAGTCAGTCCATTCTAACACTTGGCGGAGGTGCTATGCGGCGAACTCGTTGGTGGTCGCTGCTCATGTTGATTACGTGGGTTTTGACGTCCTGCGCGCAACTTCCCTGGGAAAATCCCACGGCAACGCCGGCGCCAGAAGACCTCTGGCCGCCCGTAGTGGTTGCCTATCAACCCGCATCCGGCGAGGAAGTGACCACCGATGCTACCATCACCGTGCGTTTCGACCAACCCATGGAGCGTAAGCGCACCGAAAACGCCTTCAGCATCGAACCCGCTGTTGATGGCACCTTTTTCTGGCCGGATGTGCGCACGCTGACGTTTCGTCCACAGGCCTTACAGGAAAGCACAACCTACCACGTTCGCATAGATGAGAGCGCGCGCGCCTTCTCCGGCCAAACGCTCCTTGCCCCTCTCGACTTTACGTTTAGCACGCGCGAGCCGCTACAATTGACCCAAATCCTGCCCCCGGATGAAACAACCGCCTTGCGCGTGGATAGCCCCATCCTCATAGGTTTCAATCGTCCGGTCGTCCCCGCGAGTTGCATGGGTAAGACCGCCGGCAACCATCCTGCCTGTCCCGTCCTGCCCATCACCCTTGAACCGGCCGTTTTGACGCGCGGCGTCTGGCTCAATGAGGCGCTCTACAGCCTTACCGCTTATCCAGGATGGAACGCGGGCACAAGCTATCGGCTGATCTTGCGTGGCGAGATTCAGGCTTACGATGGCAGTCGCGTGCAGGTAGAGCGGGAGTCCCGCTTCAGCGTTGCTCAGCCGCAGGTGGTGCGCGTCGAGCCGCTTGACCAAAAGACGGCTAACCTGCCTCCCGAAACCTCCCTGCGCATCGTATTCAACAACCCCATGGACGCGCAAAGCACGGCGGAGGCCTTCAGCTTCACGCAGGCGGATGGAACACCCGTCCCTGGAAATCTGAGTTGGAACGAAGACAACACGATCATGACCTTCACGCCCGCCCGGCCCTTGAGCCTGGCGACGCGCTACGCGGTGCGCCTGAGTCGCCGTGCGCGCGCCATCACCACCGCGCCGCTTGCTCAGGAAGGCCTGTGGATTTTCGAGACCATCCCTGCCCCGGCGGTGCGCGTCATCTACCCGCCGGATGGCGCCAAAGATGTGCCCCACAGCAGCTCGGTACGCTTCGCTGTGCAGGGCGAATGGGATGAGAACACGCTGCGCGCCGCCCTTATCATTACGCCGACCGCTGGAACGCCCAGAACGCGCTTCCAGGATGGCGTGCTGGTCGTGGATTGGGAGCGACCGCCGCGCACCACCACCTGCGTTGCCATTCCCGCCGGGTTGGAAGACGCTTACGGTCAGGTCCTGACCCAGGGGGCACAAACCTGCTTCACCACCGCCGACCTGCCAGTGCTGTTTGAACCGACCATCACCAGCGAGACGCTCGTCATAGATGCCGATGCCGTAGCACGCCTGAGCTTCCTGCTGCGCAACGTGACCCGCATGAGCTTCCAGCTCTATCGCGTGGATGAGCAGAGCTTTATGACTAACGCACCGGTCAGTGGCACGCCCCTGCGCGACTGGGTGGAACGCTTCACCGTCACCGACCCGAACGCGCTGCAAGTGGTCACCATAGACGTGATGCGCGGCAATCCGCTCCGCTCCGGCTACTATCAGCTCCAATGGACCGACCCAAACACGACCGCGCTGCGGCGCGTGCGCTTAGCCGTCGTGGATCGGCATCTCAGCGTGCATTTGGGCCAGGAAGAGGCCCTGGTCTGGCTCAGCGAGTTGCACACCACCACCCCCATCAGCAATGTGGAAGTGCGCCTGCTGGACCGCGGCGTGTTGCTCGCTGCGGGCACAACCAACAGCGAGGGTCTGGTGCCATTGCGTTTTGAACCGCGCGCCGAAATTTACCAGCCGCTATTCGTCGTCACCGGCGAACCGGGCAGGCCGGGCTTTGGCCTGGTCTCCACCGCCTGGCACCGCGATGTCGCACCGTGGGACTTCGGCCTCACGGCCCAATACGATACGTTCCCCATCTACACCGTGTGGGGCTTCACCGACAAGCAGCTCTACCGCCCGTTGGAAAATGTGAACTTTGCCGGTCTGGTGCGTCAGCGCAAGGATGCAAGCTACACGCTCCCCACGGCCCTGCGCCGCGTGCAGGCCACGCTCACCGACGCACAGCGCAGCACCGTCTACAGCGCCACGCTGACCCTCTCTGAACAAGGGACATTTGAAGGACAGATGCCCTTGCCCTACAGCATCACGCCGGGGCTATACACCCTGCGCGTCACCGTTCCGGAAAATGGAAACGGTTGGGAGACGGCTTTAACCATACTTTCAGGGGTGGATGATGGCCCCTTCGCCATCACATGGCTCCTGCCGCAAGACGAACTGCCGCTGTATGCGCCGGTCACCGTGACGGTGCTCGCCGCCTATCCGACGGGCGTACCGGTCGCTGCCGCGACGGGGAGCTGGGAAGTGTGGCGCCGTGCCGCACCTGCGGCGGAGCGCATCGCTTCCGGCGCGCTGAACAGTGACGCCCAGGGGATAGCCGTGTTCACTTTCCCGCAGCCGGACACCCTCCCCAACGTCCCCGAAGATTGGTTGATTCGGGTACGCCTCAACGACGCGGAGGGGAACAACAGCATAGCGCAACGCATCGTGCGCGTTCATCCCGCTCCCTGGTATCCCGAAGCCCGCCTGAACGCGCAAATTGGACGGATGCGTCAGCCTACGGCCGTGCAGGTGCGTGCCGTGGATGCAAACGGCAAGCCGGTCGCAGGACAGACCCTGACCGTGACGTTGATTCAGCGCCAATGGGAAGCGCCGGTCAGCATCGAGGCGGCCACCTCACCGGCCTGGCAGGCCAATGAGGTCGTCATCCAGAGCACCACCATCAACAGCGGAGAGGATTGGAGCACCGTCAACCTGACCCCGCCCACGGCTGGGGATTATGTGGTGCGCGTCACCGGTAGCACAACCATAGACCTTCCGCTGAGCGTGACCGGTGCACAGGGTGGAAGCTGGCGACAAGGGGCCGCACAACTTGTCCCTGTGGCGGATAAAAATCTGTACCGGGCGGGTGAGTCAGCGCAAATCCTGCTCCCCTTAGGTTCAACGGATCCCTGCCGCGTGTTGATGACGGTCATGCGCAACGGCATCATCTTGCGGCGCTTTTACGACTTCAGCGAACCGACACCGGTCATCTCCCTTCCCATTTCGCAGGAATTCGTGCCCGATGTGTACGTGGCCTTTACCGCCTTCTACCCCGGCACAAATCCAGTGGTGAAGAGCGGCTACCTTCATCTCCAGGTAGAACCGGTGTTACAGACCCTGCGCCTCACGCTGGATACGCCGCGCACAAGCTACGCACCGGGCGAGGAGGTACAGCTCAAGCTGCGTGTGAACGACGCGAAAGATCAACCGCTTGCCAACGCGCGCGTCTTGCTCGCCGTGACTGAAGTCGTGCCGGGCCTGCCCCTTTCAAACGCCTTCATCAGCAGTTTCTACGATCATCCCCTGCGCCTGATAACCGGAGATACGCTGCACGTCCTGCACGAACGCTGGGCGCCGCTGGTGAACGCCGCCAATACGGCGGCCTGGCTCAAAGCGCAGGCCTGGACGCGCCACGCACCGATCAGCACCGCCTGGCCACAGGGTACCTTCGATCAACAGACGCAGACGGCCCTGCTGTGGGAACCGGCCCTCGTCACCAATGATGCGGGCGAGGTCAGCGTGAATGTCCGGCTGCCGCAGCGCGTGACGGATTGGATGGTGCGCGCCTTCAGCATATCCGGGGAAGGTTACCTGGGCGAAGCCCATCTGCGCCTGACGGCGCGGGAACCCGTGCGCCTCATCCCCCAAGTTCCTGACACACTCAGCGCCGGGGACGACATCACTCTGGGTGTGCGCGTGGATAACCTCAGCGGAGCCTCCTTCTCCCCCGAACTGGCGCTTATGGTCGAGGGGGCGACCCTGCTCTCTCCCGCGCTCACCACCATCACCCTCACGCCCCAGAGCAGTCTCTTCTACACATGGACGCTGCACGTGCCCGAAGCAAGCAGCGAGGCTGTGAAGCTGCGTTACGAGGTGCGCAGCGAAGGCTACGCGACGGTAGCTGTCACGCGCACCATCGCCGTGCGCGCGGCGCGTCACATCGCTTACCCGGTTTTGACCGGCGCCCTGCAGGATGGCACCCCGCTGCGCGCGAGTTTCTACGTCCCCGCACAGGCGCAGATGGGAACGACCTTGCACGTAGAGATTTATCCCTCCCTGGGGAGCTGGCTGGAGGCGCAAAAGGACGAGCTGAGCATGGCGACGGATCAGGATAGCGAAGCGCAGGCGCTGCGTCTCCTGGCCCTGGCCAGTGTGGGCGGTGATATGCAGGCGGCGGTGAAAACGCTGTACGCTTATCAGCATAAAGATGGTGGATGGGGATTCTGGGCCGGCGATGGGACGAGTGCGTTATACGAAAGCGCGCTGGTCACGTGGGCCTTGCTCGAAGCGCGCCGCGCTGGTCAGGCTGTGGATCCCACTGTATTGGATAAAGGATTACAGTACATTAATCAGGCCCTGACACAGAGCGTACAAGGGGATAAGGCCTGCACGCCCGACCACGCGCTGGCTTTTCTGGCCCTGGCAACAGCACGCTACCGCTGGCCAGAGGAGACGCCGCAGACGCTCTACACGTGCCGCCAAAGCCTGGGTATCACGGGACAGGCTTACCTCGCTCTGGCCCTGGGGCAGGTGGATGCAGCCGATACGCGCATCAAGCCGCTCCTGACGAACCTGCTCAACAGCGCGCGCGAGGACGGGAGCTGGAACGAGGTGGATACGCGCTATCACATCACGCCGGAACGGGCCACCGGCGTGGCTGCAGTGGCCTTGAGTACGTTACAGCCCAATCATAAGATGTGGCCCATCACACTGCAGAGGCTCCTGGACCCCACGCTGCCGCGGCGTGAAAAAGCCTGGAGCATGTTGATCGTGCGCCGTTATCTGACGGCATACCCCACTGCCGCGCAGCAGGATAGCGTGGGCTGGGAACTGAAATTAAACGGCACCCCCCTGGTCACGCAGACCTTAAGCAGCACGGCACAGCGGGTGGAGATACCGCTGGCTCGCCTGACGCCCGACGCGACGCAATTTGTAGAGCTGAGCCGGACATTGGGCGAAAAGCCGTTGTATTACGTGGCCTATCTGGCCTTGAGCCTGCCTTCAAGCGAAACGGCCCAGGCAGTACGCCTGGAGCGCGCCTATTGCGTGCCGCGCGCGAGCATCGGCGGGTCGTGTGAAGCACTGAGCACGCTCACGCCGGGTACAGAAGTGGAGGTGCGCCTGCAATTAACCGTGCCCACCACCCGCACCCACGTGCTGTTGGAGGATGTTTATCCCGCCGGTCTGCTGGCACTCCATCAGGAAACAAGCAAAGCGCTGAATCCGTTCAGCCACATTGCCTTTACCGGATCTGCGGTACAACTCTACGCGCCGGTATTACCCGCAGGCGTGTACGAGGTGCGCTATCGCCTGCGCGCAGCACTTCCCGGCCATTACGTCACGCCACCGGCCACGTTGCGCGAACTTTACCGCCGCACGCAAAGCATGTCCCGCAGTCACCGGATAGATGTGGTCGTTCCGACGCCTTTACCTTTATCGGAACCGTAAATCATCCATGCAGAGTCAGGGAGGAGAGTATGGCACAGGCACCCGCTTCAGGAGTTGTACAGAAAGGATTTATCCCTCCTGCCCCACGTAATGTCAAAGAAACCGGCTTAAACATCGGTTTCTTGACGGATCTGGCGCTTAAAATTCTGTACTTTGAAAGCTATCTTTCGGGGCGCGATCTGGCCGACCGCATGGCGCTGCCTTTTGCCGGTATTGTGGATCAGGTGCTGGAGTTCCTCAAACGCGAGCGCTTGTGTGAAGTGCGCGGTGCAAGCGGCGGGATGGGTGGTCTTTCCGAAGCCAATTACGAGTACATTCTCACCACCAAGGGACGTGATATGGCCCGCGACGCTCTGGAACGCAGCGAGTACGCCGGTCCCGCGCCGGTGCCGCTGGACTTGTACAACGCCTCCGTGCGCGCGCAGGGGTTGCGCGATGTGGCCGTGCATCAGCGCCAACTGCGGCAGGCGACCGCGCATCTCGTGCTCAATCAGGCCACATTTGAGCAAATCGGCCCGGCGGTCAACTCCGGGCGCTCGATTTTCCTCTTTGGCAACCCCGGCAATGGTAAAACCAGCATCGCCGAAGCCATTGGGTCGCTGCTCATGGAAGGGGATGTGTATATTCCCTACGCCGTCGAAGTGAGCGGACAAATTATCAAGCTCTTTGACAACGTCAACCACGTGCGCGTCGAGGATAAGACGCCAGCGGCGCGCACCACCGACGCGCGTTGGATTCGCATCCGCCGCCCCTTCATCATCGTTGGCGGTGAGTTGACCCTGGAAACGCTCGACCTGGTGTACGACTACAACAGCAAGTTTTACGAGGCTCCCTATCAGATGAAGGCCAATTGCGGCATTTTCCTGATTGACGACTTCGGACGGCAACAGGTGCGTCCCCGCGACCTGCTGAACCGCTGGATCGTGCCCCTGGAAAAGCGTATTGACTTTCTCACGTTGCACACAGGCCGCAAGTTTGAGATTCCTTTTGAAGTGTTGATTGTCTTTTCCACCAACCTGGAGCCTAAAGACCTGGTGGATGAGGCGTTCCTGCGCCGCATTCGACACAAGATCGAGGTGCACGATCCCACGTGGGAGGAGTACCGCGAGATTTTCGCCCGCATGTGCAAAGCGCGCAACATTCCCATGGATGATCGCGCCCTGGCTTACCTGATTCAGGAGCACTACATCAAGGCGCGCCGCGCGCCGCGCGCCTGCCACCCACGCGACCTGTTGGATCAAATCATAGATATTGCCAGATTCTTGAACGTACAGCCGGTGCTCAGCAAGGAGCTGATTGACCGCGCTGCTGCTTCATACTTTGTCGAATTGTGAGGAAGCTATGCCCATTTTTCCTGAGCGTTGGTTTGCGCAGCATCGTCCGTTGATTTTAGGGCATCGCGGTGCGAGTCACGCCGCGCCGCAGAACACGCTCAAAGCCTTCCGCATGGCCTTAGAACAAGGTGCGGATGGGGTTGAGCTTGATGTCCATCTCAGCCGCGATGGGGTACCGGTCATTATCCACGACGCCCGCGTGGACGCGCACACAAACGGCCACGGCGCGGTCGCCGAGCTTACCCTGGCCGAGTTAAAGGCGCTCGATGCCGGTGAAGGGGAGCGCATCCCTACCCTGGAGGAGGTGTTGGCCGCGCTGCCGGAGCATTTCATCATCAACATTGAGCTGAAATCCGAAAAAGCGTTGGGGGATGCTTTAGAGCGCACCGTGGCGGCTTTAGTCCGGCGCATGGGGGCGACAGGACGGGTCTGGTATTCGTCCTTCAATCCGTTTTCGCTGCGGCGCGTGCGTGCGGTGGAACCGGAGGTGGCGTGCGGCTTCCTGTACGACGCGACGGAGCCACCTCAGTTCGTGCGGCGGCTGTTTCAGCCTTTCACGCCTCACGAGGCAATTCATCCGTACCACGGCATGATTACGGCGGAAACCATCCAAGAGGCGCACGCGCGCGGGCTGCGCGTGTACACGTGGACGTTGGATGACCCTGATCGCGCGCGCGAATTGGCCGCGTGGGGCATTGATGGCATCATCACGAATGAGCCGGATAAGCTGCTGCGCGCCTTAGGGCGCTGATGCCGGGGGGAAGCGCTGTTAGAATTCAGCAAAAAAGGGGCCGGTTGAACACCGGCCCCTTTTCGTTTGCTGTCTGAGGATTACTCCTCAACCTCTTCCTTCTTCGGCTTGCGCACGACCTCGACCTCGCGCGCCTCCGGCGCCTCGGAGGAGACCTCTTCCTCGCTCGCGGCTTCGACAATCACCACGATTTCATCGCGATCAGCAAGGAGCTTCAGGCCCGCGGGGAGGGTCAGATCGCCAAGGGTGATGCGCTGACCAACCTCGGTCAGGCCGGTCACATCCACTTCGATGGCCGGAACGAGATCCGCCGGCAAGCATTCAATCTCAACCTCATCCAGAACCTGCGTCACGAGCGCACCGAGCTTTTCCGCCGGAGCTTCGCCCTTGACCACCAGGGGCACGTGGACGCGAATGGCCTCGTTGAGGTCAATCGCCATCAAATCAACGTGGCGGATGGTGCGGCGCACCGGGTGAATCTGCACCTCGCGGAACAGAGCGGGATAGCTGCCCTGCCCTTCAACATTCACGCGTACAATGGTGCTCAAGCCCGCCTTCTGCGCCACCAACTCCAGCTCGCGTTGCGCGAACTGCAGCGCAAGAGGCTGTTCCATGAGCTTTCCGTACAGCACGCCGGGAATAAAACCACCCGCGCGGAGCTGCTTGACCTGTTTGCCGGAAACCTGCCGCAAAGTCGCATTAAGTTCTACCTGTTCCATGCTTCGTTCATTCCTCCATTCACAAGGCCTGGCGCTAGAAGGCCGGACTGATGCAATCAAACGGGCCGCAGAGCGGCCCGTAAGCGAAGCTATTGTAACGCAATTTGGGCGATTGTCAATCACCCGTACCCCCGAAAGGCCAGGACCTGCTCAAGAGCGGGATAGCGGCATGTGACATCCTTCCCCCCGGATAAAACAGGGGGTATCCATAGCCCCCAAGCTCGACCTTCGCCTTAGAAGGCTAATAAGTCACAACCCGCGGGAGTTGTTTGGCCTGTTCTACCCAGGATGTGACCTGATTGAGCGTGGGAAGCTGCCGCACGAGTTTCTTTTCCTCGTTAACCGCGACCAACTTCTCATGTAAGTTAGTCGGGTTGCGCTGGGCCAGCTCGGCCACCGTATCCACCCCCGCTTTTTCAAGGAGTTCAGCATACTCGGAACCAATGCCCTTAATGCGCATCAGGTCAGCCTGATTGATCCACTTAAGAATCAGGGTGGGAGAGATGCCGCTTTGTTCGGCAATCTCCTCGCGCCCTTTGGGGGTAGCCCCCTTCTCCAGCAAAGTTTCTACGGAATCAAGGCCTATGGCATTGAGCTTCTCAGCGTAAGCCGGTCCAATACCCTCGATTTGCGTCAGTTTGGTCATGTGCCCCTCCTCAAGCAAGGAATGTGGGATAAAGTACAGTCCACTTCCAGCATAGCACGAAATAGACCAGGGTCAAATCAGGCTCGCTGCGGAGCTTCACAACACAAACTCCCCCTCCAACCCGGCTTCGGCGTGAGGGGCAACCCACACCTTAAAGCGACCCGGCTCCACGCCCCAGGTGCCATCGGCGCGGGTGAAGGCCAGGTCTTCCTCCCGCAGGGTGAAGGTGACACGCCGCGCTTCGCCCGGCTGCAGGGTGACGCGCGCAAAGCCCTTTAACTCGCGCACGGGACGGGTGAGCGAGCCGACCAGGTCGCGCACGTAGAGTTGCACCACCTCGGTGCCGGGATGCGCGCCCACGTTGGTGATGAGGGCGCTCACCTCCAGCGCGCCCTGCATCCGCTCCGCGCTCAGACGCAGGTCACGGTAGGCAAAGCGCGTGTAGGTGAGGCCATAGCCAAACGGGAAGAGCGGCGCGGTGGGCACGTCCACATAGCGCGTGCGGAACAGGCCGTCGGCGCTGAGGGGGCGTCCAGAGGGCTTGCGGCGGTAGTAGAGCGGCGCCTGTCCCGTGGTGCGCGGCAGCGTCACCGGCAGGCGCGCCGCGGGCGCTTCCAGGCCGAAGAGGATTTCCGCCAGAGCGGCGGCCCCTTCCAACCCCGGATGCCAGGCGTAGAGCACAGCCTGTGCCAGGCGCACCTCATGCGCGATGGCTAAGGGCCGTCCAGCAAAGACAACCAGCACCAGCGGCTTGCCCAAATCCGCCATGGCCCTGACCCACTCGGCCTGACCCGGCGGCAAGCCCAAGTCGCTCACGTTGGCGTTTTCGCCCGAACGTGCCGGGTGCTCGCCTACCAGCAGCACCACCGCATCCGCGTAGTGAGCGTTGGCCAGCGCGAGGTCGGGCGAGGCAGCAAACCACAACTCCACGCCCGGCGGCGCCACCTCGCGGAAGGCCTGATGCAGCGGCACGACATCTTCGGCGCGCCCGTCCATGGTCCAGGTGCCGAAGAGTTCCACCGTAGCGTGCGCGAAAGGTCCGGCCACGAGAATGCGCCGGAAATCGCGCAGTGGGAGCAGATCGTCCTCGTTTTTGAGCAGGACCATGGTAGCACGCGCAGCCTGCCGGGCACAGGTGCGCGCGTCGGGCGTGAGGATGTCGCGCGCGGCGCGCTCAGGGTCGGTGAAGGGATGCTCAAATAAGCCAGCGCGGAACTTGACGCGCAGCACACGCCGCACCGCCTCGTCCAATTCGGCGCGGGTGATGCGGCCACGTTGTAGATTTTCAGCCACCGTATCCAGGTACACGCCGCTCACCATGTCCATATCCACCCCGGCGTGCAGGGCCAAAGCAGCAGCATGGGCGCGGTCTTCCGCCACCCCGTGCTGCACCAGTTCGCCCACGGATTCCCAATCCGAGACGACAAAGCCCTCAAAGCCCCATGCTCCGCGCAGCACATCCGTGAGCAGATGGCGATTAGCCGTGGCCGGGATGCCGTTGAGGTCCAGGAAGGCGCTCATCACCGTGCCCACGCCCGCCTTGACCGCGGCATGATAGGGTGGCAGGTAGACATCGTGCAGGGTGGCCATGGAAAGTTCGGCATTTTCGTAATCACGCCCACCCTCCGCGGCGCCATAGCCGACGTAGTGTTTGGCACAGGCCACCAGGCGGTCGGGTTGACTCATATCATCACCCTGAAAGCCGCGCACCGCTGCCTCGGCCAGGCGGGAGGCGAGATAAGGGTCCTCACCGTAGCCCTCGGCGATGCGCCCCCAACGCGCATCGTGCGCGATGTCCAGCATGGGCGCAAAGGTCCAGCGGATGCCAACGGCGCTCGCCTCACGCGCGGCTATGGTGTTGATGCCCTCCACCAGCGCCGGGTCGAAACTTGCGGCCTGCGCCAGGGGGATGGGAAACACGGTGCGCTGTCCGTGAATCACATCACGGCCAAAGAGCAGCGGGATGCCAAGGCGCGATTCCAGGGCGGCGCGTTGCAGAGCATTGCACTGCTCGGCACTGCTCAGGTGGTCAAAACCCTGTCCGCTTAAAGCGCCCAGGGCGTTGATGATTGAACCGGCCTTGCCCTGCCGTAACAGGTCTAATCCCGGCAGGCCGTGAATCATGGGCTGATTGAGTTGCCCGATTTTTTCTTCCAGCGTCATTTGCGCCAACAAGGCGTTAGCGCGAGTTTCAACGTCATCGCGATTTGGCATGAAGAATCACCTCTCAATTGTTGTCATTTTGCAGGTTATTTCAATCTTCAGCGCCAGGAGAGCGCTTGGAATCGCCATCCTTGGGGTGGGAGACGGCAATGCCGTCGCCTACCCCTACTCCAGGGGTAAACGTAACTGGTTACCTTCAGCAGCAGAACAGCGTTTGGAATCGCCGCAGGCGCGCTTTTAACTGCCGGTCTGGATAGAGTACAACATCCTTGGGGTGGGCGACGGCAATGCCATTGCCTACCCTACCCCAGGGGTAAACGTAACTGCTTACCTTCAGCAGCAGAACAGCGTTTGAAATCGCCGCAGGCGCGCTTTTAACTGCTGATCTGGATAGGGCACAACATCCTTGGGGTGGGCGACGGCAATGCCGTCGCCTACCCCGATATAGCGCAGGATGTCGCAGGATAAATCCTGCGCCACATCGCAGACAAGGATAAATCCTGCGCCACGCCATGCGCGGATATAGCGCAGGATGTAGCGCAGGATAAATCCTGCGCCACATCGCAGACAAGGATAAATCCTGCGCCACGCCATGCACAGGATTTAGCACAGGATAAATCCTGTGCTACGCTGCTACAGGCCTTCCACGCGCAGAATCGCCCCGCTGCGCGGCGGCAGGCGCACCGGTTCCCCGCCAAAGAGCGGCTTGCCCCGATAGGTGATGGCGGTTTCCAAAGGGTCATCGCCATAATGGTTGACGAAGAGAAAGTCGCCCTTCGCACCGCGGCTGAGGCGCACGTCCGCCCAGGCGCTGAGGGTGAAGGGCGATGGGCCTTCCACCGCATCCGCCAGGCGCGCAAAGGCCGTCAAATCGTCCAGGTTGACGATGGGGAACGCCGCCCCCAGCACAAAGCAGTCCCCCGCCCCCAAACGCTTACGGAAGCCCACCGTTTCTCCCTCCGCAGTGGCAAAAACTTCGTCCACGTCACCGGTGAAGGTTTGCACAAACTGCGCGGGGATGTCGGGGATGTCCAACAGGTGCACCCGGCGCGGGGTAAAGGGCGGGTCGCTGCGCACCTGCACGCCCAACGCCGCCGCGAGCGCGCCCTCCTCACGCAGGCGCCCTATCACCACCAGGCGCCCACCCGCGCGCACGTAGGTGACCAGGGTTTCTTCAGTGGCGGCGTCGCAGGTCAGATCCAGCATGGCCCACAGACGCGGCACACGCTGCGGATCGGGCACGGCGGATTGCAGGTCCAACGCATCAAAGGCGCGATGGGTGAGCGCCAGCCCCCGCGCGATGAAGTCGAAAAGAATGACCTCGCGTTGATGGGTGAGGATGGCCGTGGCTTCCTGCGTGACCGGCAGGTTGACCTCGGTCATGAAGTCGTCCAGGCGGAAGCCGATGGTGGTGACGGTCTCCGGACGCGCTTCGGTCAGCGCTTCGCCATAAGTCGCCAGGGTGCGGGAAAGGCTCACGTAGCGGTGATAGTGGCTGCGCACCGTCCCGTCCTTGCGCACGGGATGGCCCCAATCGTGGCGCTTGACCGGGCTGAGAATGGGGTCATTTTCGCCATCGAAGAAGAGGTAATGGTTGATGGCGCGCATCCCCACCGAAAGGCTCAGGCGCGTGTGCAGATCGTAAAAGGCGGAGGACATGTTGCTGAAGTCCAGGTTGCCTCCAGCCTGAAATTCGATGGAAAACAGCGGCTGCTCCGGGTTCTGCACGGCGCGCGTCATGGCGTTGACGAGCAGCAGTTGGTGGAAAGTGCCCGCGCCAATCTCACCAGGATACACGTCCGTGGCGGCGATGACGCCGGGCAGACGCAAGGCTTCCACCAGTTGCGAAAGGCCAATCGGGAAGGTCTTGCCGCCGTTGGCAAAGCCGTGGATGTTGACCACCGGCGGCACTTCCAGGCCGTTGGCGCGCGCCGTCTCAATCAGCCAGCGCGTGTAGTCGCGGATGTAGGCGCGGTAGAAGCGACGGTAGTCGGCTACCACATCCGCACTATAGGGACCGCCCGGATAGCGCAACGCCTCGGCCAGGAAGGCCGGATCGGCCTGCGGGTAGCGCGCGGAGAGGGCCGGACCGTAAGTTGCCTCCAGCCAGGCCGCGAAGTGCTCCAGGGCCACGGGATTGAGGTCGAAACTGTTGCGCACCCAGTGCAACATGCCCATTTCGTTATCCAGTTGCACCAGGAGAATCGGACCGCCGCGCGTCACCTGACGCGGCGCCAGCACGCTAAAGACAGCGCGGTACCAGTCCGCGGCGCAACGCAGGTAATCGGGATGAAGGTAACTCGCCACGTTTTCCGCCTTGCCGTGTTGATTGATGAGGGCGATCTGCGGATAGCGCGCAAACACCCAGGGCGGGATGCCCTCATTGATGGTCTCGGCCATGATGTAGGGGCCGGGACGCGCGATGACGTAGAGGCCCATGCGCTGCGCCAGGTCCAGGAAGCCCGCCAGGTCGCGCATGGGATGCGTCTCACCGGTGAGGTCGGTCACGTCCGGCGCGGGCTGATGCCAGAGCCAGGGGATGTAACAGGCGACGGCGTTAAAGCCCGCTTCCAACAGCAGCGTGAGGCGCTGCTCCCATGCCGTGGCCGGGGTGCGGAAGTAGTGAAACTCACCGGCCTGCAAAAGCAAGGGTTCCTCATCAAGCCAAAATAATTGCTTTGCCACTTTGAAGTTGACCATGATAACCTCCAAGGGGAAACGGGAAGCAGGGTGTTCAGTAAGTGACGCGCGTGAAGCCCAGGGTGGCGAGCGCGCGCTGAATCCATGGACTGCCGGTGTACACGTCCCAGATGAGGCCGGTGAGGGCGTTTTCCAGCATGAGCAGCGCACAGCCTTTGTTGATGGCGTACAGCGTCCGGCTATACCAGGGCGGGGTCACGTCCAGGTTGTAGGCATCGTAGAAGCCATACGGCCCCCAGGTCTGCGGCTGTTCGTGGTAGAGATAGTCCAGCATGTCCGTCACGGCTTCGGGGATGAGGGGCAAACAGGCCGTGGCGTTGCTGATGGATACCATACCATCCGGTTCGGGCGGGACGAGGGCGGGCAGCGCGCCCGCCACGACGTAGCCACGGGGCGTATCCCCACAGCCGATGCCCCAACTGCGCGCGTGGTAGGTGCGGAAGCGCCCGCTCAGGCTCAGGCAGGTGTCGCGATTGGCCAGGGCCGCCAGGCGCGCGTTGGCGAACCAGTCCACGCCGTCGGGGTCGCGATAAGAACGCGCATCCAACCAGGCTTCGGTGTACTGATAGGCGAAGAGGGTGCCGCCGGGGTTGATGATGAGGGGTTGCCCCCGATAGGAAGCCGTGTCACGGCGAAAGCCGGCGTAGAGGGCACGCGCCCGTGACGGCGTAAGGCGCGGCGCGGCTTGCAGGTAGAGCAGTTTCTGCTCGGCGGCCATATCCCAGGCGCTGATGAAGCCCGGCGCGCCGTTGACGTAATCCCCGCCCACGTCGGGGTTGTAGGCCATGCGCAGCACCAGCCGCCCAGCCTGTTCGGCGATAAAAGCCTCCCAATCCAGGCGTTCCAACAGGCGCGCGGTGAGGTCTTCGACCTCAGGATCACGGAAATAGGCCGCCGCGGTGAGGGCGCCGTTCAGGCAGAGGCCGGTGTCAATGGTGGAGTATTCGCAGCGTTGCCAGCGTTCCGCCGTGGTCAAATCCAGGAAGTGCGCGAAGAAGCCATAAGCATGGGGGACGCGCGTCCAGAGGGTGCGCAGCGTGCCGCGCACCAGGGCCAGCGCCTCCGCCCGCGCCATGTAGCCGTGCTCGACCGCGATCACCCAGGCGCTGAGGGCAAAGCCGGTCGCGGCGATGGAAGCGAAGCGCGGCTTGTGGAGCGCATCCGCGGTGAGGCCGTAACCGGGGCTATCGGGGTCGCGATGGGTGCAGGCGCGGAAGAAGTCCAGCGCGCCGCGGCGCTCTTCACGCAACAGGGCCGTCGTTTCCACGGGTTACTCCAGAGCAGCGGGATTTTTGAGGGAAGAGGCACGCGGCACAAAGGTGGTGGGGATGCGCTGCGGCGGGACCTGTTCGCGCTGTTCGAGGTAGGACATGAGCCAGCGGGCGGCGGTGCCCCCCCACTCCCGGCGTGGCGCGCTGATGGTGGACAGCGCGGGCTGCATGTAGCGTGCAATGAGGATGTCATCAAAGCCGATGACGGCGATGTCGCGCGGGGCTTCCAGGCCGTGCTCGTGCATGGCCTTGATGAAGCCGATGGCCATCTGATCGTTGGCGCAGAAGACGGCTTCGGGCAGGTCACCCGAAGCGATGATGGCCTGCGCTGCCTCGTAGCCGGAGCGTTCGGTGAAATTGCCGGGATAGACGCGCACGGGCAGGCCGTGGCGCGCGGCCTCGGTGAGGAAGGCCTCAGTGCGCTCGCCGTTATCAAACGAGTCCGGCGCCCCCGCCACGTAAGCCAGGCGTCGCAAACCCTGCTGGTAAAGATGGGCAAAGGCCTGCACCACGCCCTGACGGTTGTTGAGCAGCAACGGGAAAACATGCTCCGATTCCAGGTAGCGATCCATGACGACGATGGGGAACGTGGGACCGGCGAGTTTGCAGACCTGATCGTTGGTGATGCTGACATCGAAAACAATCGCGCCATCCACCTGACGATGGGTGAAGATGCGCCGCTCCACGCGCGTTTCGGGACAGACGATCAATTCGTGGTCGGTTTCCAGAATGACCTCGTGGATGCCTTCCAGGATTTCCTCGTAGAAAGCGCCGGCGAAGCGCGTGATGAAGACGCCGATGGTGCGCGAGCGCCGTGTTTTGAGGTGGCGAGCAAAGGCATTAGGGTGATAGTTCAACTCCTCTGCCGCCTGTAGCACGCGCCGACGGGTCTCATCGCTAATCGTGCCGGTGGCGTTGATGGCATAAGAGGCCGTGGTCACACTGACCCCCGCGCGTTTCGCCACATCTCTCAGCGTTGGCATACCCTTCCTCCTTGGGAAAGTTGTTTCGTCGTCAATTTGGGTAACGGCTTACCACCTCGGATCAGGCGAAAGCAATGCCTTCGCCCACCCCGCTCTGGTTCACCTGTAGGGAGAGGCAGTTACCCATTTTTCCTGATCGTAGCCCTTGCATCACGGGTTACCCTGTTTAAAGCCCAGGCGTTCCAGGCCGTTAAGCACAGCCGGATGACTCATCATCACGCGATATATCACCCCGTCCTGATAGTTAGCGAGCATCAAAAGCGAAATGCCCTTATCTATGCCGATCACATCCGTCGCGTACCAGTTTTTCGTTAAATTATACGCATCTTTAAACCCATACTCCCCCTTGAGGCGCTCGATGGTGTAGTAGTTGCGCATGGCGCGCAGGGATGCTTCCGGCGTGAAGATGATGGAGCCGATGGCACCGGCGGGCGGGATGGTATCGTCAATCACGTGAGCGCGGTTGTCGTAGCCGGAGGGCGGCGCTCCGTAGCGCCCCTCGTAGCCGCCCGGACCATCGCACGCCGTGAGGCCCCAGGCGTCCGGACCGAGCGTCTGGTATTTGGCGT
The DNA here is from genome assembly GCA_034432595.1 of Anaerolineae bacterium. GTDB lineage: Bacteria > Chloroflexota > Anaerolineae > B4-G1 > SLSP01 > DAOTZR01. The sequence continues at coordinate 27,107 of DAOUBT010000058.1, read as the reverse complement.
CCATCGCCTCCGCAAAGCGATACTGCGCTAAGGACGCTTCCACGGAATTTTGGAACCAATCCACCCCTTTTTCGTCCACCCATCCGCGAAAATCAATCCAGGCGTGGCTGAACTGATGGGTGAAGAGCGAGCCAAACCACGAATGGATGAAGGGCTGCCCGTCCCCATAACGCGCGTAGTGGCGCGTGAAGGTGTAATAGGGCTTGGGGCCAACGGGATGCGTCTCCGAGCCAGCGGCCAGGACATAGAGCATCAGTTGCTCGGCGTAAAAATCCCAGTGGCCGCCAAAGCCTTCCTCCGGACGGTAGGCCATGTAGAACATCTGCTGCCCCTCGTCCAGGAACCAGGGCCAATTCACATCGGCGTAGAGGCGCCCGGCCAACACCTGCACCTCGTCACCGAAATACTGCCCCACCGAAAGCACACCCATCATCAAGATAGCCGTATCAATACTGGAAACTTCGCTTTGCCAGGCGCGTTTGCCCGTGGCCAGACTCACAAAGTGATAGTAAAAGCCCTCCACGCGCTCCATGCGGCTGAGCGTGGTCAGCGTCCCCAGCGCGCGCGCATAGCCCTCCTCGCGCGTGATGTAGCCACGCTCCACCCCCACGATGAGCGCCGACAGGCCAAACCCCGTCGCCGCGATGCTGGCAATCCCCTCGGAACCCGGATAGCGATCGCGCACCAGGCCGTAACCCGGACTGGCCGGATCGGTGTTCGCCTGCTCCCAGAAGAAAGCGAACGCCCCGCGCATCTCGTAGTCTATGAGCGCCTCGTCCGAAACGGGCGTGGGCGTGGGCGTCGGCGTGGCCGTGGGCGTGTGGGTGGCGGTGAAGGTGGATGTCACCTCCGGCGTCGCCAAAGCCGTAGGGGACGGGGTCACACGGGGCGCCGCGCAGCCCGTCCAGAGCAGCACAACTATCAGACTCAGTCGCCAAAACCAGGATTTATTCACCGGCAAGCCCTGACCTTTCAATGGATTCAACAAACCAGCGCTGCAACACAAAATACATGACCAGCAGCGGCAAAATCGTCAAAAACGTGCCGCTCATTTTCACGGCTTCGTTGAGACGGTCGAAAATGTTGACCATGCCCGAAGGATAAAGATTCTCATAAGCCTGCGCGAACTTCGCCAGTTGCATCGGCAGGGTCTGAAGGCCGCCTTCCAGGAAAATCGTGGTGAGATACGTCTCGTTCCAGTACCAGACCACGGAAAAGATGATGGACACGATGAAGGCGGGCACGGCTCCCGGCAAGGCGATGCGCGTGAAAATGCCAAAATCCGAAGCGCCATCCAGCCGTGCCGATTCCTCCAGAGCACGCGGCAGGGAGATAAAGTTCTGGTAGAAAATGAGGATGAAAATGGCGCTTTTGAAGCCCTGTCCAAACGCGGCGGGGATGATGAGCGCCAACTGATGCCCCAGCAGCCCTAAGCGCCGATAGGTCAACATCTGCGGAATGACCGTATCCTGCGGTGGGATGATAAACGTGGCCAGAATAAACAGAAACAACAGCGATTTGCCCCAGAAGCGATAGCGCGCCAGGCCGTATCCCACCAGGGCGCAAGCCCACACCTGCACCAGCGTCGGCACCACACTCATCAGGACCGTGGCCAAAAGGGTGTTGGGGTAATCCAACACGCGATAAGCCTTGAGATAGTTGCCCAGATAGAGTTGCGTGGGTACCCACTGCACCATGGGATTGAGCAAATCGTCGGGACTCTTGAAACTCGTGACCGCCATGTAGAGCAAAGGATACAAATACACAAACCCGATGGCGGTCAGCACGGCATAAAGCAAAGTCAGCGGAATCAAACCGTGTCGGTCACGGCTACCCAGGAGAATTTGACGCACGCGGTCAAGCGACAGGTTTTTCATCTCTTCCCCCTCACTCCTGCGGGCGCGGACGCAGCACAAAATAGGTCATGGCGAGCAACAGCACCAGCACCAGCGAGTAGATAAAAGCCATCGCGCTGGCGTAGCCAATGCCCCCTTCCACATCGTAGGTGCGGGAGTAAATGTAGGTGATCACCTTGTTCTCCGAAAAATGCGAAAGGGTGATGATGGTATAGAGCGCGTTCACCAACGAGGTAGTAGACAAAGACGGCAGGGTAATCTTCCAGAACGCCTCCCAGGCCGAAGCGCCATCCACCGCCGCCGCCTCGTAAATGTAGCGGTCAATTTTCTGCAAGCCGGCCAGATAAATCAAAATCTGCACGCCGGAAAACCACAGAATGAGGATGAAAGACGTGAGCAGGTACTGCACCGGACTGCGCAGCATCGGCGGCAATTGGGAAACAAACGAGACGACCAGCGGCGAAGAGGCCACCTGCGGCACCGAGGTCACGCCCTGCGCCGTCAACTCGCGGATGACCGGCCCGCTGGTGATGACCACCGGCAGGAAGAAGATGGTGCGGAACAGCCCACGTCCGCGGAACTCCACGTTCAGGAAGAGCGCGATGATCATCGAAAAGATGAGCACGATGGGCACGGAGACCGCCGTCTCCACGGCGTACTCGACGAGCAACTGCACAAACGTGGGATCGGTGAGCAGCGCGCGCGTGTAGTTCTGCCAGCCTGCCGCGGTCAATTCGATGCCCGTCACGGCCACCTTGACGTTGCTCAGGCTGTACCTGAACGTCTCCCCCAGGGGCGCCGCCGTGAAAAGCACGAAGCCCACGACCCAAAGGGACACGAAAGCGTAGCCTGAAAGCGCCTCGCGCACGCGGAATTTAAGTTGCAGCCCGCTTTTTGCCATACCTCCCTCCCTCAGGGCGTCACCAGCACCGCATCGCGCGGCGGGATGGTGGTGCCCGCCAGCGTGACCGGTTGCGTCGTGTAATTCACCACAATCTGCATCCCGTTGGCGTAGCGTGTCACCGCCACGCCGGGACGCGGCTCCGCGCGCGCCACCACCGGCTGCCCCTGCACCGGTCCCAGCAAGCGCGCCAGCCAGGTGTAAGCGCGCGTCACTTCATCCCCCCATTGGGCATAGGATGAGGTGTAAATCCAGGCCGAGCGCGTTTTGAGGATGCGCGCCGTCGCTTCCTGCGTGAGGAAGAAAGACGGATACGCGCCGTAATCCGCGTGACGCAGCAAATCCTCCTCCAGGTTCGAGGAGAAGTTCAGCGCCGGCCCGTAGTAAGGCACATACCCCGCCAGCACCACCGGCAGGAAGGGCACCGTCCGCGTGGTGTAGATGTAGCCGCTATCGCTCAGCGGCATGTCGTAATAGGCGGCCAGCGCGCCCCAGGCGTAGGCCGCCGGGCGGTAGAGGGGCAATGGAGCGAACTCCTCCAGCAGGGCCTGATACGCGACGAGGCTCTCCTCGCGGTTGAGGCGCGCTTCGCTGCGGAAATCGCTGTAGAGGCGATAGCCCAGCCCATCGAGCGCCAGGTCCAGCCCCGCCTCCCGCACCTCCGCAGCCAGATCAGCCAGGCGCGCGCGCGTGGCACGCAGGTTGAAGTACACCTGCTCCACCCCGCGATGATAGCCCTGCAAGTTGTCGCGCGTGATGGCCATGGCAATCTCCCCGCGCGCGTAGGCTTTATCCTCCGCCACGCCGGCCTGCGGGTCAAGGTACAGGCGCAACGCGCCGCCGTTCTGGTGGATGTCGTCCGCCAGGGTGCGCAGGTCATGCCGGCTGCCAAGGGCGCGCTCAAGGCGGAGATGGGTGGGAGCCTGCGCCGCCGCGCCTCCCGGCTGCCAGCCGTAGTACACCACCTCCACGCGGCGGGTGGGCAGCGCCTCCAGAATGGCGCGCATCTGTTCCACGGTGGTCATAGGGATGGCGCGGTACCAGAAGAGGACTTTTTCGCGCTCCGCGCCCAGGAATTCCAGGCGCAGCGGCATCTCGCCCGACAGCGCGAGCCGCGGCGTCAAGAGGCCCGCATCCACCAGATAGGTTTGATAGGCGCGCGCCAGCCCAACGTAGTCCGCCTCCGCGCCGGTGAGGAAGCGATAATGCTGCACGATGTCAAAGGCGTTGGTCTGTGGCTGCACAATCGTCACGCCCGCGCCTGAGCGGTTGGTGGGCTGATAGTAACTCTCGTTGTAGATGAAGAGATTGTACAGGAAGTTGAACTTTGTGATGAGACCTGCCGGATGAGCCTGCAACTCCGCATAGGCTGAGCCGCGTTCCAGAATGGCAAGGAAGGCGTGCTGTCCCTCACCGTGCACCATGCCAAACACCGGCGCGGAAAGCGCATACGCCGGGCGCGTCTCCGGATTGTAGGACGCCTTGCCCCGCATCCCCAAATCCGTGCCGTAATAGCGCCCGTAAAACATCGTCTTGGCTTTGGTCTGCGCGGCGAAGGCGATGAGGCTGCCGCATCCATCGGGGATGAGCATGTAACCCGGCACGCGATCCTCTTTCGTCGCCCCCAAGAAGGGGTAGAGATGGAGTTGCGCCAGACGGAATTTCTCCCCCTCGCGGATACCGTCGAAGGGCACCTCCACGCGCACGCCTGCCGGCTCCAGGAGCACGCGCACGGTGAGCGTGATGCCCGGCTCGGTGAAGGCGACGCGCCCGACGAAGCCATCCGCCACTGTCTCCACGTCCAGGGTGTGCGGCGCGTTGGTGATGGACGCGCGGCGCGTGTTGGTCTTCGCGTCCATGTACTCGATGCTGACGCCGCTGCGCGCAAATGCCGTCCAGGTCTTGTTGAGTTTATCCTCCGGCGTCACCTCGTCCAGATTGGAGGACCAGAGGTAACCGCTGCGCTTATCCAGCACCTTGAAGGCCAGCGTCTCACGGTTCAGGTAGAGGGTGAAGGTGGCGTTCTCCGCCACCGCTTCATAGCCTTCGGGCACGCTGACCGCAGGGACGGCGGCGCGCGCGTCCACCGGCCAGACGCCCAGACACAACACGCCCAAAAGGAACAGGATTTTCAACTTAGCCACGTAACCCAATCTCCTGCCAGATGGCACTGATGAAGTTGAACAACTGCCCAAAGAGCAGGTAGAGCATGTAAGCCGTGAGGGCCAGAATCCCCATGGTGAAGAGCGTCGTCAACACGTTCCGCACCGTTTCGGAGAAACTGTAGTTATGCACTTCTTTGACCATGATGAAAAGCATCAGGCCCGTCCAGGCCAGGACAAGTTGCTGCGAGAAAGTGACCAGGAAGACTTCGTTGAGCGTGAGGACGTTCGAGAGCAGCGCGATGGGCAGCATGAAGAGCGCGTAGGGGAAGAGGCTGTAGGCGGTGCCGATGACCACGTCGCGCACACGCCCCTCCCCATCCGAGATGGTGGAAACCAGGTAGTTGGCCACATTCCACAAGATAAGCAGCACCCCCAGCATGGCGATTTCGTTTTCGGCGTGGATTTGCACGGGCGAAGCGTAGCGGTTGAAGGGGAAGCTCATCACGTACAGCGAGAGCACGCGCACGATAATCACCCACAGGTAGATGAGCGCCGCAAATCCCAGACTGCCGCGCAGGTTGCGCTTGATGTAGTAGAAACTATCCGCCGGCTGTTTGATGAAGCGCAGCATGAAGAGGAAATCGTCCACGAGCCGGTAGCGCTGCAAGGCGCGCCAGCGCGCACGCAGCGGATCGAGCCAGCGATAGCGCCGTTCAAAGTGCCGGAAGAGGCTGTTGACCACTGAGAGCACAATCAGCGCGATGATGAACGGCCCCAGGGTGCGCTGCAACACGGCGTTGCGCAGCTCCCAGAAGGCTTCGGAGTAACCGGCGCGATCTTCGGCGTAGCGGTAGGCGCGCAGCGCGGCGGGATAGTCGCCCGCTTTGAAATACGCATCCGCCAGCCCCTGATAGGCCATGATGAAGGAGCCATTGTAGTTGAGCACCTCCTCGAAATAGGGCTGCGCCTCGCGGTAGAAGCCTTCCATGTAGAGCCGCACCGCCTTGTGGACCACGTCCGCAAAGGCTGTAGCGCGGTAGAGGATGAGCGCGTTTTTGTCTTTATCCAGCACGTAAATCACCCCGTCACGTTGCGCAATGCCGGTGGGATTGACCAGCGTGCCGAGGCGCTGTTCGCCGTAGTCCTTGGCGCTGAACATGAAGAGCAGCGTGCCATCCTGATCGTACTCGAAGACGCGCCCTTCACCATCCACGGCCACCAGCAGCCCCTCCTCGCTCACGTGCAGGTCGCGGAACGAGGTTGAGCCGTACACATCGGGGAAAATGTTGCGCCCGGAAACGGTGAATTTGCGGATGCTCTGACGCGGCAAAGTGCCCGCCGTCACCGTGTAGAGCATGGATTGCCCATCTATCGCCAGGTTGGAAGGGGATGCGGCCTCGTTCTTGACCAGTTGCGCCAGTTGTTCTTCCGTCAGCAAGAGGCGCTGCAAGATCATCTTCAGCGACATGCGCGCTGTGTTGGCCGCAAAGTTGCCGATGAAGCGCCCATCGGGGTTGAGTTGTACCACGCCCTGCACCGACCCCTCGCTGATGATGTAAAGGTTCTTGCGCTTATCCACCACCAGCTTGCGCGGCAAAAAGTCACGGTTCTTGCCAAAGAGCGGCTCGGTGGGGCGTCCGATGGTCTTGAGGAGCGTGCCATCCGCCGCAAAGATGAAGACCTGATTGAGCTTTGCATCCGCAACGTAAACCGTGCCCTTTTCATCCACGAAAACACCACTCGGTTTGGCCAGCACGCCTTTACCATACTCCTCGGCGATAGTCAGGTCCGCGTCCAGCTTGAGCACGCGCCCATTGCCCGTATCGGCAAGGTAGAGCACGCCATCGGGCGTCATGTAGAGGTCTTCCGCGCCGGAAACAGGCAAAGGCATCTCATCGAGGGGCGTGTAAGCATCCTGCGTCATGAAGAGACGGCCACCGGGGCCGGGCGTCCAGGTATTGTAGGGCGCATCCGCACGCGCCGTGGCCGTGAGCAACAGCGCCGCCACGTTCAAAAGCAGCAAGCTCAAAAAGATGCGTCGTTTCATTGCTTCAACCCCGAATGCGACATGGTGCTCATCACCTGACTTTGCAGGAAAATGAAGATGATAAGGTTGGGCAGAAAAACAATGAGCGAGGCCGCCGCGGCCATGCCCTGCCCCGCCACGACGTTCGCCCCCGTAGCACTGGAGGTCAGCGTGGAAAGGTAGAAGGCAAACGTCTTCAGCGTCTCATCGTTGATGTACATGGACGAGGTATCCACGTTGTTCCAGGCCGCCTGAAACGTGAGGATGGCGATCGTCGCAATGGCCGGGCGGATGAGCGGCAGGATGATGTTCCAATAAATCTGCCAGTCCGAAGCGCCATCAATCTGCGCCGCCTCAATCATTTCGTTGGGGAGGGTATCCATGAACTGTTTGAGCAGGAACAGGCCCACCGGCATGGCTAAGGCGGGCAAAATGTGCACCCAAAAGGTGTTGAGCAGCCCAAGGCGTTGGATGATGAGGAAACGCGGGATCGTCACGGCAATGGGCACAAACATCAGGGCCAGGGTGTTGATGGTGAACAGCGCCTGCTTGAGACGAAAGCGTTTTTTGGAAAGCGCGTAAGCCGCCGTGGAGGAAACCACAATCGAGGTCAGCACGGTGAGCGCCGTGATGAGGACGCTGTTGAACAGATAGCGGCTCACCGGCACGTTGGATGTCGAGAGACGCGCGAATAAATCCACAAAGTTTTTCAGCGTGGGGCGCACGACAAAAAAGCGCGGCGGATAGGCGAAGAGTTCCTCCGGCGGCTTGAAGGCGTGCGAGAAGATGAACACCATCGGCAACAACATGAAGGCCGAAAGCGGCACCAGAATCAGGTAAAACTTGAGCTGACTGGGATGAAAGCCCCTGGGATTGATGCCGCTATCGCGCAGACTGTACTTAAACCAGCGTTTGCGCTTCATCTCAATCCTCGCGGAAAAGTTTGTTAGCCAGACGGCTGAAGGCGAGCACCATCAGCAACAGCACAACCGAAATCGCCGCGGCGTAGCCCATTTCATAGCGCAGAAAGCCGTAATCCTCAATGTGATTGACGATGAGCTGCCCGGCATACTGCGGCGTGGGATTGCTGCCGGAAAGCGCCACGCCAATCGTCCCGGCCTGGAACGTGCCCACAATCGCCATCACCGCCCCGAAGAGCATCTGCGGCTTCATCGAGGGGATGGTGATGTAGAAAATCTCCTGCCAGCGGCTGCTGACGCCATCCAACGCGCCCGCTTCGTACAGCTCCGGGTTGATGTCCAGCAGGCCCGCCAGCATCGCCAGAAAGCCCACGCCCATGCTCCCCCATAGCGTCACGATGATCATGATGGTCATCAGGTATTGCGGGGATTGGAGCCACTGAATGGGGGCCTGAATCACGCCGAGGCTGAGCAGGAAGCTGTTCAGATAACCGTTCTGGTCGCCGCTGAACAGCGTCTGCCAGACCACGGACATGGCCACACCGGCGGTCATGGAAGGGGAATAGAGGATGAGCGCGAAAATCGTGCGCGGCCCTTTGGGCAGTTGTGCCAGCACCCAGGCCAGCAGGAAGGCCAGCGCGTAGCCGCCCGGCCCCACCAGCACAGCAAACTTGATGGTGTTGGGCAGGACGTACTTCATGAAGATGTCATCCTGCGTGAGCAGGACGATATAGTTGAGCAGGCCATTAAAACGCGGCGGTTGAATCGAATCGAAAAACGTGAACGAGAGAAAGAACGCCACCAGCACCGGCACGGCGATAAAAATCAGGAACAACAGCGCATACGTGCCCACGAAGGCGTAAGCGCTCCCCTCTTTCGTCCACCAATGGCTTAATTTGAGGCGCCACTCAGTGCTCATCGGCCATCCACTCCTTGACCATCTCTATCGTCGGCACCGTGACCGGTTTGACGCGCACCCCATCGCGCATATAGCCAAACTCCGTCATCTTGCGCATAATTTCGCGGTTGATAACGGTCACGGCGGTATCAATCGCCACGCGCGGATTAGCGCCGTCGAACACAATGCGATTCCAGACGTTGCTCAGCTCGCGCTCCTGCATGTAGCTCCCCGGCAACTTGACCGGCTCCTGCAGCCATTCCCACTGCGCCAGAATGACCTCGCGGTGATGCGCCGGGATAGGCGAATAGTGGAACGCTTCCAGATTGGCGGAGTTCCACAGGTAATCCAGGCCGTAATTCATTATCAATTCCTGTTGAAAGGCCACCTGCGTCTCCGTGGACATCCACCACTTGAGAAAAGTCCAGCCTTGCTGCGGCTTATCCGTGTTGGCGAACATCAGCGCAGTCTGCGCCGAGCCGGTGGCGTAGCGCAACTGTCGCCCATCCGGCAGCACCGTCGCGGGATAGAGGTCAATATCCCATAACCCTTCGATCTCCGGCGCCGCGGTGAGCAGCTTCACGTAAGTTTCCATGTTGGAAATGCCCACCGGCGTATCCCCCGCGCGGAAGCTTTCATAGAAACTCGCTGTCGTGAGCGGCATCCCGTACACGGTGAAGCTTTCTGCCATGAAGCGAATCGCCTGAATCGCCGCCTCCGTGCCCAGGCCGGAAAGCCCATCCGGCGTGTACAGGGAGGCGCCGTAGTTGAAAAGATAGGGGGCAGTGACCAGATAGCCTTTCATCCCCGCTCCGCTGGAGAGCGGCGTGTTGTAATTCATGCCGTAACGCTGCAGCTCCGGCAAAATCTCCAGCACCTCAGGCCACGTTTGCGGCACAGGCAGGCCCAGCGCCTCCATGATGTCTTTGCGGTAATAAGTCACCCAGAAATCCTGCGTTTCCGGGATGGCGTACACCCGATCATCAATGATATACCCCAGGAGCGAGCCGGGCGCGTAGATGCGAATGAAGCGGTCGAAATCGGGGAAGCTGCGTAAATTGTAGAGCGCGTTGCGAATCGCCAGCTCATACGGGATGTTGGTGCTCACGCCCAGGGCCACGTCCGGCTGAATCCCTGCCGCGCAGGCCAGAATCAGCTTGGACTCGTTGGGCATGATCGAAAACTTGACCTTAATGCCCGTTTGCGGCGTGAAGCGCTCATCCGTCATGCGCTGCAGCAGGTCCACATACTGACGTGGACGGTTGACCCACACCTCCAGCTCATCCGGCGCCGCGCCGAGAGTCTGATACGGATCGCCCTTGAAAGAGGCCAGGAAGCGCTTCAGCCCATCGCTCAGCGCCATGCCGGCGGGGATGCGCGGTTGCGGCGGTACCACATTCGGCGAGTGGATATAAATCGCATCCAGCGCCAGCGGCTGACTCTGCAAGGAGGGCAAAATACTACCCAGCAACTGCGCCGCCGACCCCGCCCCTTCCGAGAGCCGGCTCATGCGCACCGGAATCTTGTTGGGTTCGCGCGCCAGCAACTCCAGATTGTCAATCGCCATCTGATACGCCAGCACCTCCTGCGAGCCGGGCGTCTGATTGACGGCCAGCAGGGCCTGTTGATCGGCGCGCAGCCCCTCGGCCATGCTGCGCAGGCGCGGCACAATATCGGGAATGTAATCCGCGATTTCCCACTCTTTGTAAATATCAACCTGATTGCCCGTGAGGCGCTTAATCTCCAACGCCAGGTCCTCAATCGCGCGCAGGCCCACGCGCACCCGCGCGATAGAATCCGCGTAAGGCGCAGCCGTCGCCTCCAGGCCCAGCACGTGCGTCCCCTGTTCGAGATAAATGCGGTACGGCGTCTCGCCACCCAGGGTTACAGTTTGCCAATGCGTGGTGTAGCGGAAAGGCACCGCGTTGAGTTCCTCGAAAGGCACTGCCCCGTCAATCCACACGCGCCGGTACACCGTGAAGTTATTCTTGTAATCCTGAATCGCGCGCAGCGTGAGGTAATACCAGCCCGTCTGTGGGACGGAAAACTCGTAATACACCGTCGTGCCGCTGCGCGTCCAGCTCTCCCCGCCCAGGGTGTTGAGCAACGCGCGATACGTATCGTAGGGCGTCACGTCCAGGCTGCGCCGACTCACCGGCCGCACGCTGGTATCGTCCTTGTAAGTTGGCTTTTCCGCATCCAGGGCAATCAGCACATCCTGCGTATCCTGTGCCTTCACCTGCGCGCGGTACATTTCATAAGGTTGATAAGGGCCGAGCGCCGGCATGAGGTAAACGCTTCCCAGGCGCACGTGCCCTTGCGTCACCGTGAGGGAAAAGCGCCGCCGTCCCGCCTCGAGCTGCAACGTCTGCGGATAAGGTTGCAGGAAGTTCACATCGCGCAAAAAGACACGGCTCCAGCGCACCAGCCGGGTTTGAGGGATGAGCACCTCGTTGCCGTAGCGGTCCAGGGGAAAAGTCTCTTGCGTGCTATGATAAAAGAGCGGCAGGATGAGCCGCCAGCTTTCCGGCTGTCCGCTCACGCGCAGCGCGAACTCCGCGGGGATGAACGTCACATCGTCCGGCACAGCCACATCCACCGCGAAAGTATAAGCACCGGCCTGAGGAAGCTCCACCTCAAACGAGACGCTTTCCCCATTTTCCAGCGCCACACTCGGTTTAGCATACTGTTGCGCCAGCGCGTCCTTTGCCAGAGGCCGTCCCAGCGTATCGGCGCGCACCTCCAGCACTGTGCCGACGCCAGCGGCGGCGCGCGTCGGCAGCGGCTTTAGCCCCAGCCAGGGCACAAGCAACGCCAGCGCCCACACCAGACGAATCCCTCTCAAGCCCCAGCTTCTCATCCCTGCCCCCACTGTGACAAGCTTGCCCCACAAAACCCTTCGGCGGTCTTCCAGATGCCAGCTCCCTGCACCCAGCTTTCAGTTTCTTGCTTCCTGCTTCCAGTTCCCAGCTTCCAGCCCGCCCCGCGCCTTTTACAAAAAGCCGCCATACCGCCCATGGTCTTGGGGATATGGCGGCTCAGCATCTTACCTACCTCATCTACTTAATGGCGGCCTCAACCTCGGCGCGAGCCGTATCCAGGATGTTGTTGGCAAACGCTTCCAGTTTAGCGGAGTAGTCCTCGTACTTGTAGATTCCATCCGCAGCGTGGAAGAACATGTACCACATGTTCACATCCTTATCCTCGCCGATGTCAATGCCCGGCTTGCCTTCCCAGCGCGCCTGAATGTAACCCGGAATCACCTTGGCCAGGGATTCGACCAGGCTGTTATCCAGGTTCTCCAGCGCGGCATTGATGCCCGGCTTATCGAAGAACTGCTTGTACAGCTCGATGGATTCCGCATCCACCGACACCGGCATCTTGCTCGGCACGCCGCCCATCGCCTTGGCCAGCTCAACCTCCTTGGCGTAGGCCGCCTTGGAGAAGGTCATCCAGCGCGCGAAAGCGTAGGCCTCCTCAAGATTCGGCGCCGTCTTGGAGACCACGATGATGTCCATCACGATGGCCTGATTGCCGCCGGGGATGCCCACAAAGTCCCAATCAAACGTGGCGTTCTGCGCGAAGTTCGGGATGTTCCAGCCGCCTTCCCAGCGCATCCCCACTTCCTGATTCAGGAACAGCTCCCACGGACCGGTGGACTTGAAGTTGGCCTTCTGTTCATCCGTCAGCCCCTGCCAGGTGTAGGGCTTCAGCTCCGCCACCTTAGCGACCGTCTCTTTGAAGGCCGCCGAGTTGTAGTTCATGTGCTGCCCATCGAAGCTGAACCACAGCAACTTGTTATCCAGGGCGTGCGGATACCAGCCCATGACGAATTCCTGCTCATCCAGGCCCAGGATGCCCTTGGCCGGATTGTTCAGACCGGTCACCGCGGCATTGAACTCATCCAGCGTGAAGCCATATTCCGGCGCATCCAGGTTGGCCGCCTCGTAGAGGTCTTTGTTCACAAAGTAGCCCATGACGAACTGCGCCGCGGGCAGGCCCATCACCTTCCCACCGTAGGTCACGCCGGCCTTCAGCGCATCCGGCACATCCGCCCAGTCGGGATCGTTCTGGACCAGCGGGGTCAGATCCGCCAGCCAGCCGTTCTTGACGTAGAGCGGGACATTGTTGGCCATGAAGACATCGGGCAGCTCGCCCTTAGCCGCGTAGGTATTCAGCATATCGTCCCAACCGCCGCCGGACATATCCACGAACTCAATCGTCACATGCGGATTGAGCTCCATGTAGGCCTTGACCAGTTGGCGCTGAATGTTATTCTCTTCCTCCGTGCCCAGATTCCAGTTCGCGTAACGCAGCGTCACGGGCTGCTTCGGGGCCTCAGTCGGGGTCGGCGCCTCGGTCGGCTTCTCCGTTGGGGCGGTAGTCGGCGCCTCGGTCGGCGCAGCCGTCGGCGTCGCGGTCGGCTTGCAACCCACCAGCGACACCAACACCATCACCAAAACCAGCAAGGACACAACTTTGGTAAAGGGTTTCATCTTTCCTCCTCCATAGGAATGTGAAATAGGATATTAACGAAACAACAAACCAGGCTCCTGTTTAGCGATCCTGAACAGCGCACCTCCTCTAACTGAAAACGCCTCGGTTTACCCCAGCACCACGCGCACGTGATGCGTCTTACCATCCCCAAATACCGGGACCACCTGTCCCTGTAGCAGCTCTCCATCCACCTCGATGGAAGCCACGCCACGATTCACGTGCTGCGGATTGAGCACCTCGATGTCATACACCGCGCCGCGGAAGGGGCGCCGCATCTTAAAGCCGTCCCACGCCGCCGGAATCAGCGGATCAATGAGCAGCCCATCGTCCTGCGGACGCACCCCCAAAATCCAGTGCGTGGCCATGCGGTGCAGCCATTGCGCCGAACCCGTGTACCAGGTCCAGCCGCCGCGCCCGTAATAAGGCGATTGCGGACCGTCCACATTCCCCGGCGTCACGTAAGGCTCGGCCTTATACACCTCAATATCCGCGCTGCGATTCGGCGGGCAGATGCGGCGGTAAGCCTCATACGCCAGCTCCGCCTCGCCCAGCAGCGCATACGCCCACACCGACCAGGTAGCCGCATGGGTGTACACCCCGCCGTTTTCGCGCAGCCCCGGCGCGTAGCGCGTCACGTAGCCGATGTCGGGCCGTGGACGGGGGAAAGCCGGGTAGTTGAGCAGCGTCCCGTAATCGCGCAGTAAGTACTGCGTCACCGCCTGCATCGCCTGCCGGGCGCGCCCCTCATCCGCAATGCCGCTGATCACCGCCCAGATGTTGGGCATGAGGAAAATCTTGCCCTCCTCGTTCTCATGCGACCCCAGCGGCAAACCGGCATCGGTTGTCGCCTGCAGGAACCATTCCCCATCCCAGCCGTAGCGATTTGTCGCCCAGCGCAACGTTTCGCGCGTGTCGGCACAGCGCTCCGCGAAACGCTCATCACCACGGGCCTGCGCGATGGGGATAAAACGCTCCAAAATGGAATACAGAAACTCCGCCACCCAAAAACTCTCGCCTTTGAGCAGTGTCCCCACCGCGTTGAGGCCGTCATTCCAGTCGTGATCGCCCATCAAGGGCACACCGCGCGGCGAAAAACGGCTGAAGGCGCGTTCCAACGCGCGCTTGCAGTGCTCGTAGAGTGGCTCCGGCGCGCCGTTGGCGTAAGGCACCGGCTCATCCAGAATAGCCTGATCGCCGGTCTCGCGCAGATACGCCTCCACCACAAACGGCAGCCACAGCAAATCATCCGAACAATTCGAGCGCGGCCCCCATTCGCGCATCGTAAACCACCAGTGTTTAACATCCCCTTCCACAAACTGCTGCGCCGCGTGCAGCAAAATCTGCTTTTTGGCCAGCGCCGGGTCGCAAACGAGGAAAATCTGACTATCCTGCAACTGATCGCGAAAACCGTATCCGGCGGAGACCTGATAGAAAGCGGACTTGCCCCACAATCGGCACGAAATCGCCTGATACTTGAGCCAGTAATTCGTCATCACGTTCAGCGCCGCATCGGGCGTCTCGACATGCTCCGCCTCCACCAGGCGCGCCCAGAACGCGCGCACCGCCTCCAGCGTCTGCGCGCTCGCCTGTGGCGACGTAAAACGACGGATCAGCTCTGCCGGATCCTCGCGTCCCTGCTCCGCCGCGCCCAGCGTGAAGACAAGGGTACGCGCCTCGCCCGGCGCCAGCGTCACCGCCACCTGCAACGCGGCGATGGCGTCCCCAAAGCGCCCCACGCGCCCGGCCAGGGCCTCTGCACGCATCGCCTGCGGGTGCTCCAGGCTCTCGTACAAGCCGATGAAAGATTCCTTATCGCCATCGTACCCCTTGAGCGGCTCACTCACCGCCATAAAGGCCACGTAAGGCCAATCTATGTTGTTATGCCGTCCCAGCTCATCCGGGAAGCCCCACAGATACTTGCGCGCCAGCAGCGCGTTCAACTCCGGCGCGACGCTCGTATCAATGAACAACTTGTGGAACTCGCGGTGCTCATCCGGGGCAAAACCCAGCAGCCATTCCACGTAAGACGTCACATCCAGGCGGCGTGGGCGCTCTTCCAGGTTGATGAGGGTGAGCTGGAACAGTTCCACCGGCGCGTCGGGCGCGACCAACACCGTCAACTCGCTGCGGATACCCTGCACCACCTGCTCAAAGCGCGAGTAGCCCAATCCATGCACCACCTGATAATGCTCATAGGCGTGGAGGGTGGGTTTATACGTGGCAGACCAATACGCGCCGCTGTCGAGGTCACGGATATAAAAATACTTACCCCAGGGGTCCTGCACCAGGTCCTGAAACGCGCGCGTGATGCGGTTTTGACCGGCGTTGCCGCGCCAGCTATACCCGGAGCCGGTCTGCGAAACCATCATCCCGTAATCGCCGTTGCTGATGATGTTGCCCCAGGGGCGCGGCGTGTGGGGCGTGGTGATGACATACTCCCGTCCATCAGGCGTAAAGTAACCGTAACGATTGGCGAACAAAGGCTCCATGCGCGCTCCTTCGACGAGACATAGCGTGGGGTCTTGCGATGTCAGAAGGACTCAAGGCTACGGAGAGGCCAAAAAGGGCATCGCAAGCCTGTTATGAAACGTTTCACTTTTTAAGCCCAAAAAAGGACCGCTTCGTCCATTTTTTCCGGGGCAATTTTAGTTTATCACACCTTTTTCCCGGTGTCAATATCCAAAGTGTAACGTTTCACCAGGACTTTAGTACTATTTCAAAAGAGGATTTCAGAGGGGAATCAAGTCAACGTTGCTATCAGACCTGAGGCCATGAAAGCTTTCATGAAAAACGGAGCCGGCCCGCTTATCCAATGGCATCCGCCACCTGCCGAGACATCTTTCATACCGACTGAGCAGTTATCGCCGTGAGCCGTAGGGGTGGGCGAAGGCAATGCCTTCGCCCACCCGCACCGTAACCCTGGCAGGCTGAGCAGTTACAATTAGCCCGTGCGCTGCACGGAAAACGTCACACAGAACTCACCTTCGCTCCGCGGCCCCCTAATGGATCCCAACGCCCGTTGCGCCGCGTCCAATGCTTCCTGCTCCTCCATGTGCCCCCGCCCCATTACCCTTTGCGCCGTTCATACTCCCGGCGCATCAGCACATTCACCAGGGCATCCACACCATACCCCATGGGATGGAGACCGTAACGCGGCTGCGGCCCCTGCGGCAGCGGAGGCCGCTCCGCCAGCGCCACCGACGCTACCGCGACACCATCGCCATCTTCCGCGACGCGCGCCAGCACCAGCCCCGTCGCATCCGCCACAAACGTCGCATCAAAATAGCCGGCGCTCGCCACCAGCGCACGGGCGTGCTTCAGCTCCTTCCACCAATCCGGCCGCAAGGCCAGCAACACCATCGCCGAAAGCACGGGCCGCGGCAGCGGCGAGCGAAACACCCCCGCGCCTGTCGTATTCACCGCCGGCACCCCCATCCAGCGCACCTGACGGAGATAAAAGGCCTCGAAGGTATGCTCAGCATGGCGATAAATCAGGCGAAACAAGGGGCCCAAATCCTGCACGGCCACGCTGCGCCCATCGGGGGCATGCAGGCGCATCTGATGCATCAGTGGTGGGCAACTGCTCGATACCATCACATCCACCTGCCCCGCATAAGCTGCCCACAAAGCCGTATGCGCCACGTCCCAACAAATCAGCAACCCCACCCGCCCCAACGCCGTCTCCGCAACCGCCAGGGCATGGCGTCGGGGACGGAAATAAGCGCGTTCCCACACCCAGGGATACGATTTATCGTAGCGCCACAACATCCCATCCGGGGCAACGAGCAGCAGCGCGTTAAACAAATCGCCCTCTTCGCGCAGCAGCAAACTCCCGGCCAGATGCACCCCATAGCGTTGCGCCATATCCCGCATCCAGGAGACCGTCACCCCGTCAAGCGCCTCGGCGCGGGTATACAAATCGGGCGTGTACGCATAGCCGCTATTGAACAGCTCTGGCAACACCACGAGCTGTGCCCCCGCCTGCGCCGCGCGCGCCACCAGCGACGCTGCGCGCGACAAACGCGCCGCGCGTCCATCCGGCGCGGCATCCATACGTACCGCGCCTATCCTGAGCATCCGCGCCATCGTGAGCCTCCTTCCCCAAAAAGACACCGGCCCGACCTTGTGGGTCGGGCCGGTGTGAGAAACGTTAGTTCTGATGAGTAAACGGTCCCGCCGTGCTGGCGTTCCCCGCCGCATCCACCGACGTGACGTAGTAGGTGTACACCACGCCCTTCTTGCCGGAGAAGGTCATCACGTGATTGGTAACCAGGGTGTTGTTCGTGTAGGTGCTCCCGCCCACGAACTGCACCACCGTCGTCGCCGGTTCGTCGGTTGTCCAGCCAATCTCGAAGCCGCCGCGCGTGTTGATCTTGCGCGAGTACACCCCGCTGATGACGGGCGGAGTCGTATCACCGCCGCCGCCACCACCGCCGCCCAGATATTGCCAGGCGGCATAGGCCTGCACCAGACCGTAGCCGTAGGAATTGTCCTTCCCCGCCGGCCCCAGGTCAAGCGCTGTCGCGGTCAGAGCGTTGCGGATGTCCGCGTTGGTCTTGCCGGTCACCCCGCTCCACACCAGCGCCGCCACGCCGGATACGTGCGGCGTCGCCATGGACGTGCCGTCCCAGGCCTCATAACCGCTTGCGGGCTTGGTCATCGTGTCCACCAGATTGGCCGTGCGGCCCAACTTGTTGGCCACCAGGTATTCGCCATCCGCCTTGGTGATGCCAATCGCAGGGATGGTGGAGCTGTAGCCGTCGCCCAGGGTGGCGAACAACTCGCCATCCACATTGTTGTAAATCACGACGCCCACCGCACCGCCGAGCTGCGCGTTGTGCACCTTATCGTAGAAGCTGATGGTGCCGCGCTGACACAACACGACCTTGCCGCTCCAGGCACCGACGCTATCGCACAGGCCGCCATTGACCAGCGCCCCCGTCACATTCCCGAAGGCTGCATTTTCCACGTGATGGCCGGCATACGTCACGCCATCCACAACCAGGCGCGTATCCGAGAGCCAGGGCACGGTGCTGAGCACGCCCACGCCCGGCGCCGCCACCTCGACCTGATCGTTTTTCTGCGAGAAATCCGCCACCACCTTGTTGGCATCAATGGCCGCCACCGAAACCACCGACGGATACGAGGCCGGATAGCTGTAAGCCGTCGTCCCGTCATTGCCTGCCGCGGCAATGGAGAGAATGCCCTGACTGTAGAGGCTCGCAAAGGCGTTCTTTTCGGTGGTCGAAGACTTGGAGCCTCCCAGGCTCATGCTGATGACCTTCGCGCCCGCCGCCGCGCAGCGGTTCGCCGCATCCACCAGGGTGGAGCTGTAGGCCCAGCCGCAATCATCACCGAACACCTTGACGATGTAGAGCGAGACGCCACCCGGCGTCACCCCAACCACGCCCAGGTTGTTGTTGACCGCGGCGATCGTGCCCGCCACGTGCGTGCCATGGCCGCAGTAATCCGTGTTCCAGCCGGTCGGATACCCGCCGATGATGTTGACTCCCGCGAAATCCTCGTGGTTGACCATCAGGCCGGAGTCAATGATACACACGGTGATGCCCGATCCCGTCGGAGCGCCGGTGTCCACCGTCCCGTCGCGGTTCGCATCCCAGATGTCGCGCGCCTGCACCATGTCAATGCCGTAAGGCACGGTCTGACCCATGGGATAGCGCGCCACATCCTCTTCAATCATCACCACATTGGGATTGTGCCGCAGGCCATCGAGCGCCGCTTCCGGCACTGTCACGGCAATGGTATTGAGGTTATCAAACTCGTAGTGTACTTTAACACCGCGGAGCTGCGCGAGGGATTGTTGAATCTGGGCTTTGGTACCGGGGCGGAACTGAACGAGCACGCGCGTCTCACCCGAAGGCTTGAGTTCGGCGGCAAAGCTCATCATGGGGGCTAAGGCCACCAGCAAAACCAGGGCAAAGGACAAAAGTTTGAAACGCTTCATGGTAGATTCCTCTCCTTGCAGTCAATGTAATGTGAATCCAACCGGCAAAATCTGTTGAGCTGATGATCAGGGTTCAAATGCCGCCGCACCTCCTTCATCATACGCTGCAACGCCCGTCTCAGGCGTCCCTTACGTTGTCTCGAAGCGGGAAGCGCAACCGCCGCGAGAGACGAAGGCGTTTCTCCCCAGTGGAACCATCATCACGGGAGATGGGGAAAGCTACCGTAAAGGGATTATAGCGCTACAAAAATTTTTGTCAATCGAGGTAAACCCCAAAAGCCGTCTTCGTCCTGTGACGAACACGGCTCCTAAACACTCCAACCTGTCCAGCGCGGATTTAGCCCTTACGGTAACGGCTCAGCCCGACCTTCCGCCCTTAAGGTTGCTGGAAACCCCGCCCGGTTTCCAGCTTCCGACCTCCGGCATCCAGCATCCAGCTCCAGCTTCCAGTGTCCAGTATCCGGCTTTCAGCTTCCAGCATCCAGCCGTCCGCTCCCCTACCCTCCGCTTGCTTTACGGATCAGGGCATTCACCGCGTCAATCAACTCGAAAAGTGCGGACGGAGCGCTTTCCGTCGCGTCCAACACCTGCACGTGATGCGTCTTGTCGTTCAGCGTCACCGTCAACACGTGCGTCATGCGATCACAACAGGGATTGGCGGGCTGATAAACCTCGTCCCATGAGAAAAACCCCGCCGCCTCGATGCGCTGCAGCAGCGCCGTCACTTCCGCCGCGGGGACCGTGCCGCCGCGCCCTTCAGCGCTCACCACGCTGCCATCGGAATAAATCAGCCAACGTTCGTGGATGCCGGCAATGCCTCCACTGCGCTCATACGTGATGACCACCTGCCGTTCTGCCGGTACGCCCGGCGTGGCCGCGCGTCCACACGCGCTCAAGAGCAGCATCAAAACCAACGCTATCATCCCCAACCGTTTCATAAGCTCCTCGCAAAAAACACCCCAGCGCTCACGCTGGGGTGTAGGATACAGGCCCTTCATGCGCGCCAGCGGCGCAAAAGCCAGAAACACAATCCGCTTACCACCCCCAGCAAGGCCACCAGCCCCGCCACCAAAAGCCCGGGGAAACGTTCCACCCTGCGTGTTGGCTCAGGCGTCGGCGAGGGCGCAGGCGACGGGGGCGCCGTCGGCGTGGGGAGCGGGGTTGGCACGGGCGTGGGCGTCAGCGTTGGCGTCGCTGCCGGGGTGAGTTGCGGTGTCGGTTGCGGCTGCGGGTGCGCGTTCACATCCGCCCGCTCCGGCTTGACCTCGTCCCCCGGTGCGAACACATCCAACAGGCCGTTGGCGATCCCATACGCCCGGTTGCTCCCCCAGGTCAGCTTCGCCTGCCTGAGGTCCAACACGAATACGACGTTCGCACCCCGCTGAAAAGTTCCATCCGGGCCGATTTCCAGGGCCGTGTTTTCGGTCAGGCCCAGCGCCAGCAGCTCCGGTCGAGCATAGGCCAGGGAAAAGAGCCGCCCCCAGCGCACATCTTCCAACACATGCGCCTCGATGCTCGCCTCTACCAGCCCCAGCCCCGATCGAAGCTGCGTATACCCTTCCAAAAACGCCTTCTGCGTGGCGATTTCGCGTTCCTCCCCCTCCAGCGGGGTCGGGCCATAGGGGGCGTAGAGGATGCCGCTCACGTTAGCGGCAGCGCCATCGGCAAAGAGGGGCACGCCACGGCGCCAGGCCTCGCCTACCGGAGCCAGCGCCGCCGTATTGACGAGCGAGGCGTCCATGCCCAGCAGCACGATGCCGGTCACGTCCGGGGGCAGTTCCACCGGCGTCGTCGCGTCCGCGGCGACAAAGCGGCTTTCCGCCGGCACGCCCAGGGCCGCCGCGAACTTGTCCGCTGCACGCAGGGCCGGACGCTCGTGTTGATAACCGGCAGCGATCACCACAACTTTCCCATCACGCCCACCCGCCAATTCCGCAAAGCGCGCCAGGACGGGGTTCGCCTCCAGCTCAGTCTGTCCACCGCCCAGCAGAAGCACACCCGCGCCTTCCGGCAGGCGCAGCGCGGCGTAGTCGCGCTCCACCACCGGCGGCGGCGCCCCCAGGGACGTGGCGCGCGTCTCCAGATCGTAAAGCATATCCCCCGGCGGCAAAAGGTGCAGCAGGACATTGCGCAGGCTCAGCGTGTAGCGAGGGCCGCGGTAGCGCACTCCCTCCGCGGCGTGATAAGTCTCCGCATCCAGCACGGTGACGGTGTAAAGGCCAAAGGCATCGCGCAGATAGCGGCCCTCATCCACACGGATGCCGGTGTATGCGTCCACGCCAATCCCCACGTGCGGGACGCCGGGTTGGGCAATGGCATTGAGCAGGCGTCCCAGCCGCCCACGTTGCTGAAAGTGCTGATCCAGAATGGCGTTGCTCAAGCCAAAGCTCAGGCCACGCTGCTCCTCGCCAGCCCAGACCTCCGCTGCGCCAAAATCCAGCGCGTTGGCAGCAGCAAAATTCTCAGCGTAGGTCGCCAGCATGGCGCGGCTTTGCATCCCACAGCCGGCTGATGTGCCACCGATGACCGCGCCACGCGCATAGAGGTCTGCCAGCGCCGCTTCCACCGGCGTGTTCACCAGCACCTGCATCGCCACGGTCTGATCCCCGCCCAGGAAAAAGACGCCAGTCACATCAGGCGTGAAATAGTCGGCGACAGGCAAGTTTAGCGCGTCCTCACGCACAAAAACGGGCACAATCACCGCCCGACAGGTCACACCTTCCGGCGCAGCGCGCTTGCAGGCTTCCTCAAGTTCGTAGCGGCGGCGCTCCGCATCCTGAAGGTTGGTTTCGCGTTCCCCTGGTGTAATCGCCAGAGGGTTACTGGAGTACGCGGCCGCTATCACCAAAACCTTAACCTGCCCCTGCTGCGCGCGGGATACCAGCAAACGGCTGAAACCGCCATAGAGATCGGCATAGCCCCCGCCCATGGGCACAAGCAACGGCGGCGGCGTGCCCTGCGCCCGCAGGCCGGAAAGGGGTAAGAGACCCAACAAAAGAGCCATGAGACCCACCTTTACGTAGCGCATTTAGCTTCGCTCCATGACATGGCGCGGGTCGAGCGCGTCACGCAGCCCGTCGCCGATATAGTTCACGGCAATCACGGTGATGAAAATCATCAGACCGGGGAAAATGGCAATCCACGGCGCGTTGATCATGTCGGTTTGGGCGTTGCTGAGCAGGTTACCCCAGGTCGGTGTGGGGGGTTGAACGCCCATGCCCAGGAAGGAGAGGCCCGACTCGGTGATGATGGCGCCAGCAAAACGCAGCGTGGCCGCCACGATGACCGGCGAAGCCACATTGGGCAGGATGTGTTGAAAGAGGAGGCGCAGGTCCGAAGCCCCCAACGCACGCGAGGCGGCCACAAAATCGCGTTCGCGCACCTCCAGGGTCGAAGCGCGCACCAGACGCGCCACGCTCATCCAGGAAAGGGCGCCAATGATGAAGGCAATGGGCCAGAAGGAGCCGGGCTGAAAGAGCGGTGAACGCATCGCACGCAGAATGGTCGTCATCAACAGCAGCACAAAAAGCGTGGGCAAGGCCAGGAAAACGTCGGTCAAACGCATGAGGAGCACATCCACCCAGCCGCCATAAAAGCCCGCGAGCAGGCCCACCACCACGCCAATGCCCGTGGAAACCAGCATGGTGAGCAGGCCCACGGTTAACGAAACACGTCCGCCATAAATGACGCGCGCCCAAAAATCGCGGCCCAGTTGATCTGTGCCCATCCAGTGTTCCCACGAAGGCGGCGCAAAGCGATGGCGCAAATCCTGCTTGTTGGGGTCGTAGCGCGCGGTGATGGGAGCCGCAACGGTGATGATAATCATCACCGCCATCACCACCAGGCCCAGCATTGCCATGCGATGTTTGCGGAAACGCCGCCAGAAGAATTTAAAGAGCGATTGCTGCGGGGCTAAGGCTTCGTTCTCTCGCGCATTCAGCTCCCGTAAAACGTCTTGCTCGGTCAGGGTTTCAAGTTGGGTCATGACCATCTCCGCCTACGAGTAGGTAATGCGCGGGTCGAGATAAGCATATAACACGTCCGCCAGCAGGTTGGAAAGCACGATGAGCGCGGCGACTATCATCAGGAGCGCCATGAGCAGGGGGTAGTCGCTTTTGGTGGCCGCATCGTAATAAAGGCGTCCCATCCCCGGCCAGGCGAAGATGCGTTCGGTGAAGAGCGCCCCGCTAAAGAGAAAGGGAATATCCAGCGCCACCAGGGTTACCAGCGGGATGAGGGCGTTGCGCAGGGCATGTTTGAAAATGACAACCCGCTCCACCTGACCTTTAGCGCGCGCGGTGCGGATGTAATCCTGATTGATGACCTCCAGCATAGCGGAGCGCATGTAGCGCATGTAGCCTGCAGCCATCACCAGCGCCAACATGGTCACCGGAAGCACCAGATGGCGGATGCGGTCCATCAGCGAGAAGGGTGCGCCCAGGGTCGCCATGCCCGATCCGGGCAGCCAGCCCAGTTTGACGTGAAAGACGATAATCAGCAGCAGCCCGAACCAGAATACGGGCAAAGATTGACCGGCAAACGTCAAGGTTGTGGCAATCTGGTCAAAGAGTGAGTACTGTTTAATGGCCGAAAGAATGCCCAAAGGAATGGCGATGAGCAGGGTCACCACAAGAGAGATGCTGGTCAGCAAAAGCGTGTTAGGCAAGCGGTCGCGAATTTCGACCAGGACCGGACGTTTGGAGGTGAAGGAATTGCCGAAATCCCCACGCGCCATGTTGAGCAGCCATTTGCCGTAGCGCACAATGACCGGATCATCAAGGCCGTATTTGGCGCGCAGACGGGCCAGGTCTTCCGGTGTCATGTCGGGGTTTTCAGAATAAGCGGAGAGCAATCCCCCCGGCACGGCGCTGATCATGGCAAAAAACAGGGCGCTGAGCACCAGCAGCAAAAAGGCCGATTGAATCAAACGCCTCAGGATGTATTGTGTCATGCTTCCCCCTAAAGCTTATGGCCTCATCATGGCCTGAAATAAAGCCAAAGCAGATGGCTTTTTGTCGGTTATGCTCTCCAACTTTTTGATCGTCGCTATAAGCTCACCCGCAGATGGACTTCAGGACGTGCCTGGTAACGGCTTATCCGGCGCATTGACGCAAAAAAGCGAGGGAATCAAGCTGTTGGCAGCCGGCTGGCCCCCCGTCGGTAGCGAGGGGCCAGCCATTCACAGAAGGCTTTACTTCTTCAACCACCAATCCTGGGAGTTGAAGGTGAAATAGGCTGCACCGGGCGAGACGTAGAAGTTCTGCAGTTCGACGCGGTAAGGAATGACCAGCGGATCTTCGTGCAGGAAGATGCGCGGCAGATCCTGATTGAGCTGATGCACGATCTTGCAGAACAGCTCCTTGCGCTCAGCCTCATCGGTGCTGTAGTAGGCATCGTCAATCCACTGATCCACGTCGGGATTGCTGTAGCGCGAGAAGTTGTTGCCCGAACCGCCATTCTCTGCCGTGGGAATGCGGTCAGTGTGGTAGTTGCTGAACAGGTGGTTATCGGGCGAGAAAGGCAGCGGACCCGTGGTGTACATGATGATGTCGAAATTGCCGTGCTTGCGGAAGCCATTCTCCTCCCAACTGGCAAAGAGCACATCCGAGGGCACGTTTTCGATGCGCAGCTCGATGCCCACGTCCTTGAGCATCTCCACCAGCACCTGTTCGAGGTCCTCGCGCAGCTTGTTGCCCGCGGTGGTCTGAATCTTCAGGCTCAGGCGCACCCCATCTTTCTCGCGGATACCATCCGCACCGACTTTCCAGCCAGCCTCTTCGAGCAGAGCGCGCGCCTTATCGGGATTGTATTCACTGACCGGCTCATCGCAAGCGTACTGACCCATGTAGAGCACGCCCGTCCCCGGCTTGACGTTGCCACCGTAGAGGGCATCCACGATGAGTTGCTTGTCAATGCCGTATTGAATGGCCTGCCTCACGCGCAGGTCGCTCAAAATGGGATGGGGATGTTCTTCGGCGCTGGCAGGCGCGTCCACCGCCGGATCGGCAAGGTTGAGCACCAGGAGTTGCACTGCGCCATCGCGCAAGGTGGTGTAAGTGACCCCCTTGTCTTTGACCGCATCGAGGGCGGGGAAGTCGCCGGGGGTCATGTACCACAGCGCGTGAATTTCGCCCGTGCTCAGCAACTGCACACCCACATCGCGGCTGGGCAGGATCTTGATAATGACACTATCCAGATAGGGCTTGCCCTGCTCGCGGTAATAGGGGTTGGGCACAAAGGTGATGTGATCACCAGCCGCCCACTCCTTGACCACCCAGGGCCCCGTGCCGATGGGGGCGCGGTTAAAGGCCCACTGATCGAGCTGAGCAAAGTCACCTGCCGCCTTGGGAATGATGAACGAGAAGAGGCGCAGGTAAGCAGAATAGGTATCGTACATGTTCACCACGGCGGTGTAATCATCCGGACATTCGATAGATTCAATGTCCTTATACCCCGACGTGCTGGCCCCCGAAAGGTCGGACATGACCGCCTGCCAGGTGTTCACCACATCCGCGCAGGTGAAGGGATCGCCATTGGAGAACTTGATGCCCTTGCGCAGCTTGTAGGTGATCTGCAAGCCGTCTTCGGAGATGGTCGGCAGAGCCTCCGCCAACACAGGGATGAAATTCCCTTCCGCATCAATCCCCACCAGGCCTTCCACGGTGAGCGATGAAACCGCGTCGTCAATGTCGGCGGAAGACAGCAAGGGGTTTAACGTGCCCGGCTCTTGCGACGTGCCAATAATGACCGTGCCGCCGCGTTTCTCATCGGTAGGGACGGTGGTCGGCGCCATGGTGGGAAGGGGCGCTTCGGTGGGTTTCTCAGTGGCGGTCGGGACCGGCGTGGCGGTGGGCTGAGGCTTGCAGCCGCTCAACACCAGCGCCATCAAAAGCAACAGCATCCATGCAACACGCAACGTCTTCATCGAGTCTCCTCCTGAGCTAAAGAATTGGGATCATGAATGTTTCAAACCTGGCCCGGCTTCTGTGATCTTACCCGCTTTCCCCCTCCTTTCTGATGCCATCAAGGATTCGTTGTGACCAGTTCAAGCAAGGCGAGGTGCCAGCGTGTTCTCGCCTCTCCCAAACCTTAAAGCTTACGGCGCACCGTGGTGGCCAGATCGTGCCCCGCGGATTCAATGTGCTCGCGCATCAGCCGTTCCGCCGCATCCGCATCATGCGCCGCTAAAGCTTCGACAATGGCTTCGTGCTGCAGCACATCCTGAGGGGTGCGTTCGGGCGAGGATGTGCGCGCCGTCTGAGGAAAGTTGGCCCAGAGCATGTTGGGGAAGTTCTCCCAGAGCTGATTGAGGGTGCGAATGAGATACCGGCGTTCACTGGCCTGTGCGACAAGCTGATGGAATTGTCGGTTCAATTCGCGATAGAGGGGTAAATCTTCATCGGAGAGATGCTGACGCATGTGCGCAACGATGTCCCGCAACTGCGCGATCAGCTCCGCGCTGATGCGCTCCGCCGCAGCGCGCGCCGCCCGCGCTTCCAGGAAGCAGCGCTGCGCGTAGAGGTCTTCCACGTCCTCCGCGGTGAATTCCACCACCCGCACGCCGCGATAAGGAATGTGCTCCACTAAACCTTCCGCTGCCAGTTCTTTGAGAGCCTCGCGAATGGGCATCTGACTCACGCCCAGTTCCTGCGCCAGACGTTCCTGCCGCAGCCACTCACCCGGCTTAAGCTGCCCCTCCAGAATCGCCCTGCGAATTTGCTCCGCTACGACGTGCCGCAACTGTTTGTGTGCTAACATGGATATCCTCGATGGGGAATTAGATTTTTGATATTATATCTAATATCTTAGCACACAAAAAGGCGCATGTCAACAGGTTTGCCACCCCAATAGGGCTAGTCAATTCTCTTACAAAAATAGCGAAAAATGATGTAAAATAGTAAAAACTGTCAAGAGGAGGTATGGATATGGAGACTTCAAG
>DAOUBT010000057.1:0-6954 GCA_034432595.1 Anaerolineae bacterium | reverse complement strand
CGCGAAACCGTTCAGCTTTCTGCCCCGCCCCGTTTCCGGTAAGCGGCAGCGAGGCCGCCGTGCGCCGTTTCGCGGTAGAGCGAGGGCAAATCGTGTCCGGTCTGCATCATCACATGCACCACCTCATCAAACGGGATGCGGTGCGTGCCATCCGAAAACAGCGCGTAATCCGCGCAGGTCAGCGCGCGCGAGGCGGCGAAAACGTTGCGCTCGATGCACGGAATCTGCACCAATCCCGCCACCGGATCGCAGGTCAGGCCGAGGTGATGCTCCAGCCCCATCTCCGCGGCGTACTCGATTTGGCGCACCGTTCCGCCGAGAAGCTGCGTCGCAGCCGCCGCGCCCATCGCGCACGCCGTGCCGATCTCGCCCTGACAGCCCACTTCTGCCCCGGAAATCGAACCGTTATGCTTGACCAGATTCCCGATCAACCCCGCCGTGGCTAAGGCGCGCAGGATGAGCGTCTCGCTCAGCGGCAGGGTCTCTTTGAGATAGTGCAGCACCGCCGGCACCACACCCGATGAACCGCAAGTCGGGGCCGTGACAACAATGCCGCTCGCGGCGTTCTCCTCTGCCACGGCCAGCGCGTAAGCGGCCAGCCGTCCGGCCCGCTGCACGTGGGCGCTGCCCAGCATCGCCTTGCGCCAGACCACGCTCGCCTTGCGCGCCACCCCCAGGCCGCCCGGCAGCACCCCCTCCGTCTCCAACCCGCGCGCGATGGCGGCTTCCATCACGCGCCACACCTCGGCCAGGTAGTCCCAAATCTCCTCCCCCTCACAGGCGGCGACATATTCCCAAAGGCTTTGCCCCGTCTCCTCGCAGTGACGCAGAATCTCGCCCATGGTGGTATAGGGGTAGATGGAGGCCGATTCTGCCGGCGTCTGCGCGTCGCGTAACGCGCCGCCGCCCACGCTGTACACCTCCCAGCTTCCCAGCACCTCACCGCTTTCCGAGAGCGCCTCAAAACGCATCCCGTTGGGGTGGAGCGGCAGCGTTTCGTGAGGATGCCAGAGCAGCTCCACCGGCGCCGGGGCCAATCCCTGCGTGATGGCGACATCCGTGCGGTGGCCCTTGCCCGTGGCGGCCAGACTCCCGTATAACGCCACGCGGAAACGCGCCGCCTGCGGGAAGCGCGCGCGGAAGAGCTGCGCCGCGCGATGCGGTCCCATCGTGTGGCTGCTCGATGGTCCCATCCCCCAACGATAAAGATGCTTAATCGTCTCCATGCATAACCCCCCACGGCTAAGACGTAAGATTTCAGCGGGCTTCAGGACCCTGAAAAGTCCTGCGCGCTTCATCCGTGAAGTCAGCCCGGTTTCCGAAAACCGTAAATTTCGCGTAGTCATAAACGGCGGTCGGGTCAGGATTCGCTCCACCACTCGCGGATGCGCAACAGCGCCTCCTGCAGGGCCGTGCGCCATTGGGTTTGATCCCAATGCAGCGGAATCCAGATATCCTGCCGCCCGACGCGCGCCACTCCTTCCAGGCTTGCGCGCAGCCTGTTCCAGGAAAGCGCATCCAGCTTCTTCAGCCAGTCGGCGCGCAGCGCAATTTGCCCCGCCGAGACGCTGATGGAACTCACGCGCGCATCGCGCGCCCACAACTTCACCCGCAACTGATAGAACAGATGGTGCGCTTCCGGCGGCAGGGCGCCAAAGCGGTCCTGCAACTCCTCTGCCAGCGCTTCCAACTGTTCCTCCGTTGTCACCTCGGCCAGGCGCCGATAGAGGCTCAGGCGCAGCCCTTCATCCGGGATATAGCTTGTCGGCAATCCCACCGGCAGGGGCAACTCGATGCTGATGGCGTTCAAAGGCTCGACCGCTGCTGCTTCGTGCGCGGCCTCCGCTTTGAGCCGTGCCACTTCCTGCGCCAGCATCCGCGTGTAGAGGCGGAAACCCACGTTGGCGATGTGGCCGTGTTGCTTCGTGCCCAACAACTCGCCCGCGCCGCGCAACTCCAAATCCTGCAAGGCGATGGCGTACCCCGCGCCGCGGCTGCCCGTCTGCCACAGCGCCTGCAGACGCTGCCGCGCCTCGTCCGTGATGCGTCGGCTGTGGAAGAGATACGCATAACCGCGCCGCGTCCCGCGTCCCACCCGTCCGCGCAACTGATACAACTGCGCCAGGCCGAAGCGCTCCGCGCGCTCCACAATCAACGTGTTGGCGTTCGGGAAATCCAGCCCACTTTCGATGATGGTCGTCGCCAGCAGCACGTCAATCTCCCCCTGCGCGAAGCGCTGCATCACCCCCGCCAGCTCTAAGCGCGGCATCTGCCCGTGCGCCACGCCGATGCGCGCTTCCGGCAACAGACGCTGCAAACGCTGCAGCGCGCTCGCAATCGTTTCCACCCGGTTGTGGACGTAGAAAACCTGTCCGCCGCGTGCCAGCTCGCGCTGCACCGCGCGCTGCACCACCTCCGCATCGTAAACCCCAATGTAGGTCGTGATGGGCAGCCGCTCCTGCGGGGGCGTTTCGATGATGCTCACGTCCCGCACCCCGCTCAACGCCATGTACAGAGTGCGCGGAATGGGCGTGGCCGTCAGCGTCAGCACATCCACCTCCACGCGCATCTGCTTCAAGCGCTCCTTGTGCTTCACACCAAACCGCTGCTCCTCGTCAATGATGACCAGGCCCAAATCCTTAAAGCGCACATCCTTTTGCAGCAGGCGGTGCGTGCCGATGACAATATCCACGCGCCCCTCGGCCAGACCTTGCAGCGTCTCCTCCTGCTCCGCTTCGGTGCAGAAACGCGAAAGCAGCCGCACCTCCACGGGGAAGGGAGCCAGGCGCTCTTTGAAAGTCTGGTAATGCTGCTGTGCCAGAATCGTCGTGGGGACGAGCATCGCCACCTGCTTGCCGTCCATCACCGCCTTGAAGGCGGCGCGCAGCGCCACCTCCGTTTTACCGTAGCCCGCATCGCCGCAGATCAGGCGGTCCATGGGGATGGGGCGCTCCATATCCGCTTTGACGGCGGCGATGGCCGCGACCTGATCCTCCGTCTCGACGTAAGGGAACGACGCTTCCAGCTCGGCCTGCCATGGCGTATCCGGCGCGAAGGCGTGACCTTTCGCCACCTGCCGCGCGGCGTACAAATCGAGCAACTCCTGCGCGGCCTCGGCGGCAGCCGCGCGCGCCTGCGCCTTGTGCTGTTCCCATTCCACCCCGCCCAAGCGATGCGGTGCGGGCGTGAACCCCTCCGGCGCCACGTAATGCGTCAGCCGGTCGGCCTGATGGATGGGCACATAGAGCTGATCCTGATTCGCGTACTCGATGAGCAGATACTCGCGCTCGATGTCGTCCACGCTGCGTTGCACCAGGCCCTTATACTGCCCGATGCCGTAATCCTCGTGCACCACCCAATCGCCGGGTGCGAACTCGGCCAGGGTGCTTTCCGGCGCGCTCACGCGGCGGCGCGCGCGGCGGCGCGGCTCCGGTGGTCGCCAGCCAAACAATTCTTCATCGGTGATGAGGTGCCTCGGTACCGGCCCGCCGTTCATCTGCCAGCCGCCGGGCAGGCTCCCCTGCACAAAGGTGATGAGCGCCCGCGGCGCTTCGCTCAGCTCCGTGTACACCGGCGGCGGTGAAAATTGCTGCCACAACTCGGCCAGACGCGCGGCCTGTCGCGTCACCACCACCACCTGATCGCCCAGCCCTGTCCACTGCCGGAAGTGTCCCAGCGCCTCGTTCAGGCGTCCGGCGAAATGAACCTCCGGCGCGAAAGGCGGCTCTTCCTCACTCTCGCTTTCCGCCACCAGGCGCAGACGGGGCAGCGCGCGCGCGTGATGCTCAAACGTCTCCCAATTCAGGTAGGGCGGCGGCAAATCGGGCGGACAGGCGCTTTCGTTGACCTCGCGCTCACGCTGTTCTGCGGCTTGTGCCAGGCGCGCCGCCCATTCCTGCGCCAGCATATCCTCCCGGATCAGCACCACCAGCGCTTCCGGCGGGAGGTGCTGCAACAGCGAGCCAGGCTCCTGATACAGATAGGGGAGATAGAACTCCAACAGGGGGAAAGGCACGGCGGCCATGAGCGCGGCCAGATCCTGCTCAAAAGCCAGGCGCACATCGGCGGGCAGGGCTTGCTCCAATTGCTGCTGTAGCGCCGCGATGGCGCGCTCGCCATCGCGCGGCAGCGCCTCGCGCACCGGCAGCAGCCACAGCGCCTCCGCCGCCTGTCCCGAACGTTGCGTGGCGGGATCAAAGACGCGCAGCGCGTCCACCTCATCCCCAAAGAACTCCAGCCGGTAGGGGGCGGGCGCGTGAGGCGGGTAGACATCCAGGATGCCGCCGCGGCGGCTCACCTGTCCCGGCGCTTCGACCACGCTCACCATCTCGTAGCCGATGCTCGCCGCGTGGCGCGCCAGTTGCGTCAGGCTGAAGTGCCCGCCGCGCGTGACGTGCAGCGCTGCCTTGCGCAGTTGGCGGTAGGGCAACGTGCGCACCATCAGGGCGCGCACCGAGGTCACGATGATCGGCGGTGGGGTCTGCTCAGGCTCCAGGCGGTAGAGGAAGAGCGTGGTGAGCACCTGCATCCGTTCCTGTATCGTTTCCGGCGTCCAGGGCAGGCGCTCGTAGAAGAGGGCGGTCGGTTCAGGGAAGCTCAGGACGCGCTCCGCGGGCAGGCCCCACTGTTGCAGGGTTTGCACCATGCGCCGACGCTCCTCCGCCGTCATTGTCACCACCAGCAGCGGACGGTGCAGGTCCTCGGCCAGCGTGGCGATGAGCGGCGCCTGCGCAGCAGGGAAGGCCGGCCAGTTTGTTTCTTCCGCCCCGTCCAGCAGCGTGGAACGCAGGAGCTGATAGCCCGGCAGCTCCCGCACCCACGTCAACAGGCCGCTCAGGTTGCTCATACCGTCTTCGGAATAACAATCGTCGTGCCCAACGCCGCCGGATCCGGCGCCGTCAGCCAGGTGCGCGTGAGATCAAGCGCTGCGCGCAACATTTCCCAGACGATGGGTTCCTGCTCCTCGCTGAAGGGTTGTAGCACGTAAGCGGCGGGATCCATCTGTCCCGGCGGGCGCCCAATCCCCAATCGCAGTTGCCCGAAGGCCTGCGTGCCGAGCTGCTGAATGATGGATTGCAGGCCGCGTTGTCCGCCGCTGCTGCTGTTGAAGCGATAGCGTACCTTGCCGAACTCCAGGTCGAGATGGTCGGAAATGACCAGCAGCGCCTCCGGTGGGAGCTTGTAATACCGCAGGAGCGGCGCCACCGCCTGACCGCTATCGTTCATCCAGGTCTGCGGCTTGGCCAGGATGACGCGCTGCCCCTCGATGAAGCCGTGCGCGGTGAGCGCGCGCTGCTCAGTGCGCGTGAAGCTGAGGCCGTAGCGGGCCGCTATCTCATCTACCGCCATAAAACCGACGTTATGGCGTGTTTTGGCGTAACGTGTGCCGGGATTGCCCAGGCCGACGATTAATTTCCAGGTTGTTTCGCCCATGGCAGGAACCTTACTTGAAGCGATTGCGGCGATGGTGGCGCAGGCGCAGCAGGACGCGGATGCCGGCGCGGATGAGGAGATACAGCAGGCCCACGCCGTAGAAAGCGAGGGCGATGAGCGCGCCGCGCAGGGCGGCACTGCGCACCATCTCCGGGGTGGGGAGGGCGACGCGCGCGCGTGGTGTTGGGGTCGCGCTCACGCCCGGCTGCGCCGTCGCGGTGGGACGGGGCGTCGCCGTCGGCGGCTGTTGCACCGTCGGCGGGACGAAGGCGGTAGGCGTAAGCGTGGGCGTCGCCTCCTGCGGCAGCGGCGCGGCCAGCAGCGGCGCAACGCTTAGCAGCAGGAGCGCCATCCCGATGATCCTGTAGAGCCAGACCCTGTGGCGCATCGCACCTCCATTGGATGGGATGAATAAAGCGCAAGCTACAAGTTTAACACAAGGGGAAGGATAAGCAAGTCCACCTGATGGGGGAACAGGGGGCTACAGGATTTCTGGGTAGAAGGTGATTTTTACCGGGTGGCCTTTGCCCACCCCGCTTTGGCCTGCCCATGCTTCGCCTATGCCAGCATAATGAGCCGCGCTGGACCAGGGGTATTCCTCCGGAGAAGAGACTAACCCCGCCCGGACCGGATTGGCATGAATGTACGTAACTTTTTCTTGCAGTTTGTGAGGGGTGTAGATGTTAAAGTCGTATCCGGCTCCCTGCTGCCAGATTTTGTAGCGCCAGTTGCGATAGTGGGGTTGATTTTTCGACTCCAGGACAGGCTTAAGCAAAAGGGGTAGGCGGTGTGCAGGGGTATGTTGGGGGTTAGCGAGTTCGGGGTAGGCGACGGCCATGCCATCGCCTGCTCTGTTCCTGAATTGCTCGCCCACCTCATTGCTCTTTAGATACTGCACAATCCTGCGGGCGGCCATGCCCTTCACAGCCCAGGCTACTCTGGAAATGGTCAGATCGGGTTGCGCTTCGGTATCCCACCAGAGAAGCAGGTGGATGTGATTGGGCATCACCACAAACGCCAGCACGTGAAAGGCATAGCGGACGCGGGCTGCCTCCAGCTCTTCGCAGAAGATGAGGGCACAGGTAGGATCGTTGAAAAAGGGGGTGTTCTGGAAAGTTTTGGCGGTCAGGAAGTGAACGCCGATTTCGTATTTTGGGAGATGGGTTTTAGACTTCATTCCGCACCCTCTTTCTGGGTGGGCGACGGCATTATTGTCACCCACCCCAACTACCTGATTTGAATTGCTCTGAGTGGGTGAAGGCATGGCCTTTGCCTACCCCAACTACCTGATTTGAGTTGCTCTGGGTGGGTGAAGGCATGGCCTTTGCCTACCCCAACTACCTGATTTGAGTTGCTCTTGGGTGTGAAGGCGCTTTTTCCGCCTGCCTGAGCTGACCCATTTCTGGGTGGGCGACGGCATTACCGTCGCCCACCCCAACTGCTTGCTTTGAATTGCTCTGAGTGGGTGAAGGCATGGCCTTTGCCTACCCCAACTACCTGATTTGAGTTGCTCTGGGTGGG
>DAOUBT010000056.1:0-4081 GCA_034432595.1 Anaerolineae bacterium | reverse complement strand
CCTCCGGCAGCATGATACGTTCCCAATCCCATTGGTCCACGTAAAGAGAATGGAGATTATCCAGCGTCTCATCCGGGCGGATGGCGTTCATATCGGTGTAGATTCCCTCACCGGGGCGGAAACTACTATCCGATAAGCGCACGCGCTTCCATTTGGCTAAGGATTGCACAATTTCGGCGTGGGACTCATCTAATGCCTTGACGGGGAAACTCACCGGACGCTCAACGCCATTGAGGTTATCATTAAGGCCAGTACCGGCGGGAACCAACAGTGGCGCAGTGACGCGCGTGAGGTTCAGCTCGAAAGCCAGGTTTTCCTGGAAGAAACTCTTGATGCGCCGGATAGCCATTTCCGTCTCACGCACCGTAAGCAAGGGCCGATAATCGGCTGGAATTGTGTACCCCGTGACCATACTCCACCTCCCTGAAGAAATTGACCGCGCCGCAGCGCAGCTTTCACGCAAATAAAAAACACGGGCGCTTCTCGCGCCCGTGTTTTGACTTGATGCTGATGATGAAAGCGTCAACCGCCACACAGGCGCGCACCGCCCCCGCCCGCATTCGCATTGGCGTTCGCGTTAGCCTGCATGGAACCAGCACCCATCCGCACTAGCCTCTACTCCTCACACTCAAAGACAACCGATCTGAAGTATAGCAGACAACCCGCCTTTGACAAAGCGACGGTATCCTGGCTCATTTTAACGGCAACCGGTAACGACCTGCCGGCGTATGGGACATCTTGCACACCCCCGTGTCCCTTGCGCGTCCCCTCAGACGTCCCTCTCTGCGCAAGTGGCAATCTGAGTTTACAAGATGATACCTTGCGCGTCCCTATCGAATCGCCAACGCCTGAGTGACAAAAGACGCCTGCGTCCCTATTGCATCCACTCCCCCCGTTTCCCGGCGTCCTCTGCCCCGGCGCGTTGTCTTCTCCCCATTCCTTGCTAAAATAAGCTCCCTGTTTTGCATCAGCGCACAGGACCATCACCAACTCATCTTTTCAAGGAGGGAGCCTGATGTACGCTCTGTTATACGTTCTCGATGACCCGGATAAACTGGATGCTGTGCTGAACGCCTGGCAAGAAGTCGGCGTAA
Organism: Anaerolineae bacterium; assembly: GCA_034432595.1. Taxonomy (GTDB): domain Bacteria; phylum Chloroflexota; class Anaerolineae; order B4-G1; family SLSP01; genus DAOTZR01. The sequence continues at coordinate 2,987 of DAOUBT010000056.1, read as the reverse complement.
GCGGCGTCACCATCATCGAAAGCTCCGGCATCTATCGCCGCCAACTGGCCGGGAAACACATCCCCATGCGCTTCGGCTTCGAGCGCCTGATGGAACGCGCAGAACGTGGCAACTACACGCTCCTCACCTTCGTGCCGGATGAAGCAACCGTGGCGCGGTGTGCGGATGCCGTAGAGCATGTCGTAGGAAACCTGACACAGCCCAACACCGGCATCCTCGTCGCCTGGCCCCTCAGTTTTGAGCGTGGGCTGAATAAGCAGCGCAGCGCGTCGTAGGAGGAGGTCCATGGTCTGGCTCATCTTCTTCGGGAGTTCCGCCCTGCTCGTTCTGGCCGCCATCAAACTGGCCGAATATGGCGATGTGATTGCCTGCCGCACACGCTTAGACGGCATGTTCATCGGCACCCTGCTCATGGCTGGAGCCACGTCCCTGCCCGAATTCCTCACCTCGATCAACGCCATCCGCCAGCGCGTTCTCAACATTGCTGCAGGCAACATGTTGGGCAGCAACATGTTCAACATGCTGCTGATCGGCCTGGTGGGATTGGTCTTCTTCCGTCAACGCGTCCTGCGGCGGGTGGCGATGAAACACGCCCTTACCGCCAGCTTCGCGGTGCTGCTTACGGGGATGGTGATATTCTTCATCCTGGCCGATATAAACATCGCCCTCGGCTGGGTGGGTCTGGACAGCCTGCTCATTATCCTGACCTACATCGCCAGCGTGTGGTTCATCCAAAAAGGCAACGATCACGCGGGAGAAGCCGAAATGAGCGAAGAGGAGCTGTGCACCATGCCCTCTCTGCGCACCGGCATCATCGGCTTTGCCCTCGCCTCCCTGGCTTTGATTTTGGTCTCTCCTTACATGGTGAGCAGCAGCGCCGAAATTGCCGACATCACGGGCCTGGGCACGGGCTTTGTCGGCTCGGTGCTGGTGGCCATGATCACCTCCTTGCCGGAGCTGGTCTCGGTCATTGCCGCGGTGAAAATCGGTGCTTACGATATGGCGATCGGCAACCTGTTTGGCAGCAACGTCTTCAACATGTTTGCGCTGGCCCTGACCGATTTCTTTTACACGTCCGGGCGCTTCCTGGGCGCGCTCGATCCGCAATTCGCGCTGGTCGGGATGCTGGGGCTTATCCTGACCTCCCTGGCCCTCATTGGCAATCAGGCGCGGCTAGAGCGCCGCATCTGGATCGTGGAAATAGATGCGCTTTTGCTGGTCATCGCCTATTTCCTGGGCGTCTGGCTGCTTTACACCCGCGGTATTGGACTGTGAAAGTAACGGCGCAAGTGGGTTGCCCGGTGCCGTGTCCGCGAGGGATGACTGAGCCATTACCTGTAAAGAAACCCTTTACGGATACGACAAATATGGTATGATTAGCACATGGTATTCGGGCCTATTGCCCTGCCTGGGCAGGAAGTGACCACGCCCCATGGCGTAATCTGGTGCTGGCGTCATCGCCATATCAGAGGGGAACGTCATGGGGCTTATGCTCTGGAAAGCTGGCTTGGCATCCCCAGTGAGCTTTATCAACGCCTTCTGGGCGTCAACCCTGGTCCGCGACCGGCCTTTCTGGATACAGAAACAACGGGGCTGGCGGGTGGCGCAGGCACTTTTGCCTTCCTGATCGGCCTGGGCCTATGGGAAGATGATGGGCTGACTTTAGACCTGGTCTTTCTGCGCACACCCGAAGAAGAGCCGGCGGCCCTGGCCTATGTGGACCAGCGCCTGTCGTCCGCTTCGGCGCTGGTCACCTTTAACGGCCTGGGCTTCGATCTCCCCATCCTGGAAAGCCGTTGCCTGCTCAACCGGGTGCCCGCTTCCTGGCGCAGCCTGCCCCATTTAGACCTGCTGCCCGTAGCGCGGACGTTATGGCGCGCGGCGCTCCCTTCCCGGCGCCTGGGCGTGCTGGAGGAAACTTTCCTCGGCGTGCAGCGCACAGTCGAGGATGTACCTTCGTGGCTGATTCCGCAACTCTATCGCGATTATCTGCGCTGGGGCCATGCCTCCCTTATTCAACCGGTGCTTTATCACAATCGCATGGATGTGCTCAGCCTGGTGACTTTGCTCGCATGCATGGGGGAGCGATTAAACAGGCCAGAATCCCTGACGCTCAGCGCCGCCGAGTGGATAGGCCTGGGGCACCTCTGGGCGCAGGCCGGAGAACGCGAGAGCGCGCAAAAAGCCTGGCTGCGCGCCCTGGAGGAAGACCTTTCTGGCGAGCAAACCACGGCTTTGTGGCGCAGGTTAGCCACGGAGCGCAAGCAGGCGGAGGATTGGGAAGGGGCCTGCGCTTTCTGGTATGCCTGGGCCGAACGCGACCCCTGGACCACAGAACCGCTGGTCGAATTGGCCAAATATCACGAATGGCATACCCGCAACCTGGATGAAGCTTACATGCTCACCCAACGCGCGCTGGAACGCGCGCAACGCCTTCCGGGGGGCGGCGCACCGCTGCGGACTCTGAGCGGGCTGCGTCAGCGCTTAGAACGGCTGCAACGCAAACGGCTCTCCGCGAAGGCCCCAAAAGATTGAAACCCCCGGCCAGGAAAGCGAAGTCGTCTTCAGACAGCTTAACACCGGTTATCAACCTGGTTTAGCGACTTTGCCGGGTTAGCCAACGAACCCATCCGTTGGCGATGCGAGCCGTTACAGCAAAATTAAAAACCTTTGTGTCCTTTGTGTCTTTTGTGTCTTTTGTGGTATTTACCTACCACGAAGGACACGAAGAGCACGAAGGTTTTAACAAATCCCTACCCGGGATCCTTCAGCAGACACTGCAAGAGACATAGCGCAGGCCTTTGGGCCTGGATACACACTCCACATGATCTGTGAATCGGTCAGGGTAGGCAGTTACCTTTTGTGTCTTTTGTGTCTTTTGTGTCTTTTGTGGTAACTACCTACCTACCTATTTTACGGGAAATGTGCTAAACTATCGCTGTGGCCGAACAATTGCTGGAAACAGATATCCTGCTCAAGCGGTTGGC
>DAOUBT010000055.1:0-9867 GCA_034432595.1 Anaerolineae bacterium | reverse complement strand
TACCACCAGCCTTAAGTAGCGCCAGCCTCTGGCTGGCTAAACCCCGCCAGCCTGGTACCGCCAGCCTCCGGCTGGCAAAAGCACCGCCAGCCTCCGGCTGGCAAAAATCCCACCAGCCTATGTACCGCCAGCCTCCGGCTGGCCAAACCCGCCAGCCTCCGACTGGCAAACCCCGCCAGCCTCCGGCCAGCAAAACCTGCGCAGACCTACCACATCCCAAACAACTTCAACTCGCGGATGACCTCCGCCAGCTTAGCTTCCACGTCCTCCACGGTAGGGACCTGATTGCCAGCGACGAATTTGCCACCGACAAAGACAAGCGGGACACCACCGCCTTCTTTGGTGAGCAACGCTTTAAGCGAGGCGCTCGGCTCTTCCTGACTCGGCACCCCGCGCTCAAAAATGACCAGGCGCACCTCGTCGGGATGACGCTGCACGACCTCCTCCATCACTTTCATCACTTCCCGACATTTGCGCGTTGGCGGACGGGCGATATAAATCTCCAGCTTAATTTTCTCTGGCATGATCACCTCTGCGATGATTGGTTTGAAGCGATGTCGCGCAGCAGATTCTGTAACGCCGTGCGTAAAATATCCGGCATATCCACAGCTTGCAGCCTCTCTGCGGCTGTGGATAGGGAGACGTCGCGCAACGCTTCGGCGGCGCGCTTCAGACAGGCCCCGCCATCGGTGAGAAGCACATCCCCGCTGATATGCGCCGCGCGCAGGACTCCCTCTTCCACATCTAAAGCCAACTGGATAATGCCCAACGGCGTCTTAGTGGCCTGTTGCAGGCTGTAGACGCGCCGTTCACCGTAGGTCCAGGCATCGGTAGCATACTTCTCGCGCCAGAGCTGCTCCGCTAAGGCGCGCTCCTCGTCCGTTAACTCGCCAGGGACCAGGGTCACGTTGAGGCTCTCGGCAATGTGTTGGGCCAGACGGTCCATCACTTCCTCCACCGGCACAGCACGCCCCAGTTCGCGGTTGAGGGAAGTGACGCGGTCGTAAATGGTCTTGACGGACTTATCGGCAAATTTGAGCGCTGAAGGTTTGAGCGCGCGCCACATCGTCTCGAAGTCAATATCCACCAAAAACGTGCCGCTCTGGACAAAAGCGTCGTACCAGGCCATTTGCGCTGAGCCGTAGATTTTGCGCCCATTGACCACCACATCATTGCGACCGCTTTCCTGCGCCTGCAGGCCATAATCCGCACAGGTGCGGATAACGGGTTGCGCAAAGAGGTGAAACAGCTCTTTGTCGCTATAGGTCGCAAAGTGGGCACGCGGGAAGAACGCGGAATAACAGAAACTGCCCACGTCGTGATAGACCGCGCCGCCGCCGTTCATGCGCCGCACAATTTTGATGCCGTTCGCGCGGCAATAGTCCACGTCCACTTCTGCGTACACGTCCTGCGTCACACCGACGAAGACAGCGTGGCGCACGCGGCGCAGGCGCAGCGTGGGGGGACTGAGGCCCTCATCCAGCAGACGGGCGAGCGTCTCCTCTACCGCAAAATGATGATGCGCGTCGGTGATGCCATCATGCAACAAGCGCCAGGTAACCATATCCCCTTAACCCGGATAGTATGTACAGCGCGGCCCTTTGCATTCTGGATTGGCCGTTGTAAACGCGCAGTGGACTTCAACGGGCAAATCCAGGCCGAGTTCCTCACGCAACAGGCGTGCAAGGACTTCAAAAGAAAGGTACACGCTCTGCTTGCAACAGCGCGGCCCCCCCGCCTCAGCGATCGCAAGGAGCGCCTCCGCCGTGCCGCGCAGGGCTAAAGAGCGTTCTTTATCTTTGAGATAGGAAGCTTTGGTGAGGACCGAAATCGCCGCCCCGACGCCTTCCGCCGCGCCACAGCCGCCGCGCGTCCCGCACACGGCAATGGGGATGTCAGCGGTGCGCCGCATCACAGCGGAGATGTGATTGCGGTTGAAGGTGATTTGCCCGCTGTTGGCCAGGGCAACCAGAGCGACCGGCGCCACAAGCTGATGGTGATAGGGGCCATGCATGACAAAGGCCGGATGGCCCATGATGAGGTTGGCGATGGCAATGGGATCCGTCTCCGTCGTGCCCGCGCACACGCGCTGAATGAGGGTGGGCTGATCGGCGGCCTGACAATCGTCACAGACGGCGTGGCCATTGGGGCACACGTAATAGACCGGCTGCTCTTGATTGCAATAAGAGCAACGATGAATCGCCTCATCTTCCAGTTCAATCAGCTCTGTACCACAAATCAAACATGGATAGCTCAAGGTTTCACCCAAGTTTTAGTTTGATGTCCATTTTAGAAAGGCCTTGCAGCGCTTCCGGCAAGGTTTCGACAAAAGCGCGAATTTCATCGCGCACGCGGCGGTAATGGGCCAGCGCCTCTTCTTCGGTTTTGGCGTTAGCCGCTAAGCGGGGGGGATCGTCAAAGCCGCGGTGGACGACCATAGCACGCCCCGGAAAAGCCGGGCAGTTTTCGTGAGCATGGTCGCACACAGTAATGACGTAATCGAAGGGGATATGCATGACCTCGCGCACGTGCTTGCTGTGATGATGAGAAATATCCACCCCGGCCTCGGCCATGACCTTGACGGCGTAGGGGTTCAAGCCGTGGGTTTCAATCCCCGCCGAATAGGCCTCAATCCGGTCCCCTTTGAGGGCGCGCGCCCATCCTTCGGCCATTTGACTGCGGCATGAGTTGCCAGTACAAAGGAACAGAATCCGCACCTTTTCCATGGGCCACCTCCACGCTATCTTCAAGGCCCCTGAAAAGCCTTACCATCACAAACCCGGGCAACGTTCACCGGCTTGACGATCGGACCGGAAGCAGCAGCCCGGAAAAGGTAAGCTATGACCCGGGTTTTATGAAAACTTCCCCGGACAAATCCATAGCATAACCTTGCCGACGCTTATTTTAACCCATTTTCCAGCGTGAGTAAAGCTTTTTGCAGGGCCAAAAAACTTTCCGGAGATAGCGTCACGCGCACGGGCAGGTCGGTAGAAAGGTGATAGGTTGCGTTCACCGGCAGCTCAGTGTGAATTGGCAGCTTCAGCGTGACCTGCAAGGGCAGCTCGCCTTCGATGGGCACGGGGATTTTTTGCGGCCCAAGCAGAGGGATGTTAACCGTGGTGTAAACCGTGGTGGAAAGTGGCATGGTTGTGCTCACCGGCACATCAAACGTGGCGTTGACCGGCACCGTCCCTTCCACCGGGATGTCCTGTTCCACGTGCACCACCGTGGTGATGGACGTTTCGCCTATGGATTGGAGCGCCGCGCGCAGCTCCGCCAATCCATCGAGCATGGCATCACGATAGCGCACCAGGGCCGAAAGCGTGAACACGTTGAGCGCCAGTGAAATGAGCAGCAACACCACCAATCCCACCATCAGCGGTGAATCTTTCATGCGACCCTCCCGTTATCGTAACTGCTTCCTGCCAGCACCGGGGCAGTGATTGAAATCTAACCGCCAGTCTGGATAGGGTATCGGGGGGCGAAGGCCACGCCTCCGCACCCTGACTCTGTCCGTTTCCAGTTTCCCGCGCCTACCCCCCAGCCTCCCATCCGCTGCGCCAGATCAGCGCATCCAACTGCACCGCCGTCGCCCCCAACGCCAGGCACTCTTGCGCCTCGTCCGGCGTGGTGATACCACCGCACGCAATGACCGGCACCTCCAAACGCCGCGCCCACTGCGCCACCGTCTGCAACGTCAGCGGGAACAACGCCGGATCGAACAGGCGTCCGCGCACATGCACCCCTTCGCCGGTTGGGATGAGGGCACGCGGCGGCGCGGTCAGGGTCAGCGCATCGGCTCCGGCCTGCGCTAAAGCCGGAGCTAACGAATCCACCTGTCGAAACGGTACGCGCACGATGACCGGCAACCCGGATGCCTGCGCCGCCTCCAGATGCGCCAGAGCCTGCGACAGGCGCGTCGCATCCGCCAGGCCCAGCTCCACCCCCGCGATGGAGGGAACCTGCGTCATCTCCTCGCAGGCCTGTGCCGTCTCTGCCGGAGTCGTCGCTATCAGGTGGATGATGATGGGGAGCTTGAGGCGCTCCCATGCCTCGCGATGCTGACGCAGCACGGCGCGCAGGCCCGGATTGGGCAGCCCGGTGTGCACGATGAAGCCACCGCCACGCACAGCCACGCGCGGCGGCGCGACAGCACGCCGCGGATGCAAACTCACCGGGTGCGTGACCAGCGCCCCCAACAGATGGTAATCCAGCCAATCCCAGGCTTCATCACTGTAGCCCAACGTCCCTGCCGCGGGCAGATAGGGCGAAGCGATGGGCAACCCGTATTTATGACGCGGCGCTAACTCAATCCACGCCATGGCCCCAGCTCCAACACATCGAACACCGGCCCTTCAATACAGGTGACATGCTCCCGCTCCCCCACACTGATGCGGCACACATCACACGCCCCGATGCCGCAGGGCATGGGCACCTGCACCAGCGCTTGCGCAAAATCTGCCGTCACGTGCAAGCGCGCATCGCGAATCAGCGTGGCCAGGCCCGCGTAGCGCTCCAGGGCGCAGGCCAGGCACACCCGTTCCGCCCAGCGTACCAGGTCGCGCAACGGCGAAGCCTCATGTTCCAGATAACCGGGCTGTCCTGCCGAGCCGTCGCGCGTGAGCAACACGACCTCCACATTGGCCGGCAGGCGCTCTAACGCCGGCAATTGCGCGCGCGTGTTGGCTTCCAGGATGAAAACCACCTCTTCCGCGGCGTCCGCCAGGGGGAGCAGCAACGGCCAGTGCGTCGCCTCGGCCACGAGCAACAGCCGCGTCACCTCCCCCACGCGGAACCCCCGTCCCAGGGGTCCGTAAGCGCGCAAGGTGCTGCCGGGCAGCAGGCGCGTAAGCGGATGTCCCGCCGGCACCGCGCAGGTGAAGCGCTCCGCCTCCACCTGCGCCGGGAAAAGCGCCTCGCGCAACGGCTGACCCACATCCACCAGCAGATACTGTCCCGCCATCGGCGGCACGGCTACCTCGCACTCCGCCAGCCAGAAGGGCGGCGCAGCGCGCAATCCGCGCAAGGTCAGGATCTGATGGCGAGCCATAGCTACAGGTGCAGCGGCTTGCCGAACACCCCGTGCGCGGCTTCCATGACGGCCTCGTTCAGTGTGGGATGCGCGTGCACCGTGCGGGCGACATCCTCCGGCGTGAGGCCCATGCGCGCCGCCAGCACCAACTCCGGCAGCAACTCCGTCGCTTCCGGCCCGACAATCACCGCGCCTAAAATCCCCTGCGTGTTCGCATCGGCCACAATCTTCACAAAACCCTGCGCCTCACCCAGGCCCAGCGCCTTGCCATTGGGCAGGAAGGGGAATTTACCCACGCGCACCGTCACCCCCAACTCGCGCGCTTTCGTCTCGCTCAGGCCGAACGAGGCCACCTGTGGCGAGGTATACGTCCCGCGCGGCATGAGATTCACATCAAACGGCGCACGGCGCTCTCCGGCAATCGTCTCCACCGCCAGGATACCCTGCGCCGAAGCGACATGCGCCAGCGGCAGCAGCCCGTTCACATCCCCAATGGCATACACGCCGGGAACGGACGTTTGCATCTTGCCATCCACCTTGATCCACCCGCGCTCAGTCTCCACGCCCAGCGCTTCCAGGCCCAGATGCGCGCTGTTGGGCTGCACCCCAATCGCCACCAGCGCCACCTCAGCTTCAAGCGTCTGCTCGCCCTTAGGCCCGCTCACCTGCACGCGCACCCCCTGCTCCCCTTTTTCGATGCGCTCCACGCGCGTTGAGGTCAACACGTTGATTTTGGCGCGCTTGAGAGCACGGGCAAGTTCCGCCGCGGCTTCCTCATCCTCGGCGGGGAGGACGTGCTCCAGCATCTCCACCACCGTCACCTGCGCACCGTAAGCGTTCCATACCGTGGCAAATTCCAGGCCGATCGGACCGGCGCCGATGATGATGGCCGATGCGGGCAGCGTGCGCCGCTCCAGGGCGTGGCGCGCGGTGAGGATGCGCTCCCCGTCCGCTTCCAGGCCGGGCAAGAGGCGCGCGCGCGATCCCGTGGCGATGATGATGGCCCCGGCGCTAAGGGATGCCATCCCGCCATCGTTCAGGGCCACTTCCACCGTGTGGGATGAGGTCAGCTTCCCGCTACCCCACACCACGGCAATGCCGTTGTTCCTCATCAACAGCTCCACGCCCTTGACGAGCCGCGCCGCGACCTTACGGCTGCGCTCGATCGCGGCGGCGTAATCCAGCGTCACCCCTTCCGCGCTGAAGCCGAACTCCTTGCCTTCCGTCAACAAGCGTGCCACTTCAGCATTGCGCAGCAGCGCCTTGGTGGGGATGCAGCCCCAATTCAGACACACCCCGCCCAGGTGCTCGCGCTCAACCACCACGGGTTTGAGTCCGAGCTGCGCCGCGCGAATGGCGGCAACATATCCGCCCGGCCCTCCACCGAGAATGGCGACATCGTAATCGTAAGTGCTCATGGATACCTCTCTGGTTTTTAAGATTGAGTGTGATGGCCTACCCGCTCCAACGTCATGATGAAACCCGTCGGCGCGTCGCAGGCTTCGCTACGCGACGCATCGCTCCAACCGGCGCAGCCCGTCCGGGATGGGATAAACCCTTTCCTCAAGGCGCGCGCAACGCCGCATCCAGGAACCCCAGCACGCGCGCGTCATACGCCTCCGGCGCCACAAAGCGCGCGCGGACATGCTCCGCATCCGGCACCAGCCACAACGTCCGCGGTTCGCCCGCCGCCGCATAGAGCCGCTGTGCCGCATCCGCCGGCGTAATCGTATCCGCCATGCCATGGATGATGAGCACGGGGCGCGGGCTGAGGCGCGCGATGTCATCCACCGGACGCACGCTCGCAAAAGATACACCGGTCGCCAGCTCCCCCAGCAGGCGCATCGGCCCGTGCAGCACGGCGGGATGGATGGCGTGGCGCAGCTCATCCATCAGCGTTGGATAGGCGCTATCGCTCACCACCGCCGCCACTTCGGGATGGCGCGCCGCCAGACGAAGGAGCACCACGCCGCCCATGGATTCGCCCCACGCCCCAACACAACGCACCTCCGGCTGCGCCAGCACATAAGCCAGGGCCGCTTCCGCATCCAACAATTCCCGTCCGCCCAGGGTGCTGATGTCGCCCCCACTGTTCCCATGCGCGCGAAAATCCCAGGCCAGCACGCCATACCCCGCCTGTGCGAAGCGCGCCGTCACCGCGGCATCGCGGTGGCTCCCGTAGCCGTGCGCCTGCAAAATCACGCAACCGTTCTGTGGGAGCACGTACCAGGCAGCCAGCGCGACCCCATCCGCCGTTTCCAGCGTCAGCGCCTGAAAGGCAACGCCATACGCCGAGGGGAAATCATCCGCAGTAAGGGGGTGGCGTGGCGGATGCAGGTACAACTGCACGCCGCGCCAGGCGACCCAGGTCACGCCTGAGAACGCGCCTATCAGCAGCGCTCCCAGGAGCATGACAAGGCGGCGGCGCCAGCTCATGCTGGCCTCAGCGCCGCATCGAAAAAGGCCGTCACCTCGCTCCAGTAGCGTTCAGGTTGCTCATGGCGCAGGCGCGTGTGGCGCACCCCCGGCTCAACCCACAGGCGCTTCGGCGTGCCCGCCGCCTCGTACAAACGATGCGCCGAATCGCGCGGAATCAGCTCATCATCCCCGCCCTGCAGGAGGAAAATCGGACGCGGCGCGATGCGTCCAATGTCATCAATCGGGCGCACCGTGCGCCACTGCGGGCCAATCTCACTTTCCAGCAGCCACGCGAATCCATAACGGGTCAGGCGGGAATAGGGGACACGGTTCAACAAGGCTTCCATGGAAGGGAAGGCGCTATCGGCAACCACGGCCTGCACCTCCGGATGGCGCGCCGCCAATCGGATAGCCGTCACCGCTCCCATAGAGCTGCCCCATACGCCGATGGCACGCACTTCTGGACGCGCGCGCAAAGCCTCCAGAGCCGCTTCGGCGTCGAGTAGCTCCAGCACGCCCAGGGTACAACGGTCGCCTTCACTCAAGCCATGCGCGCGGAAGTCGAAGGCCAGCACGCCAAATCCCGCCTGCGCCAGGCGCACAAACGTCGAGCAGTGGCGCGCGGTGCTATTACCGTGCAGCGCCAGAATGAGCCGCCCGTCGCGCGGCGGGGTGTACCAGGCCGAGAGCCGCAATCCATCTGCCGTAACCAGCACCTCATCGGTGTAAGGCACACCATGCAGCGAGGGAAACTCGTCGGGAGGACGCAGGTAGCGCGGCGGACGGGTAAAACGCCAGAGCAGGCGCCGGGCCGCGCGGAACGCGCTCAGGGTAAGGGCCGCGCTCCCGAAGCCCAGGCCTAAAGCAAGGTACTCCCAAGAGCGACGGCCCATGCTTCACCTCACGTGGCAGAGATTCCGTTGACGAGCTGCTCCACTTTGCGCAGCATCTCGTCGAACGGCAGGGTTGTGGTGTCGAGGATAATCGCATCCGCAGCGGGACGCAGCGGCGCCGCCGCACGGCTGCTATCTATAGCGTCGCGCGTGCGGATATTGTCCAGAATGGCCTCGTAAGAAGCGCTTTGGCCGCGCGCCTGCAATTCCCGCAGGCGCCGCTCCGCGCGCACCTCCGCGGAAGCGACCACGTACAGCTTGAGATCAGCATCCGGCAACACCACCGTGCCGATGTCACGGCCCACCATCACCACCTGCCCACGGCGCGCGATGGCGCGCATCTGCGCCGTGAGCGCGGCGCGCACGCCCGGATAGGTGGAAACAGGCGAGACCGCCGCGTCTACGGCAGGCGTGCGTAAGGCCCAGGTCACATCCTCACCTTCGACCAAAATCGTGTACTGTCGCCCGTCTTGCTCCGTAGGGCGGGGCGCAAGGGCGTTGATGTCCAACGTCTCGGCCAGGGCGGTGATGGCGGCCTCATCTTCGATGGGAATGCCACGTTGCAAAGCGGCCCAGGTCACAGCGCGGTAAAGCACACCCGTATCCAGGTAGAGATAGCCCAAATAGCGCGCCAGATGATAGCCAATCGTGCTTTTACCGGAGGCCGCCGGACCGTCAATCGCTATCGTCTGTGGTTTCACCCCCTATTGCCCTCCCTTACTGCGGGGTGTCTGAGGCGTCTGCGCCACCACGGCAGGATTGAGCTGCAAACCGGTCTGATGCTCAAGGATGTGGATTTCTTCCTCGGTAAGGTAGCGCCACTGACCGGGAGGCAAGCTCCCCAGACGCAATCCGCCCATGCCCACGCGAATCAGGCGCAGGGTGGGATAACCCAGCGCTTCCGTGAGGCGACGCACCAGGTGGTAACGTCCCTCGTGGACGACGATGGTCATCCACGTGCCTTCGGGCGTCTCGGCGTCTATCTTCACGTTATCGCAGCGGGTAAATTGCCCATCAAGCTCGATGCCGCGCTTTAAGCGGGCGAGATCCGCTGCCGTAGGCGTACCGGCCACGAGAGCGCGGTAAATGCGCGGATGCTCGTAGCGCGGATGGGTGAGGTGCTGCGTGAGGTCACCATCGTCGGTGAGGAGCAGCAGCCCTTCGCTGTCCACATCCAGACGCCCCACGGGATAGATGCGCTGCGGCAGTGGGACGAGGTCCCGCACGGTGCGCCGGCCTTCCGGGTCGGACACGGTTGCCACTACTCCCCGCGGCTTGTTCAGGAGCACGTAGGTATGCGCCTCCGGGAGCTTGAGCTTTTTGTTGTCCACCGTGATGACCTGCGTGGCAGGATCGGCGCTTTCGCCAAGTTTGGCGATGCGTCCATCCACACTGACGCGGCCCTGTCGGATCAGGTCTTCACAAGCACGCCGGGATCCGTAACCGGCGCGCGCTAATAATTTTTGCAATCGTTCCTTAGCCATGCCCCTATTATACCCGCAAGCTTTAGAGCGACAACCGCAG
>DAOUBT010000054.1:0-5235 GCA_034432595.1 Anaerolineae bacterium | reverse complement strand
ACCAGGGATTGCCGCCGGTATCGCCCCAGGAGTTGTTGATGATGTCCGGCGCTTTGGTCGGGTCGGGATCGTTGCCGTTGAGGTCAGTCGGTGCGAGGAACCACTGCGCGCAAACCGTCAGGGCCTCATCCGAGCACTGATTGGGCGGGGTGTCGCAGCCCATGCAGGCGATCCAGGTAGCGCGCGGCGCCATGCCGGTCACTACGCCCGTATCCCCGCCGCGCGTGTCGCCGACCATGCTGCCCATGGTGTGCGTGCCGTGATTGTTCCAATCACACGGGGCAAGAGCCGCGCCGCTACAAGCCGTCGTCGCGGTGACGGTGGGCGCATACCAGGCGTAGTTGTGATCCGCCGTGGAGCCGTTCCAGCCGCGGTATTGCAGCTTGAGCGCGGGGTGATCCCACTGCACGCCGGTATCTATGTTCGCCACCACGATGCCTTCGCCGCGAATGCCATACTGCGTCCACACCTGCGCGGCCTGCGTGAAGTTCACCCCCCAGGCCACAGTCGCGTCCGGCTGTGCCGCTGTGAGCAACGCCACGCTGTTGGGCAAGATTCCGCCTGCCGGTTGCAGGGTCGTGGCAAAGCGTCCGCGCAGCTCAACGACCTCCGGCAGGGCCTGCAACGCGCGCACATCCTCAAGGCTCGCGCCGTGTACCAGCAGCGCGTTCACCACCCAGAAACGCTCATACGTAAGACCGCGCTTTTCCAGCACGCTCACCACCCCGTCCTGCGTGCGCTGTGCGGTTTCGCGCAAGGCCGCGATGACTTGCGCGCCGCGTTCGGCCTTCGTTCCATGCACCGCGCTCAGATCAGGACGGTAGCGCAGGCGCACCCACACATCCGCGCGCTCGCCCGCGGTCAGACGCTGCCACAAAGCCGGTTCCACCGTGAGCGGTCCCGTCTCCTGCAGGATCACGGGCACGCTCTGAGCGCTTCGCTGCGCCGTCGCTTCCGTGCTCTCCAGCACGCGATAGGTCAGGGGGCGCGTGCCGGTGTTGGTCAGCCACAGGGTTTGGGTGAGGATGGTGTCCCGCTGTAATGTGGGCGTCAAACCCGTGGGCGTGTAGTCCAGACCCGGCGCATCTAAGCGGAGCAGCGCGTCCTGCGTCGTGGTGATGCCGGCGCTGAGCGCAACCTCCATCGTCTGCGTGAGATAACCGCTTTTGGCAAAGCGTACCTGATACGACCCCGCCGGCAGGGAGGTGGCGTAGCGTCCACGCGCGTCGGTCGTGAGAGCGCGTACCGTCGTCTGCCCGCTGAGCACGGTCACGGCCACCTCGGCAAGCGGTCCAGCCGGGCGATCCGCCGTCACCGTGCCCTCCAGCGCGCCCCAGTCCACAGGCGGAGTGACGGTCATGGTCACAGGCAGCATGAGCGGCGCGTAGGGGCTATCCGTAGTCACGCGCAGGGTAGCGCGGTATAAGCCCGGCGCCTGCACCGAGGGGGCGAGCGCGTCAAACGTCACCTGCACCGCCTGCTCACCGGCGGCGGGTACCGTCCCGCTCCCCGGCGTAAAGCTCAGCCAATCGGCCTGCGGATCACAATCAGCCTCGCCCGGTGCCAGGAAGCAGATCGCCAGCCCGTCCTCCAGGGCGGGCGTATCGGAGCTGTATTGGAGATAGGCGCTGCTATCCCGCCGAATGCCGACCGTGGCCCCGGCCCCACGGTCGAAACTGCTGTTGCCGAAATTCACATCCAGATACTGGAATTTGAGACTGCCGCGGCCTTCATAGAGGATGAGCTGCAGCGTAGCCGCGCCGGTGTTGGGGTAATGTGGGCGATTATGCCAGGTGATGACAACACGCCGATGGGGCGCCGTGCCCAACACCTTCCAGTAGACGTTGCCCGCGGTCTCGTCCAGGTCATCCCAGAAGGGGGCGATGAGATTGTTGCTCGCGGCGCTGGAAAGCGCCGTGTTGTAAGCCGAAACATCGCCGCTGGTGGCGTTGAAAAGCACCCCGCCATTGTTGCCCACGCGCAAGGCCGTGGCGCTCTGCCCGTAAAAGCTCACGGCAAAAGGCAGGGTGATGTTGGCCTCGCCGTCATCGCTCAGGTTGAGCGGCGTCCCGTCGGTAATGTCGAGCCACTCAAAGCGCGGCCCATTCGGCTCACGGCTATCGCGGTAAGTGTAGCCATAAGGATCGGGGCCGCCGGCATTTTGGGGCTGATAGACGGGATCCACGGCCCGCAGGGTGAAAGCGTAAGGCGCACCGCCGGGGTTGGCCAACGTCAGGGTGACGGAGCGCCGCGCGCCTAAAGGCAGGGTAGCCGTCAAGGCCGCGGGGGAAGCCTGCGGCCAGCCCGCCGCGAGGGCCACATCCTGCCGCTGCGTGCCGCCCACCAACGGCGCCACGGTGAAGCTTGTCGGCGCGTAACCGCTCAGCGTGGCGGTCACGGTCTGCGTGCCCGTGGGCAGGAAGAGAGTGTAGAAGCCGTCAGGCACGGCGGGGTCGGAGGGGGTGGCGGCGCTCGTCACGCTGCGCCCCGCCGCTGTGAGCGTCACGCCGTTCAATGCGGCGGCGCTGTTCGCGTCCGTCACATTCCCTACCAACAAGCCGCCCTCTGCAGCCAAACACGCGGGCGAGCCGATTTGCACATCATCCACATGCAGATCGTTGCCGTAACCGCTGATGGCTTGCAGCGCCACCCGCACCGCCTGCCCGGCGTAGGCCGAGAGGTCCACACTGTGCTGTTTCCAGCCCGTCGTGCCATCGTAACGGTAGATGGCACTGCCCACGTTCTGCCACGCCCCGCCGCTCACCGAAACCTGCACCTGAATGCGGTCAGCGGCACTGCTGTATCCCGTGTCGTGGTACAGCCAGAAGCTCACCGCATCACCGGCGTGAATCGTCAACGCCTGCTTGATGTAAAGACGCGCGCCAGAGCCGCTATTGGCGCTGTAGGAGGGGTAATAGACCAGGTTAGGGGAGCTGTGAGCCGCCTGTCCAGAGGGGTACCGGGTGCCTACGTTGGTCTTCCAGAGATACGTGCCACTGGTGACTTCCGTGTCCCACTCCGCGGGCAGAGCGGGGACGCTCACCCCGTCGAAAGCCTCGAACAGGCCGCCACTCATCGCGTAGCCCGGCGCGGTGCAAATGACCGTATCCGCTGACAAAGCGAAGTCCTCGCGGTGCGCGCTGGACGCCGTTACCCCACGCGTGACGCGCTGATACCCTGTCACAAACGCGCTTACCTCGAAGGTGTAATCCTGTCCTGCCACCAGAGATGTGCTGTAGAACCCCGTGACCGGGTCTGTCCAGATGGTGGTCTGCGGTGCGCCAGGGGCGGAGATCGTGAGCGCAGCATAGAGCGGCCAGCCGGTCGTCGCATCCTGCACCGTGCCACTCACCACCACCGACGGCGCCGGTGTCAGATCAAAGTCCAGGGTAGTGGTCATGTCCTCGCTAACCGTCACGCCGGTCACGGTGGCGGGGAGATACCCGTAAAGCGAGGCGGTGACGGTGTAGGTGCCCGCGAAAACGCGCAAGCTGTAGCCGCCCGAAGCGTTGGTGAAGGTTTGCAGCGTCTGGGTGGGGGAGAGGGAGGCGCGCACCAGCGCCCCGGATAACGGCTGTGCGTTCTGCGCATCGCGCACCGTTCCCATGAGCGTCCCTATACCGCCCTGCGTACCGTTGTAGATGATGAGGGCAAAATCCTGATCGGTGCTATCGCCCACGTTGGGCACACCGTCGCCCGCGATGTTGGTGGCGCGCACACGCACGATGAAAGGCCCGCTCACGCCCGCCGGGAGGAAGACGCTTTCCACGTTATTGCGCACGTCCGCACTGCCGCCGCTGGTAGAAACGCCACCGGTAAAGACATTACCGCGGTAGAGCGTACCGTTCACCTCGACTTCCAAATCCAGGTTGTTGACGTAAGCCGCGCCAACCGTCGGGCCGGGCGCATCCGTCCAGGCTAAGGTGACGCGAAGCGGACGAGAGGGATCGGCGACCTGAGCCAACAGGGCATACACCTCGCCGCTATCGTCAAAGCGCACGCTCTGATCCGCCACAATGCGCGGCGTGCCGTCAAAAGCCAAGCCAAGGTTGGTTTCGCCAAAACCCTGCGCGTTCGAGGGGAGTGTATCATTGGCGCTCACGCCGGTGAGGTAACGGCTGCTGTTGATGAGGTAGGCCTTCACCATGGCCGGGCTGGGCGCCTGTCCACCGAAATGATCTTGATAGTAGCGGTACACCAGGGAAGCCGCGCCTGCGACTGCCGGCGTGGAGTGGCTGGTGCCGGAAGAGGCGGCGTAGAGCGTCTGCCCGGTGGGATAGTACTGATCACACACCCCGGTGCCGTCGTAACCGGAAGCCTGCGAGGCCGCGCCGATGATGTGCGTCCCCGGCGCTACGATGTCGGGCTTGACGCGCTGATCATCCGTCGGTCCGCGGCTGGAGAAACTGATGATGTCCATGGCGTTATCCGCGCCGCTTGGGCCGATATTGCAGCCGTCCGTCCAGGCGGGACGCACATTTTCCGCCGCGCCTACGGTGATGACGTTTTTGGCATCGCCCGGCGAGCCGGTCGTGTTGCTCCCCGAACCGTCATTACCCGCGGCAAAAACGAAGACTACTTCCTGATTGCCCGCCACAGCGGGTTGCGCGTCGCGTGTCAGGGCGTCGTAAGTTTGATCGTCGGTGGTGTAGGCCCCGCCGGTATTCGCGCCCCAGGAGTTGCTGCTGATGCGCATCCCCTGAGCGTAGCCCTGACTCACCAGCGCAACATAGTCGTCGTTGGGCAGATCCCAATCGCCGCTGTTATTGAACACTTTGGAGCCGGCGATCCGGCCAAAGGGATTCACACCAAGGCCGTAATTGTAGCCATTTGCATCCTCATAAGCCGAACCGGTCTTATCATTGTAGCCGCCCACAATCGAGGCGTTGATATTGCCGTGCCCGGCCATGCCGTCCGCGCTGGCGTCCGAAGTCCAGTTCGCGTTGTAGACAAGTCGGTCGGGATTGCTCTTATTGCCCAGGACGTAAAAATCGGCGTGCAGCGGGGTTGCCGTGCCATTATCAATGCCATCGTCGGTAATATCTACAATCGGATACGCGGCGGGGTCAGTGGGAAAACCCAGGGAAAGCAGCCAGGCCAGGTACCCCGGGCCTGTCGGTGCGGTGCCGCTGCTGTTCAACGCTCCGGCCATAATCTGCGTCTGCACCTCATCAAGTTTATGGTAGCGCGGACGCGGTTCCACATTCACCACCCCCGGCAAGGTCACCAACCAGG
>DAOUBT010000053.1:0-22087 GCA_034432595.1 Anaerolineae bacterium | reverse complement strand
ATCAATTTGTGGTGATTTTTGGCATACCTCGCCCAACCTTACCACCTGCCAATGCGCCGGGATGGGGCCGAGTTCGGTGTCCCGCAGTGGCACGGCATCCCGTGCTTCCACAGCCACCGGCCCGTAGGTGAAGAGATGGCGCATCAGGCTCTTTTTGAGTTCCTTGAGCGCGGCGACGACCCGCTCGCCGGCCTCCTTCGCCTGCTGGGCCGTGCGCAACACGTGCGCAATGGCGCGCTGCTCCTCGAGCGGGGGGAGGGGGATGGGAAGATTGCGAAAAACTTCTTTATTGACATGTGGTATTGTGGTACCAGTGGTTTGACTATTGAGCAACTCAAATTGTGTCAAAAGGAAAAAGAAAAGATAATCTCCTCTGAGGTCCTCTAAGGGATCTATTTTCACCATCGTTGAAGCGAGAACCCCTTCTAATCCAGAAAAAACTTGCCCTGCGTTTGAGCCATCCCAAATAAGTACAATGTCATGTGCTCTGCAAAAAGGAAGCTTTTTCGCTTGCACAGAGGGAATCCATTCCCTGGCAATCCGATTTCGAAAATAATCTGCTGTGAGGTAAGGAAATGCTCCCTTTTCATAAGCTTTCAATAATTCTGGAGGTTTCCGCCCTTTACTAAGCCGAACCACCTCCCCCAACCTGACCACTCGCCACTCCTCCGGCAGGGGGCCGAGTTCGGTCAGACGGTAGCCGTCAGGGAGTGGTTCAGCTATTTCTTGATCAAAAGAAGCCCTGTTCACCTCAGCACCTCCTGGGGACTACTGCCTTCGCCAAATAATCTCCCAAATTGTCAGACTGACGGAAAAGCGCGCCGCAACAACAGCTTTTTGGACAAATAACCGACCCTTTGGTGTCCAATATGTCCGATAAATGTCCGTTATCGTGCCAGACCATAGTGTCTCCCTTTCTTTTCGCCCTCAGCATTGACCAGGCCCTTTTCCACAAGTTCTGAAAGGTCGCGTTGAATTGTTTTAACCGTGATATCCGGAAAGAAACGATGGATTTCGCCGATCGAAGCAGTCTGGCGATCTCGCAAAATGGCAACTATCCTGATCTGTCGTTCACTCAACCCCATCGCCCGCAGACGTTCAGGGGTGTAGGGGTCCTTGCTGAAGACCAGGCGCACTCCGCCCAGCCAGTTTGCAAACTCGGGGTCAGGCAAGCCCTGCTCACGGCAGAGCTGGACGATGCGCGTGGTGCCCGTACCCCAGCGTTCGATCACGCCAGCAAAGTAGAAGGCCTGTGCAAGGAGCGGATTGCGCAGCACCGAGCTGTGTGGCCCGTACAGCTCCACATTCTGGCTTTCCGGCAATACAGACATGCTTAAAACTCCAGATTGAGGCTTTTCAACACATCCCGCAGCGCGCTTTCCGCCTCGGCGCGCTCCTCTTCGGCCTCCTGCAGGAGCACCATCGCCTCTTCCAGCGGCAGCGTCTCCTCTTTGCCGTTGGTGCTCACGTAGCGACTGGGCGAAAGGTTGTAATCGTTGCGGGCGGCTTCTTCGTTGGTGATGATGGCATGCACGGCGTGCCGTGCCCCTACGGCGCCCCACGTTTGATAGATCTCGGCGATCGTCTCGATATGCTCGTCCGCCAGGTAGTTCTTGGGCCGCCCTTTGGCAAAGAGCTTGCTTGCATTGATGAGCAGGATCTCACCCGGATGGCGCTTGCGGCGGTTGATGACGATGATCACGCCCGGCGCGGTGGTGTTGTAGAAGAGGTTCTCCGGCAGCAAGATCACCGCCTCAATGAGATCGGCCTCCACAAAGGCCTTGCGGATGTCGCGCTCGCGGTTGGAGCCTTGATTGCCGCTGCCGCGGCTCACCGCGCCGGTATCCAGCACCACCGCCATCCGCCCGCCCTCGTTGAGGGAGGCCAGCATGTGCTGCAGCCAGCCCCAGTCGGCGCTGGAAGTAGGCGGGATGCCGAAGCGGAAACGCTCGTAGGGGTCGTTTTCGTACACATTTGCTTCAAAACTATTCTGATTCCACATCGGATTGGCGGTGACGAGATCAAAGCGCATCAGCCTGCCGGAAGCGTCGCGGAACGCCGGGTTGCGCATCGTGTCGCCGATGCGGATGTCGGCCTCCATGTCGTGGATGACCGCGTTCATGCGCGCCATGGCAAAGGTGGAAGAGTTGATCTCCTGGCCGTAGAGGTGCAGCGGGGCATATTGGGCAGGAAGCTCGCGGTGACCGTTTTTCCACACGCCGTGCGTCTCGAGCAGGCGCAGATGGCACTTGATGAGCAGCCCGCCGGAGCCGCAGGTAGGGTCGTACACCGTCATGCCGGGTTCAGGCTCTAACATGCGCGCCATCAGCACGGCCACCTCGCGCGGAGTGTAAAACTCGCCAGCGGATTGCCCCTGCCCCTCAGCGAACTTGCGCAGCAGGTACTCGTAGGCGCGGCCCAGGATATCCGGCTCTACGTCCGTTAGCCCCAGTCGGTGGCGGGAGAGGACATCTACCAGCCTGATCAGGTAGTCGTCGGGAACGATGCGCTGGCCGGCTGTGGTGGCGTTGAAATCCACCACGTCAATCACCCCTTGCAGGCGGGGGTTTTCGCGGGCCACCGCGCGCACCGCATCCGTCAGATATTGGCCCAGCCCGGTAGTTCGCTGGCGGATGGCCGGCCAACGGGCGTTTTCCGGGATGTAGAAGCGGACCGACCCCCGCCCGTTGGAAAGGGTGCCTCGTTGCCGTTCCTCCTCGATGATCTGATGGGCTATCTCCCGCTGACCGTACTCTTCGGACAAGCGCTCCAACTCGTCCTCAAAGACATCGGAAAGCCGCTTGAGGAAGATCAGCGGCAGGATGTAATCTTTGAACTTGGGCGCATCCAGCGGCCCGCGGATAGCGCAGGCGGCGTCCCACAGCCACGTTTCCAGTTGAGCGATGTCCAGCGTCATGCTATGGCCTCCTGTACAGTTGCATCCGGCTCATGCCGCGCCAGCAGCGTCAGGCGCGCCTCCACCTCGTACCAGCTTATTTCCGAAAGGCCCAGCTTGCGGCGCAGCTCGTCCGGCTCCATCCCTTCCAGCCAATCGCGCACCGCGCAGGTCCAGCGCAGCCGCTCAAAACTCAGATGCGGCACGCCCGCGCGCTCTCCCACCTCCGTGAGCACGTATTCCAGGTTGCGCGCCGTCCACGGGAAGAGTTTTTCCTTGATGGGATACTGTTCCAGGTACTCATCCAGCACGGCGGGCCACCACGTGGGCAGCGGGATGCGGCGCTCCTTGTGGCGGCGGCTGCGCTGCGCGTACCGAATCCACAGCGCCGGTTGCGCCGGATCGGTGCGTTCGATATGATTCAGCACGAGATTTACGCACTCGCTCTTCTTGATGCCCGTGTACAACAACAGCGTCACCAGCAAATGCGGACGCGCGTCCGGTTTGCCTCCTCCCTCTCCTGCGCGCAGCGCCTGGGTTATGGCGATGATGGCGTCTATCTGATGCTCCTTGAGCACGTCGGGCAAGGGGGTGGACACTTCACGGTGGATGAGGGGCGCCGCCGGGTCGCGGTCCAGCACCCGCTCTTCCGCAAGCCAGCCGAAAAACACCTTCAAGGTGGTGATGCGGCGGTCCAGCGTCTTTTCGTTGCAGGGCACGCCGCGCTGCTCCCGCATCCAGGTGAGAAAGCCGTTGAGGTGCGCGGTACCGATTTCGCGCAAACTGATGCCGGGATTGAGGTACTCGGTCAAGAGCTGCATGTCCAACCGGAAGGCCTGCCGTGTGTGCTCGGAAAAACGACGCGCCTCCATGTAAGTTTCGAACGTGCGTAGCGCCGTGCTGAGAGAAGATGCTGCACTCAGGCCCGCTGCGGTGGAAGGCTTAGGCGCAGGCGGGGGCGGCGTTTCTGGAGTAAAGAGCGGCAATTGTTCGGCCATCATCCACCTCCTGATTTATCCATCGCGTGGCATTCCGCCCGTCTACACCCGGACGAGAATGCTCAACCTATCTAATTATACCCGCAAAGCACGAGTCGAGTAGCGGGAGGACGGGAGAGCAGGAGGAGGGGAGAGCAGGAGAGCACAAGGACGGCTGACCAGCAGCCAGCTTTTAACGCCCCGCCCCCAGCGCCACGACCCGCTCGGCGGCGGGACGGAAGAGGTCTACGTCGTGGGTGGCGAGGAGGAGGGCGCGGCCTTCGGCTTTCCAGCGCTGCAACAGCGCCAGCAGCGCCCATTTCGCGCGCCGGTCCAGGCCGCGCGTGGGTTCGTCCAGCAACAGCACGCGCGGACGGGTGACCAGCAATGCCGCTAAGGCTACACGCTGCCGCTGTCCGGTGCTCAGGTCGCGTGGATAGGCGTCCGCCATGGAGAGCAGCCCAAGCTCCGCCAACAAAGCGTCCGGCGCTACGGGCGGCGACGCCTCCAGGCCGTGATTGCGCAACGTGGTGCGCAACTCCTCGCGCACCGTCTCCGCAAAAAGCAGGGCGTTGGGGTCCTGCGGCAGATAGGCAACCTGCCGCGCCACCTGTGCCACATCGCCCCCGATAGGCTGTCCATCCAGCAGGACGCGGCCCGCGGCGGGTTTGTGCAGGCCCACCAGTGTCCTCAGCAGCGTGCTTTTGCCCGCGCCGTTCGGACCGATGAGCAGCACCAACTCGCCCGCATGCAGGCTCAGCGCAAAGTCCTGCAACACCGTGTGCGCGCCGTAGCGCACCGTCAGTCCCTGCGCCTCCAGCACCACATCCCCCGGAGGAAGGCGCGGGACGCTTTCCGTAACGGCCGCGCGGCCCGTCCCGGCCCAGGCCGCGGGGATACCCTCGCCCGACGTGACGGCGCGACAGGTGACGCGGCCCTCATCAACCTCCACCCAAAAATCGGCAAAGGGCAGGATGCGCTCTAAACGATGCTCGGCCACCATGATGGTCTGCCCCGCCGCTTTGAGCTGCGCCAATAGCGTGAGCACCTCGTGCGCGCCCTGCGGATCGAGCTGCGAGGTGGGTTCATCCAACACCAACACGGGCGGACGCGGCGCCAGCACCGCGGCGATCAACACCCGCTGCTGCTCTCCCCCGGAAAGCGTCTCCAGACGCCGCCCGCGCAGGGCCTCCAATCCCAACGCGGCGAGCAGTTCCGCGACCCGCGCCTTGATCGCCGCACGCGGCCATCCCGCGTTTTCCAGCCCAAAGGCAAGCTCGTCCTCCACGTAGCCGGTGATGAACTGACTTTCCGGGTCCTGTTGCACAAAGCCGACCAGGGCGCTCAAACGCGCCGGCCCTTCCGCTACCGGATCGTGCCCCGCGACCTGCACCTTCCCGCTCACCAGGCCCCCGCTAAAGTGCGGTATCAGGCCGTTGAGACAGCGCAGCAGGGTGGATTTGCCCCCGCCCGACGGACCGGAAACGAGGGTCAGGCTGCCCTCCGGCAGATGCAGGGTCACGTCACGCAGGGCCGGGGCCGTTGCGCCGGGGTAGGTGAAGCTCAATCCTGCGACGTGAATCATCGCGCCTCCGTGCGCCATAGCGGCGCGAGCAGGCCCAGCAGGGCCAGGCCGACGGCGGGCGAGAAGGGCGGCAGGCTCAGGGCGGGATAGGGGTCATAACGGCGCGTCGCATCAAGCCACAGCGCGAGCAGGGCGAAGAAGGCCGGCGTCACGCTCAGCGTGTCGCGCCAGTGCCAGGCAGGCATCTGCCAGGCGCTGCGCGGATGAGCGCGCCCGGCCTGCCAGAAGGCGTAGCTCATCAGCCCCAGGCCGGGCGGCAACAACGCCCAGGCGTCAGGCGAAACCAGCATCCCCAGCAAGCCCAGCAGCGTCAGAGCCAGACCGATGTTCAGCAGGGGCGGGTAAGGTTGGGGGGGGATGAGGAACCCGCGTGCCACTAAGGCCTCGGATAAGGCGAAGGCGCGCTCCAGGCTACCGATGAGGAGGGGCAGCAGCAAGGATTGCCAGGCGCGCCATCCTTTCATGCGCTGTCCGCGGATCAGTTGCGCCTCCCAAATCTGCTGCGCCTGTCGCTGCAGGAGGGGGAGATAAGTCATGGCCAGGGTCGCAGCCATGGCCAGACTGTAGAAAGCGCGGGGCGTGAGCGCCAACAGCTCGCGGGGGCGCAGGGCCGTGTTGAAGGTCTGGAAAATGTTGAAGAGGGTGAGCAACACCAATCCGTTGAGCGCGCCGTAAGCCAACGCCTCGGCAGTGACGGGAGCGGCGGAGAAGGGCAGGCGCAGCAGCACCGTGCTGCCCGCGTGGGCAAAGAGCGCGTTAAAAACTGCCGCCAGGGGCAGCATCCACCACAGGGCGTTGAAGGGACGGCGTCTTCCCAGGGCCGCGCTGATCAGCACCAGCAGCAGCAAATACAGGGGATTGCGGGTGCTCAGGGCGAAGCCGCCCGCCGCGATGAGCCACAAAGTCCAGGCCAGCGGGTGCATTACGGGATGCGCGCCTCCGTCACGAAGGTGAGCCGCCGCGCAAAGCGCCGCAGGATGCGCAGCGTGGGCGCGCTCAGGCTCCCCAGCAGCAGCCCGTTTCCCAACGCGCGGAACCCATCCCATCCCAGCGAGGTGGCGACGTAGAAGAGGGCATACTGATGCAACCGCTGCGTGAGCGTGCTTTGCGTTTCCAGGTTAGCCAGGAGCGGCCAGAACCACAGATTCGCCAGCGCACCGTACAGAAAGCCCCACACGACCCCGTAGGTTACAAGCAGCGGCAGCTCCATGCGCGGCACGCGCGCGCTCAAAGGGCGGAGCAGCGGCGCCGCGAGGCCCACCCAGCCCGCCAGCAGCATCTGATACGGTAGCCACGGTCCCACTCCGCCGGTGATGAGCGCCGAGACAAGCATGGTGAGCGCGCCCAGCAGGAAGCCCAGGCGCGCGCCCAACGTGTAGCCGGTGAGCACGATCAGGAAAAAGACCGGGCTGAAACCGCCGGGGCCGGGGATGGCGTTCTCGATGAAGCGCAGGCTGGCATTGAGCGCGGTCAGCATGGCCAGCAGCGCCAGCGTCTGTGGAGAGGTGAGCTTTTCCTGCGCGGCAAACAGTTGCACCACCAGGATGCTGCTCACGCTCAGCGCGGCCAGCAGCGGCAACGTGGGGGGCATCTGGGGCAGCAGCAAGGGAGCGAGCAGCGTCGCCAATCCCAACAGATTGCCCAGCGCGTACAGCGCGCGCATCAGTGACGGCTCCGTCCCAGGGTCAGGCCTAACAGGCCCAGGCTGAGCAGCGCAAACACGCCGTAATGCCAGGTTTCGCCCTGCGCGGGGCTGCTCCCGCCCGGCGTGGGAATCGGGGTGAGGGGCGGGATGGGCGTGGCCGTGACGGTTGGCTCAGGGGCAGGGGGAGCGCACACCTCGGCGAAACTCAGCGCCGGCGGAAGCTGCGTTCCATCGCCCCAGACCCAGGCATCCACGTCCCCGTGGCGCAGGGTCCAGGCCGCCGCGCCGACGCCAGAATAGACCCAACGTCCCTCCGAGCTGAGGTGGTAATAGGACCAATAGCGACAGGGCGCGCCCTTGCAGGCGCAGAAACAATCCGAGGCCGGGCAGCCGGCACCCTCGATGCTGCACACCGCGGCCCCGCCGCCGTTTACCGCTGTCAAGGGCTGCACGCCGGCGCGCTGCAACAGCTCCAATCCGCTGATGCGCTCCGTAGTAAACGTCACGCACGCCGTTGTGACATGCCCATCCGCGTGCACCACCACCAATCCAGCGCGCTGCGCTTCGCTCTGCGCGCGCACCGCTCCCACCCAGAGCAGGAGGAGGCCCGGCAGCAGGGCCAGGCCTCCCATCCAGGACCACCAGCGTGGACGCATCCGCTCAGCCACGGCGTCGCAACGTCCACCCGCCCAGGGCCATCAGGCCCACGCCGGCGAGCAGGAACAGTTCCGGCGCGGCGTAGCCTCCCGCCGTCGGCAGCACAGGTTCAGGCGTTGCGGTCGGTGTGGGCACCTCAGAGGTCGCCGTGAGCAGAGCGGCGGCCCGCTCGCGCACCACCAGCAGCGACATCCCTTCCAATGCCTGCACGGCCTGTGCCGTTGCCAGCACGTTGGGTTCGGCTGTCATGCCGGAAGCCGCATCCACAGCCTGCCAGAGGAATCCGCCGCTTGCTTCGTGGTACAGGGCCAGTAGCGCATCGCTGGGCGAAGCGCCCGCCGGCTTCCAGGTCGCAGGGTCCTCGCCCACGGCTATCAAGGCCTGCATCACCACCGCCGTGGAATTGGCATCCGTGGCCGTGCCCCATGGCGAGGGTTTCTGCCAGGGGAAGCCGCCATCCTCGTTTTGCACTGTGCGCAGGTAATCCAGCGCGCGGAAGGCTGCATCCCGCTTCCCGGCAGCGACGAGGGCCTGCATCGCCAGGGCCGTCGTGTTCGTATCGGCGGAGTCCGGCTCATTGCCGCCGAACATCGCCCAGCCGCCACCAGGCTGCTGCTGCGTCAGGAGCAGTTCCATCGCCGACGTGGGCAGCGTCTCTCCGGCAGCGGAAAGGGCAAGCAAGGCGTAGGCGTGAGCGTAGAGCGAATCGCCAAACTGACCGTTTGCCGCTTGCTGGGCTAACAGTTCAGCGATCAGGTCGTGACCGGCAAAGGCACGCGGGTCAGCGCCGGAGGCTACCGCTGCGAAGACCGCGCGACTGAGGCGCGCGGTATCCGTCACCACGCCGCTGCTCACCTGCGCGGCGACGAAATCCAGCGCGGTGTGGCCTTCCGCCGTGCGCCAGGTGTTCACATCCACGCCGGCAGCAACCCCGGCCAGCATCACCTCCACCGTTGTGCCCAGATCGGATGCGGGCGCGAAGCCATTGCTAAAGCCGCCATCGGGATTGTGAATCGGCGCGTCGGCAATGCGAGCGGTGCGCAGCCATTCCAGCGCCGCTTCGCTTTGGGGGCGCGCTGCCGCGCGCACCGGCAGGCTGAGGCCCAGCAGCAGGCTCATCACAAGGAACAGGGTAAGAACACGAAACTGACGAATCATCTGACACCTCCATAAAAAATGTGGAATGTTATGGAGGGCACCAGGGGGGAGCGACAAAAAACGCTCCCCTCGCGACAGGGGAGCGCAGCACCAGCTCACTGCGACCCGGTAGCCTCTGTCCGCGAAGGCACCCCGAGCACCGCACGGTGGAGTATCGGGCTTCCTGACCGCATCAGGTTACCGTTGCGGGACAGCGCCGGACTTGCACCGGACTTCCTCGCATTAAGCCTCACAGGAGGCGCCGTGCGGATAGACGTAGGAATACTATACGCCAGGTTGGGAAATCGTCAAGTCGGCGTGAGGCGGGATGGGGTAGGCGACGCATTGCCGTCGCTTACCAGCCCTTTTGACTGGAAACTGAGGGCTGGAGACTGGAAGCTGGATGCTGGATACTGTAAGCTGGAAAGCGAAGAGGGGTAGGCGACGGCATTGCCGTTGCCTACCCCTTCTGGCTTTTTGACATAACAAAAAAGTTGCATACTCAAAGATTAGTTTTATACTGTATCTTGTGTGGCGGAAAGCGTTGGTCCGTCCGCAATCTGTGACGGAAAGGGGGTGAGAGCGAGACCCATTGAGCAAAGCCTTAGCCTGTTCCATTTCGATGCCATTCAATTCTTTGGAAATGAGGAGGTAGAACGATGTCACGCAAGCCCCTGTTTACCCTGATCGTCCTGGCCCTGATCGCCGGTTTTGTGCTGGCGGCCTGCGGCCCCAAGACGACGCCGACTGCTGAACCGACGCAGCAGCCCACCGAACAACCCACGGCCAAGCCCACCGAACAGCCAACCGCAGAGCCGACGCCCCATCCTCTCTGGGCGGACGTGCGCCTGAAGCAGGCTATCGCTGCGGCGATTGACCGCGAGGTGATTGTGGACCGCGTTTTCGAAGGGCGCAACACCCCGGCTTATCACATGGTCCCGGCCGGTTATCCCTACGCAACCGAACCCTTCCTGGATAAGTACGGTACGCGCGACCTGGAGCTGGCCAAGAAGCTCCTGAGCGAGGCCGGCTATAGCCCGGAAAAACCCTTTGAATTCGACCTGTGGTATCCGCCCGAGCACTACGGCACGACTACTGCGGACGTGATGCAGGTCATCAAGGAGCAGCTTGAGGAAACCGGCATGATCAAGGTCAACCTCAAGACGCAGAACTGGGCGGAGTACGTCAACAGTTTCGTTGAGGGCGAGGCCTTCCCGGTCTTCATCCTGGGTTGGTTCCCGGATTTCGCCGACCCCGATAACTGGCTGCGTCCCTTCGCTTCGTGCCTGCAGTCGCCGGATAACGGCGTAAACTACTGCAATCCCAAGATGGATGAGCTGATCGAAGCTGCGGCTTCGACGGCAGATCCGGCGAAGCGCGAGCAACTGTACAAGGAATTGGGCGAGCTGTACGCCGAAGAGGTGCCGACGCTGCCGCTCTTCTGGGAGCCGGAGTTCGTGACCTTCCGCAATGGCGTGGAAGGCGTCCTCATTGGCCCGCCCTTCGAGTTCAACTACAACATGCTGCGCTTTGCGGATAATGCCCAACCGGCCTCCGGCAGCAAGGATACCATCATCATCGGCACGACGGACGAGGTCAACAGCCTCGATCCGCAGGACGCTTACGCCACGCACGACTGGGAAATCCTCAAGAACACGGGCGTGACGCTGTTGCGCTACGTGCCGGGTACGTCCGAACTGGTGCCGGGCGCGGCGGCGGACTTCCCCACCATCAGCGATGATGGCAAGACTTACACCTTCAAGCTGCGCCCCGATCTGAAGTACGCCGACGGGACGCCGGTCACCGCGCAGGACTACGTCCGCTCCTGGAACCGCCTGAACACGCTGGAGGGTCAGGTCTCCGGCCTGATTCAGAGCTACGTGGAGAGCGTGGAAGCGCCCGACGATTTGACGGTGGTCTATCACCTCAAGGCGCCTTACGGTTTCTTCAGCACCTTGACGGCTGTAGCGCCCTTCATCCCGGCCAATCCGGCTATCTATCCGGATGACCAGATTGTGGCCTTCCCGGAGAAGCTGGACGGCATCGGCCCCTACCGCATGGTGAGCTACGTGCCGGGCGAGCAGATGGTGCTGGAAGCCAATCCCTACTACTTTGGGGATGACAAGCCCGCCATTCAGAAGGTCATCATCCGCTACTTCGCCAACCCGACCACGATGAGCAATGCGGTGGAGAAGGGCGAGATTGACGTGGCCTGGCGTATCCTGGGCGCGGTTGAGGCGACCCGCCTGAAGGATGTCGCCGGTCTGACCGTGGTGAAGATTGACGCGCCGGCGTTGCGCTACCTGGTCTTCAACCACAAATACATGGTCGGCAAGTAGCTCATGCGCCGGATGATGTAAGCTGAATCTGGGGGACGTGAGGCGCTGACCGCGCTTCACGTCCCTGTTTCATAGAAGCAAAGTCCTTGCTCAGAGCATCTTTAAACGCAAGGAACACCGGGTAAACGCTTATCCATGCCGCAGTTCGTGGTGCTCCTGGCGCTTGAAGGTTACCCTGACAAGCGGATTCTATCTTAGAGGGAGGAGCGATGTCAGCATCTTTACGTAACTTTTTGATTACGCGCGTGTTGCTCACTATTCCCATGGTGCTCATCCTCATCACGATGGTGTTCATCATCATGCGCATCCTGCCCGGCGACCCCATCCGCTCTCAATTGGGGCCTAAGGTGAGCGAGGAGCAGGCGCAGATTTTGAGGGAGCGCCTGGGCTTGAACCGTCCGCTTATCGTGCAGTACGTGGATTTTGTTGGCGATATGGTTACCTTCAATTTCGGTAACGCGCTGACGCAGGGACAACGTCCCATCCGCGACGAGTTGGCGGAGCGCCTCCCTGCCACCATTGAGCTGACCCTGCCCGCGATGGCCTTCACGGCGTTCTTTGGGGTACTGGGGGGCGCGGTGGCGGCACGGTATCGTAAAACCTGGGTGGATTACGCGCTGCGCCTTTTCAGCATTGCTATTTATTCCATGCCGGTCTTCTTCCTGGGCCTTTTATTCCAGATTCTGTTCAGTGTGCGCATTCCCATTTTTCCCATCGCCGGGCGGATGGATTCGCTTTTGTTGACCACCTTTGAATCCCCCACCAACTTCTACATCCTGGATGCTATCCTCACGCACAATGGGCCGGCTTTGAAATCGGCGCTGGAGCATCTGGTGATGCCGGCCCTGACGCTGGGCCTGGTGCTGTGCGGCCCTTACATCCGCCTGACGCGCGTGAACATGATTGAAATTCTGCAAAGCGACTTCATCATCGCCGGACGTGCGCGCGGTCTGCCGGAAAACCGCCTGGTCTTCAAGCACGCCCTGCGCAACACCCTGATTCCCATCATGACCCTCATCGGCCTGGAGTTCGCGATCTTGCTGGCCGGCGCGGTGCTCACCGAAACGACCTTCTCCTGGCCGGGGATGGGGCGCTATCTGGTGGAACGTATCGAGCTGCGCGATTACACCGCCGTGCAATCCGTGATTGGGGTTTTTGCCATGTTCGTGGCGGGGATTATGCTGGTGATGGACGTGCTCTACGCTTTCATTGACCCGCGCATCCGCTATTAAAGTGAGGCAGCCATGACAACACCTGTGACTCCTGATGCGATTCCCGAATGGCAGCGTGATTTGGAGCGCGTGGGCCTGGTGCGCCGCGCGTTGCAGGCACGCAAGTGGTACGGCGCGGATTGGTGGTTCGTTGCCATCAGCGCCGTCTTGCTGCTCTTTGTCATCATCGTGGGCCTCTTTCCGCAGGTCTTTGCGCCTTACGATCCGCGTGCGGAAGTTGGCCCCTCGCTGCTCGCGCCCGGCGAGCCGCCGACGGATTATGTGTTGCTGGCGCGCGCGGACCGTGGTGTGACTTCGCTGCGCGATGTGGGCACGAGCAAGTCCAAAATCGGCTTCGTGGTCGCAAGCCCGGCGAGTCAGGCCCTGCGCGAGGCGCTGGATGCGCTCAACGCCGAGGGAACGGCGCGCTATCAGCCCCGTCCGCAGCGCTACGATACCCTGGCCGAAGGGCTGGAGGCGCTGCAATCCGGCGCGATTGACGCCTTTGTGGCCGCCGCGGGGGACGTGGCGGACCTCGCCACGCTGAACCCTTATCCCGATCTTACCGTGGTTGGCCCCCTGCGCGAGAGCACGGGCAAGGGCTTTACCCTGGGCACGAATCAGTTGGGACAGGATGTGCTCAGCCGCATCATCTGGGGGACGCGCATCGCCCTTATCGTGGGCTTGAGTTCGGCGTTGCTCTCGGTCGTTTTCGGCGTTCCGCTCGGCCTGCTCAGCGGTTTTGTCGGCGGGACGCTCGACCGGGTGTTGACCCTGCTCATGGATAGCCTTTATTCCTTCCCCGGCCTGATTCTGGCGCTCTCTATCGCCGCGACCTTAGGGCCGGGTATCGGCAACATCATCATTTCGATTGCCGTGCTTTACATTCCCACGTATTTCCGCATTGTGCGCGGACAGACGCTTTCGGTGAAGGAGGAGATGTACGTGGATGCAGCGCGCAGTCTTGGTGCGACGCCGTTGCAGATTCTGCGCGACTACATTTTCCCCAACGTCATCCCTTCCATTGTGGTCATTTTCTCCGTCAACGTGGCGGATGCGATTCTCACCGAGGCGGGGTTGAGCTTCCTGGGCCTGGGCCTGCCGCCGGATACGCCGGATTGGGGCATTGACCTGGCGCGCGGTAAGGATTACCTGCGCCGTGCCTGGTGGCTCATCACCTTCCCTGGCCTGGCCGTGTCCATGGTCACCCTGGCCTTCAGTATGCTGGGGGAGAGCCTTTCGGAAATTCTCAATCCGCGCCTGGCAGAGCTGTGAGGGAGGAGACCCATGGAGACAACGCAGGCTAAAGAGGTGTTGGTGCAGGTGCGCGATTTTTCGCTGATTTACAAGACGCGCCTCGGTTCGCTGAGCGCCGTGGATCATGTGTCGTTCGATTTGTATAAGGGCGAGATTGTGGGCCTGGTCGGCGAGTCGGGATGCGGAAAGAGTACCCTCGGCAAGGCGCTGCTGCGCATGATGCCGCCGCAGGCGGTGGCGAGCGGCGAGATCCGCTTCCGGGGAGAGAATATTCTGGAGTTTGACGAGCGTCGCATCCGT
Source organism: Anaerolineae bacterium (assembly GCA_034432595.1). GTDB lineage: Bacteria > Chloroflexota > Anaerolineae > B4-G1 > SLSP01 > DAOTZR01. The sequence goes on along the minus strand of DAOUBT010000053.1, from coordinate 8,083 downwards.
GATTTCCGCGGGCGTTGCGTGAGCATGATTTTCCAGGACCCCATGACCTCGCTTAACCCCGTGCAGCGGGTGGATCAGCACCTCATCGAGGCGATTCAGGTCCACGAGCCGCGCACGCCGGTTGAGGCGGCCCTGACGCGCGCGCGCACCCTGATCGAGCGTTTGGGGATTCAGGAGCGCCGCCTTAAGGATTATCCGCATCAGCTTTCGGGTGGGATGCGGCAGCGCGTGATGATTGCCCTGGGACTGGTGCTCAATGCCGATCTGATTATCGCCGATGAGGCCACGACTTCGCTGGACGTGATTGTCGAGGCCAAGTTGCTGGATCAGTTCCGCGAGTTGCGCGACACCTTTGGCATTACCATTCTGCTCATCACGCACAACATTGCGCTGGTGGCGGAAATTGCCGACCGCATTGCGGTGATGTATGCCGGGCAGATGGTGGAGATGGGGCCGGTATTTGAAGTGTTCGACGCGCCGCGCCATCCCTACACGCGCGGCCTGCTCGCTTCGGTGCCCACGGTGAGCCTGGATGAGCGCAACGAACTCTTCAAGATGGGAGGAGAGCCGCCCAACCTGACCCATCCCCCAAAGGGCTGCCGCTTCCATCCGCGCTGCCCGCAGGCCATGCCCATCTGCGCCGAACGCGAACCCGCGCTCCGGCCCGTCGCGCCCGATCATCTGGTGCATTGCTGGTTGTATCAGTCCCCTGATTCGGAGGTCGAGGCATGAACGCACCATCCATTGCGCCTCAGGATGAATGGCTGGTTGAAGTTGAGGATTTGCGAAAGTGGTTCCCGGTGCAGCAGGGGCTGTTGAACCGCCTGCTTTCCGCCGGGAAGCAGGAATACGTCCACGCGGTGGATGGGGTGAGTTTTAAGATTCGGCGCGGGGAGGTTTTCGGCCTGGCCGGGGAAAGCGGCAGCGGCAAGAGCACCACCGGGCGGCTGGTGGTGCGCATGGAGACGCCGACCGCGGGCACGGTGCGTTTCGCCGGGCAGGACATCACCCACCTCAAGGGCGATGCGTTGCGTCGCCTGCGCAGCCGGATGCAAATCATCTATCAGGACCCGATGGCCTCCCTCAATCCGCGCATGGCGCTGGGGGAAGCGATTGGCTACGGCCTGAAGATTCACGCGCCGGAGATGAGCGCCGCCGAGCGGCATCAGCGCGTCATTGACATGCTGGAGAAGGTGGGCTTGGCACCGGCGCAGTACTTCTACTCCAAGTTCCCGCATCAGATTTCGGGCGGGCAGCGGCAGCGCGCGGTGATTGCGCGTGCCCTGGTCACGCACCCCGATTTGATTCTGGCGGATGAGCCTATCGCTATGGCGGATGTGAGTGTGCGCGCTTTGCTACTGGACTTGATGAATCAGCTCAAGCGCGAATTTAACCTCACGTACCTTTTCATCACGCACGACCTGGCCACGGCGAAGTACATCTGCGATCGCATTGGGATTATGTACCTGGGGAAGCTGGTGGAGGTGGCGGAATTGCGGGAGCTGTACGCGCATCCGCTGCATCCCTACACGCAGGCGCTGCTCGCTGCCGTGCCGGTGCCGGACCCGCACCGACGGCGACAACACGTCATGCCCGCGGGCGAGATCCCCAATCCCATTCACCCGCCGAGCGGTTGCCGCTTCCATCCGCGCTGCGCGTGGGCCACGGAGCGCTGCGCCCAAGAGGAACCGCAGATGCGGGAGCTGCGTCCCGGCCACACGGTTGCCTGTCACTACGCCGAGCGTTCGCTGGAGTAGGGACGTGGCGCATGAAAAAACAGGCCAGCGGCATCTTCCGCTGGCCTGTTGCGTTGACGAAGTCTAAGCGTTCAGGCGCGCTTCGAGGTATTCGACAGCGTCCTTCACGGTCTTAATCTTCTGCGCGTCCTCGTCGGTAATCTCACCGCCGAACTGCGCCTCGAATTCCATAATCAGCTCAACGAGGTCGAGCGAATCAGCACCCAGATCATCGCGGAAGTTCGCTTCCAGCGTGACCTTGTCTTCCTCAACGCCCAAAATGTCCACGATGATGCTCTTGACCTTCTCGAACGTATCCATAAGTTCCCTCCTGAAGAGAATGCTTGTTTTAGCCTGATGCAGGCTATTCTACTTTGAGCAAAGGAAAAGTCAAGGTAAACTCGCGCCCCTCTTTTCAGCAATCAACCAACGCCTTGCCCGGATTTCGTTTGACTTCCCGCGTCCCTTAGTGTAAGATGCAGCTACCTGTATAACCCCAATCCGGGATAAACGTTGCATGAATCAAACCGAATCGCGCAAAGACGATCACATTCGCATCAACCTGGAAGAAGATGTTTCTTTCGGGACGCTGACAGCGGGTTTTGAAGCGTACCGGCTGGTGCATCAGGCCTTGCCGGAGCTGAACCTGGAAGACGTGGACACGCGCCTCACGCTGTGGGGGCGCAGCCTGCGCCTGCCCTTGTTCATCGCTTCCATGACGGGCGGCTCGCCGTTGGGGGGCCGCATCAACCGCGTGCTGGCCGAGGCGGCGCAGGCGGCTGGCGTTGGCCTTGGCCTTGGCTCGATGCGTGCGGCGTTGGAGGACGCGGCGGCGGCGCAGACCTTCGCCGTGCGGCGTTACGCGCCGGACGTGGTGCTGTGTGCCAATCTCGGCGCGGTGCAGCTTAACTACGGCTACGGCGTGGCCGATTGTCAGCGCCTGGTGGAGATGATTGAGGCCGACGCGCTCATCCTCCACCTCAACCCCTTGCAGGAGGCGCTACAGCCGGAGGGTCAGACGCGCTTTGCCGGTCTGTTGCCGCGCATTGCCGAAGTGTGTCGTGCTCTTCCGGTGCCGGTCATCGTCAAAGAAGTGGGGTGGGGGCTTTCCCCGCAGGTGGTGCAATGGCTGGTGGAGGCCGGCGTGGCAGCCCTGGACGTGGCCGGTGCGGGCGGCACATCCTGGAGTCAGGTTGAGCGCTATCGTCATACCGATCCCGCCGCGCAGGCCGTGGCCGCAGCGTTTCGGGATTGGGGCACGCCGACGGCGGAGGCCGTGCGTCAGGCGCGCGCCGTCGCCCCCGCAGCGCTTATCATCGCCAGCGGCGGGGTACGCGACGGCGTGGACATCGCCAAAAGCATCGCCCTGGGCGCGGACCTGGCCTCTCTGGCGCGGCCCTTCCTGCAGCCGGCGCTCGAATCGGTGGAAGCGACCCTGCGCCTGTTGCAGGTGCTGGAAACGCAACTGCGCATCGCCATGTTTGCCGTCGGTGCGCGCGACCTGGCGGCCTTGCGCCATGCGCCCATCGTGCGGGCGGATGGCGCGTCCTGACGGGCAGGGGCTGCGCAAGCGGCTAACCGTCGCGAACCTGGGCTGGTTGATTGACCCTTGCGGATCACAGGGATCTTAATGCTTAGAAACGAGGTCATCATGCAAACCTATCTTCAAGCGCTCGAAGCTTTCATGCAGGAGGTGGTGCTGGAGCGCACCGCAACCTACCGCGAGCTGTACGGGATGCTGCGCTACCATCTCGGATGGGCCGACCGTGACCTGCAGCCGGTGCAACTCCCGGCGGGCAAACGGATTCGCCCGCTCCTCCTCCTGTTGAGTTGTGAGGCGCAAGGCGGGGTGTGGCAGCAGGCCCTGCCTGCCGCGGCGGCGATCGAACTGCTGCATAATTTCACGCTCATCCACGACGACATCGAAGATGGCGACCGCCTGCGGCGTGGACGCGAGACGCTGTGGACCTTATGGGGGGTGCCGCAGGCGCTCAACGCCGGTGATGCGCTCTTCACCCTGGCCTATGCCGCATTCCTGCGCCTCCACGAGACCGGCCTGCCGCCTGCGCTGGTGCTGGACGCGCTGCAGCGTTTCAACACGACCGTGTTGCGCATCACGGAAGGGCAGTTCCTGGACATCGGCTTTGAGACGCGCGCCGACGTGAGCGTGGAGGCGTACCTGGAGATGGTTGGCGGCAAGACGGCGGCCCTGCTGGCGCTATCCTGCGAGCTGGGCGGCTTGCTGGCGCAGGCCCCTGCGGAACGTATGGCGGCGCTGCGCGAGTTCGGCCACGCCCTGGGCATGACCTTCCAGATGGAAGATGACCTGCTCGGCCTGTGGGGCGATCCGCAGCGCACCGGCAAGCCGGTTGGCTCCGATCTGCTGCGGCGCAAGAAGTCGCTCCCTATTTTGCATGGATTGGCGCACAGCGCAGCGCTGCGCGCCTTGTGGAACGAGACGCCTGCCGACGCCACCGCCTGGGTGACGCGCGCCCTGGCTTTGTTGGAAGAGGCCGGCAGCCGCGCCTACACGGAAGCGCTGGCGCGGGATTGGCACGCGCGCGCCCTCGCTGCTCTGGCGCGGGCGGGCGGGACGGGGACGGCGCAGGCGGCGCTTTCCGATCTTACCCATCAGCTTATTGGACGCACCTTCTGAGGGAGAAAGTATGGAACGGACGCGCATTTTGGGGATCGAAACCTCCTGCGATGAAACGGCTGCGGCGGTGATCGAAAACGGCGATACCATCCTTTCCAACGTGATCGCCTCGCAGATTGCCCTGCACGCGCCGTATGGCGGGGTTTTTCCGGAGCTGGCTTCACGCGCCCACATGGAAGCGATTGGCACGGTGGTGGAGCAGGCGTTGCGTGAGGCGCACGTTGCCTGGGGCGACCTGGACGCCATCGCGGTGACTTACGGGCCGGGCCTGCCGGGGTCGCTGCTGGTGGGCGTGAATTACGCCAAGGGCGCGGCCCTGGCGCGCGGCCTGCCGCTCGTGCCGGTCAATCATCTGGAGGGGCATGTCTACGTGCACTGGCTCAAGACCGGCGCGCCGGGCGCCGCGGATGGGCGCATCGAGTTTCCCGTGCTCATCCTGATTGTCTCCGGCGGGCACACCGATCTGGTGTTGATGCGGGATCACGGTCGCTATGAGGTTCTGGGGAGCACGCTCGACGATGCTGCGGGCGAGGCGTTTGACAAGGTGGCGCGGATGCTGCATCTAAGCTATCCGGGCGGGCCGGCGATTGAGCAGGCTGCTGCGGGAGGCAATCCCAACGCCTACGATTTCCCGCGCGCGCGCCTGCCGGGGACGTACAATTTTAGTTTCAGCGGCCTCAAAACGGCGGTGTTGCGCGTGGTACAACCGTATGGCGAGCGGCTGCGTCCGCGCGTGGTGGCGGACCTGGCGGCCTCCTTCCAGGCGGCGGTGACGGAAATCCTGGCGGAGAAGACAGCACAGGCGGCGCAGGCCTACGGCGTGCGCGCCGTGCTCCTTTCGGGGGGCGTCTCCGCCAACACCGCGCTGCGCATGGCCGTGCGCGCGCGTCTGACGATACCGGTGTACACGGCGCCGCTTTCCCTGTGTACCGATAACGCGGCCATGATTGGCGCCTGCGGCACGTATCGCTTCTGGGCCGGCGTGCGCGCGGGCTGGGAGCTTGATGTCGAACCCGGTCTGCGGTTACAGTAGCCGCGGGATACGCGCCGCCTGGTTTGCGGTTCTAACTTCCCTGACGTAAGGAGTCTCATGCACTGGATTGTTCTGGCTTTGCTGGCGACGGTATTGTATGGTCTGTGGGGCTTTTTCCCCAGGCTGGCTACGCTGCACCTTTCGCCGCGGGATGCGCTGGTCTATCAGACGCTGGGCGGCTTGCCGGTGCTTTTTCTGGTCCTGGCCTGGCTGCGCTTTCGTCCGGCTTACCATCCCCATGGCGTGCTCTACGCCTTCCTGACGGGGCTGGCTGGAGCGGTGGGGACCCTGTGCTTTTTCGCCGCGCTCCAGCGTGCCCCCTCCACCACCTCGGTGGTGATGGTGACGGCGCTGTATCCACTGGTGGTCATCCTGCTTGCGCTGATTTTCCTGCGAGAACCGCTCACCCTGCGGCAGGGCGTCGGCGCCATTCTGGCCCTCATCGCGCTGGTGTTGCTTTCGGCGTAACCCATCCGCCGCAACGCCGGCGGCCCTGGCCGCTTCAGCGGGCTTTGCGGTTGATGTCACGCGCTTCACGTCGCCATCCAGAGATAAGCCCGCTTCTATGGCCGATCCCAGCCACGCGGTGTGAGCATTGGCGCGGTTATCCTCTTTTTGACAGCGGTTTGTTTGTAACCTCTGTCCTGACTTTGCGTCTGGCGGATTCGCTTTTTGCAACCCAATCCTTACGATTCCACAAGCCAGGCGTTTGCTCCAGGTTGGCTCTTATCCCAGCGCGCAACGCAACGTGGAAAAGCTCGTGCAGGCGGGTATCTTGCAGTTGACCGGCGAGGCGGTTTATGGCAAGACCTATGTGGCAACTGAGATCCTGAACGTGATTGGAGAAGAGCGCACATCCGGGTAGTAAAATTATACTTTTGCACTTCAAAGTATAATTCCAGCGCGTAGAATTGTAGTTAAGTACAAATCTGGATTCGCAAGGGAGGCTCAAAAGCCCCAACTGACCGACCATCACCGCTGTCACATCATTGAACTGCTGGAACAAGGAAAAGACCTGCTGTCCGAGGGCTTTTGAGAAAGCGCCTCGTTTTACTTCGGGAGTTGCTTACCAACGATGGCTGCGTTTTCGTTCACCTGGATTGGAAAAAAGGACACTATGTGAACCCACATGCCGTACCTGCTTCGTGCTAATTTCAGGATTATTTGCCCGATTTGGGAGCGGAAACGATGTGACGCAACGCCCTTAACTGACAACCGGTTCCCGGTGATGGTGGGGGTGACCGGTTAAAAATAGGCCATTTTCAGCCATCCTGTGGGGGATAAAAACCTGATAAGCTGCTTTTTACTGCGGAATATGGGATAAAAGCAAAGGCGGAGAGGCGATCCTCTCCGCCTTTGGGTGTCAGAAGCGCTTACTTCACTTGCGTCGCGGGCTTCTCGAAGAAGCGTTTGCGGATAGGGCAGCTCAAGGGCAGGAAGCGCAACGCAAACCAGGCCGTGTACACCACCATGAAGGCAATGGAAAGTCCCGCTGCGAGCAGTTCCGTGGTGGACGTGCTCCACGCCGAGGTGTCGGCAGCGGCTTCGACGAAAGTTGGAAAGCTGAAGAGGAACATGAGATACGTGCCGAGCGTGAAGGCCCGTGCCTGCAACCAGCGTTTGGGGTCCATCAGGCCCACGATGAGCGCCGCGCCCAACACGGCAATGTGCTTCCCGGCGTTCCATGGATACTGCAAAAAGACAAAGGTCCAGTTCCAGATGGTGTAGCCGATGACCCAGGCCAGGGTCATGCTGCCCCATTCCAGGTCGCGGATGCGGCTTTGCGTGTTGACCTGAATCGTCTCTAAGCGGCCGAACAGGGTCACGATGAGCAGAATCCCCGCGGCGGCGTTGAGGTAGTGCGCCAGATGTCCGCCGCTCAGGTCCTGCAACACCGCTTCCAGGATGTTGGCCGCCAGGATGAAGAGCACGCCGTAATAGGCCCAGCGTTGCTTGCCCAGGCGTGTATAGCGCAGCGCGGTAAACCAGAGCACGCCGGCAATCACGGAGAAAATCTTGACCCAGTGGAACAGGTCCGTGTGGTACACGCGCGCCCAATAGGGCGTGAGCAGGATGGGGAGAGCGATAAAGCAGACGACCACGAAGCGTGGTTCGCGGCGTTGCAGCTCCTGTATCCCCCATAAACCAACGAGCAAAGCGATCACAAAGAGTGCACCCATCGTATAACCTCCTGAAAATGAAAATATCCTACATTCCGCCCCCAAAACTGGCGGAATTCGGCACTATTGGGAAATCCAACGCATGGATCACCCTGACAGCGTGGCCGGGTTGCGGCGTGCGGCCATCGTGCGCGCTGGTTCGCACGGGGATAAACCCCCGTGCCAGGACTACGAAGCCCGCTGAAGTGGGTTGAGGCGGCCCTGTCCGCCTTAGTAGCTATAGCCCGCCGATGGATCGGTGGGCGTTGCGGCGGCATACTCACGCTGCCAGAAAATGGCTATAGTCTTGGATTTTAAGGTGCGGAAGGTGTGCTTCATGGTTGGGCTGGGCAAAGGTATTGCTTTCATGGTTGGGCTGCACAAAGGCATTGTCTTTCTGTTGGGGGGTGGTCAAAGGCATTGCCTTTCTGTTGGGGGTGGGCGAAGGCATTGCCTTTCTGTTGGGGGTGGGCCCAGGCAATGCCATAGCCCCCCCCCC
>DAOUBT010000052.1:0-195209 GCA_034432595.1 Anaerolineae bacterium | reverse complement strand
GCCCACCCTAATAACCTGACACCGTGGAGGAAACAGCGTGTGAAGCGCGGAAAGATAGGGAAGGCATAAGCGGTGAGCACGCAGGTGTCGGGGTGGGCGAAGGCGTTGGGGTGGGCGACGGCATTGCCTTCGCCCACCCCTAATAACCTGACACCGTGGAGGAAACAGCGTGTGAAGCGCGGAAAGATAGGGAAGGCATAAGCGATGAGCACGCAGGCGTCGGGGCGAAACGTGAGGCGCTTTCGTGGATGCGTCATCCATGCGTCCGTTGTCAGTCAAGGGTGAAATAGGAAATTAGTCCTATTTTTCGCACAAGATAGTTGACATATCAACTTGAATATTGTATAGTTAGAATAGTTGGTGATTAGTCAACAAACATTCTAACGAAGCTATGGATACCTACATGACGCTCTACAATCTGTTTCACGAAATCTACGTCCTGCTGGACGATGGAGATCGGCGTGCCCTGGACACAGCGGGTCTCACTCCCACGCAGTACAACTTGCTCTCGCGCCTGCAAGAGAACGTGGTCGAAGGCCACACCATCACCGAGCTGGCCGAGTTGCTTTTGTGCACGCGCAGCAACATCACGCGCCTTGTGCAGCGTCTCAAGGCGCAGGGACTGGTGGAGGTCGGTGGCGATGACCGTGATCAACGCCTGGTGCGCGTGGCGCTCACGCCGGAAGGCTTGCGTCGCTTAGAGCTGGCCCGGCAGGCTCATTATGAGGCTGTCAAGCGCCGCCTGGATTTGCTCAGCGATGAGAAGCGCGAGCAACTGTTGGAACTGACGAGCGAATTTGCCACCATGCTCAAGCTGGATTTATCGGTTCATTAAAAGGGCGCGTCTTTTTTGACGCGCTTTTTTTTACATCCTAGTAAAGCCATCAGGAGGACAAGATGAACAGCCGGTTTCGCTTCGCAACGCATCTTTTTATGCTGGTTTTGATGGTGCTCAGCGTGAGCATGGCGTTTCTGGTCAGCCCGCAGACGGCGCGTGCGACCGCGGCCTGGATGTGGCACGGCGGTAATATCACCGCGGGCGGCGTGGCCACCGACAACCCGCTTCCCGGACAGGCGGTGACCGTCTGGCTCAAGGTCGGGTACGATGGATGGGTCAATCAGGCCCGCATTTACTACACAACCAACGGCACAGAGCCGCAGGGCAGTTATGACACCGTGACCAACGGCTATAAAGTCAACATGGTTTTCGATCACACCGAGGCCGATCCGGGCGGCACGGTAGCATGGTGGAAGGGGACGATCCCGGCTCAGGCGCAAGGAACACAGGTCCGCTACAAGATTGCGGCCTGGCATTCCGGTGGTGGGGATATTGTCTACGCGGAAAGTCCAACCGGCAAGACGCTTAAGACCAGCAGCGAGGCGACAACTTTTGGCTACTACGTCGGGGCCTTTCAGTCCCCGGCCTGGGTGCGCGACGCTGTGATTTACCAGGTCTTCATTGATCGTTTCTTCGATGGCGATACTTCTAACAACCTCGACTGCACGAAAGAGGCTAGCGGATACTGCCAGTATAACCTCTTTGATTGGAACGGTGGCGATCTGGCGGGTATTCAGCAGCGGTTAGATTACCTGCAATATTTGGGCGTGAACACGTTGTGGATTTCGCCGGTGTACGAAAATCCCGCTTCGCAGATTGGCTCCGAATACGATAGCGTGCCGGGGGTGGTGCGCAACTATCACGGCTACGAAGCGATGGACTTCAACGATGTTGAGGACAATTTCGGCACGAATCAGAAACTCATGCAGGTGATTCAGGCCGCCAAGGCAGCGGGGATGCGCGTCATTCTGGACTTTGTGCCCAATCACAGCTCCAATCAGCACCCCTACTTCAAGGATGCAAGCGATCGCTGCACGGCCAGCCCCTATTTCCGCTGGTACAAATTCGGCACGGTGGATCAGCAGGGCAAATTGGTGAGCTACAACGATAGCTCCTGCGTGGCCGGCCACAACGTCTGGTGGGGAGATAATGACTCTTACGCTAACTTCTTCGGCGTCAAGGAGATGCCTCAGCTCGACAACGATTATGGTCCGGCGCGCAATGCCACCATTCAGCAGGCCCTGACATGGGTGAATCAATATGGCGTGGATGGTCTGCGTCTGGACTACGCACCGGGGCCAAGCCATAGCTTCTGGCTGGCTTTCCGCGCGGCGGTCAAGGCGGCCAATCCCAACGTCTACCTGGTGGGTGAGGTGTGGACGGATGGTGGCGCGGCGGAGCGCAAGTCTTTCGAGGGAGAACTGGATGGCGTCCTGGCCTTCGACCACAACGACCTGTTCCTCAGCTTCTTTGCCAAACGCACGAGCAATGTGGATGCTTACAACAACGGGCTGAATTATTTCGCCTCGTACTACAACAATCAGTTCGTCCTGCCCACTTTCCTCGATAACCATGATAAGGATCGCTTCCTGTTCGAGGCCGGGCAAAATGTGAACCGTCTCAAGCTGGCTTTCATCTCGCAATTCACCCTGGAGCAGCCGCCAGTGATTTACTACGGCACCGAGGCTGGCCTGACGCAATATGAGGCCAGTGCCGGTAAACCGGAACGGTCTCGCGCGCGCATGGTGTGGGGTAACTACCTCGCTAATCCGCCCGCCGGCTGGAACGGCGCGCAAAATACGCAGGTGCGCGACCTCGTCAAACAGCTCATCAGTCTGCGTGCGCAGTACAGTGCCCTGCGCACGGGCACCCGCACGACACTTTACATCCACAATCTGGATGGGACTTACGCCTATCGCCGCAGCGACGCAGCCGGCCATGTCGTGGTGGCCCTCAACAACAGTGATGCCAGCCGCACCCTGAGCATTCCGAATCAGCCGGGCGTAAGCCTGGGGTGGAGCGATGGCACGCAGGTGCGCGACGTGCTCAGCGGCGCCATTTACACGGTCTCCGGCGGGAAGGTCACGCTCAACCTCGCGCCCATGCAGGGCATGATTCTGGTGTACTACGGGCAGGGACAGCCGCCGCAGACCTGTCAGGTTACCTTCACGGTGGATGGATACGTCACCTCTTACGGGCAGAACATGTACGTGGTGGGGAACGTGAGCGAGTTGGGGAACTGGAACACCTCTGCCGCAGCGCCGTTGCAGTGGGTGGATAGCGACACCTGGCGCGGGACAGTGACGTTCAGCAGCGCTAATTGCAATCGCACCATCGAATACAAATACATCGTCAAACAAAATAGCAACGTCATCTGGGAGCCGGGGAATAATAACGTCACCACCACGCCCGCGGCAGGCAGCTCCAAGAGCGTTACCGATGTGTGGGGGCCTTAATCCCTGAAGAAATAAGGGAGGAGGAGAACAAAGGGGAGGCGCTTCTTCGATGAGCGCCTCCCGCATTTAACAGGGTTGTGCTAACTTTCCCGTTTCCAGCTTCCGGCTTCCACCTTCCGCTTTCCGCTTCTAAATAATCTCCCCAAACTTCCCGCTTTTAGCGTGAAAGAAACCATATCCCAGGCCACACAACACCAGCGCTATCAGGGCGGCGAAGCCGAGTTGCGGCAGATGCAGCAGCGCGCCGTGATACAGCACGTCCTGGAAGTTCGTGACGACTGCTGCCATGGGGTTGACGAGCAACAGCAACGCGCGTGGATTGAAGGCCACACCCAATAGATGCGCCTGCTCCGGGAACTGCTCCACACGGTAGAAAATGGGCGTCAGGAAGAACCAGGCCGTCATCAGCACGTCCATCACCATGTGCGTATCGCGGTAGAAGACCTCCAGCGTGGCCAATATCAGCACCAGACCAAGGATGAACAACGTTTCCACCAGCAACGGCAAAGGGAGCAGCAGCCACGTCGCCCAGGGGCCTTGACCGGCGAGCAGCGCCAGCACCAGGAAAACCGGCAGCGCCATCACGTAATTGACCAGGTTGGAAAGGATGATGGAAAGCGGCAGTACCTCGCGCGGAAAGTACACCTTCTTCAGGAGATGTCCACCGTTGGTGATGCTCGTCATGCCGCCCATCACCGCGCCCGTGAAATAGTTCCACGGCAGCAGCCCGCTCAGGGCCAGGATATGGTAGTTGGGCGTGGCGTTTCCCCACATCACCGTAAAGACGAACGTGAATACCAGCATCATCAGCAGGGGATTGAGCCACGACCAGAGGATGCCCAGCAGCGAGTTTTTGTAGCGCACCTTCAGATCGCGCAACACCAGATTGCCAACGAGTTCCCGATAGGCCCACATTTCGCGCAGGTTCTCAATCATCGTGACAATGCTCCAGCTCAAGTTCGATGCGGCGCAGACGGTAGAGTGTCTCTTCCAAAATCTTGCGGTTGAATCCCACCAGGTCGGCCAGCAGGCCAATCAACAGCGTCTGAAAGCCCACGATAAGCAGCACGGCCATCAGGATAAGCGATTGAACATGCCCCGTGCCGGAACCTTGCAGGTAGAAGTACAGGAAACGCAATCCCAGGACCAGCCCCGCCAGGATGAACACCATCCCTGCGCCGACGAAGATGCGCAGCGGACGGTACATGGTGTAGACGCGCACAATCGTGGTGGCGGAATGCGAGATGAAATCGGGGATGCTGCGCATCAGGCGCGAAGGGCGCGTCTGCGGATTGACGCGGATGGGCACATGCGCCACCGCCATGCGCCGCGCGCCAGCCTGAATGAGGGTCTCCAGGGTGTAGGAGTACTCGCTCAACACCAGCAGGCGCAGCGCCGCCTCGCGGCTGAAGGCGCGGAAGCCGCTCGTCGCATCCGGCACGTGGACGCCAGCCGCCTGTCCCACCACCCAGCTTCCTACCTGTTGTAACCAGCGTTTCAGTGGCGAAAAGTAAGGATGTTGTGCCACGCCGCGGTCGCCGATGACAATATCCGCATGGCCGGCCAGTATGGGTTGCACGAGCCGCACGATGTCCTCACCGCGATACTGATTATCCGCATCCGTATTGACAATAATGTCCGCGCCGGCGTGCAGCGCGGCCTGCAGACCGGTCAGAAACGCCTGAGCCAGACCGCGATTGTGCGCGTGGCGCACGATGTGCTGCACCCCGTGCGCTTCCGCCACTTCCACGGTGCGGTCGCTGCTGCCGTCATCCACGATCAGCACCTCAATCCTATCCACACCCGGAATCTCGCGCGGCAGGTCGTGCAGTGTCTGAGCCAGAGTAGCTTCCTCGTTATAACACGGAATCTGGATGATGAGCTTCATCGTCAAGCATCCTCGCCGTTTTCGGCCTCATTCTCTTCGGCAAAACTGACGGGCGCGGCTTGCTGTTGTGCCAGCTTCACCTCATCCAGGGCAAAACGGTGACGCACCCGGTCGCGGCGTGGCCCTTCCGGTGGAATTTCGACGATCACTTCCCCGCGCATGATATCCCAGTCCACCACCTTGGCCAGCCCTTCGGGCGTCTCGACCAGCGCTTTGCGCCGTGGGTATTTTTCCCCTTCTTCCTTGTAGAAGGGATGTTCATAGGCCAGGCAGCAGCGCAGGCGTCCGCACATCCCGGTGATGTCTGAAGGCGCCATTGAGACGGACTGATCCTTGGCCATGCGGATGGAAATCGTCTGGAACTCAGTGAGGAAGCGCGCGCAACAACGCAGCTCACCGCACACGCCGTAGCCCCCCAGCTCTCGCGCGTGGTCACGCGGACTGACGATGAGCACGTCCACATGCGCGCTTGTCTGCGCGCTAAGGCGCTGACGAAGCTGCCCCAACTGCTTCGGCTCCATATCGGCCACCAGCTCCACCCAGAGCTGTTCCATCTTGAGCGTGGTTTCAACCGCCACCACCTTGGCCGTCACCCCCATCGCTTTCAGCTCGTTGCGGGTCAGCTCACGCATCTGCTGAGCAAAGTCCTCGCTCAACACGTGTTCGGCCATATCCTTGCCGGTCGCCACGCGCAACACGGGCTTCAGTTCGCCCGGCACCACCTCAAGCTGTTTAAGGCAGCGTACCTGTCCCACCTGCAAACCGTAGGTCGTTTCGACGACCACCCAATCCCCGACCTTGAGGGACACTCCCCGCGCATCGAAAAAATAGGGCTTGTGCACAGGGCGGAACTGCACACAGGCCACGGGCATCAACACCGGCTCCGCTTTGACCTCTGCTTCAACCGATGATTGGATTGTCTCCTGCTCTTCCATAGCTATCCTCACTTCCCAACATAACTTAAGCCTTTATACCCTACTTGGGCATTTTGCGCAACCCCCACATGGACCCCATCTCGTAACGGTTTACCGCTTCAGGGCAGGCGAAGGCATTGCATTCGCCCACCCTGAGGGGTTGAAATCATCGGATACCCTATCCGGGCCTGCGGTTCAAAGCACGACAAGGTAAGCAGTCACTTTACATGCGTGTATTCGTGGACACGTTGACGTTATCCCCCCCTTGTGTTATGATACCCTGGCTTATACCTGTACGTTAAGGAGGAGCTATGCGCAAGACTTTTAACGTTCGTACTATCACCTTAAATGCGCTGATGGCGGCCCTGGTGTTCGTGCTCACGCGCCTGATTCAGGTGCCCACGCCGACCCGCGGCTATGTCCATCTCGGCGATGTGGGGGTCGTTTTCACGGCCCTGGCTTTCGGCCCGACGGTGGGTGCTGTAGCAGGGGGGCTTGGCACCGCGCTGGCGGATTTGACCAGCGGTTATGGCATGTGGGCGCCCTTCTCGCTGGTCATCCACGGCTTGCAGGGCTACCTGCTGGGGCGCTTAGCGGCTAACCACAAGCGCATGACTTTCCCCTTCATTCTGTTGATAACCGCTGTCAACATTGCCGTGATTGCGGGCGGCTATCTGTTGGCGGGCCTGATCCTGGTGGGCAATGCCGCCCTGGCCGAAGTACCTGCCAATGCCATGCAAGCTTTCAGTGGCAACCTGCTCGGCATCCCCCTTTATCTACTCGTCCAGATGGCCTATCCGCCTATCAAGCGGATGGCGCAATAGAAACGGAGGGGGCACCCCCTCCGTTGTTTTTTGAGGCGTTTGTGATTCACGTCCACCACGTCCGTTTTGCCTATCCGCCCCTGCTGGCCGATTTACCCGCGCCGGATGTGCTGCGCGACGTTTCATTGCAGCTTGCCCCCGGCGCGGCGCTTGCGCTCTGGGGTGCCACGGGCAGCGGCAAAAGCACCCTGGGCTTGCTCCTGGCTGGATTAGCTCCCACCCTCACTGGCGGCAGTTTTGCCGGCGAGATTCGCATTGCCGGCGAAAATCCGCAGCGCGGCGAACTTTCCCCCTCTACCCTGGGCTTGCTCTTTCAAGATCCCGCCGCGCAGTTATTCACCTGTTCGGTGGAGGATGAGGTCGCCTGGGGGCTGGAGGCGCTGGCTATTCCACCTACCGCCATCGCGCCGCGCGTGTACGAAGCGCTCCGCCGCTTCGAATTATTACCGCTTCGTCACCGCCCCCCGTGGACGCTTTCCGGCGGGCAACAAAAACGCCTGGCCCTCGCTGCCCTGTGGGCCATGCGTCCACGTGTATTCGTGCTGGATGAGGCCCTCGGTGGCCTTGACCCCGAAGGTCAGGCGGAAGTCCTGCGCTCCCTGCAGCACCTGCGCGAGGAGGGTTCCACCCTGCTGCTTATGACGCACGATCCGCGCATCATGCAGCTTGCGGGAAACGCCGCCTTGCTGGCGGATGGGACCCTGGAAGACCTTACACCGGAGACGGCCACGGCACGCCTGCGCGCCGCGGGGGTGCTCTGGTCTTTTGCCGAGGTGCGCGATTGGGCGCCACGGCGCACGCCGACGGGCGTCCCGCCGGCCCTGGAACTGCGGCAGGTGCGCTTCGCCTATCCGGATGGCCTGCCCGTGCTCCACGATGTTTCGCTCAGTATCCCCGCCGGAGCCTGTGTGGCGCTGGTCGGCGCCAACGGCGCGGGCAAGTCCACCCTGATTCGGCATTTCATCGGCCTGCTGCGGCCGCAATCCGGCAGTGTATGGGTGAATGGCCGCTTGACGGCAACGCGCGCCGTCGGTGACCTGGCGCGCGAGGTGGGTTTCCTCTTCCAGCGCCCGGAGCAGCAGCTTTTCGCGTCGAGTGTGCGCGCGGAAATCGCTTTCGGCCCCCGTCAACTGGGCCTGCCGGATGTAGAACAGCGTGTGGCACAGGCGCTGGCGCGTTTTGGCCTGGAGGCGGTGGCCGATGTGCCACCGGCGGTCCTGAGCTACGGGATGCAGCGCGCCGTTACGCTGGCTTCTTTAGCTGTCCTGGAAACCCCCATCCTGGTGCTCGATGAGCCGACGGTGGGGCTGGATGGGCACGGGCGGCAACAACTGATGGCGTGGCTGGCGGAGCGGCGCGCGGCAGGCGTCACCATTGTCCTGGTCACGCACGAGCTGGAGCTGGCTGCTCTGGCCGATCAGGCCATCTTGTTGGAAGGGGGGCGCGTCGTCGCCGAGGGGGTGCCGGAGCAAGTGCTGCCGCGTTTGCAGCGGGGAGGCGCCGCGTGAGTTACCTCTTCGACCTGTATCAGCCTGGCCGTTCCTGGCTGCACCGCCTTGATCCGCGCGTCAAGCTCTGGCTGGTGCTGGGGATGGCGGTCCTCACCTTTAGAATCCATACCTGGCGTGGGCAACTGCTGCTCTTGCTGGGGGCGTGGCTGTTGCTGCTCAGCGCGCGCGTGCCGGTCCGTTCCCGGCTTTGGCTGTGGCGACAGGTGCGCCTGCTCGTGATCTTGATTCTCATCATGCAGACCCTGTTCGCCCCATCTGGCGCGGTGCTGGTAACCCTGGGACCGCTGGTCATCACGCGAGGCGGCCTGGAAAGCGCCGCCATGCTGGCCACGCGCACGCTCACCATGGTATGGCTTACAGGCGTGTTGCTCTTCGTGACCGCGCAGCGCGACCTCATCCTGGCCTTCACAAGCCTGGGGTTGCCTTACACGTGGGGGCTGACCTTGAGTTTGACCTTGCGCTTCATCCCGGCCCTGTACAGCCTGACCGAGGCAGTCCGCGAGGCGCAGGCAGCGCGCGGCTGGGTGGTGCGCGGCAACTGGCTGCAACGGCTGCGCGATTACCTGCCCGTGCTGGTGGCTGTCATCATCGGCACCCTGCGCCTGAGCGATCAGGTCGCCCTGGCCCTGACGGCGCGCGGATTGCGGGCCAACTCGCCCCGTACCGTCTGGCGTCCGCTACGCATGCAACGCACGGATTGGCTTGTCCTGGCCTGCAGCGCTTTCATCTTCCTGGCCCTTTTTTATACAGGGCTTTAACGTAAAACCACCGTCTGGCGGCTACTTTCTGAGGCTTGCTGGCAACGGCGTCCTGGTCGGCTTTTCTGAGGCTGGCGGTTTGATCAGAAATACCTGCTCTACCGGGGGAGGAGCGTAAAGCCGGTCAGGCAACGGCGTGGGGGGCGGTGGCTATCCCGGACAGGGGCGCTTTTCAGCGCAACCGGGTAGAACACGCAAAGCCGTTATCATCAGGCTCCATTTGTCTTTCCACAAAATCCATGTATCCTATACCCATCCTATCTTGAAGAGGCACGCGCGTGTTGCGGGAACTGCACATTCGAGATTTTGCCATCATAGATGAGTTGCAGCTCGTGCTGGAGCCGGGCCTGAACATTCTGACCGGTGAAACCGGCGCGGGAAAGTCCATTCTGGTGGACGCGGTGGCAATGTTACTGGGGGGACGGGTGCCGCCGCAAGCCGTGCGCGCGGGCGCATCCCGCGCCATCGTGGAAGGCCTCTTTCTCCTTAACGAGACGCTGCAGACGCAGCTTGCTCCCCTGTTGGAACGCGAAGGTCTGGAAAGCGACGACCCAACGCAACTCTGGCTCAGCCGTGAGGTGCGCGTGCAAGGGCGCAATGTGGCCCGTGTCAATGGCGTGGTTGTTTCCACCGCCATCCTGCGTGAAGTTGCCGAGGCTCTGGTGGATATCCACGGCCAGAGCGAGCATCTCAGCCTGTTGCGCGTGCGTGAACATCTCGAACTTCTCGACCGCTACGGCGAACTCGATGCTTCGCGTGCTATTCTGGCCGATCTGGTCGGGCGCATTCAGGCCCTGCGCAGCGAACTTAAGGCCCTGCGGCAAGGTGAACGCGAGCGGATGCAGCGCATAGATTTACTCCGCTTTCAGGTGGAAGAAATCCATGCGGCAGCGCTTCAGCCCGGTGAAGAAGAAGAACTGGAAAGCGAGCGCGTGCGCCTGGCCAATGCCGAGCAGTTGGCGGCGAGCCTGAACACCTTGCTCACCCTCCTGGAAGAAGGTGCGGAGCGAGCGCCGGCGGTGCTTGATTTGTTGGGCCGCGCGCAACGTGAACTGCATGGCCTGGCACGGGTGGATCCCGCGCTTGGCGCGCAGAGCGAGGCGTTGGAAAGCCTTTCCTATCAGCTTGAAGATATTGTCCGCGACCTGCGCGCCTATCTTGCGCGCGTCGAATACAATCCCCGGCGTTTGCAACAGGTGGAAGAGCGCCTCAGCCTTATCCATCACCTGTGCCGTAAATACGGCGGCGACATTCCCGCCATCCTTGCCTATGCGCGGCAAGCCGTCGAGGAGTTGAGCCGTCTGGAACACAGCGATGAGCGCATCGCTGAGCTGGAACTGGAAGAGACGCAACTTTTGCAGCAGGCCGCGCGTGTGGCGCAGGAACTGCATCAGCGCCGCTGCACCCTGGCGCAGCGGCTGGCGGAGCAGGTCGAACGCGAACTCAACGACCTGCGCATGCAGGGAACACGTTTCGCCGTTGCCGTTCGGCTGGCCGCGGACGAGCATGGCCTGCCCCTGGACGTTCCGCTCCCTACCGAAACCTGGATTACCGCAGCCGGCGCGCAAATCCAAAACGGGGATTTGGTCCTTCGCGCGGCCTTTGATCGCCGCGGCTGCGACCAACTCGAATTCCTTCTGGAACCCAACCCCGGCGAGGGCCTGCGTCCCTTAGCGCAAATTGCTTCCGGTGGCGAGACGGCGCGCCTGATGTTGGCCCTGAAAGCCGTCCTGGCGCGCGCCGACCGGACCCCAACCTTGATTTTCGATGAGATTGATCAGGGCATTGGCGGGCGCGTGGGGGCCATTGTGGGGCAGAAACTCTGGATGCTTACCGGCCCCGGTGCGGACGTGCAGCATCAGGTGGTGTGTATTACCCATCTCCCACAATTGGCTGGTTTTGGGGATGCGCATTTCCGCATCCAGAAAAGGGTCACGGATGGGCGTACCCTGGTGCAGGTCACGCGCCTGGATGAGACCGCGCGCATCGAGGAATTAGGCGCGATGCTCGGCACACAGGGCGAAGCGGCGGAGCAAGGCGCGCGTGACATCCTGGCGCAGGCGGAACGCTTCAAGCGTGAGTTGACACGCCCCGCGCAGCGGCGTGCCCGCGCCCATGGATAAACAGGTCGGCAGAGCTGGCAGGCCTGGCTCATCAGGAGCATCCTCCCGGCTTGTAGCGAGCCGTTCGCTGCACAAAACCTGAGGATGGGAGTCTGCCACGAGCCGGCCGCGTCAGTTGATGGGCGAGTGATGACCGGCTGATGGGGAATTTGTGGGTCAGGGTTGCGCTAAAAAAGAAGGCGTTTATAATGAATTGCAGTATGAAGGGGTGGTTTCACCTGAGGCTGGCCTGGCCAACCGGAAGCCCACAGGTGGCTGCGTTTTTTGCCGTGAAAACGGCTATCTCAGTATTTCAGGCTAAGGAATCTGAAAGATGGCGCTCAAAGGGAATTTACAAGATTTTGGTATCACACAATTGCTGAACCTGGTCAACCTGGCCCGAAAGACCGGCAGCCTGTACCTGGAAAGTCGCCAGGGCAAGTGTATGCTCAGCTTCCGCGAAGGCAAGCTGATTTACGCTTCCATGGACGGCGAGGATGAGAGCTTGCCGGTGCTGTTGATGAAGGCGGGAAAGCTCACCACGGAGCAGGTCAAAGCCATTCAACAACATATGGCCGGGCGTCCGGACCGTGACATCGCCATCACCCTCATCAACTCCGGTCACCTCAAGCCCGAAGACATCGTCAAGGTCGTCAATCAACAGACCCTGAACACCGTCTACAAAGTGTTCTCCTGGAACGATGGCACCTTCCGCTTTGAACCTACGGATATGCCACCGCAGGGCAAAATGACGACCTCCATCGCGTTGGAGAACGTCATCATGGAAGGCAGCCGTCGCCTCAAAGAATGGGAACGGCTTCAGGACGAACTGCCCGACCTTGATGCCTCGCTCAAATTTGCTGAGCGTCCGACCACCCCGCTGCGTGACATCAACCTCAGTCCGGATGAATGGCGCGTCATCTCCTTCGTCAATCCGCGCAACACCATCCGGCAAATCGCGCAGAGCAATAACATGAGCGAGTACCAGATCCGCAAGATTGTGTACAGCCTCTTGCAAGCGGGAATTGTACAACTTGTGCCCGCGCAGCGACCGCAGGCCGTGGCTGGAGCGGCGGCAGGAGCGCCGGTGGCCGGTGCGGCTGCAGCGCAGCCTGTGCAGATGCGCAGTCCCGCAGTCAAGCGCAATGTCGTGCAAAAACTGATTGATCGGATTCGGGAGTTATAGCCATGCAGACCTTGAAAATTGTTGTCACGGGACCTTTTGCTTCGGGGAAAACCACCTTCATCCAATCCATTAGCGAGATTGATGTGGTGGCTACTGAGCGCAGAATCTCCAACGAATCCGAGCGCATCAAGAACCAAACCACCGTCGCCATGGACTTTGGGCGCATCACGATTGATGATGAGCTGATTCTCTACCTGTTCGGAACGCCGGGGCAGCGTCGTTTCGACTTCATGTGGGAGATTCTCTCTGAGGGCATGTTGGGCTTCATCGTTTTGGTGGATAGCACGCGCCCGGAGACCTTCCGTGAAGCCCGCCGCATCCTGGAAACCTTCCGTAGCTATTCACCAGTACCCTACATCGTCGCTGCCAACAAGCAAGACATGCCCGACGCCTGGCCAGCGGAGGATTTGCGCATCGTTTTGCGCGTCGAAGACGATGTGAAAGTCATCCCCTGCATCGGCACAAAACGGGAAAGCGTGAAACAGGTGCTGTTGGAGCTACTCTACGCTATTCTGGAGATTATGGACCGCGAGGCGTAACGTTACTTGATTTTAACCAAACTGCAACGACCGTAACCTTTTCTCCAGTACCAAAGTGTGTTAAGATGAAACTGTATCCTTAATCCGCAACGGAAATCTCCGTTGCGGATTAAGGGTATAACGAAACAGGCAGCAGGCGCATTTCATCCATAACGAGGTAGCGCGCGCATGAGTTCATTCGTCACAGACCAGGGCATCGTGCATTACGAGACCTACGGCCGCGGCCGTCCGGTCATTTTGCTGCATTGCTGGCTTGGTTCCTGGAGCTACTGGCAACCCACCATGGAATTCCTGAAAGACCATCGCTATAAGACCTATGCGTTGGACTTTCTGGGATTTGGAGAATCGGCCAAGCAAGGCTCCTTTACCGTCCTGGAATATGTGACCATGGTGGATCAGTTCATGGAGCGGATGGGCCTGGAACGCGCGCCGGTGATGGGGCATTCCATGGGGGGCACCGTGACCATGAGCCTGGCGATTCACTACCCGCATCGCGTCGCCAAGGCAGCCGTCGTAGGCTCGCCCATGGTGGGGAGCGGCCTGAGCATTCTGCTGAAGATTGCGGGAAACAGCTTTGTGGGCCGCGTGTTATACACCTTCCCCAACCTTTTTGCGTTGGGCGTCAAATTGGCCTCGCCCTTCTATGCCAGGGACTGGCGCACCTGGTACGAAATGTTCCAGAAGGACCTTTCAAGTTCAACCATGGAATCCTTCTCCACCAGCATCCATGATCTACATTACACCGACCTTCGTCCGCGTTTGCCCGAAGTGCGCGTGCCGGTGATGGGCATTTTTGGACGCAAGGATAATATCGTCAGCCCAAAACAAGGCGAAGTCCTGCGCCAATATGTCCCGAACAGTGTTATCCATTACTTTGACAAATCGGCGCATTTTCCGATGTTGGACGAACCGGATAAATTCAAAGCTACCGTGTTAGAATTCCTGGAATCTTGAGCATGATGGAAGGCGCCCTCCCGCGCTGGTTGTGGCGGGCTATGCTCGCAGGGTTGCGCGAGGTCATCGGCGCTCACAACCTGGAGAGCGTATTGCGCATGGCGCAAGTGGCTCCTCCACCTTTGGAAGCACCTTTAACACGCGATGTTTCTTGGTCCGCCCTGAACCGCCTGGGTGCGGCTTTAGTAGACCTTTATGGGGAGGATGAGGGCCTCTCCATAGCCCGGCGTGCCGGACAGAGAACGCTACAGCAGGCATGGCAGGGATGGTGGGGCGCGCGGCTCATGGAGATGGCGACATGGCTACTCCCCCCAACGCAGGAGCTGTACTTCGTCCTGTTGATCCTGGCGGACATGTTTAACCGCACGACCGGGTTGCACGTGCAGCTCACCTCCCTTGCGGATGGATACCGCTGGGAGCTTGCGCCCTGGGAAGAGGGGACAGGAGCGCGTCCCTTGCAGACATGGATGTGCGGCTTGCTGGAAGGGGCTTTGCAGATGGGCGGGGCGAGGACCTGGGAGGTGAGCGAGGCATCTGATAGCAACGTTGCCTGCGTGTTGCACATCAAAAGAAAAGCGGCTTAACCGATTTTTTATCTGAGAGTGTGAGCATTCATCCATGCGTAAAGTTATCTTGCTGGATAAGCGGAAAATTCCGCCTTTCAACGAACCGGCGCGGGAATTATCTGTTCTGGCGAAACCGCTCTGGCTCTATCAACGCGACTTGCTCGCGCCCTATACCACGGAGGAAATCGAAGTTGAGTCCATTGCCGAGGTCGGGGCGGAGCGTGTCGAAACCCTGGTGTACCGCGACAACCTTTTCTTCGATCAACCCTTCATCGAAGAATTCATCAGCCGCGCCCGTAAATCCGGCAAAGCCTGTCAGGTCGCGTTTGAACTGAACGATCCGGCCATCACGGCCCACGCGCTCTACTTGCAGCGCGGCATTCGGCGACAAGGGAACTACTACGTCGCCGATATGTGGTATTACCCCTATGGCATTGATCCTGTCGTGCGCCCCCTGGTGATGCGCACCGACCCGTATGAAGTGGGCTTCTATCACGTCCCCACCCACATGTCCAACGTGTATGGCGACCTGGTTTATCAGATTCCCACCAAGGCGTTTCTTTCCATCGAGCACTGGATGCATATCCTGCATGCCAACGTGACCTTTGGCATCTTTGCCATTGGAGCGCGTTTCGAGCGCCGCGTTAACACCGAGCTGGTAACCAACCTCAAGCTTTTGTTCCGCGGCATGTACGAACGCAAGCAGGTTTTGACCACGTCAGAATTAGTCTACGTCGGGAAAAACTGCAGCATAGACCCCAGCGCTATCATTCAGGGACCAACGTATATTGGGGACAATGTGACCATTGGGCCGGGCGCGGTAATTGGAAACTGCATCATTGGCGATAACTCGAACATTCAGCAGGGGTGTCAGCTCTTGTTGAGCGTGGTTGGGAACGGCACTTTCCTGCCCTTCCGCGCGGCCCTGTTTGAAACGGTCTTGATGGAAGATTGCCTCATCGCGCAAAACACCTGTCTGCAGATGTGCGTGGTGGGGCGTGGTACCTTTATCGGGGCGGGCAACACCTTCACCGACTTCAATCTTGTCCCCAAGCCCATTCGCGCGCACTACGCCGGGCGTCTGGAAGATACAGGGATGCCGGTATTGGGCAGCGCGGTGGGCCACAATGTGCGGATTGGTTCTGGCATGATTATCTTCCCGGCGCGTATGATTGAATCGGATGTGATTCTCTTTGCTTCGCCGGAGCGGCGCGTCATTTCCAAGAATGTGATGTACGAGGAAAGTGACCATCTTAAACTCAAGGACGGGGAGAGCTTGCATCCGCGGCTTTACCCGCGTGATTAGAGGATTATGGATTCGTTTGCATTTATCATTCACCCCATTGATCCGAAGCGAGATGTAGCGCGGAAATATCCTTTTTTAGGTAAAATTCTTAACGAAGCAGCCATTGATTTTCTCTGTCGTTTTTGGCCACCGGTTAAACTTTCTCACGTTACCGGTGCGCGTTCAGTAGCGACGGGCAAAGAAATTGAAGGCTGGCTTATAGCTGTGCCTTATACGCCACAGCGCATGTTGAGTTTGCCAACCCGCGAAGTCTATCGTAAAATCATAGCAACAGGAGAGTTAGCGCAATCCTTGGGCGCGAACATTCTCGGCCTGGGGGCGTATACGTCGGTGGTGGGAGATGGTGGCATCACCATCGCTCGCGAACTCGATATTCCTGTCACCACTGGCGATAGTTACACCGCCGCGGCAGCGGTACGTGCCCTGTGGAAAGCGGCGGAGATGATGGAAATTGACCCGTCGCGGGCGACCCTGGCCGTGGTGGGCGCTTCGGGCGCGATTGGCGGCGTGGTGGCGCAACTGGCAGCGCCGCGCGTGGCACGTATGCTCCTGATGGGCCGACGGCTGGAGCGCCTGGAAGCGGTGGCCGAAAAGACCCGCGCTGCGGGGTGTGGCGCGGTTGAAGTGACCACCGATTTGATGCGTCTGCGCGAGGCCGAACTGGTGTTGACGGTGACAAGCGCGGGCGGCAATCTGATTCAGCCGGAGCATCTGCGTTCAGGCGCGGTCGTGTGCGATGTCTCTCGTCCGCGCGATGTTTCGCACACCGTAGCGCAGGCGCGTCCGGATGTGCTGTTTTTCGATGGTGGGCTGTTACGGGTGCCGGGACCGGTGCAATTTGGCTTTGATTATGGTCTCCCGCCCGATATGACCTATGGGTGCATGGCGGAGGTGATGACGCTAACTTTTGAAGGGCGCTTTGAGGATTACACCTTGGGCAAAGACCTGCAGGTTGAGCGCGTGCAGGAAATTGACCGCCTGGGCAGCTATCACGGCTTTGAGCTGGCTGCTCTGCGCAGTTTTGAACATAAACTGGATGAGGCTATAATTGAACGTATCAAGGCCTCGATCCGCAGTTGAGGGTGCAGGAGGTAGGGAATGAGTGAAGGCCGCATCCTGGTAGTAGAAGACGATTTCGACATTTCGAACATGCTGCAACTCTACTTCAAGTCGCTGGGCTATGAGGTCCACGTGGCTTCGCGCGGTGGGGTGGCGGTGGATATGGTGCGGCAGACGATGCCCAACGTCATCGTGTTGGACATCATGCTGCCCGATAAGGACGGGTACGAGATTTGCCGCGAACTGCGCACCAATTTGCGTACCAGCCATATCCCCATCATCTTTCTGACGCAGAAGGACGAACGCAGCGACAAAATCCACGGCCTTGAGCTTGGTGCTGATGACTACATCACCAAACCTTTTGACGTGGAAGAGCTGCGTCTGCGCGTCCGCAACACCATCAAGCGCGCCACGTTTGAGAGCCTCACCAGCCCTTCAACGGGCCTGCCAAGCGGACGCCTGATCGAAGATCAGTTGCGGCAACTCATGCGCCGTGATGATTGGGGCATCCTTTACATCGGCATCAAGGGGTTGGACGCCTTCAACGAGGTGTATGGCTTCGTCGCCGGTGAGGAAGTGTTGCGCTTCACGGGCATGCTCATCAGCGAAGTCGTGGATGAGCTGGGTACGCCGGATGACTTCATTGGGCACATCGGCGGGGATGATTTCATCGTCATCACCCGCAGTGACCTGGTGGAGACGGTGCGGCAAGAGCTGAACCGCCGCTTCGATGAGAACTCCGGCACGCACTACGATTTCATGACGCGACAGCAGGGCTACCTGGTGGTACGCGACGCTGATGGGAAAGAAACCCATGCTCCGCTCATGAAGCTACAAATCGGCGTGTTGACCGCTGCCGACGGCCCCTTTACGGACATCCGCGAAATCACCGAGATGGCTGCGGAAGCCCGGCGCCACGTTGCGACTACGGCTTAATCGGCGTTGCGCTCTTAACGCGCCCTGAGCGCGTCGTGGGATGGCGAGCATGTGGACGACCATGCGTAAGGTCTTGCGCTATGCCGGCTATGCAGGGCTTCTGGTGGGAGGCCTGACCCTGGCGGCTTATTTTGCCGTGGGGAGCGAGTCCCTCACCTTTGCCGGTGCTCTGTTGACGGTAGCCCTGATTGGCCTGACGTGGGGACCCTTTGGGGGTCTCCTGGCAGCGCTTGCCCTGGACGTGGCGCTGATCCCTTTGCTCGGCCTCTGGTTCCCCTTGATCCTCGCGGTGTTGCTCACCGGCGGACTTGTCGGCTGGCTCAGTCAGTCCCTCACTCAGATGGTGCAGCGCTGGGAAGAAACGGAAGCCCAACGCGCCGAGAAGGAAGCTGCGCTGGTGCAAACCCAAGCCACCCTCCAGACTGTTCAGGAAGAGGCGCAGCAGCTCACACAAGCCCTGGCAGAGCAGCAGCAGGCGCTCAAGCTGCTTCAGGAGGAGGGGGAGCGACGCACGGCGCACATGGCCTCCCTGGTGAAAATTGCGGCGGCCATCAACCGTTCTCTGGACCTGCCCACCGTGCTGGATCAGATTGTGGCCGCCCTGATGGAACTGTTCCACAGTCAACGTGCGGTTATTTTTGTGCTGGACCCGACCACGAATCTGCTGAACATGGCGGCGGCGCGCGGCGTGTCGCGCGAATACTGGGAAGCCTCACAAGGCATCCCGGTACAGGTCGGGGGACGTGCTCATGCCCTCGCCGTGAACGAGGCGATTATCGTGGAGGACATCGAGCGGTATCCTGATCAGGAGAAGGTGGCGCCGATGGCCCGCATGGAAGGCTTCCGCGCTTTCATTGACACGCCGCTGATGCGCGGAGACAAGCCTCTGGGCCTGGTCTCGGTGCAGTTCATTGAACCCCGCCGCTTCGACGCACAGGAAATCAACACCATGCAAATCCTGACCGAGCAGGCCGCCATCGCCATTGAAAACGCGCGGCTCTACATGGAGACCGATGAAGCGCTCAAGCAGCGGATTCAGGCTTTGGAGGCCCTGCAGCGTGTTGCTCGCGAAATCAGCGTGACCTTGAACATTCAGCAGATCATGCAACTGATGTTGCGTGAGGCCATGGCTTTTAGCGGGGCAAGCGCGGGTTTTGTGGCCTTCTGTGAACGGGAATGCTCCGAATTGCGCGTCTGGCAGGGTTACTCGCTGGCGCAGGTCGAACATTTGCGCGTGATGTTGAACGCTCCCTACAAAAACCCCATCCTGGTGCGGATGATGACGGATCCTCACCTGCTGATGGAGCAAGATTTGGGAGAGGAAGCACAGTACTGGGTTGGGCAGCCACGTTCCCTGGTTTTAGGGCCGATTTTCTATGCAGGGCAGTTGGCGGCCTTCATTGCTCTGCAAGACCCGCACCCTTACGCTTTCTCCCCTGCGCTTGCTGGCTTCATGGAAAACCTGTTGGAGCAGGCTTCCGTAGCCATTGGCAACGACCGGCGCTATCGCGAGCAACTTGAACGCAGTGAGTTAATGCATCGGCGCGCTGAACAAATGGCGCTCCTGCTTGAGGTCACGCGCACGATGCTTTCGGATCGTCCTCTGGACGACATTTTGGGAGATGTGGCCTATGCCATTCAGGAAGGCACGGGCTACGACCTGGTGCTGATCAGTGTCCGCGAAGATCAATTCCTGCGCCGCGTTGCCGGCGCGGGTTTGCCTCTGGCCGATTTTGAACGCCTTAAGCAGGTGCGGCAGTTCTGGCCCCGCATCCAGGCGGTGCTGCAGCCGCGTTTCAAGATGGGGCGCTGCTACTACATCCCGGCGGAGTATCAACACGTCTGGCAGGAACGTAAGCTGGACGTGTTCACTCCGGAGGATGCCCGTCTTGACGTGGGACGCGAGCCGGGCCACTGGCATCCGCAGGACATGCTGCTGATTCCGTTGCAGGGCACGCGCGGCGAGGTCATTGGGCTGCTTTCGGTGGATAAGCCGCGCGACGGTCGCATTCCCACCACCGCATCCTTAGAGGTGTTAGAACTGTTCGCGGCACAGGTCGCTCTGGCCATTGAAAATAACCGCCTGGTAGAAGATCTGCGCCGTCAGGTGACGACCCTGCGCCTGTTCAACGAGCTGAACCGTTCGATTACGGCCAAGCTCGACCTGGATCAGGTGTTGAACACCGTGGTTACTTCTGTAACGCAAATGCTGGGGTATGACTACTCCACCATCTTCATGGAGGACCATGCCACGCATCGTTTTGTGCCTTTGGCCGCTTCTGGCTATGATGTTGCATTGCTGGAAGGGCTGAGCTTCGGTGCTGGAGAAGGACTGGTCGGCGCTGTGGCGCATAGTGGGATGCCGCTGGTGTTGGATGATGTCACGACTGATCCGCGCTTTGTACCCGGTCCGATTGAAATTGGGTCCTCCATCCTGTGCCCATTGCTGGTGGAAGGGCGAGCTGTCGGCGTGTTGACAGCGGATCGCAAGGTCAAGGGAGATTTGACCCCGGTAGATGTGGCAACCATGACCGCATTGGCGGATCAGGTCTCCATCGCGGTGGAAAATGCGCGCCTGTTCGAGGAGGTGATGCGCTTCTCGCACGAGATGGAGGCGCGCGTGGCCGAACGCACCGAAGAGCTGCAAATCGAACGCGACCGCGCCGAAATGCTCTTCCGCATCGCTTCGGAGCTGGTGTCGAGCCTGGATGTGGACCGCGTGCTGCATCAGACTCTTTCTATCCTGCGCGATGGCGTGCAGGCGGAGCGCGGCCTGATTGCCGTGGTGGATACGCTTTCCGGGCGTTTGCTGCTGCGCGCCTCGATTGGGTATCCTTATCACATCCCACTGGGTGGACAGGCAGCCCCCGCGGGCTTGCAGGAAGGCGTAGTGGGCTGGGTCATGGGACGGCGGTCTCCCCTGGTGATATCGGATGTGGAAAAGGATGACCGTTGGACCTCTCTGCCGGAGGATATGGGGACGCGCTCTGCCATTGTCGTCCCCATTCTGGGAGGCGGGGGAGAGGCGTTCGGCGCTTTGATTTTGCAGTCCTCGCAGGTGGGGGCTTTCGATGACATGGATTTGCGTTTGGTCGAGACGGCAGCCGTACAGCTTGGCAACGCCTTGAACAACGCCGAGCTCTACCGCCTGATCCGCGAGCAGGCCGAACGTCTGGGTGGGATGCTGCGCACGCAGCAAATCGAAGCCGCAAAGAGTCACGCCATCCTGGAAGGCATTGCCGATGGCGTGCTGGTGACCGATCCGAACGGTCGGGTCGTGCTTTTCAACGCCGCAGCCGAGCGCATCCTGGGCATCAAGCGCGAGGAAGCCCTGGGACGGATGTTCGACGAGATGGTGGGGCTGTACGGGAGCATGGCGCGGGAATGGGCGTTGCATGTCGAGCAGTGGCGCGAATCGCCCGAAACGCACCATGCGGGGCAGTTCCTGGCTCAGCGCATCGAATTGGGCGAACGCTTTATCAGCGTCCATCTTTCGCCGGTCATTTCCTCCGGGCAGGAGTTCCTGGGGCTGGTTTCGGTCTTCCGCGACATCACGACCGAGGTGCAGGCTGACCGCGCCAAGAGCGATTTTGTCTCCATGGTCTCGCACGAGCTGCGCACGCCCATGACGGCGGTGAAGGCCTACGTGGATTTGTTGCTCATGGGCACGCCGGGACCGTTGAACGATCAGCAGCGCAAGTTCCTGAAGGTGGTTAAATCCAATTCCGAGCGCCTTATTGATCTTGTCAGCGACCTGCTCGATATTTCGCGCATCGAGGCTGGCAAGGTGAAGCTGGAACGTCAGCCGGTGGATATGAACGAATTGATTGAGCAGGTGGTGATGACCATCATGCCCAATGTCGAGGAGAAGGGGCAAACCATCCGCGCCCTGGTGCCGGCAGGACTGCCCAAGGCGTATGGCGACCCGGCCCGGCTGACCCAAATCCTGACTAACCTGGTAGGCAATGCGTATAAGTATACGCCCGAAGGCGGGGAGATTACGGTGTACGCCTATGTGCGCCACGGTATGATGCACGTGGCTGTACAGGATACCGGCATCGGCATTTCGCCGGAAAATCAACGCAAGGTCTTTGAGCGCTTCTACCGCGTGGATGACCCCGGCGTGCGTGAGACGACCGGCACCGGTTTGGGGCTTTCGATTGCCGCCCTGCTGGTACAAATGCACGGCGGGCAGATCTGGGTGGAAAGCGAAGTCGGGGAAGGGAGCATCTTCTACTTTACCGTGCCGTTGGCCGAAGGGGAGCCGCTGGAGGACATGGGGCAGGCGCCTGCAGAAGTGGAAACCCCTGGCGCGCCCACGATTCTGGTGGTGGAAGATGATCCGGATGTGGCCGATTTGCTGCAATTGATGCTCAAGCGCGCGGGGTATCAGGTGCTCATAACCGCGTCCGGAGCCGAGGCGCTTTCCATCGCGCGGCAACAGCAACCGCAGTTGATTTCGCTGGATATCTGGCTACCGGACATCAACGGTTTCGAGGTGTTGGAACAGTTAAAGCTCGATCCGAAGACGCGCGATATTCCGGTGGTCATCCTTTCCGTTGTGCAGGATCAAGAGCGAGGCCTGCGTCTGGGCGCGGCGGCTTATCTCACCAAGCCTTTGAACGAGGAGCAGTTATTAGGGGCGTTGAGCCGGGTGCTCACGCAAAAGAGCCTGGTGCTGGTGGTGGATAACGATGAGCAAAGCCTGATGCAGATGCGCACCGCGTTGCGCGCTCATCACCTGCAGGTGCGTTCCACAGCACGCGAGGATCGCGCTTTGATGTTGGCGCGGGAGTTGATGCCGGCGGCGCTGTTGGTTAGCCACAGCTTCCTGGAAGCAACTGACCAGAAGCTGATGCGTCAATTGCGCAAGGACCCGCGCACGGCCAGCATTCCGGTGGTGGTCTATGGCGGCCCGGCGGAAGATGGTCTCATCCAGACCCTGGAGGTGCTGGGTGGCTGGCGTCTGCAGGAGCGAGCGCTCACGCCGGATGATTTGGCGCAAGAGATTACCCTGTTACTCAGCGGTGAACAGGCAGAGGCTAAATAAGGAGCAGGTATGGCACGTATCCTGGTAGCAGAAGACGAACGAGATATTCGGGATTTGATCGTGTTCATTCTTCAAATCGTGGGTGGACACGAGGTGATTCCGGTGGGCAATGGCGAAGAAGCCGTAAAGAAAGCTCCGGAAGTTAATCCCGACCTTATCATGATGGATGTGCGGATGCCGCGCATGACGGGATTCCAGGCCTGCCGGGCCTTACGGGACAATCCGGCAACCGCGCATTATCCGGTGGTTTTCCTCACGGCCAAGGGCCAGGATGATGAAATCCTGGAAGGTAAGGAATTGGGGGCCCTGGGCTATATCCTCAAGCCGTTTGAGCCTGAGGGCCTCGTTGAGCAGGTTCGGGCGATCCTCCAGCAGATCGGGAAAGCATAAGGGGGGCGTATGAGTGCGATTATCCTGGAAAGCAGTCTGGTACATTACGAGGCGTTAGGTCGTGGCAAGCCCTTGCTGTTCTTGCATGACTGGCTGGGGTCGTGGCGCTATTGGGTGCCTTCGATGGTGGAACTTTCATCCTCGTACCGCGCTTATGCTCTGGATTTCTGGGGCTTCGGCGATTCGGATAAGGTGCCCGCGCGCTACTCCCTCAAGGGCTATGTGGAGCAGGTAGCGCTCTTCATGGATCAGATGGGTATCGGCAAGATTCCCATGATCGGCCATGGCCTGGGAGGCATGGTGGCGTGCCTGTTCGCGTCGCAATATCCGGAGCGCGTGGACTTGCTGATGGCGGTGTG
Source organism: Anaerolineae bacterium (assembly GCA_034432595.1). Taxonomy (GTDB): domain Bacteria; phylum Chloroflexota; class Anaerolineae; order B4-G1; family SLSP01; genus DAOTZR01. The sequence goes on along the minus strand of DAOUBT010000052.1, from coordinate 171,573 downwards.
TACACCCCTGGTCGGTTCGCAGATTGCGCGCACGCTCAGCACCTTCAGCGGGGGGGATAACCCTGCCTCGCGCATCCTGGGGCGCAAACTGAGCAGCTATCAGGAAGTGGCTCTGGAAGCCGGCAAAACCGACGCTGGCGCGGTGGTGAGCAGCGTGAAAACCGCCCTGGACGTGGATTTGACCGAAGCCTTAGAGAATCTTGATTTGCCCGTGATGATGCTGTACGGTGGACAGGATCCGATTATTCAACCCCCCGATCGCTCGACGCTGGACTCGCTCGATTATAACGTGTATGCTTTCTCGTTGGATGAAGCGCAACACTATCCGATGCTGGAGGATACCAACAAATTTAACCGTCTGCTGCGGGACTTTATGATTCACCGCGATAACTGGGAAGCGATTCAAGTCAAGGAGGAATGGCGCCGTCGCATGCGCTAAGGAGTCCCGATGAAGAACACGAGTGGCAGTGCCGATGTGTGGACCGCAGCGCGTGTGCTGCGCTTCCTGCTTCTGGCCTCATTCGTGGTGGCTGCCGGTGTACCTACCGGTTTGATTCCGATTATCATGGCGGGGAAGAGTGATTCCGTTGCCCCCATTGCAACGGCAGGCCCCGCCATTATTGATTTGCATCCCACCACGCCTACGCCAACGCCTGTGCCGCCGACGCCCACACGCAGTGTGACGCGCGTTGGCGTGATTGCCGGCCATTCCGGTGCACAGAATGATCCCGGCGCGGTTTGCCCGGATGGGTTGCAAGAAGTGGACATTAACACGGATGTGGCGCGGCGGGTGGTGGCACAGCTCAAAAACAAAGGGTGGGATGTGTTGTTGCTGGAGGAATTCGATCCGCGCCTGAATGGCTTTCAGGCCGATGTGTTGCTTTCGATTCACACCGATTCCTGCATCTATCCTGGCAAAACGGGCTTTAAGGTGGCGCGTGTGGAATCAAGCTACAATCCCGATGCGGAGAATCGCCTGGTGGCCTGCCTGAGTGCGCGCTACGCTGACCGCACCGGCTTGCTCTTCGACGCTAACACCGTCACTTATGACATGACGCGCTATCATGCCTTCTATGAGATTGATCCCTCGACCCCGGCTGCCATTATCGAAATTGGATTCATGCTTGACGATCGTGAGTTTCTTACCGGGCGTCCAGACCTCGTGGCCCAGGGCATTGTCGAGGGCCTGGTATGTTACATCAACCACGAAAAGCCATAAAGCCACGACGTAGCTCCTCCTTGAGCCTCATGAACTGCAACCTGTTGTTTTGACGTGTTCAGACTATCTGTCTGGTCCGCCTGATTGTCTGGTGGAATGGTATCGTGTTGCCAGTGAATCAACGTCTATGACCTGGGGAATGTCATGTCAAAGCCAAGACTTTCCAGACAATTAAGCCAGCTCATAAAGCATTATCAAGTTGTGCCCGTCTCCGTAGGGGAGTCGCCCGCCCACGTCTATAAACTCATAGGGCCTGGGGAGACTCTTTACTTGAAAATATCCGACGAAGCTTATCAGGGGACGACTTACGATGTAGAACGTGAAAAAGAGGTCATGGTATGGTTGAAAGGAAAACTGCCCGTTCCGGAGGTTTTGCATTTTGAACGATACGAGGGCAGCAGTTTCCTGCTGATGCGCGAGCTTGTCGGTGAAAGCCTGTGCGCGTATGCTCAAAGAGAGCGTAACCCCAAAAAGGTGATCAGCCTTTACAGCGAAGCGATCACCCTTTTACAATCCGTCAGTCTTTTGGATTGCCCTTTCGTCAGCGATATAGACACGCGACTGAGAGAATTAGAGTATTTATTGCAGCACAATCTGGCGGACATAGATACCGAAAATTGGGAAGAGGATACGCCCTTTACGGATCCCCATGAGTTGTATACCTTTCTCAAAAGCCATAAACCGGGCGAAACATGGGTCTTTTCCCACGGTGATTTAGGGGATAGCAATCTATTTATCGCAGACCACCACATCAGTGGTTTTATAGATTTGGGGAGAAGCGGAAAGGCAGATCTGTGGTACGACATTGCTTTTTGTGTTCGTTCTATCCGCCATGACATAGGAGATGATGAGGCATATCTCAACTTGTTCTTCGATTCGCTGAATCTCGAACCCGATTGGGATAAAATAAGGTATTTCATCCTGTTAGATGAGTTGTTTTGAACGTGACACACAGGCGAACCATCGCCCCCATTTCCCGGCCTGTCCAGCTCCCATGTTCCATCACGATTCAACCATGAGCGGGTGTAGCCACCACGGTCCCTCCCTGTATCGCCAACCTTCGGCTGGCCTTGCGACCGGGTATCGCCAACCTCCGGCTGGCCCTGCGACCGGGCATCGCCAACCTTCGGCTGGCCCTGTGACCGGGTATCGCCAACCTCCGGCTGGCCCTGTGACCGGGTATCGCCAGCCTCCGGCTGGCCCTGCGACCGGGTATCGCCAGCCTTCGGCTGGCCTTGCGACTGGGCATCACCAGCCTCCGGCTGGCCTTGCGACCGGGTATCGCAACCTCCGGCTGGCCTTGAAGCTGGACCTGAACCTTTTCCAACCTGACGCTCGCCCCGCCCGCTGGTGTGGCGCACTTAGCCACTTTTCGATCATTGACACCCTGAATTAAGCCGCTATAATAGTAAAAGCTTGATACGCAAAGCGTTGAGCGGGACGAGTAACCGCCGGAAGGTGACAGGGAGAACAGGTCCTGGACTGAGAGCCTGTTCCACCGGAAAACGGTGAAAACCCCCCGCGAGCGAGGCCTGGAACGGCATCTGCCCAGTAAAGGCCTCCGGGTCAGCCCGTTAGCGCTGCAAGGGCCTGATGGATGTCAGGAACTTGGGTGGAACCACGGGAGGATGCGCCTCTCGCCCCAAGGGCGAGGGGCGTTTTATTTTAAGGCTATGAGGAGGTGCAGGATGAAAACCATGTCAGAAGAAGAGTATCGGGCCAGTCCGCTTTACCGTAAGCGTCACTCTGCCGCGCATCTGATGGCTGCCGCCGTGCTGGAGTATATTCCAGAGGCCAAAGTCGCCATCGGCCCACCCATTGATTATGGTTTCTATTATGACTTCGATTTACCGCGTCCGCTGACGCAGGAAGACCTGGAAAAAATCGAAACGCGCATGCGCGAACTTATCCGCGCCGGGCTGGACTTTAACTATCAGGAAATCAGCCCCGAAGAAGCTGAGCGCCTCTTCGCCGACCAGCCTTACAAGCTTGAGCTGATTCACGACATCCTGCAGCGCGGCACCGATGAATACGGCGAACAGACCACACAGCCCAAACTGTCCATCTACACCAGCGGCAAGTTTGTGGACCTGTGCCGCGGGCCGCATGTCACCAACTCCCGCGAGATCAATCCCGACGCGGTGAAACTCCTCACCGTAGCCGGGGCCTACTGGCGCGGGGATGAGCGCCGCCCCATGCTCCAACGCATCTACGGCACGCTGTGGGAAACACCGGAGGAGCTGCAAGCGTATCTGGCCTGGCGCGAGGAAGTGGAAAAGCGCGACCATCGCCGCCTCATCAAGCAGCTTGACCTGATTTCCTTCCACGAGGAAGCGGGACCGGGCCTGGCCTACTGGCATCCCAAAGGCGCCATCGTGCGTAAGACCATCGAAGATTTCTGGCGCGATCAGCACATCGAAGGCGGGTACGATTTCGTCTACACCCCGCACATGGGCAAGGCCTGGCTGTGGGAGACCTCTGGCCACTTAGGCTTCTATCGCGAGAACATGTACGCGCCGATGGACGTGGATGGGCAGGAGTACTTCATCAAACCCATGAACTGTCCCTTCCACATCATGATCTACAAAACACAACTGCGTTCCTACCGTGACCTGCCCCTGCGTTGGGCTGAGCTGGGCACGGTGTACCGCTACGAGCGCAGTGGCGTCTTGCACGGCCTGATGCGGGTGCGCGGCTTCACGCAGGACGATGCGCACATCGTCTGCACGCCGGAGCAAGTCGAGGACGAAATCCTCAACGTTTTGCGCTTCTCCCTGCGCATGTTGCGCGCCTTTGGCTTCGAGCAGTTTGACGTGTACCTCTCCACCCGTCCTGCCAAGGCGGTGGGCGAACCGGAACGCTGGGAGAAGGCGCAGGAAGCGCTTAAGCGCGCCCTGGCAGCGGAAAGCCTGGACTACGATGTGGATGAGGGTGGCGGCGCTTTCTACGGCCCCAAGATTGACATCAAAATTAAAGACGCCCTGGGCCGTTCCTGGCAGTGCACCACCATTCAGTTTGATTTCAACCTGCCGGAGCGTTTCGACATGACTTATTTTGGTGATGATGGTGAAGCGCACCGCCCCTATATGATTCACCGCGCCCTGCTGGGGTCTCTGGAACGCTTCTTCGGCGTGTTGGTCGAGCACTATGCCGGCGCCTTCCCCGTCTGGCTGGCACCGGAACAGGCACGCATCATCCCCATCGCCGATCGCCATATCGAATACGCCAAACAGGTGGAAGCGCGTCTGCGGCAAGCGCACTTGCGCGTCAAGACCGACACCTCATCCGCGCGCATGAATGCCAAAATCCGCGAGGCGCAGATGCAAAAAGTACCCTACATGCTGGTGGTGGGGGATAAGGAAGCTGAAACAGACTCGGTGGCCCTGCGCCTGCGCAGCGGTGAAAATCGTGGCGCCATGTCTGTCGAGGCGTTCATCGCCTACGCCCAGAAAGTCATCGCCGAACACGGACTGGAATAAATCAGCCCCGGAACACAAAACAACAGGTGGGAGTTGAGCCTCCCACCTGTTGTGTTTTCCCCTTTGCCTACCCTGAGAAGGTAGCCTACCAGCCTTCGCCAAACCAGGAAGGGGCCGCGCGAGGCCCCCTTCCCTATGGTGACGCGCTCTTAAATGTACAGATCGCGCCGGTTGTAGCTCCAATAAGCCCCCGCCGTGCACGCCGCGATGATGAGCAGCGAGAGCAGCAGGTAAGGCGTCTCGATGTGCCCCTTGCGCCAGATCATCCCCGCGTCCACATATTTGAAGGGCGTAAAGTACTTGAGGAAATCCGCCTTTTCATGGAGCGCGGCCAGAATGGAGAGGAAGTAGCTCCCCAGCAGGATGCCGATGGCTATCGAGCCGACGCGCCGGTATTGCTGCATGGCGCAGGCCAGCAGCAACCCTATCGCCAGAAAGACGATTTGGAGCAGGAACAGCCCCAGCGTGGCTGATTTGAGGAAGTCCCAGAACTTCTCGTCCGGTGTGTAGGAGCGGCTGCTCACCAGCACGGAAAGCACGCTGACCCCTAACAACAGCAGCGAGTGCACGATGGCCGCCAGCAGCTTGGCCGTGACAATGCGATGACGCGGCACGGGGAGCACCAGCGAGAACTCGACGGTCTTATCGCGCTCCTCTTTGGCGATAATGTCGCTGCCCCACATCACCGCGGCGATGCCCAGAATCAGCGCGTAATAGACGTGCATGATGCCGTAGAAGCCGCTCAGCGTCGTCAGATTGAAGGTGCGCATGTTCATCGCATCCAATACAACGGCGGGCATCTGATCGAGAATGGCTAACATCTCCGGATTTTCCGCATACGCCTTGAACTTGGTAAAACCCGTAATGGTGAACAGGAAAATGATGATGCTGTAGATGAGCAACGATTTGGAAAGCGCCCGGAATTCGCGCCAGAACATGTTCATAGAACGCCTCCTTACGACACCGACGGGATGTCGCGCCGCAGATAGAGCACGTAGCTCAGGACCAGCGCCAGCACGCTGATGGCCACATTCAAACCCACCAGCGTACCGTCAAAATGGCCGTGGCTGACGGCATATTCGGCATTGAAATGCTTGAAAGGCGTCAGGTATTCCAACTTCGCTTCGCCCAGTAGATCGCCAAACGCGCCCAACAGGTACATACCAAAGCCCAGGCCCAGGCCGTAAGGCGTCACGTTGCGGATGCGCCGTACCAGCAGGGAAATGGCCAGGCCCAGGGCGAAAAACGAAAGCTGGAAAGGCACCAGGCCAAACAACAGGTACCTGAGCAGCGCGGGATCGTAAGGATTGCCGGAGCGGAAAGCTTCTACAAAGCCTATGGCTGCCGCCCAGCTTATCACCTGCGTGAGCGCCAGGCCGCACAGGGCCGAAAGCACCTTGCTTACCCAAATCTGCGTGCGCGAAACCGGCTTGCTCATCAGAAAATCCGCCGTCAGCTCGCGCTCTTCCACCGAAAGCAGGCCGAAGCCATAATTGGAAGCCTGAATCGCCAACAGCAACTGCGCAAACAGATACACGAAGCTGAAAAAGCCCATCACCGAAGTAAAATCTATCCCGCTCAGGCCAAAGGCTGCGCGAAACTCAGGCGGGAACTGTTGCATGACCTGATTGATGGCCTGCGATTCATCCGCAAAGAGCGGATAGAAAATCATGTAAAGCAGAATCATGCCCGCGGTCGAAGCGGCCCAGATGAGCACGGAACTTAACCGTGCGCGGAACTCGTGGAGGAAGATCGTGCGCCGCATGTCCCTCCTCCTATTCGTAGTAATGCATGAAAATTTCTTCTAAGGTCGGCTCTTCGATGGTCACATCCTGCAGGTCCAGGCTACCCAGGTGACGCATCAGCGCGTTGACATCGCCCTTGAAGAAGAAGCGCACCGTGCCGTTGCTTTGTTCCAGGTTGGTCACACCGGGCAGCTCAAATGACTTTGGCGGAAGCGGGGCGTTGGTGACCAGCCGCACGCGCTTGTAGTTGTTCTTCTGTAGCGTCTGAATGTCCGAAACCTCCACAATCCGCCCCTCGCGGATGATGGCCACGCGATGACACAGGCGCTGTACCTCGCTCAGAATGTGGGAGGAGAAGAACACGGTTACCCCGCGCTCCTGATTTTCACGGCGGATGAGATCGAAGAACTTGCGCTGCATCAGCGGATCCAGCCCCGCGGTCGGCTCGTCCAGGAAGACCAGTTTCGGCGCGTGGAGCAGCCCTTGCACGATGCCCACTTTCTTGCGGTTGCCGTAGGAAAGGTCCTCAATACGGCGGTTCAACTCCAACTCCATGTACTCTGCCAGCTCGTGCATGCGTGCGGTGTGGTTGCCCTCGTAGAAGCTGGCCGAATAGCGCAGCAGGTCAATCACCTTCATGCCTTCGTAGTAGAAAACTTCCGAAGGCAGGTAGCCAATATCGCGGCGAATTTCCGGCCCGTGGCGCACCACGTCCTTGCCAAAAATGGTCGCGCTGCCGCTGGTGGGATAAATGAGCGAGAGCAACAGGCGGATGGTGGTGGATTTCCCCGCGCCGTTCGGTCCAATAAAGCCAAAAATCTCGCCCTCCTCGACTTGAATCGAGACATCAATAATCCCGCGTGATTTACCGTAATATTTGGTCAGATGTTGCGTTTGAATGATGCTCATAAACCTCTCCTGACGAACGATGAAATGATGGACAGGTTTTAAACAGCGAGGAACGCTGAATCCCTTGTCACTTATGCTCCTGTTTTCTCCTGCGGCAAGGCAGGACTTTCCTCTTGCTTGCCCAGGCGCTGCCACGCCTCCTTGCGCAAATTGCGATACAGAGACCGCAAATCCGGCAGAGCCAGCTCCGGCGCGGCCTCAACATATCGCACCGTCGTCATTCCGATGGCCCACGTCCCCGCCGCGGTGATGCCCGCCGCCACAAGCCAGCCCAGCACCGGCACCAGCTTCGCCGCCTCCGCTGCGCCAAAACGCACGAGTAGCGTCCCGGCTACGGAGGCGATGAACTCCCCGGCGTGCGAGGCATCCATGGGACGCCCATACGCCGCTGCGATGCGCAGCACCATGCGCGTTTGCGAGGCGGCCAGCAAGGGAATATCCGCGCCGGGGATGGGCTGTAGCGCTATCAGGGCGTTGGTCAAGGCGCTGCTGCGGATGATGCGTTCCACGAGATGGCGACGTTGCTGCGGGAGGGCCTGCGCCAGCGCGATGTGCAGCGCCGGTTGCGCTTCCAACAACGCCGGGATCAGGTGATCGGCAAGCCCCCGCCCCGTCTGTGCAGAGATAGGAATGGGGGTCACGCCAAGCAGCTTGCCCGCGTTCTCCAACACCCAGGGCAAATCCTTTTTCACCAAATCGGCTTTGTTCAGCGCCACCACCAGCGGCTTGCCCAGACGTTTGAGCGTGGTGAACAGCTCGTAATCACTCTGTCGCACCCCCGCCACGGCATCGAGCAGCAGCAAAATCACATCCGCACGGCGCGCCGCTTCCAGCGCCAGGTTGGAGCGATCCGTTCCCCACACCTCGCCGAACCCCGGCGTGTCCACCAGGATAAACGGCCCCAGGGGATGCTCAATCACGCCCTGCGTCGTGCCCGGCACCGCGCGCACGGCAGAAAGCGCCTGCCCGTGCAGCCGGTTGAAAAGCGTGGACTTGCCGCTATTCACCGGCCCGACGATGACCAGGCGCGTGTGTGCCTCGCGTTCGATTTCTCGCTCTAAAGCGTGCAAATCAAGCGCCTGCAGCACATCGCGCAAATCACGTAATTTCTGAGGTAAAAGCAAAGCCATGTTGACTCCTGCTTTGGATGTGGTCAGACGGCCTGACACTCTCCACGCTGCTACTTCATGATGTAATACGTCCCACGTTTATCCCCCACCTTGAGCAGAATTCCCTGCTCCACCAGATCGGCCAGGTCTAAGCGTAAGGTTTCGGCGCTGACGCCCGGACACAATTGCTGATACTCGCGGTTGGTGATGCGGCCATGCTCGGCAAGGTAAGCCAGGGCACGCGCCTGCCGCTCGTTACCCAGCAACGGCACATCCAACGGGACGCGCTCGCGCGCCTGCATGAAGATGACGGTAAACGTGTGTGGCGTCTCCTTGAACGTAGGCGGATTGTGACCGGCGCGCACCATCTCCTGAATCATCAGGTCCACGCCCAGGCCCAGCTCCTCGATGAAGCCCCATTCATACAGCCCCTTCACGATGCGCGGATTGCGGGAGAAATGCTCCTCCACAATGTTGTCCAGCGTCACGAAGCCCGGTAGCCCACCGGGACTCACGATTTCCAGGCGGTCGCTGAACATGCGCACCTCAATCGAACGTCCGCGCAGGCGATAGTCGCGGTGCGCCACGGCATTGACCAGGGCTTCGCGGATGGCGGCAGGGGGATAGAGCCACTGCTCCCGCCGTTCCAGCCCGCGTACCACCGCGCCGATGCGCAGCTCCTGTTGCAGAATCTCCCACGTCATCTCGATGATGCGCGCCAGCGGGCCGCCCAACTCCGCGCGCCGTCCGTACCCCGGCGACCCGTCCTCGCGGCGGCCCTGCGTCGTGCCCTCGAAGCGCACGAACACCAGATCGCTGCGCGGGATAAACATCTGCGGATTCTTGCCAAAGAGCAGGATGCCTGCCACCGTGGGCTTTCCATCAGGGGTGAGCCAGCCCATTTCCTTGAGCAAATCATCCAGCGGGCGCGTCAATTGTCGCCCCTGACGTTCCTCCCATTTGCCGACGAACTCGCGCAAAATGTCGGGGTCGAAATCCTCGCGCGTTGCGCCCGGTACCGCCTCCGCCTCATACTCCGCCGTGATGCGCGACGTGGCCAGCTCCTGCACCTCTTCGCCGCTCAGCAGGCGGTTTTCGGCGCCGGTGCGGACGAAGACACGCCCATCGCTCAACGTGTGCAGCTCGAAACTGCGCTGCACACGTCCCACGAACACAAACGCGCCGCGCGCTTCCACCTGCTGCCAGCTCACCACCACCGGCGGGCGGCAGAGGCTCTCGGCCAGGCGCACCACCTCATTGAACTGCTCCGGGTACATGCCGGTGGGAGCGCCGTGCTCGTCAATGCCGACGTATACTGTGCCGCCATCCGCGTTGGCGAAGGCTACCAGCGTTTCCGCCAGGCACGGCGCGTCGGTTTCGGGCAGAATAGCTTCCAATTGTCCGGGCCGTGGGCGATGGTCAGGCACGCTACCCTCCTTGAATGTGGATAGAAATAAGGACCGGCAGCTTCCGTTTAGCCGGCTTCCGCATCGGCGGCATCCAGGCCAGCCTGCACGGCGGCGCGGTTCGCTTCCGCATAACGCGGGTTGATGAGGTCCGCGGCTTGCAAGAGCGCACGCTCCGGCAGAATCCGCATCCGCCGCAGGCCAGAGACGAGCAGCGCCATGGCTTGCTGTTCCCGGGGCACGTTGCTCAGCCGCGCCGGATCGAGCACGACGCGCCGGGCGGACGATTCCAGATGCGCAAACTCCGGCGTGACGAAAAGCCAGCTTTCCGGCGTCATGCGCGGCAGATACGAGGCGGTGCGCGCGTAGCCATCAGCCGATAGGATGAACAACGCATCCGGCGCGCTGACGCCCGTGTACAAAATCGGATGGGGGGCGATGGCAATTTCGCTTACGCTGTGACCGGAGCGCACGGTCACGGGATAATCATCGCGCTGTGCGGCCCACAGGTTGGCGGCGGTGGCGGCTACCCCAATGAGGCGCGCTGCCGTCCGCACCTTGCTGCCGGCGGACCCGGCGACCACGATGGCGTACTGCCGCTCCAGCGTGACCTCATCCACCACCGGAATGGGCTGAGGAACAGCCGCGGGCTTGCCGTGTTGCGGCGCGTAGCTCGCGCGCAGAGCCGCTCCGTACGCCTCGCGCGGCTGGGTTGGTAAGCGACCGGCCTGTAAGCCCAGCTCATCCATGGCCGCACGCAGAGCCTTGGGATTAAAGCGATTCGTCGCCGCGTAGTAGGCCACGCACAGCTCCCAGATGTCCAGCAGCGCAAAGCCGGGGTGCGTGATGGCTTCCGCGATGCGCTCGCTGAGATCGGCATCGTAGGCTGTGCCGCGCCAGACGTAGGTCGCGCCGTTGAGCGCGGCGGTCTGTGCAATGTCTAAGGGGCGCTCGATGTTGCCCCACGGCGTGGTGGCGGTGATGCCCGTCGGGGGCGTGCTTACGCTGTGCTGCCCGCCCGTCATCCCGAAGTTGAAGTTGTTGAAGACGAGCACGGTGATATCCAGGTTGCGCCGCGCTGCGTTGAGCAGATGCGCGCCGCCAATGCCGCACCCGCCATCGCCGATGAGCACGATGACGTGCAGCTCCGGATGCGCCAGCTTGATGCCGCTCGCGTAGGTGAGGCTGCGTCCGTGCAGGCCGTGGAAGCCGCTGGTGATGAAATATTGGTCGGAAAGCCCCACGCAGCCGATGTCCGTGACCAGCACCACGCTGGCCGGGTCCCACTGCTGTTGCACCAGGGCTTTATCCAGCGCGTTCAGCACCAGACCGTGGCTGCAGCCCGGACAAAAGCCATATTTTTTCTCGTTGCGATAGGTGGTTAAGCTCACAACGCCTCCTTGGAAAGTGAGAGAACCGCAAAGGCGCCGGACCTTTTTGCGGCATCTGGCGCACTTTGCGGTCAGATTCAGGGTTGCAGGACCCTTTACACAATCACCTTGGGCTGATACTCGCCCCAGACGCGGCGCAGCACGCCGCAGATTTCGCCCAGGGTGGCGGACGCTTCCACCGCCTCGATGAAGAGCGGCATGAGCGGCTCGTCGGGCTTGCGCGCAGCGGCTTCGATGCGGGAGAGCACAGCCGAGGTGCGCTCGTTATCGCGCTCGCGGCGAATCTGTGCCAGATGCGCGCGTTGCTGCTCCTCGATGGCCGGATCCACCTTGAGACGCTTAAGCGGGATAGTTTCCTCCTCCACTGTGAACTCGTTCACGCCCACGATGATTTGCTCGCCGCGCTCGATGGCTTGCTGCGTGCGGTAGGCGGCATCGGCAATTTCGGCCTGAATGTAGCCCGCCTCAATGGCAGCCAGGGCGCCGCCCATCTCGTCAATGGTGCGGATGTAGGCGTTGGCTTTCTCTTCCAGGTCGTTGGTCAGGTGTTCGATAAGGTACGCACCGCCCAGGGGGTCCACCACGTCGGCGACGCCGGACTCGTAGGCGATAATCTGCTGAGTCCGCAGCGCCACGCGCACGCTGTCCTCGGTGGGCAGCCAGAGCGCCTCGTCCATGGAGTTGGTGTGGAGCGATTGGGTCCCGCCGAGCACCGCGGCCAGGGCCTGAAGGGTAACGCGGATGATGTTGTTCATCGGTTGTTGCGCGGTGAGGGTGGAGCCGGCGGTCTGCGTGTGGAAGCGCAGCATCCAGGACTTGGGGTTCTTGGCGCCAAAGCGCTCGCGCATGATGCGCGCCCACATGCGGCGGGCAGCGCGGAACTTGGCGATTTCCTCCAGGAAGTTATTGTGCGCGTTGAAGAAGAAGGAAAGGTTGGGCGCAAAGGTATCCACATCCAGCCCCGCGTCTATGGCCGCCTGCACGTAGGCGATGCCGTTGGCCAGGGTGAAGGCGATTTCCTGCGCGGCGGTGCTGCCCGCTTCGCGGATATGGTAGCCGCTGATGCTGATGGTGTTCCAGTTGGGTACCTGCTCCGCGCAATAGCGGAAAATGTCCGTGATGAGGCGCATGGAGGGACGCGGCGGGAAAATGTAGGTGCCGCGCGCCACATACTCCTTGAGCACGTCGTTTTGAATCGTGCCGCGCAGCTTATCGGGACTGACGCCCTGTTCCTTGCCCACGGCAATGTACATGGCCAGCAACACCGCGGCGGGGGCGTTGATGGTCATGGATGTGCTCACCTTGTCCAGGGGAATGCCGCGGAACAAGGTGCGCATGTCATCCAGGCAGCTAATCGAGACGCCCACCTTGCCCACTTCGCCGATGGCCATATCATCGTCCGCGTCGTAGCCCAGCTGCGTGGGCAGGTCAAAGGCCACCGAGAGGCCGGTCTGCCCCTGTTCCAGCAGATAGCGGTAGCGCGCGTTGGACTCTTCCGCCGTGGCGTAGCCGGCGTATTGGCGCATCGTCCAATGGCGCCCGCGATACATGGTAGGCTGTACCCCGCGCGTGAAGGGGTACTCGCCGGGGAAGCCCAAATCGCGCAGATAGTCCACCTCCACATCCGCGGGGGTGAAAATCGGCGGCAGCACCGTCCCCGATGTGGTCTTAAATTCCGGCTTGCGCTCCGGAAAACGGTTGATGAGCTTGCGGTAGCTTTGCTCCGTCCAACGCTCTTGCGCTGCTTTTAAGGTTGCTTTTTCTTCTGGATTCATCATGCTCCTCCATGAACGAATGGGTTCACCGTAGGGATAACCTGTCCCCGTGAGGACACCAGTCCCCTTTTCCTACTGCGCTCAAGCCGCTCCTTAAACCAGGCGTTCCAGCTCGTCCAGGAACTCGGCCAACAGGTCGAAACCACCCTGCCAGAAACTCGCCTGCGTGATGTCGAAGCCCGCTTCGCCCACGATGTGCGCCGGGCTGGCCGAACCGCCGTAGGCCAGGATGCGCAGGTACGTTGGTTCAAAGGCGCGGCCCAATTCGCGGTATTTCCGGTACAGCGCCAGCACCAGCAGGTTGCCGAAGGCGTAGGCGTAGCAGTAGAAGGGCGTGTGGTAGATGTGGGGGATGGCGAGCCACTCCAGGCGGAACTCTTCGCTCAGCTCGACCGCGTCGCCGAATTGTTCTTGCAGGGTCTCCAGGTAGCGCGCGTTGAGCTGATCGGGCGTCGCGCCCTCGCGCAACATCTGATGGGCAAGCTGCTCGAAGTGCACAAAGTAAGCCTGCCGCGTGATGGTCGCGTAAGCCTCATCCAGAATGGAAGCGAGCAGGCTCTGACGCACCTTGGGGTCTTTTTCCTGTTTGAGCAGGTTGTCGCTCAAAAGCATCTCGCCAAACACGGAGGCCGTTTCCGCCATGGGCAGGGCGGAATGGAAGGTGAGCGGCGAGTGTTCGGCGGCCATGAGGGCATGGACGGCATGGCCCAATTCGTGCGCTAAGGTAGAAACCTCGCGCAATTGGCCGGTGTAATTGACGAGCACCCACGGCGTGGAACCCGGATAGACGCCGTAGCAGAAAGCGCCATCGAGCTTGCCGGGACGGGTCTCCGCATCCAGGCGGCGTTCCTCCACCACACGGCGGGCCAGATCGGCCAGGGTGGGCGAGAAGGCGCGGTAGCTCTCATCCACCAGGCGGAGCGCTTCGTCATAGGTGTAGGTCTTTTCGGTTTCGCTCAGGGGCGCGTAGATGTCGTAGCGGCGCAGGCGCTCCATGCCCAAAAGACGAGCCTTGAGGCGGAAGAAGCGCTGGAAAAGCCCCACGTTCTGCCGCACCACGGCGAGGAGCGTCTCCACCGCGGCATCGGGGATGTTGTTTTCCAGGTTGCGCGGGCTGATGGGGCGTTCAAAGGCGCGCAGCTTGACGTTTTCCTCGCCCCAGTCGCGCACGCGCGCGGCGTAAATCTGCGCCAGGGCCGGCGCGTGCTCGCCAAAACGGCGGAACAGTTCCTGATAGGCTGCCGCGCGCAGGTCCGGGTTGGGGTTGAAGGCATAGCTCATCAATTCGCCGCGCGTCATCGTTTTGGTCTCGCCGTTCACGGTAAGCTGATAGCGGAAGCCCGCCGTGATGATGTCGTAGAGCGTGTTCAGCGCCTGCGGGCCATTGACGTTTTTGATGTTGATGATGCGCTCCTCAGCTTCGCTCAACGTGTGAGGCTTGAAGCGGCGCAGGCCCTCGAAGTAGTAGCGCGCATCGCCGGTGGCCGGAAGCAGACGTTCCGCCGCGGCATCGTCGAGCATCTTCCACCACAGGTCGAAGAAGAGGAGGCGGTTTTGCAGCTCGGCAAAGCGCTGTTCCACCATCGCGCGGTAGGCCACGGCCTCCTGATCGCGCGTGTCGGTAGCAAAGCGCAGGTAGGCATAGGCGTAGAGGCGGAGCATGTCCTCGTAAATAGATTCATAACGGCGCACCAGCTCGCCAAACGCTTCGACGCCGATGTCGGGCGTGAGGGTGGCGCGCACCGCTTCAAATTCGCTCAAGCGGCGTTCCAGATCGGCCTCAAACGCCGTGTATGCGGGCGTGCTGGGGGTCGGAACCAGCCCTTCTAAGGACCATCGTTGAGGTGTTTCGGTCATCATCAAGCCTCCTTCGTCAGGTTTGAAAGATACGTGTCTGATAGCGGTTTGACCTGGCCTGATGCCTGTGCAGGGAGTCAGGCCTTCCGGACCGCCGCGGATCATGGGTGGCCCGGTCTAAGGAAACCCATGTGGAACGGCGTCCCTCTCACCGTTCTGAGTGAGCGGGGGCCGACAGGTTATCGTTATCCCCAGGGTGGGTGCGCGCTGCGTGGACGAACCACGCGGTCAGCGCCAGGAAGAGTAGGCTCAACACGGCGTCCCGTCCCCACAGGGCGTGGGCATAATCGGAGCGGTCATAGAGCCAACGGATTCCCCATCCCATGAGTTGATAGCCCAGCGCCAGCGGAAGGACGAGCTGTAGCGCACGCGCTCGCACCACCGCCAGCCCCAATCCCGCCCAGATAAGGCCCCACATCACGTAATAGAAGCCGATGAGTGGAAGCGATACACTGACCTGACCCGCCAGCACGGGCGCCACCTGCCATGCCAGATGGCCGCGCAGCGCGTTCGCTGCGCCGAGCAGCGCCATTTCCCAGGCCAGATACTTTCTCCATCTCATCATTTTGGATTGTACTCCAAGGAAAGTGGAAGTCAATTGCCGGGCGTCGTGACTCTATGGGCCGTTACTCCTGATCGCCCACGCCCGATGGCGCTTTTCCAAAGGAGATGATGGCGAAGGCCTCTCCCGCTTATGCCAGATTTCCAGGGTCTTGCGTGAATTGCATTCCCTTCAGATTGTGCTAAAACTTTAAATATGGAACCGCTCATCGAAAACTGCTTTGATACCGAAGCTGAACCCAGCATCACCTTGCTGGAACAGGAGGTCATGCACAGTCAGGCATGGCTGATCCGCCTGCGTTGGATTGCCGGCGTCGGTGTGATGTTGGCTACCGCTGTAGCGCGTTATCTGTTTGGCTTCGTCCTGGCAGAAGGCCCCCTCTACGCAGGCGGCGCGGCTATTTTGCTTTACAATGTGCTGCTCACCGTGCTGCAAAAGCGCATGGCGCGCATGTTGGAAGCCCATCCGGGTTCCTGTCGCCCCTGCGTCCTGGCGCGCTTGCAAATCACCCTGGATTGGCTGGCCATGCTCTGGCTGGTGCATTTTTCCGGCGGCATCGAAAGTCCCGCGCTGCTTTACTTTTTCTTCCATGTGAGCCTGGCTTCGATTCTCCTGCCGGCGCTGGATGTGTTCGTCTTTGCTGCCCTTGCCGCGGGCCTGGTGAGCGGCCTCACCCTGCTGGAGTACAACGGCGCGCTTCCGCACATGGCTGTTGAGGGGCTGCTGCCCGTTCCGCTCTATCGCCATGTCCCCTATTTGGGTGGGATGCTGTTCTTTTTCACCACCACGCTTTTTGTGCTGGCTTATCTGGCGACGCGCACCATGGCTTATCTGCGTCAACAGCAGGAGCAGGTGCTCGCGCTCACGCGCCGTCTGCGGCACACCTCGGCGCGGCGACAGGCGCTCTACGAAAGCGCCCAAATCGTCAGTGCAACGCTGGATTTGCAAGACGTGTTAGATCGCCTCACGGATAGCACGCGCGAAGCGATGGGCGTGCGCGGCTGCTCGATCCGCCTGCTGGATGAGAGCGGCACGCGCCTGCGCATCGCCAGCGCTTCCGGCCTGAGCGAGAGCTATCTGCAAAAAGGCGATCTCATCCTGGATGAAAACCCCTTAGCGCGGCGCGTTCTGGCGGGCGAAGTGCTCGCCGTGCACGATGTCCTGACCGACGACCGGCTCCAATATCCCCTCGAAGCTGCGGAGGAAGGCATCCGCTCCACCCTCACGGCGCCGCTCATCGGAAGGCGCGGGCCGTTGGGCATCATCCGCGTGTACTGCACCCGTCAGCAGCGCTTTACCCAGGATGATGTGGATTTCCTGCGTGCCATCGCCAATCACGGCAGCATCGCCATCGAAAACGCGCTTGCCTATCAGACTTTGCAGAATCTGGACGAGATGAAGCGCAAGTTCGTCCTGATGGTGACGCATGAATTGCGCTCGCCGGTCGGCGTGGTCCGCAGTCTGTTGCGCACCATCGTCGGTGGATATGCCGGTCCGCTGACTGAGTTGCAGCAGGACATGCTTGCCCGCGCGCTGCGTCGTGCTGACTTCCTGCAAACCCTGATTGACGACCTGTTGGACATGGCTTCCAGCAAGAGCGGGTTACACAGTCCCCAAACCTTAAGCGATGTGGATGTGGCGGCTTTGTTGCAGCGCCTTGTGGAGCGTTACCGCGTCCCGGCAGAGGAGAAGAGCCTGCAGCTCACCCTGAGCTTGCCGGAAATGCCTCTGCCGCCCGTGCGCGCCAATCTGGATGAACTGGACCGCGCCTTCAACAACCTGATTTCCAATGCCGTCAAATACACCCCCAACGGCGGAAAGGTGACGGTGCGCCTCGAACGTCAGGCCCAAAAGCTCAGCGTCAGTGTCCAGGATACCGGCATTGGCATTCCCGAAGAAGCCCTGCCGCATCTTTTTGAGGAATTTTACCGCGCGCCGAACGCTAAGGCCGAGGTGAAGGAGGGGACGGGACTGGGCCTGGTCATCACCCGCGACATCATCACGCGCTACGGCGGCACGATTGAGGTTCAGAGCCGCGTGGGAGAAGGCACGACCTTCACGGTGCGCCTGCCGCTTTCCACGGCGGAAGCTTGACACGCTTTTACACCTTGCACAGGAGGATGTTATGGAACCGAAATATATTTTACTGGTAGATGACGACCCCGATCTCACGTTGGCCAATCGGCTGGTGCTGGAAAGCGCCGGTTATCACGTCGGGACCGCGAGCAATGGAAAGGAAGGGCTGGCCATGATGCGCACGCGCAAACCCGATCTGGTTTTGATGGACGTGATGATGGCCAGTCCATTGGAAGGCTATTACGTGACGCAACAGATCGCCGAAGACCCGGCTCTGCGCGAAGTGCCCATCCTGATGGTGTCTTCGATTGCCAGCACGCAGTACGCCGAGACCTTCCCTACCGATCAATACCTGAACATTGTGGAATTCATCTCCAAGCCGATTGAGCCGGAAAAGCTTTTGGAGCGGGTGAAGCGCTACACGCAATAAGGGCCATCCATACGATGGGGCGCCTGACTCAGGCGCCCCATCCATGCCTGCTTATCGGATGCCGGGGAGCTGAGCGAACCTTTTCTCTTCGCTGCCCGCCTCCGCCTCCGCTTCGGCTTTCAGCATCCAGCTTCCAGCTAAATCACCCCCAGCTCGCGTCCAACCCGGGCAAACTTCTCCAGGCCGAAATCCAGGTCCTCGCGCGAAAGCGCCGCGGACACCATCACGCGGATGCGCGCCAGTCCCTTGGGCACGGTGGGGAATCCCAGGGCCATGGCGAAGACCCCCTCCTCGAACAGGCGGCGGCTGAATTCTTTAGCCAGCTTCACATCCCCCAACATCACCGGCGTGATGGGCGTCACGCTCTGGCCGGTATCGAAACCAAGCGCCTTCATCTCCGCCTTGAAGTAGCGCGTATTCTCCCACAGGCGGTCCACCAACTCGGTGGATTCGGAGAGCACATCCACAGCGGCCAGGCACGCCGCCGTATCCGCGGGCGTGACGGCGCTGGAGAACAGGAAGGGACGCGCCTTCTGGCGCAGATAATCCACAATCACCTTCTTGCCAGCGATCACGCCGCCGACCACGCCAAAAGCTTTGGAGAAGGTGCCGATTTCCACATCGAACTTACCATGCAGGCCAAAGTGATCCACAATGCCACGCCCGCCACGGCCCAACACACCCTCGCCGTGCGCATCGTCCACCATGGTCATCACCCCGTAACGCTCAGCCACCTCGTAAATTTTGTCCAGCGGTGCGATATCGCCATCCATGGAAAAGACGCCATCCGTCACCACCAGGCCGCGGCGATACTGCGGCAGATGCTCCTTGATCTTCGCCTCCAGATCAGCCGCATCGTTGTGTTCGTAGACGATGATCTTAGCGCGGCTCAGGCGTGCCCCGTCAATGATGCTGGCGTGATTGAGCCGGTCCGAGAAAATGACATCCCCCTCGCCAACCAGGGGCGGAATCGCCGCCTGATTGGCGACAAAGCCCGCCTGCACGAACAAGGCATCCTCGACCCCCTTGAAGGCCGCCATCTTCTGCTCCAGCTCGCGGTGCAACGTGAGCGTGCCGGCAATCGAGCGCACCGCCGTCGGCCCCGCGCCAAAGCGATCCAGAGCTGCTTTCGCCGCCTCAATCAGGCGCGGATGGTTAGCCAGGCCCAGATAATTGTTCGTGCACAGATTGAGCACGCGCTTCCCGTCCACCACCATCCACGCGCCGGCGGGCGAGTCAATCGTGCGCAGCGTGATGAACAATCCCTGCTCCTTAAGAGCCTGTACCTCATCCTCAATCCACTGTAACTTGGCTTCTGTCATACCTGACACCTCCTTGATTCTGGGATGTGAAAAGGGATTCTTGAACCTGCCGTTAGCCCTCCAGGGCTGCCAGCAAGGGCGGCAGGATGCGCTCCCAGGCATAAGCCTCGGCCAGACGGCGCGCCCGCTTTCCCCAGGCCGCGCGCGCTTCCGCATCCTGCGCCAGGCGCACGCAAGCCTGCGCAAACGCAGGAGCCTCCCGCGCCAGCAGGACCGCTTCCTCAACCCCCACAAAGCCCTCAGCGCCGAGGGGCGTGGACACCATCGGCTTTTCCAGCGCCGCCGCCTCCAAAATCTTGAGCCGCGTGCCGCCGCCCATGCGCAACGGCACGATGACCGCCGTCGCCGCGCGCAAATAAGGGCGCGTATCCGGCACCGGCCCCACGCACACCAGCCCCGGTCGCTGCCACAAACGGCTCAGGCGCGCGTGCGGACGCTGTCCCACGATATACGCCTGCGCCTCCGGCAGCGCCGCGCGGATGCGTGGCCACACCTCCGCGCCGAACCAAAGCAACCCGTCCACGTTGGGGCGAAAATCCAGAGTGCCGGTAAACACAAAAGCCGGCGCGCGTAACGCCGCCTGTTCTCCCTGCGGGGTGTACGCGCTCAGGTCTATGCCGTTGGGGATGATGAGGGGGTCTGCTCCAGGGGCGAGCTGCCGTAAAACTACCGCATCCTCCGGCGAAACCGCCAGGACACGCGCCGCCCGCCGACAGAGAGCCGCCTCGTACCGCCGCAAGCGGGGAATTTGCAGCGCCGAATAAAAGGCTGCCGGCCAGCGCTCAGGATGACGTAAATCTTGCAGGAACGCGCGCGTCTGCAAACGTGTCTCGCAATTATGCGCGTCGTAGAGAAAGCGTGTTCCGTGGGAGGCGACCAGGTCCGCATACGGGGCCATTTCCAGCCCCTCGATGAACACCCAATCCCAACCGCCCTGTGCCAGCCACGCGCGCAGCGCTCGCGCGAAATGCCCATCCCACATGCGCCAGGCCAGGTCAGGACGGCCCGAAGCCAGTAAGTGACGCAGGCGCAGGCCCAGGGGATGAGGGGGGCGTGGAAAAACAGCGATCTGCTCCACCTGTGCCGCAAGGGCGGGCGCAACAGCGTCTGCCGCCGTATCGCTGAAACTCAGCAGGCTGACCTGATGCGCGCGTGCCAATCCGCGCAGCAGCCCCCAGTTGCGCAGGCTCGTCCCGGAACGGGGCGGGTACGGGAGCTGTGGGGTGAGCATCAAGAGCCGCACGGAGCGCCTCCTACTTCAGGCGTGCCCAGGCCGAACTTGCCATCAGGAACAGGTGCGCGATGGGCCAGATGAGCGAAGCGAGGTCGAGGACGGCGCCAGCGTCAAGCCTACCCATCAGAAAAGAGGAACCCGTTCCTAACAGGGTCAACCCTACAAAGAAGACCAGGAATGGCAGGGCGCTGAGGACCAGCGCACCGGCTACTGCCCATTTCAGGCGCAAACTGTAGTGCCGCCGGGCGACTCTCCAGGCCACCTCGGCAATCCCCAGGCCGGCAAGGGGGGAAAGAAACAAAACAAACCATCCCGAAAAACTCAAAAGCGCGCTAGCCAACAAACCCAGCACCAGCGCGACCAGGCTTGCCGAAATCAGGTCGCGTCGCGTAGCCTGCTCAAAGTTTGCTTTGCGCCCATGCAGGCAATCCGGGCAGATATAGCCCACCGGTGTGCGCCGTGCGCACTTGATACAGATGGGCTGCCCGCACTGATAGCAGCGCAACGTCGCCTCAATTTTGGGGTGACGCGGACAGTAGACTACTTCCTCAAGGTCTTCAGAATCCCAATCATCGCTCATCTATCACCTCGAAAGGAATGTCCGCAAAGCCAAAACGCGGTAAAATGCTTCGCAAGGCTGCACGCGGCAGAACCTTGCCAGGCGTGGACTGCGCCGCACCTCGATGCGGTCGCCTGTCTGCAAGGTTACGGTGGTTTGCCCATCAAGCGTCAAGGCTTCGGGCACTTCGGGGAGGACTTCCAGCTCAATGCGGGCCTCCGGTCCCAACACCAGGGCGCGGTCCGGCGTCAGGTAGGGAGCGACGGGCACCCAGAGCAGGTTAGTCAGCCAGGGCGTCAGCACCGGCCCCCCGGCAGCGGCAGCATAAGCCGTTGAACCTGTAGCCGTAGCGACAATCAGGGCATCCGCGACGTGCTCACCAAAGTCCACGCCGTCAATACGCGCGTGCAGGCGGATCACCCGTGCCGTCGGAATAGCGCGGGTAATCACCGCGTCGTTCAAGGCATCCCCCTCAAACACCGGATAGCCGCCGCGGAAGAGCGTGACGTGGACCAGCGTCCGCTCATCTATCCAGGTATGTCCGGCCAGGACCTCTGTCAGGGTGTCCTGCCAGCGCTCAGGCGTGGTTTCGGTGAGGAAACCGACCCGCCCTAAATGCACCCCCAACACCGGAACATCATGGGGTACGGCGGCCTGCACCGCACGCAGGACTGTTCCATCCCCACCCAGGGTGATGAGCAAATCAGTTTGCGGCAAATCGGGATGCGTCGGTGCCTTCTGCGAATGCTCTATCCATACCGACACGCCGCGTTGCATCAGCCAGTCGCCGATAGTTTCGGCTAAAGGGCGCGCCTGAGGAAGGCGTGCATTGCACAGCAGGCCGACACGTTCCATGAGATCTCCTTTACAGGCGAGCACGCAGCGCGGAGAGCACCTCGTTTATCGGGAGTGTCTCCTGTGTGGCGTGTTGCAGATCGCGCAACGTCACCTCGCCGCGGGCCAGCTCATCTTCACCCAGGATGAGGAGCAAACGCGCGCCGCGCTTATCCGCTTGTCGCAGCTGAGATTTCAGGCTGCCGCCCATCGCCATTTGCGCGCCGATGCCAGCATTGCGGATGGTAACCAGCAGGTGCACCGCTTGCAGACGGGCCACATCCCCCAAATAAGCGAGATACACGGGCGGCACAGGCAGCTCTGGAACGGTGATGCCGCGCGTCTTGAGCAGGAGCACGGTGCGCTCCAATCCCACGGCAAAGCCCACGCCAGGCTGTGGCGGACCGCCGAGCAGGGCCATCAAGCCATCGTAGCGTCCGCCACCGCACACGGCCGCCTGCGCGCCGATGCCCTCTGCCCAGACCTCAAAGACAGTCTTGGTGTAATAGTCCAGACCGCGCACCAGGCGGTGATTGATGGTGTAAGGCCGGTTGAGGCTGTCGAGATACTGACGCAGCGTGGCGAAGTGTGTGCGACAATCATCGCACAGGTAGTCCGAGATTTTAGGCGCTTCGGCGATGACCGGCTGACAGGTCTCCTGTTTGCAATCGAGCACGCGCAGCGGGTTTTTGTCGAGGCGGCGCCGGCAGTCCTCGCAGATGCGGGCTTCGTGGGCGTGGTAGTGCGTCTTGAGCGCTTCCACGTAATGCGGTCGGCAGACCGGACAACCCGTGGAGTTGAGCTGGAAGCTGAGCGCGTCGAACCCCAGGCCTGCGTACACGTCCCATGCCAGGAGCATAATTTCCAGGTCGGCTAAAGGATCAGGTGTGCCGAAAATCTCCGCATTGAACTGATGGAACTGCCGGAAGCGTCCGGCCTGTGGACGTTCGTAGCGGAAGAGCGGGCCGATGGAGTAAAGCTTCACCGGTTGTGGCAGGACCTGCATCCCATTTTCGATATAGGCGCGCACAAACCCGGCGGTGAATTCAGGGCGCAGCGTCAGGCTCTCCCCGCCTTTATCCTTGAAGGTGTACATTTCTTTCTCAACGATGTCGGTCGCATCTCCAACCCCGCGCGCGAACAACTCCGTGTGTTCAATCACGGGGGTGTCAATGCGCTGGAAGCCATATTGCTGCGCCAGCTTCGTCACATGCGCGAGCACATGCGTCCAGATGGCCTGATCGTCAGGCAGAATATCTTGTGTGCCGGTCGGTTTCGTGAATCTGGCCATACATCCTCCTATGCTCGAAGGCGCAAAACTATATGGATTATAAGGCATCCGTGTGGGTTGGCAAGGCGTTCTCTTGGGGTATCTACGATGGGTGCGGCGACCGTTCAGGCTTTTATCATCCGGGTTGGCGAGGGCATTCTCATAGTTGGGTGGTGGACGACGAGATGGCCGTCGCCTACCCCTTACCTGTTCAGCGTTCTCCCCAATAATGGGATATCATGTCAGGGATGACAAATGAAATACGGGCGCGGGCGGCCTCAATTTCATCGGTGAGGTAGCATAAGGCGCGCGGCAAGGCGTGGGGCGGATTGACAAATTTGGTGAGTTGTGTATACTACCGCCTGCACGGTGGGATTACATCTTGACCCTCTGTCGGCGTGTGTTATAATGCAGCGCGCGCCGACGTAGCTCAATCGGCGGAGCATCCGCCTTGTAAGCGGAGGGTTGCGGGTTCGATTCCCGCCGTCGGCTTAACATGGGCAGATACCCGAGTGGACAAAGGGGGCTGACTGTAAATCAGCTGGCGCACGCCTTCGGTGGTTCGAATCCGCCTCTGCCCATTTTTAAGCCCACGTAGCTCAGTAGGTAGAGCACACCCTTGGTAAGGGTGGGGTCATGAGTTCGATCCTCATCGTGGGCTCAGGGGGCTAACGTCCCCCTAATTTGTCTGGGGATAGATAAGACGAGGTCTAATCATGGCGAAGAAATCTAAGGCGATCCGTTTGACGATCACGCTGGCCTGCACGACGTGCAAGGAACAGAATTATACTACGCAGAAAAATCGGCGCAACGATCCGAATCGTCTCGAACTGAAGCGCTACTGCCCGCGCTGCCGGCAGCACACCCTGCATCGCGAGACGAAGTAGGTGTAACGCAGGCGAGTAGCTCAATTAGGCAGAGCAACGGTCTCCAAAACCGTAGGTTGCGGGTTCAATTCCTGCCTCGCCTGCCTGACTGGAACGATTAAGACACCGTTTCTGCTCTGGAACGGTGTCTTAATGTGATAGAATAGGGATATACGGAGGCATCGGTGACCGAGGTCAAGAAAGAAAATGCAATCGTGCGCTACTTTCGCGACACGATGCGGGAACTGAAGAAGGTGAGCTGGCCAACCCGCGAGGAGGCGACGCGCCTCACTATCGCGGTGTTGTTCGTTACTTTGATGATGGCGGTCTTCCTGGCCGTGTTCGATGCCCTGTTTGGTGCAATCTTGCGCGGAGTGGTAGCCCTGGATCCGCTCGCTATCGGGGTGGGCGTGCTGGTGCTGCTCGCTCTGGGCGGTGCGGCAATCTGGATTGGTCGGAGTAGTGAGGGGTAACCGTGCCTGAGAAAAAGCGCTCTGCGCGTCCTCGGCGTGAGGAGGATTTCGAGCAAGCCAGCTTCCACGAGGAAGAGGAAGCGGGGTATTTTGGCGTTCCGGCTGAAATTCCGCTACCTAAAGATCTGTTGGAGGAGGCTGAAAAGCGTGCACGCAGTGAAGCTGTTGTGCCCGTGTCCGTGCCTGAAACAGCGGCGACGGTAAGTGAGCCGGAACCAGAACCAGAACCGGAAGTTAAGCCTTTCCTTGACTTTGAGGCGGCTCCTCCGGCTGCCGATAAGAACGAACGGGCATGGTATGTCGTGCATTGCTATTCCGGTTATGAATACAAGGTCAAGCATAACCTGGAGCAACGCATTGAAACGATGGGGATGCACGATTATGTGTTTCAGGTTGTCGTGCCCACCATCGAGGAGATTGAGATTCGCGAAGGGAAGCGGCGCACGCTCAAGCGTTGCCTGTTCCCTGGCTACATCATGGTCGAGATGATCTTGACCGATGATTCCTGGTACATGGTGCGCAACACGCCCGGTGTGACGGGTTTTGTGGGCATGGGGAATCAACCCACCCCGCTGCGGCCGGAAGCGGTACAATCCATTCTGCGCCGTATGGAGGCGGCGGCGCCTCAAGTGCGCGCTACCTTCACGATTGGACAGAAGGTGCGGGTCATCGAAGGTCCGTTTGTGGATTTCATCGGTACCGTGGAAGCGATTGATGAGGAGCGCACCAAGGTGCGCGTGCTCGTCTCCTTCTTTAATCGCGAGACGCCCATCGAGTTGGATTTCTTGCAGGTCGAAAAAGTTTAAGTAAGCGCCTGGGCTTGGCCCGGTCCAGTTAAGGAGTTTTAAATATGGCAAAGAAGAAGATTAAGGCGATTGTGAAGTTGCAGATTCCGGCCGGTAAAGCTGTCCCTGCCCCGCCCATTGGTCCGGCGTTGGCGCAGCACGGTGTAAATATTCCGGCCTTCGTCAAAGAGTACAATGCGCGCACCGCCTCTATGGTCGGGACCATTGTGCCGGTTGAGATCACGGTCTATTCCGATAACTCGTTCACGTTTGTCCTGCGCACGCCGCCCACGGCGGATTTGCTGCGTAAGGCCGCCGGTGTGCCCAAGGGTTCCGGTGAGCCGAACCGCAAGAAGGTGGGCAAGATTACGCGCAAGCAGTTGCGCGAAATCGCCGAGGTGAAGATGAAGGACTTGAACGCGAACGATATCGAGGCCGCGGAGTCCATGATTGCTGGTACCGCCCGCAGTATGGGGATTGAGATTGTAGACTGAGGTCTGCATCCCCGTGGGAGGGCCACCTAAGCCCGCATGAACCACAAGGAGATGAAAAAATGCCACGACGTGGAAAGAAGTACATTGAAGCAGCACAAAAAGTGAATCGTGACCAGGCCTATGCGCCGCGCGAGGCGCTGGAGCTGGTTAAGCAGGTTAGTTACGCCGATTTCGACGCGACCGTCGAAATGCACCTGCGCATGGGATTGGACCCGCGCCGCTCGGATCAGCAGATTCGCGGTGTGGTGAGCCTGCCCTATGGCCTGGGTAAGCAGGTGCGCGTCCTGGTCTTTGCCTCGGCGGAGGCGGAAGCTGCGGCGCGTGCCGCTGGCGCTGATTACATCATCAGCGACGAAGAAGGCTTCAAGAAGATCAGCGACGGTTGGACCGATTTCGATGTCGCGATCGCTGTGCCGGAAATCATGCCCAAAGTCGGTCGTCTGGGTCGTGTCCTGGGCCGCAAGGGCCTGATGCCCAACCCCAAGACCGGCACGGTGGTGAACGCCGAGGACCTGGCGCGCGCCGTGAAGGAAGCCAAGGCGGGCCGTGTTGAGTACCGCCTCGACCGCACGGGCAACATTCACCTGCCCCTGGGAAAGGTCAGTGCGCCAGTGGATGAGCTGCTGGCCAACATGGCCGCTATTATGGAGACCATCCGTCGCGTTAAGCCCGCGGCGGCCAAGGGGACGTATGTCAAGCGCGTTACCCTTGCTCCGACGATGGGGCCGGGTGTGCGCGTAGACCCGAACGCAGCGTTGGCGATGGAGAGCAACGCATAACACTTTTTTAACTGGATACGGGCTTTTTCCTGTTTTACCGAAGACAGCAGGTGCGCTCAGGCGCTTAATGTGACCTGCCGAGGTAAGTTCCAGGGGGCCGTCTTCCCAGACCGGAAAGACGTGAACTGGTTCTTATGTCGGCAGGCATAAGAACCAGTTTTTTATGCGAGGTTTTCATACTGAAAGGAGGGAAGAGCATTGGCTATCACTAAGGAGCGCAAAGAAGAGCTTGCGGCCGAGTACACGCGTGAGTTGGCCAGCAGCAGTGGCATCATTCTGGCGCACTACAACCGGCTCACCGTGCAGCAGATGCAAGCGCTGCGCCACCGCGTTGCGGAAGCTGGCGGTAAGGTGTACGTGGTCAAGAACACGCTCCTGCGCCATGCCCTCGAAGCGCAAGGCTTGACTCCCCCCGCCGACCTGTTGACCGGTCCAACCCTGGCCGCGTTCTGCCATAAGGACGCGCCCTCGGTGGCCAAGGTCTTCCGCGATTACGTGAAAGAGGTTGAGCCTGGGGTGTTCGCCCTGCGTGGGGCTATGGTGGAAGGGCAGTTCATGCCGGCTAACGCGATTGACGCTCTGGCCGAGATGCCGAGCCGCGAAGTGCTCCTGGCTCAGGTCCTGGGCACGATCAACGCTCCGGCTTCGCAGGTCGTTGGCGTTATCGCCAGCGGCGTCCGGCAGGTCCTCAACGTCCTGCAGGCGTATGTGGACAAGCTGGAAAAGGGCGGCGCGGAAGCGGCCGCGTAATCTGGGAACCATCCCAAACCCATTCATCAACATTGACATTCAAAATCTAAATTAACCTTACATGGAGGAAACAATGGCTGATCTGGAGAAACTGGTCGAGGAAATCAGCGGTCTTACGATGATGGAAGCCGCGCGTCTGGTCAAGATGCTCGAGGAGAAGCTCGGTGTGAGCGCTGCCGCCCCGGTGATGATGGGCGCCATGATGCCCGCTGCCGGTGCCGCCGCCCCCGCTGAGGAGGTTGAGGAGCAGACCGAGTTCACCGTCGTGCTGAAGGAAGTTGGCCCCAAGAAGATCGAGGTCATTAAGGTTGTGCGCCAGCTCACCAACCTGGGTCTGAAGGAAGCCAAGGACCTGGTCGAGGGTGCTCCCGCTAACGTGCTCGAGGCCGTGTCCAAGGAAGTGGCTGAGGACGCCAAGAAGAAGCTCGAGGAAGTCGGCGCGGTCGTCGTGCTCAAGTAATTGGGCTTTACCGCCTGTTTCCATCACCCGCCTCCCCAACGGGGGCGGGTGTATTTTTTTTTTGGGCGCAGGCGAAGACTTGCCTTCGCCCGCCCCGCTTTTGCCCATCTGGCCTTTGCTTACCCGGTTACCCGGCTGAAAACGTATCAGCGGCGCGTGCAACGGTGGCTCCGCTATGGGAGGGCAAGCAGTTACCTTTGTTTATAACGGTTCAGCCCGTCTGGGTTACGATGCAATAGCACTTTCAGGCGGGGTCGGATGGGCGAAGGCATTGCCTGTCGCATCCCTGACTCTTGGGGGCCTTGCAAAAGCCTGTTCCTGGAATGACCGGCCTGTTCAATGCCAGGCAGCGCGATGGCGTTATCGGTAACTTCAGCAACCAGCAGGCGGGAGAAGATAAAGGGCTACGCCACTTGCCAAAATTCGAGATTATGCTATAATCCCAAACGTCAAGCGGGCATGGTTCAGTTGGTAGAACGTCTCCTTGCCAAGGAGAAGGCCACGGGTTCGAGTCCCGTTGCCCGCTCTTTTTTTATGGCGACGTAGCCAAGTGGTAAGGCGGGGGTCTGCAAAACCCCTATGCGTCGGTTCGATTCCGACCGTCGCCTTACGAGGGGCATCGTGAGGTGCCCGTTTTTTGTAGGGGGCGATGGCGGAACAGGCAGACGCCGGGGACTTAAAATCCTCTACTCGCAAGAGTGTGTGGGTTCGATTCCCACTCGCCCCACAGAGCGCGGCCCGGCAGTACCGGGCCGTTTTTGTTTTCCCTCTCCTTCACGCCGGGACTTTCCCAATAGAAACCCACGCAAGGTTAGCTATCAAGCTGCATCCGTTTCAACTCAGGGCAACTGCCTTGTGGTCCACGCTATGCGTTGCGCCTGAATGGCCTAAGTCGTGCTTTCGGGAGGGGACGTTTCCGCTGTTTCCTGAGCGGCAAAATAGGCCTTAATCGCGTGTCCCAAAGCCTCGGAGATGCCGGGGACCTGCTTCAGTTCTTCCAGGGACGCGGCGCGGATAGCCTCGATGGAACCAAAATGTTTGAGCAGCGCCCGCCGTTTGACCGGCCCGATGCCGGGAATGGCATCCAACTGTGAGGCGATTCCGCGCTGACTGCGCCGCTGACGGTGGTAGGTGATGGCAAAGCGATGGGCCTCGTCGCGAATGCGCTGCAAGAGATGAAGACCCGGCGCGCTCGCTTCCAGGCGCAGCGGCGTTCCGTGCACAGAGCGATACACTTCTTCGAAACGCTTGGCCAGACCGATGGCCGGCACCACCCCACGCAAATCGAAGGCATCGAGCACATCTAACGCCACGGCGAGCTGTCCTTTACCCCCATCCACAATCAACAAATCGGGCAACAGCCCCCACATCTGATTCCCGCGCGTGCCCTTCAATTCGCCGGATTGGACCCGCCGCCAGCGTTCAAAGCGGCGCGTGAGCACCTCGCGCATACTGGCGAAATCATCCGGACCGCTCACCGTTTGAATTTTAAAGCGGCGATAATCACTCTTGCGGGGTACCCCGTGCTCGAAAACCACCAGGCTGCCGACCGTCTCCACGCCCTGCGTGGTGGAGATGTCGTAGCACTCAATGCGTACCGGCGGCTGTGGCAGATCGAGGACCTGCTGCAATTCCGCGAGGGCCTCTTCATTGCGGTGTTTATCGCGCGCCCATTGTTCCTTGATGACGCGCAACGTCTCCTGCGCATTGGTGGCTGCCAGCGCGAGCAGTTCCTGTCCCGGTCCGGCTTCGTGCGGCACCCGCAGATAGACCGGCTCGCCCCGTTTACTGTGCAGCCAGGCTTCGAGTACCGCCGCCTCGGCCACCTGCTCCGGCAGCAAAATTTCGGGTGGAATGGTGGCGGCGTTTGTGTAGAATTGTTGCAGGAAGCTCGTGAGCATCTCCGCCTCATCCGCATCGCTGGTGCCATCGAGGAAGAAATACTCACGTCCCAACAGGCGCCCGTGGCGCACGAAGAACACCTCCACACAAGCGTTGCCCTCGTCGCGTGCCAGGGCGATGATATCCTGATCCAGCGCCGCCGTGGACACGATGCGCTGTCGCTCTGTCACCTGCTGCAACGCGAGGAGACGATCCCGGAGCAAGGCTGCACGCTCAAATTGGAGCGCTGAAGCGGCCGCCTCGATTTCCTCACGGATGGCGCGCAACACCGTCTCGGTTTGCCCCTCCAGAAAGTGCGACAATTCCTCGATGAGCCGTTGATAGCCCGCGGCGTCAATCGCCCCGATGCATGGGCCGGCACAGAGCTTGATGTCGTAATACAGGCAGGGCTTGGGATCACGCCCGGTAATTTCGCGGTCGCAAGTGCGGTAGGGGAACAGGCGACGCAGATAGTCCAACGTCTCGCGCAGGGTCTGGGTTGACGTATACGGGCCAAAATAACGTGCTCCGTCCTGTTCCATGCGTCGCGTAATGAACACGCGCGGGAAAGGCTCGGCGGTAATCTTTAAATAGGGATAGCGTTTATCGTCCTTGAGGCGGACATTAAAACGCGGACGATGCTGTTTAATGAGGTTGGCTTCCAGGATGAGCGCCTCGACTTCGGAAGCCGTGACGATCCAGTCCAGGTTGGCAATTTCGGCCACCAGATGCCGCGTTTTGGGGTTTTCCTGGGCTGAGACGTGAAAATAAGAACGAACCCGGTTGGCTAACGAAATAGCCTTGCCCACATAGATAATTTCCCCGCGCGCGTTGTACATCAAATACACGCCGGGGCTATCGGGCAAAGCTTCTAATTTGGTGCGCAGGTTCTCTGGCAGCTCCATCGTTTCTGACGCGCAAAAACTGAGGGCCAGGGGCGCTGGCCCTCAGTCGAACAACAGAACGTTACAGAACCATGGTCAGCGCGGTGGAAAAGACCGAGGAGAATTGCTGCAACAGCTGATCGCCATTGTTCCACAGCCAGACACCCGCTCCGGCACAACAGCAACACAGAATGAGGAGCACCACCACGGCCAGGACGATGAGAAGCGTCTTGTTGCTCTTTTTCTCAGGAGGGGCGGACATCGTCCCACCGGGCATCGGCGGCGGGGAGGGGGGCGGTGGTGGCGTCGGCATTGGCTCATAAGAGGGCGGCGGCGGTGTCGGCATCCCGTACATCGGCCCAGTCTGATTAACCGGCTGCGGTTCGTTCGGTTCCGCCGGCGGTGGCGTATAGCTTGGGAAATCGCTCATGGTGCACCATCCTTTCGTAACAAAAGTATAAGTCTCTTGAAGCGTGAAGCTATGAACTCCCAAAAATCATCTGACAGAAGCAGGCTCGCGTTGAACGTTGTTTCAGTCTCCGTGCATAAACTTTTCATGCCAGACTGATGCCAACGATCTCTGCCCCTCCTGCTGGATTTTGATGTCAGCGCGATTTTTTAATACTGCGGGACCTGCAGCTCAGAGCAGATGCCAATGCCTACCGGCATGGCGATAGTCCCCGTCAAAACCAGGACGGCCAGGCAAACGCCCAGGCATGCCAGCGCAACGCCCAGCCAGCCCAGGACGATGCCCCAGGTGGCCATGCCGTCACCCGTGATGCGTCCGGCGCTCGCGCGGATCTCGCCGCGCGCCATGTACCCCAGCACCAGACCAATCAGACTCCCAATCGTGGGCATCACCGAAAGCCCCAGGATGCTAAAAATCAGACTGGCGACGGCTTTGCCGCTCGTCTGCGGGGCGGGAATGTAACCTTGCGGCTGAGGGTAAGGATACCCCGGCTGCGGCGCTCCTCCATAATAAGCCATGTCAAAACTCCTTTCCGTTTCGAAATCCTATGGATTTTACTACGTTCCGCGTGCTCAGGAGTTGCGTGTGCGACGCCAGCGCAAGATGAGGAGCGCGAGGACAATACACAGAGCTAACCAGGCTAACACCAGGTATGGGAAAATCACAGCCACAAACGAAGTAACCGTTGCGACTACGTCTTCCAGCGTGCTGACAATGGGATTGGCCACCCCGCCTGTGGTCGCAGTAAGCACCGGGCGTGCACCGGCTTTGACGGCGTGCACGCCACCCGCCAGAACGACACCGCAAGCCATGGCCAGCACCGGATGGAGATGCACGCTCTGTTGCGTGGTGGCTGCAAACAAAATGGCGCCGGCGGTGGGTCGCACAAAAGTCTGGATGACATCGTTGATACTATCCACCGCGGGGATTTTGTCTGCAAAAATTTCAATCAGTAATAAAATACTAAGTAGAGCGATGATCCACCCGTTGGTGAGCAAGTGCCAGGGGGCACCCAGCTCTATCAAGGGTGTGAAGCGCGCAAGAAGCGCGACTATCAGCAAGGGGATATAAGCATTTAACCCCGCTGAGGAAGAAAGCCCGAAGGCGGTAGCCAGTCCTGCTATTGCTTCAATCATACTTTAGATTATAGAGGACTGGCGAAAATGTGCAACTCAATGAGGAGAGACTTATGGCCGGGCAAATTCGTAGCCTGATCGTGCTTTTCCAAACAGCATTTGAGCAACTGGGCTTGGTTGTTCCTCCCCTGGAAATCGAGGCGTTAGCCGTGCTGGTCCATCGCGGCATGACAGCCAAGGGACGGCGCTTTCATACGCCGGAGCATATCATCAGTCTCGCCGATTCTCAACGCCCTATCCTCACCCTGGCGGCGCTCTTCCATGACCTGGTCTACTATCAGGTTGACCTCGGCTTTGCGCCGGAAATCCGTGCCCTTTTGAGTCCCTACCTGTGCGAAGACCAGCAACGCCTGTGGCTAAAAACAGATGTCGGGGAGGAAGAGGATACGCGCGTGTTGGAGATGTTGGCAATGCTGTTTGATGTCAAACGCGGGGAGGAGTTGCGTCCGCGCACCGGCATGAACGAATTCCTCAGCGCCCTGGTGATGGGATTGCGCCTGCGTTCCTATATCCCCTGCGAAACGTTGTTGGCCATTGCCACGTGCATCGAGGCTACGATTCCCTTCCGTCCGCAAAGTCATTTTGAGGACCTGGAGCAGCGTCTGCGTGCCATCGTTGCCCGTTACCATCTGGCGTGGGAGGAGGCGGATATCGAAGCCTGTGTGGCCGATAGCGTGATATTTGCCAACCGCGATGTGGAAAATTTCGCCTATCCCGATCCGCGGCTGTTCCTGGAAAATACCTGGAACCTGTTGCCCGAATCACACCGTGCCTTGCGTGAGGGCAGTATCTATACCATCCGCGATTACCGGCAGGCTCTGCAAGCAACCGCCGAATTTTTCCAACACTTGAACATCGAACAGGTTTTCCACTACTACCGCAACGTGCCGTCCAGGGAGCAATGGGAGCAGATGACCAGCTTCGCGCGTGCCAACGTCCAAATTGCGCTCAGTTACCTCGAAATCAAGCTGGTTACCATTTGCATCCTGGAAGCCCTGGCCATGGAAACAGGCGGGGATATGCCCCTGGCTCTGATTATGGGCAATCTCGATGGGCCGGAGCAATCCCTGGTGCGTTTCATCGAATTTCCCGATTTGCGCGTGCAATGGTCGCCAAACTATGCGCACGAGCTTATGTTGCTCAAGCTGCTCAACAACGGGCGCACGGGAGAGAGCGATTTCGACTTGCAAAACTCACCCCTGGCGCTTTTCATCTATCGCGCCCTGGGGCCAGATGGGACGCATGCCCTGGGCGAAGAAGTCTGGCGTTATATGCGCGGTGAGCTTACGGCTGCGGAGCTCATCGCGCGCCTGCCGCATCCCATCCTTGCCCCCATTGCCCGCGCCTGCGCGTTGATGGTGCCTACACGCCGCGAAAGTTTCCTGCGCTACAGTTAGTCGGTCGTCGCAAGACGATCCAGGAAGTTACGCGCGAACTGCACCATCGCCCACACATCCGCGAAATTGCTGGCCACGCCCAGGGAGACGCGCACCGCGCCGGTGCTTTTATGGTCAATGCACACGCGGAAATCGTCCAGCGTAAAGCGCTGCGGTTTCTGGAGAAAACACCCCGTTAACTCTTCCGCAGAAATCCCCAGTGCCACCTCACCGCCGCCGGGGTTGCAGAAACACCCGGTGCGCAGGGAGATGCGCGCCTGATTAGCCTCGGCTTCCACGCGGCGGTGGTCAAAGAAATGGCCCTGCGGATCGTAAAAGTTCATGGTAATCGTGCCGCCGCGCGCTTCGGTGGTGAGTGGACCATAAATGCGCACCAGGGGCGCGCCATTGCTGTGGCGGAGCGCGTTCAACTGTTCCAGCAGCCATCCGGTCAGGCACAGCACGCGCGTGTGGATGGTTTCGATACCTATGCGCGCGATATGGCGTAATCCGATTTCCACTGCCGGGATGCCCAAATAATTCACTGTGCCGTCCTCAAATGCGGCTTCACCCTCGGCCAGATAGTATTTATCCCCTTGCACCGAGGCCACCGTGATGGTGCCGCCGGCGAACCAGGGGCGCCGCAGTTTCTTCAGGGCGCTGCGGCGGGCCAGTAAAGCCCCAATCCCTGTAGGGTAGCCAAAGATTTTGTAGAAGGATAGGGACACGAAATCGGGATGGATGCGTTGTAAATCGAGGCGGTTCGTGGGGGCAAAAGCGGCGCCATCGAGCAGCACATCCCAGCCTGCGGCCTGGGCGCGTGCCACCCAGCTCAAGTCGTGCTGCACTCCGGAGAAATTGGATTGGGCCGGATAAGCAAACAGCCCCGGCGCGCCAGCTTCCAGTTCACGTTCGAGCACCTCAGTATTCAAGCGCAGGTCGGGGATGCAGATGGGGACATAGGTCACCCGCGCCCCACGCGCGCGCGCAAACTCGCGAATACCGTTGACCGAGTTGTGGTTATCAAAGGTGAGCAGGTAACGCCGCTCCGGACCAAAGGGATACGACTCGCCCACCAGTTTAAGTGCGCCGCTGGCGTTGAGGGTGAAGATGACCCCATACTCTTGTGGATCGGCGTTGAAGTACTCCAGCACAGCATGACGGGCATGCTCTACCAGTTCCGTCATGGCCAGGGAGGTGGGGTTAGAGGAGTGGGGGTTGCCGAAGACGTTCTCGCGCAGCAAAGCGAAGTGTGCGTCGAGCTGGCTTTGGGCGTAGAGGCTTCCGCCCGTGTAGTCGAGGTAGATGTGGCCCGCGCGATCCAGACGCGCGTAATCGGTGCGGCGCAGGTCGTCTAATTGGGCGGTCTGTGCGTAAGCGGGATAGGCCGTCAGGAAAGCCTCGTAAGCTTCTTCCATGGTATGGCTCAAGGTCATGATTATCTCCTCCAATGGCTATGGTTTCGGCGCGAACGCAGGTCGTCGTAAGAGCGCGTTCACGCGCAGGGACTTTGTTGTGGCGTATGGGAACTGCCCATGCCAGGACAGGATACATGCTGGGCCGTAGGGCAGGATAAATCCTGCGCTACAGTCAGGATAAATCCTGGGCTACGGTCAGGATAAATCCTGCGCTACGGTCAGGATAAATCCTGGGCTACAGTCAGGATAAATCCTGGGCTACAGGCAGGATAAATCCTGCGCAGGATAAATCCTGGGCTACGGTCAGGATAAATCCTGCGCTACAGTCAGGATAAATCCTGGGCTACAGGCAGGATAAATCCTGGGCTACAGGCAGGATAAATCCTGCGCTACTGTCGGGATAAATCCTGGGCTACAGGCAGGATAAATCCTGCGCTACTGTCGGGATAAATCCTGCGCTACAGGCAGGATAAATCCTGCGCTACTGTCGGGATAAATCCTGGGCTACAGGCAGGATAAATCCTGGGCTACAGGCAGGATAAATCCTGCGCTACAGTCAGGATAAGTCCTGGGCTACTGCGCTGTATGACCGTGCGGCAAAGGGCGTTTGGGTTACGTTGGCGCGCCTGGCAACCAGGGAGCAAGCGCCGCTTTGCCTGGCAAGGATGCTTTGATGGTGCCCCGATGATTACTGCCGCTGTGAAAAGGTCAGTGCCGTTCTTCGATAGGGTAAACCCGAAAAACCCATCCTTGCGACTGTTCGCCCAGAAAAACCACCGGCGGAAAACGATGTTCACGGCCCGGATAGACTTTGGAGGGCACGTCGCTGATGGGTTCGCATTCTTCGGGGAAAAACTCATCGCCGAGTTGGGCGATGAGGTAGCCGATTTCTACGTAGCGTGCGGGAGGAAGTTGACGCGGCAATGTAAGCGTGTAATCCCCACCGCCCAGGCTGGACGTGACATTGACGCCAAGTTCTGACAAACGTTCCAGCGCAAACCGGCGACGCGGGGTCAAACGCCATTGGTCGGAATAGGTGATGACGCCCACAGTTCCAGCTTTGGCTCTGGTCTGCGTCATTTTACGCATTTTTTCTTTGATGCCGCGCCACCATAGACGAAATCCCCGCAGCTCGCGCGTCTTCATGGCTTACCTCCGCTCCCATTCGCGCGTCGCGGCGCGGATCAAAGCCTGGATGTCGGCATCCGGCACGTCGTCTACCGATTCGTAGACAATCCCATCCACCACTACACGCACGCCCCGGCCCGGCGCGTTTTGCAGGCGAATGGCGCGTTGCGCCAGGCTGGGATAGGCCGGCTGCATTTCTCGGACAATTTCTTCAATCTCGGCGGCCAGGTCCAACATCGGGAGTAAGGCGTCGGCGAAGGATTCGCGTTGGAAGGCTTCACGCGGTGGGGTGGGCGCAGAGGACGCGGTGTTGCTGATGACGCGCGCTTTCAAGGATGCGGGCGACGGTCGCGGAGGTGTGACGGGCTGCGCGGACGAGGCCGGTGGCGTTCCCGTGGGGCGGCGCGTTCCGTCCGCGACGGTGGGGGTGGATGGCGCTTCTGTTAATGGACGAGAGCTGCGCGTAGCGGGATCCTCATCCACAAATAAGGCCGTAGCCCTGGCTTGCGAGGAAGGACGGGCTGGGGATTCGGCTGGTTTGCGGACATAGTCGCGCCCAAAGACAACTATGGCACGCATGGCGGCCAGGACGTCCTGACGCACGGCTTCGTCCGGCACGTCTTTGAGAGAAGCGTAAGGCTTGCCGTTGACACGGATGATCCATTGCCCGGCAGCGTTTTGTTCTGCGCTGAGTAGCGGCACTGCGTCGGACGGAGTGCGCTTTTCTCCTCCCTGCCGCAAGGCCCAGATGCCTACGGCGGAAAGGATAATAATGCCTGACAGGAATGCTATGGCCGGAATGAGTAGCGTTTCGGCGTTCATAATTCCCTCCTCGTAGCGTCTTTTGCATTGTAGCGCATTCTGCGCGAGACGCAACAAAAGACCGCTCCGAACAAAAAAGATGTGGCTGTCGGGCGGTACGGTTCAACGCGGGCTGTGGATTGCCGCGATGTCAGCTTCAAGGGCCGGGCGACCCCTGCGGTCGCCCGGTTAACGAGGACGGTAAAAGAATGGGCCACTCCGAATCACGAAAGGCAAGTAAATCCTATACCGGGGCACGGGTAAAGTTGGCGTAGGCGTCAGGGTTGGTGTTCGGGTTGGCGTAGGTGTTATCGTGTACTCCGGCGTCGGAGTCCAGGTGGGTGTGGGCACCGGTGTGGGTGTCGGCGTGGCGGTGCGCGTTGGCGTGGCGGTGGGCGTGCTGGTGGGCGTGCTGGTGGGTGTGGATGTGGGCGTCGGCGTGGCGGTAGGCGTGCTGGTCGGCGTGGCGGTGGGCGTGCCGGTCGGTGTGGATGTGCGCGTCGGCGTGGCGGTGGGCGTGCTGGTCGGCGTTGATGTGCGCGTCGGCGTGGCGGTGGGCGTGCTGGCGGGTGTGGATGTGCGCGTCGGCGTGGCGGTGGGCGTGCTGGTTGGCGTAGGTGTGCGCGTCGGCGTGGCGGTGGGCGTGCTGGTCGGCGTGGGGGTGGGGGTACTGTTGACCTTCACGCCGCTTAGCCGTATCGCGGCAGTACGCCCCATGCCATACAAATCGTACCAGGAGCCATTCGAGCCCGTGTAACTGATAAACGTGCGTCCCGGGGCTGAGGTCGTTTTATAGTCCATTGGGATGGGATAGTTGCTGCTCGCGTTGGTGAATTTGACCACCAGGACAACATCGTTGTTGTTGGGCACATAGATGGGCCCATCCAGGTTGATCGCGTGATAGCCCGCTTCACTGAAACTCTGGTCGAGTTTCTGCGCTAATAGCCCACTGACCGAACGGGTGGTGGGATTGAACGTGTCATAAACGTAAACATCCACATCCGTGGTCGCGTCTGAAGTCCAGATTTCCCCGCCGGTGATATTCATGCCGTTGGTGCTCAGGGTCGGGGTAAAAACAGCCAAAGCCCAGGCGGTTGGGTTGCTGTATCCTACACTGCTGTTCATCCCGGCCTCATCGTAGCCCAGCAGAACGCTATCCGCATTGTAGGTTTCAAGATCGTAAACAAACGAAGAGGCGTAACCGATATTCCCTGCCCCATAGGTCATGTAAACGTAGCCGCTTGCGCCCCACCCCGATCCCCAACTGTTTTTGACAATCCAACCGGTGGCGGGGGAACTGCTTCCCGGTACAGGGGGGAGCGCATTGCTCCAGCCAACAATCATCACGGCGTGATTGGTACCGCTGCCAGGAGCGGTGTAGTTCATCGTGTAAGAGCCGTTGTAGGTATCCCATTCACTGGTTGCGTACACCGAGGTGTAGACTGGGCCATACGTGTAGATGTATTGTTTGAGTACTTCTGGATCGGGGATATTGTTCCCGTTGATGATGCGCCAATCGCGCAGGCGATAAACCGGTGTGCAGGCGGTGTTACAGGCTACGTCCGAGGCCACATAGGGATCGCAGCTCTCCAGCACCACGCCGCGCCGCGAGAAGAGGTTGGTAGTCATATAAGCGTTTCCGCCATCGCAACTACCGCTGCCGGTGTTGTTGACTTCCTCCCAGACGCATTCTTTGGCGTTGTTTTCGGAGAGGTCGTAGGTGCCAAGGTTTTTGATTAAGAGCAGCGACTCCATATTGGCTATGGCGGCAAAAGCATAGCAGGCACCACAACTCCCCTGGTTTTTGACCGACGTCACCTTTCCCTGCGTGCGCCAGTCCCATACCGCCGGCAGGTCCTGGAGCCGCATGCCCGCGGGCATCGTCTTGCCGGTGAGATGAGAAAGGTCTATCTCAGGTGGAATATAGCCTGTAGCGTGAGGTTCTGTCCAGGGTGATGGTGGGGCCAGGCGTGGGGTTGGAGACAAGGTAGCACAGGGCTTGAGGGCGGACGCGAAAGGTGTGCGCCACCATCCATACCAGGGTTGAGGAGGCGCGGGTGCGGCCTGGGCCTGCAGGGGTGTGACTGCAGGTCCCAGGCCCAGTCCTATCAGCGTAAGCAAACAAATCAAGCAACGACTTATCGTGCGCATGGCTATTCCCCCCTTTCAATGGTTTTTGCGCTGTACCTGCTTATCTTCAGCACCAGGACAACGCTTGCAATCGCCACTGGCGCGATTTTAACCGCCAGCCTGGGGGGCTAAGGCATTGCCTTCGCCTCCCCTTACCTCACCGGCATGGTCTTTGCACCATAGCTCAGGATCAATCCTGTGGCACGGTTCTTCGTTGCCCGGCCTGCTGAGCAGCTACTCTTAAACTTCATCAGGCGACTGCGCCGCTTAGTCGGGGGGGCCTCCGGAACAGGAGGCTGAGCCGTTACTTTGTGCCTGGCTTACGCGCCCGGATACAGCGCGATCTTGCCGCTTTGTCCCGAAGCCATGATGTCTATCGCTTCCTGCCAGCGACTGAGCGGAAATTCGTGGGTGATGATGGGCCGCAAATCCACGGCGCCGGAAGCCAGCAGAGCACGCATGTGATACCAGGTCTCCCACAGCCGCCGCCCGGCGATGCCGTGGAAGGTGATGCCTTTCATGATAAGCAGGTTGTTGATGTCGAACTCGGAAAGCGGTGCGGGTGCAAGGCCGAGCATGGCGGCCTCCCCACCGGCCTTGAGCAGGCGCAATCCGCCCACTAAAGCCGAAGGCGCGCCGGACATTTCAAGCAGCACGTCGAACCCTTTGCCGCGCACAGCTTTCATCGCTACCGCGTGCATATCTTCTTCCGCCACATTGATGACCACATCCGCCCCGACCTTGCGCGCCAATTCCAGGCGGTAGGTACTCACATCGGTGGCGACAATCAGCTCGGCCCCAAAGGCGCGGGCTACGGGGATAGCCATCAGTCCCGCCGGACCACAGCCGGTGAGCAGCACCGTCTTCCCGCGCACGTCCACGCTGGCGACGGTATGGACCGAATTGCCGAAGTTTTCCTGCAAACTCGCCACTGGCAAGGGCATGTTAGGCGGATTCTTCCAGGCATTTTCTACGGGGATAACGACATATTCCGCATAGCAGCCATCCGTATCCACGCCGATGATGCGCGTGTTCTGGCAAACGTGCGCCTTGCCGGTCTTACATTGCTGACATACCCCACAAACGATGTGGCTCTCCGCAGAGACATAATCCCCTACTTGAGGTTCATCGGGGCGCACCTGTTCACCAACCGCCACAATCTCACCTGCAAATTCATGTCCAACGATAAGCGGGGGTTTGATGCGGCTTTGCGACCAACGGTCCCATTTGTAGATGTGCACATCTGTGCCGCAAATGGTGGTGGCTTTTACTTTGATCAGCACGTCCCGTGGCCCTGGGGTTGGGATGGGTGCCTCAATCAGCGTCATGCCCGGCGCAGGGGTCAGCTTGGCAACCGCTTGCATCGTGTCCATGCAAAAAAACTCCTTTCGTGAAATGGGTGGAATGGTCAGAAGTTTAATTCATTATAGCATCAATCAAAACTCTGGTCTAACGACTTTACATAAGATGGGCATAGAGAGACCGAACGAGCCTTGCGATAGGCAAGGCTCGTTCGTAAGGTGCCTTACAGGTTAAGGGAAGCTGGAATGACCGGATCCAGCTCCGGGAACTGGGCAAGCCAGGCGCGACGGTCCTCCTTGATGCGGCGCGTGATTTCGGCGTACTCCTCCGGCGTGTAGTAGCGGCGCGGATCTAACCGTTCCGCGTAGTCGGGAATGCCTTCCACCTCGACCGGCACTTCGTAACCCCAGTCGGGGTCCATTTCCCAGCGGATACCTCCGCGCGCCATTTGTTTGATGAGCTCCGTCGAATCTTTAATTTTCACTTTAACGCCCAGAGGCTTGCCTTCCGCGTCGGTGCGGATGCGACGCTCCGCATCGCGCAGGCCAATGGAGCCGGTGTTGAGCAGGAAGCATTGCACGTCGGGATTGGAAGCCATGAAACGGCGGAAAATGTTGCCTTCCTCACCTTCCGGGCCGATGATGAAGGGATTGGTGCCCACGCTGTGGACGGGCTGTCCGGCGCGCGCCGGGTCGCCCGCTTCGGTCTCGATGGATTCGCCGAGCATGAACATGGCCGCGGCCTGTTCCGGCGTGAGGCGCGCAGCGGCGGGGACGATGTCCTCGCGGCGGGTGATGAAGATGATCAGGTCCGCGCGTGGCAGGTCAATCGCATCATCCGTAAAATCCATATCCTCGCGGAAAACAATGGCGCGTCCGTTGCGCCCTGTCGTGTACTCCATGAAGTCTGGCGTCCCGTCCGGCTTGACCCAGACGTTTTCCAGTCGGGCGCGGGGCGAAGTGAGCGCCTTATAGAGCAGCGGCTGACTATCGGGTTCCACCCCTTCGGTCTTGACGTAGAAGTTCGCTTCCGTGCCGTAGCAGGACGCATCGGGTTGCATGATGACGACATCATCCTGACGGATGACCACGCCTTCATCACCGCTGAGGTAGTGGTGATGGCAGGTGAGGGTGGTCTTGCCCGTGCCGCTCAAGCCGAAGAAAATGGCCCCTTTTTCCACCAATTTGCCCTGGACATCGCGCACGCGGATGAGCTTGGAGCCAGCGTGCAGGCCCAGGCCGCCATGTACCTTGCCCCAATACATGGCCATGCGCAAGAACGACTTTTTGATTTCGCCCATGTAGTCGCTGCCAAGGATGTAGGTGGTGAAGGTGTTGGGGTCCACCAGGACGCGGCGCTCCATCACTTTATCGCGCCATTTGGGGTAGATAACGGTGGTAAGGTCGGCCCGTGCGCGCGCCGCGTACTCCGCCGGTGCGTCAAAAAGCGTCACGCCCCACATGTAGGCCAGGCGTGCGAAATCCACCGGGACGTAGAGCCGGCAGTGTAGCTGGAAGTTGGGATGATGACCCATCACGCGGTCAAGCTGGATGAGGCGCTCGGTGCCCAAAAAGGCCTGGATTTCACGCAACCAGCGCGTCTGTTCATCCGTCGGCTCGCCGTACACGATATCGGTGAATTTGGCGGAGCGGTTGCGGATGCGGGTGATGTAACGCGGAGAGCCGTAACATGTGGTTGTCTCCTCGACCTGCGCCCAGGCGCGCAGTTGTTCCCATGAGGGGTTTTTGATGATCTCACGGGCGACAATGGGACGGGTAAAGATTTCTGCCATGCAAAGCCTCCTTGGTCATGGATAGACGAATGGTTTTGATGCCCTAATTTTGAGATGTTTACACCGGAAACGCGGTGTTCTCGCAACGGTTTACCTTTTCCGATACCAGCCGCTTGAAATCGCGCTCAAGGGCGCCCGGCGCGCTGACTGCCCGGTTGACAATCCGGCAGGGGCGATGGTCATCGCTTCCCTGATGGGGAATGATCCCAGGCGCTCTTCAACGCACAGGCCGCCGGGCGTGACTCCGGCGGCCCGCATTTTCTACTGTAAAGCAAAAAGTCATGCCGGTAAAGGGCCGGGCGTATGGTTTCTGGCGAAAAACGTCACGTTTTACGGATGGAAGCGCACCACCAGCGGGAGATAGAGCCGGCGCAAGGCGGTGGTGAAGTGCCACACCGGTCCAACCGTCTCGCTGATGCCGTCGCTGGCCGTGATCTGCCAGGTGTAGCTCAGTCCCGGTTCCAGGGTTGGCGTGAAGCGCGTTTGCGCGGTGACGGTGACCACGGTGGGTTGCGTCACGCCAAGGGCCACGGTGTAGGTCACCGGGTCGCCATCGGGATCGCCACCCTGCCAGGTGAGGACGGTGTGCCGTGGGACATCCACCGCGCCATCAGCAGGGGAAGGTGATGCCGGGACGTAAGGTGCGCGGTTGGATGGCTGAGTCGCACGCCAGATAAGGACCCGTCCCCACATGCCCGGTACCCCCACATCCAGTATCCCTTGCTGCACGGTGAAGGTCTCACCGCTCCATGCGTCCGTGAGGATGCTGCCTTCCGGCAAGATGGCGCTCACGTCCAGCGTGGCCTTGCTGTTCTCCGCGCGGTTGCACAGGAAGACGAAGGCCTTTTCCTCCGGCAGGGCGCGCAGGTACCCATACAGGTGCTGCGCGTCGTCCACCACCAGGGTTTGCAGGTCGCCGCGCCGCAGGGAAGGATAGGTGTTGCGCATCCCGATGAGGGAACGATAGGTGGCGTAAAGGGACGTATCCGGTGCTCCTCCTGTGTCTGGCCAGGGATAGACGCGCCGGTTATCGGGATCGCCGCCGCCTGTGAGACCTACCTCATCCCCATAATAAACCGAAGGCGCCCCCGGCAGGGTCATCTGCAACAGCACCGCCAGCTTGAGCCTGGTCTTGTCCCCGCCCAGCAGGTAGAGCATGCGCGGCGAGTCGTGACTGCTGATGAGGTTCATCATGGCGTAGAAGGCCGAACGCGGGAAGCGCGCGCGGAAGCTCTGCAAGGTGCTCTCGAAGGCGCTCGGCGCGCCGCCGTTGGCGAAGGCCACGGCCCAGTCGCGGAAGCAGTAGTTCATGGCCGAGTCGAGGCGCCCTTCGCGCACGTAGGTGGCGTACAGGTCCCAGTTGCAGCCGCCGGTGACTTCGCCCAGCATGAGGGTGTCGGCGCTGCCGTACTCGCCCTTAACGTAGGTGTGCATTTCGTCGAAGAAGGCCGGGCTGATGTCCTGCGCCACGTCGTAGCGCCAGCCGGCGATGCCCTTGCGCTGCCAGAACTCGGAGACGGAAACGCCGCCGGGGCTTTGTGGGCTGCCACCGCGGAAGAAAAAGGCTTTAACCGCGTCGTTTTCCTGCAGCTCGGCGAGGGTCTCAAAGCCCGACCAGCCTTTCCAGCCCCAGCCGCCGGCGCAGACGCTGGTCCCGTAACTGCCTTGCGTGAACCAACTCCGATACGGCGAATTGAGCGCCTCGCACGCCCCCACATCCGGCCAGCGATTCAGCCCGTAGCCTTCCAGGTAGCGGCTATCCGAGCCGGCATGATTGAAGACCGCGTCCAGAATAACGCGCAAGCCGTGCGCCTGCGCCGCAGCCATCAGCTCATCGAACACCGCGTTGGGGTCTGTGGCGTTGCTGAAATACGCGCGCACGGTGTAGTAGTCGTTGGTGTCGTAGCCGTGATTGGAGGAGGCTTCAAAAATGGG
The DNA here is from genome assembly GCA_034432595.1 of Anaerolineae bacterium. GTDB lineage: Bacteria > Chloroflexota > Anaerolineae > B4-G1 > SLSP01 > DAOTZR01. The sequence continues at coordinate 127,537 of DAOUBT010000052.1, read as the reverse complement.
ATTGAGGTACAGGGTGTTGACGCCCAAATCGTTGAAGTAGCCTTCATTGATTTTCTCGATGATGCCCTGCAAATCGCCGCCGTAGAAGTCCAATCCCCAGCTTGGGTTGAGCAGCGGATCGTTCCAGGCGCGCCCGTCCACCACGCACTGCGGACCGCTGCCGCGTCCGTGTGGATAGCCGCTGCACGTGGTCGGCCCGTAGATGCGCACGCCCGCGGTGTAGGGCGGCGGGTTGTTGGCGGGGTCGCCGTCGCGGAAGCGATCGGGGAAAATCTGGTAGATGACCGCATCTTGCATCCATGTGGGGACGGGGAAGTCTGCCGGCGGGGCGGGCACCGTTGCCAGTTTCCACGAGCGGTCCACAAAGCTCCAATCCCACGCGCCGGGGCCGCTGTTCGAGGTATCCGCCACGTGATAGTAGCCCTGCGCGCCGCCGTCGCGCACGCGGAACTGATACCACTGGTCAATCACCGCGCCGGGGCCGGGGACCACCACCTGCCAATAGGCAAGCCCGCCGTCCATGTGCGCCAGCTGTGCCGGATATACGAACGAAGGTTCCGCGCCCGCGCCCGTTTTCCACACCAGCAGCTCGACCTGTTCCACGTCGTGCGCGCAGGTGCGCAAGGTCAGGGTGGCGCGTCCCGTGGGCGTGATGGCGCCCAGGGGCTGCCGGTAGGCCAGCTCCAGGCTATTGTGGTACATCAGGGCGGTGATCATGGCCCCATCCCCCACCTGAGCGGAATCGCATCCGTCCGGTGGTGGGGTGGGCGTGGGGGTGGTGGAGGCGCCGGGCAAGGTCAGGGTGGCCAGGCGGCGTAAAGTTGTCGCGCCGGTCGCGCCAGAAGCCTGCGCGTCCGCGGGGACGGTGTCGTAAGCTCCAGCCGCGTTATCCTTGATCGTGGTGAAAAATTGCAGATGGACAGTCTGCCCCGGCGTCAGGCCCACTTCGTTGTAGGGGAGTTTGATCTCCACTCCCTTGCCGTCCGCATAAGCGATGCGCGAGCCGATCTTACCGCCACCGCTGATGCCGCCCCAGTTCGTGCCGCCGGACGTCCAGCCGGTGCCCGTCCAGAGGCGCAACTCTGTCCAGCCGTTGTAGGTACCGCCGGGCGTGCCGGGGATATTGCCGCGCACCACCGCATCCGGCAACAAGGTGTACTGCGTGGGGAGCGGCGTCTCGCCGAGGTTGTTGTGGGTGGAGGTGTAGGCAAAGGTGATGGCGCGCATCCACGGGTCAGAGCTGCCGCCGCTGCCGGGGACATCGCCAGTCTTCTCGATGGTCAGGCCGATTTCCCCGCCCGACGTGGCCTGTGCGTAAGCGGGCAGGTCCACGTAGACAAACAGCGCGTCCGCTTCGTAGGCGACCGAAAGCGTCAGCGCATCGCTCCAGGCGGGCAGACCCGGCGCCAGATCGCCAGCGGCATCAACGCTTAGCGCTGTGTAGGCTGTGTCGCGCACGCCGTCGAGCACGATGGCTTGCGGCATGGCTGCGCGCAACACACCCGTCACCCCCAGCCAGGCCAGTCCCAAAACGGCAAGAAAAACATACCAGCGTTTCATGGCTTCCTCCTTCGTAATGTGTATGTACAGGGGAGACGTTGCACGGTCATGCGTCCAGGGTGATGGTGCACAGTCTTGAGGTTGAGCGATCGAGCTGTGCAGCGTCTCTACAACGATTTCCGGTCGTATTGCCCCGCGCGGATGTCACGCCGGATAGCCAGGACCTCGCGCAGCATGGAGAGGGTGTCCCGCACCGGATGGACGCGGCTTTCTGCGCCGTAGTACCAGGGAATCGGCACCTCAAGGATGCGATAGCCGCGGCGCAGGGCCGCGGCCAGCACTTCCACGTCAAACGCCCACCCGTTGATGTGCTGCAGGCTGAACAGGTCGCGTGCCACGTCGCGGCGGAAGGATTTGAAGCCGCATTGCGTATCTTGAAAACCGGGGAGGAGGAGCGTGCGCACGATGAAATTGAAGACGCGCCCCATCAGGTGACGGTAAGCCGGCTCGTTGTAGCGCACAGCGCCCGGCGCTTCGCGGGATGCAATGGCAATATCGTAATCTCCGCCCAGCGTTTGTGGATAGAAGCGCGGCAGCTCCTCGATGGGCATGGCCAGGTCCGCATCGCAGATGAAGGCGTAACGTCCCTGCGCGGCCAACATTCCCATGCGCACGGCGGCCCCTTTGCCTCGGATGGGCTGATGTAGCGCCTGAAAGCGCGCGTCTTGTGCGGCATACGCGCGCGCAATCACCTCCGTCGCGTCCGTGCTCGCGTTGTTGACCACGATAACGTCCAGCGGCACATCGGCCTGATCCATGAAGGTCTGCACGCGCCGTAACGTCTCCGGCAGACGGCGCTCCTCATTGTAAGCCGGGATGACAATGGTGATGAGGCTTGTCGTGTCCAACTCGTCCTCTACGCTAACACCCGCGCCTGCTCATCCGCGTGATAGGAGCTGCGCACCAGCGGCGCGCTTTCCACCCAGCGGAAGCCCATCTCCAGGGCGATGGCTTTATACTCCTCGAATTCCTCCGGCGGGACGTAGCGCGCTACCGGCCAGTGCTGCCGTGAAGGTTGCAGGTATTGCCCCATCGTCACGATGTCCACATTGACCGAGCGCAACAAGCGCAAGGTTTCGATGATTTCCTCGCGGGTTTCGCCCAGGCCCAGCATGAAGCCGCTCTTGGTGAGGGGACGCGGCGTCCAGGCATCTGCCGCGCGCAGCACGCTCAAAGCCCATTCCACCTTGCCCTGCGGACGCACCTGCGGGAAGAGGCGCGGCGCCATCTCGATATTGTGCCCTAAAATGGTCGGTTGCGCCTCCAGAATCAGGCGCAGCGGCTCCGCTTGACCACGGAAGTCGGGGATGAGGACCTCAATCGTGCTTTCCGGCAGGGCGGCGTGTACCTCACGAATCGTTTGGGCGAAATGGGCCGCGCCACCATCAGGGAGATCGTCGCGGTCCACGGAAGTAATCACCACATGCCGCAGGCCCATCGCGCGCGCCGCTTCGGCGACATGGCGCGGCTCCTCCGGGTCCAGGGGCGCGGGGCGGCCCGTCGCCACATTGCAGAAGCGACAATTGCGCGTGCACACATCCCCCATGATAAGAAAGGTTGCGGTGCGGCGCCCCCAGCATTCGCCCAGGTTAGGGCAGGCCGCTTCCTCGCAGACAGTGTGCAGCCGTTCCTGACGGAGCAGCGCGTTCAACCAGGCAGGTGTTTCGCCAGAAGGCAGACGCACCCGCAGCCAATCGGGTTTACGTACAGGCGTTGAAGGCATAGCGACGTCCTTTCAGATTCCAGCATTAACACGTTATACGTCTTCTGGAGCGGAGTCCCACTCGAAGAAGCCGTGCGCCTGAATGGTGAGATCCGCAATTTGCTGCGCCAGAGCAAACCGCTCCTCCAGCGTGGACGCAGTGTAAAAGGCGCGTCCTGCGGCACTCAGCTCCGGATCGAGCGCGGCCAATTCGTCCAGCAGGTCCTTATCCCGCGGTAGATAGCGATTGGCCTGCCAGAAGCGATAGCGCAGCATGTCATACACCACCAGGTTCAGCAGCATGGTGGCCTCAGTCGGTTTATCCACCCGCAAATCCAGCGCGTCCTCATAGCGCAGGGCGATGCTGTAGCGCATGAAGAGTAACCGCTCTGGCGCAGGATCGGGGCGCAGGGAAAGCACCTGCCGCGCGCTTTCGCGCAACGCCTGCACAACCGGCGATAGCTCCAGGACCACAAAGCCGGTGCTCAACATGTGGGCCGTCATCGGGCGACCCTCTTCTCGCTCCTGCGCGAAGTAATCCAGGATTTTGGATTTGGGATTGATGAACACTTCCACCGGCACACCGTTAAAATAGCGCTGCAGACGTTGGCGCTGCGCTTTCTGACGGATGACGTAGACATCCAGGTCGCTGCTCGCGTGAGATTTGCCCCGCAGCACCGAGCCACACATGATAATGCCCTGCACATCGTCATAATGCTTAAGAATGAAAGCGACAGCTTCACGCATGGCCGTAGCGTAAGGTTCAGGCAGGTCAGGCCAGTTACATTTCTCCAGCAAACTTTCCATGTCCGCTCCTAAAGCTCAATCCAGCCAACGATGTGGCGTCGTTCAAAGCGTGCCAGGCGCGTGAATCCCGCCGCCAGGGCCAGGGTGCGCGCCGTGGCGAAATCATCCGCCAGGCGCTGCGGCGTGTGCGCATCCGAACCGAAAACCAGCACTTCTCCACCCAGGGCGCGGTACCAGCGCAGGATGGTGAGGTTGGGCAGGGGTTCGCCCATGCCTTTCGCCAGGCCAGAGGTGTTCAGTTCCAGCCCTTTGCCGCGCGCAATCACCGCTCGCAGCACAGCGTGAATTTCATCCGCAAAAGCTTCAACCGGAAGGGTACGGCGGTGCAGGTCCCAATCGTCGCGCCGCACAATATCCAGATGGGAGAGGATATCGAAATCCCCGTGCTGTGCCAGATCCAACAGCTCCGCAAAATAACGCCGGTATGGACGCGCCGCATCGTCTCCGACGAAGAAACTTTCCACCCAGCCGCGTTCGTCCGCTACCCAGTGAGCCGAACCCAGCACAAAATCCCACGGCCAGGCCTCCAGCAGGGCCGCCGTCTCCTGCGGGAAGCGCTGCGGATTGCCGATTTCCAGCCCGGCCAGCAAAGTAAGCTTGCCGTTTCCCAGGGCGCGCGCCGCCTCTAACGCCGCGAAATAGTCCGCCGGGTCAAAATAATGATAGGCCTCGTCCTGCGGATACCATTCGACATGGTCAGTAAAAGCCAGCCCCTGCAACCCCAGGGCCATGGCGCGTTCCGTATGCGCCTGCATGGTGCTGCGCGCGTCGAAAGAAAATTGAGAATGCACGTGGGTATCGAACATGATGCTCCTTAAGGCAAGAAGAAAAAGGCGATGCCTACCATGAGGTACACCGCAATAAGCTGTACCCCTTCTAACCAGGTGGATTCGCCATCTTGTGCGACCATGGCCGCAATCAAGGCTGCCGCGCCCAGCGCCGCCAGCTCAAAGGGATTGAAGAGCAGCGTCAGCGGATTCCCCATCCACAGGCTGATGAAGACCAGCAGGGGCGCGACAAAAAGCGCGATTTGCAGACTTGACCCAAGGGCGATTTCCAGGCTCAAATCCATTTGATTGTCACGCGCCACCTGCACGGCCACCAGGTGCTCGGCGATATTGCCCACCAGGGGCACAACCATCACACCCACGAAGAACTCCGTCCAGCCTATGGCTGCCAGGGCTGGTTCAATGCTCTTGACCAGCACTTCGCTCATGACGACCATGCCCAGGGTGCTTCCCGCCAGAAGAAGGAGGGCGCGCCGCAGGGACATAGAGGGTGCGGTGTGGGTTTCCGGCAGGGCCGGTGCGTCGCGCATCGTGTAGAGGAGGTAAAGCCCGTAAACCAACAACATCACCGCCGCTGTCCCCAGGCTCAGCGATTCCACGCCTTCGTGATGGGTAACCTCAAGGGCGTGACCAAAAAGCGAGGGCACGCCTAAAGCAATCAAGGCCAGGAAAAGCATCGTCGCTTTGTGTCCGGCCTCGGTGCGCTCAAAGCGCTGTCTTCCGTTCTTCAGGCCACCCAGCACGAAGCTCATCCCCATCACCAAAAGCAAGTTACCCACAATGGAGCCGGTGATGGAGGCCTTGACCACCTCCAGTAAGCCCTGTCGAATCGCCAGAATGGTGATGATCAGTTCAGCGGCATTGCCCAGGGTTGCGTTGAGCAGGCCGCCCAGCCGTGAGCCGAGGTAGCCCGCAACGCCCTCGGTGCCTTCACCCAGCAGAGCTGCCAGGGGGATAATCCCAAGTGCGGCCAGGATAAACGTGAGCACCGCCGGAGCGTGCAGAACTTCGGCCACGAGGGCCAAAGGAATTGCCAGCAGGAACCAACGTAAAATTTTCACAAGTAAACCTCCGGGGGTAAGCTAAACAGGGTAACAGGAGCTTGCGGTGGCACCAGGAGGCGCAGCGCGCCCGGTTCCAGGTCGAACACCACCGGCGTTTGTCCCCGCTGTTCCCCATCCACCTGGATGCTGAGGGGAGGTACCGTCTGAATTTCCACGCGCCGCGCCAGAATCTGCACAATCTCCGGGTCACTTAAATGGCGTCCGCTCCACAGGCGCAGGAAATGGCGGAAGGTGTAACGAAACCCCATGCCCCGGAAAATGAAGATGTCGAGCAGTCCATCATCCATGCGTGCCTGCCGCGCCACGTTAAAAGCGCCGTAGTGTTGAATGTTGGTGGCAATCGCCATAATCACGCGCGCGTTAAAACGCCGTCCACCTTCCACGATGATGCGCGCCTTTGAGCCACGGAAATCGGCAGCAATGATGAAGGAAGCCACCACATACGGCCAGATACCAAGGCGCTTCAAATGCTTGGGGCGCGGTTCCATCTGGTGGATGACCTCCGCATCAAAGCCCACGCCGCCGTAAGCGACAAAATGCGTGCCATTGGCGCGGCCCATATCCACACGCTGAATGCGGCTGCGTCCCAGCGTCTGCACCAGCGTATCCACGCTCAAGGTGGGTGTAATAATCGAAAGGCCGGGCATTCCAAGCTGCCTTGCCAGAATATTACCCGTTCCCACCGGCACGATGCCCAGGATGGTATCGCTGCTGCACAGGCCGTTGGCAATCTCGTTGACCGTGCCGTCGCCCCCCGCGGCCAATACCATATCATACCGCGCGCGCACGGCTTCCTGCGCTAAGCGCGTTGCGTCCCCCACCTGTTCGGTCTGGAGCAGCTCCACCGACCAACCATATTCCTGACGCAGCGCCTGAAGCAGACGCTTCAATAGCCCCTGAACCTCCCAGGGTCCAGCGGCCGGATTGTAAATGAGGAGTCCCTTATAATTCATCTCGCAACCCACATGGGGCAAAGATAAAGTCCAGACCTGCAGCCCGCTGCAGACATGTGGAGTATAACACAAGCCGGCCTTCAGGGCAACAGCGTTCCGCAGGGTGCCGCTGCTCGGCTTTCGTTTGCAGCAAGTTTTTTGCCACACTGTTCAAACCGTGCTATACTTAAAAATATCACACTTGCATTTTTTGGGCTTGCGTCTAAACTTTTTACATCTTGATAGGGGGGCGACGCTATGCTCGACGAGAAGACGTCCGCGCGTTGGGTAGCCTGGATGCGCGCGAGTGGTCTGGAAACTCCAGCCTGGCTGGGTCTGGAAGTGTTACGCCTGGGCACAAACCTGTTTGCTCCCGTTATGGAGCTGTTGGAACCTTTCTGGCCTGCAGAAGGGCAGAGACACTTCCTGGCAGCTCTTTCATCCATGCAGCGTGAGCTGGAAGGAAAACCTGAAGCATGAGTCCAACAACCCTGGCCCTTATCGCCACGTTGATCGCTGGCGGCAGCCTGGCTTATTACATCATCCGGCAGCGTCGGCACGCGCTGGACGTGCGCCACTATCCTCTGTTTCAGGCCCTGGCGGAGGAGGTTGGACGCGCGGCGGAAGGCGGCACGCTGTTGCATCTGGCTTTGGGGCGCGGAGACATCACGGGGCAGGATGCGCTCACTTCGATTACAGCTTTTCAGGGTCTCAGCCAACTGTTGAACCTGGCGGCAGCTTACGACACGCCTCCCATCATCAGCACGGGCAATCCCACCCTTTACCTTCTGGCGGATGACATGATGCGCCGTGCCTATGCCCGCATTGGCAACGTGAAGCGTTACCGGCCCACTCTGGTGCAGTACGTGGCGGCGTCCCCTGTCACTTACGCCGCCATGGCCGCCACACAACTTTATAAGGCCGAAGGTGGCTCTAACATTGTGATGGGTGTCTTCGATCAGGAAGCCGGCCTGCTCCTGGACGCGGGGGAACGGCACGGCGTCTCTGTGATGGGCGGCGCGGTCTCTCCTCAGGGGCTGGCGGCCATGTACCCCGTCATGCTCAACGATGACCTCGCCATGGGGGAGGATTTCTTCTCCGGCAGCACCGCTGCGCAAGGTGGCCCTATCCACCGCGCCAGCCTGTGGACGCAGGAACTGCTGCGCTGGGTGCTGATTGCGGCCATGGTTCTCGCCGGGTTGCTGGCGCTTTTTGGCCTGGGAGGAGGCTAACGCTTATGCTCAAGCTGCTCAAACGTTGGGGCATAACTTCTGTCGGGATTCTCACAGCTGTGTTGATTTTGCTCGGCACGTTGATGCCTGTCTCCCCGCTGCGTGAAATTCGCTTCCTGCTCCTTCAGTGGGCGATGATGATCGCCGTTTTTGCTTTTATTCTGGCTTTCCTGCACCTGGTGCGCATCAATCTGGCGCGCTTGAAGATGAAACGGCAGGGGGTGATGGGGATTCTGACGGTGGTATCGGCGCTCATCACCCTGGTGGTGGTGTACGCGCAGGGGCCGGAAGGGGAATACAGCCGCTTACTGCTGCAAGGTATCCTCGTCCCCGGTGAGGCCGCGCTGATGGGCCTGACTGCGGTCACGCTGTTGCTGGCTGGCATTCGCATGGCGCGGGTGCGCCCTCTTGATGAAGTCGTGCTGTTTGTGGCTGTGGTTGCGTTCATGCTGGTAGGGACCATTCCGGTCCTGCCCGTTTTCGGCGCGGTGGCAGTATGGATTCAAAGGGTCCCGGCCATGGCCGGTTTGCGCGGCCTGGTGCTGGGCGTGGCTTTAGGCACCATCCTGGCTGGTCTGCGCTTCATTTTGGGTGTGGATCGGCCTCAAAGCGAAGAATAAACCATGATCCGTTGCGCAAAATGCGGAGCCATCAATCCCGATAATAGCCGCTTTTGTAACACCTGCGGCGCACCGCTTCAACGCACGCAGATTCGTTGCCCGGTCTGCAACACGCTGAATCCTGCCGGCAACGTTTTCTGCGATAAATGCCACGCGCGCCTGATTCCTGCGGACGCGATGATGCCACGGCAACCGGCTGCTGCAGCCGCACAGGAGCCAGAAGAACCTGTGCGTTCCATCTCTTTGCCTGTGCGTTCCGATTTGGGCAAAACGGGAGAGTTGGGGGATTTGCCGGATTGGATGACCGGGCTGATAGACGAGACCCCTATCCCGGCAACAGAGTCCCAGCCTGAATTTGAGGAAAAAGAAAGCGCTGCAGAAGCGGTTGAGTTGCCGGACTGGCTATTGGGTATTCTGCCTTCCGAGGAAGAGAAGGCGGCTCCCACCGCGGAGGCCGCGGAGGAGGAAGCGGGCCTGCCGGATTGGCTGAGCGGCATCGCTGCGCCCGCGCCGGAAGTGGCGGCCCCCGCCGCGGAGGAGGAAGCGGGCCTGCCGGATTGGCTGAGCGGCCTCGCCGCGCCCGCGCCGGAAGCAGCGCCTCCCGCTGCGGAGGAGGAAGCGGGCCTGCCGGATTGGCTGAGCGGCATCGCTGCGCCCGCGCCGGAAGCGGCGGCCCCCGCCGCGGAGGAGGAGGCGGGCCTGCCGGATTGGTTGAGCGGCATCGCTGCGCCCGCGCCGGAGGCGGCGGCCCCCGCCGCGGAGGAGGAAGCGGGCCTGCCGGATTGGTTGAGCGGCATCGCTGCGCCCGCGCCGGAAGCGGCGGCTCCCGTCGCGGAGGAGGAAGAGGCGGCGTTGCCGGATTGGTTGAGCAGCATCGCCGCGCCGGGGACAACGGTTGAAGCTGGCAGGGAGGAGCTGATCATCGAAGGCCCTGTGCCCGCCGGAGCAGGTCTGTGGCTACCCGGCGTTGAGGAGGAAGCCGCAGCAGCTCCCACGGTTGGCGAGTCAACGGAAGCCGTTCCAGATTGGTTGAAGGCCCTTGCGCCACAGGATTTGCCCTCCGCTCCCGATCAGGGTGCTTTCCTCATTCCAGAAACGGAAGAAGAAGAATCCGTCGAGCCTTTTGTGCCGGATTTGACGCCCGCCCCCACGCCGCGTAAACCGACCACGGATGAGCTGGCCCGCGCGAACGTGCCGGAGTGGCTGCGCGCCCTGCGCCCGGAAGATAGCTTTGGCGAGGTGGCGTCCGCCGGTGCGACCGGTTCTGTCTTCACCGATGCCGCAGCGTTGGAAGATAGTCTGGATGTGCTTGGCGGCGAGCTGGTGCGGGCCGAGATTCCTGAATGGTTGCAGGAACTCAAGCCTACCGGCGCACCGCGCCCGGAAGGAATGACGCTGGAACAGTTTATCACACAGGCCACGGAGACCGAGGGTGGGCCTCTTTCGGGGATGAAGGGGCTGTTGCAACCGGAAGCTGTGGTGGACATTCCTGCCGATTATCAGCCTGTGCCGCGTTATGATTTGCCGTCGGTCGTGTTGGAGCGCGCGAAGCTGTGGCAGACGTTGCTGGAGCAACCGCGCAGCGCGCAGCGGAAGATGGCCCGTCAGCGTATGCGGCCTGGGTTTGGCGAGACCCTGGCGCGGTGGATCATCGCGCTTGCCCTGCTGACGGTGATCTTCTGGACGGTGTTGGGCTTCCCCGTGCCGGTGCAGGCGCCGTTACCTTCTTCAAGAGGGCTGACGGATTTCGTGCAGACTGTCGAAAGTCTGAACGCGGGGGATCGCGTGCTCGTCGCGCTGGAATACGGACCGGCTGAGGAGGCGGAAATGCGCTTCCTGGTGGAGCCGCTGCTCGGTCATCTGGCTGCGCGGGAAGTGGCGGTGGATTGGGTGACGACCCTTCCGGAAGGCGTGGGCCTCATCAACAGCTTGAAAATGGACCCGGCCTGGCAGCAAAGTTGGAAAACCCCCGGTTACCTGCCCGGGACAACGACCGGCATCGCGATGTACCTGACGATGAGCAAGGAGGCTGGTCAACGCTACGACCTCTTGATTGTGCTTGCGGCGCGCTCCGACCATCTGCGCTGGTGGATTGAGCAGAACACGGTGGGGCCGCGTCTGCCTGTGCTGGCGGGTTTGAACAACGCTGTGGGTAGTCTGATGATCCCTTATCTCGACATCGAGAACCTGAAAGGGGTGTTGACCGGCGCACAGGACGGAGCCGCGTATCTGGCACAGCGCTCCGGTGGCACACTGGCACAGTATCCACTGCAACAACGACAGTTGAATGCCTGGGTGGGCACGCAATGGGTCGCTATGTTCCTGCTGATAGCAGGCACTTTGTGGACTGTGATAACGCGCAAGAAAGGAGCGGCGTAGGCTATGCCGGTGTCTCTTGAGCTGCTCATTGGACTCGCGGGGGCCGTGCTCACGGTGCTGCTGCTGAGTTATTTGTTCGGCGATACGGTGTTGTACCGCTGGGCGTTGGCCGTGCTTGTGGGCGTGGGCGCGGGGTACGCCATGGCGCTGGTCTTGGGCTATCTGCGGGATAACTGGCTGGTTTTGATGATGGATCCCAATCAATCGGCGGACCTGCGCCTTTACTACGCTATTCCCTTGCTGCTGGGGGCCTTGCTGCTCTTCAAGGGTTTCCCACGCTTTTCCCGGCTGGGCAACGTCTCTATGGCGATTTTGTTGGGGAGTGGGGTGGCGGTGGCTTTTTCCGGCGCGCTGCTGGGGACAGTCATTCCGCAGATTGACGCCGCCGGGAGTGGGCTTTCCCTGAAAGCCGGGCTGGGCAATGTGTTCAACGGCTTGTTGGTGCTGGCTGGCACCATCATTGCGCTGTTGGGCTTTTCTCCACGTCCGGAGCCACAAATCGGACAGGCCCGCACAGGCCAAATCTGGATTAAACGCATCAGCCGCTATTTGCTGATTATCGGATTGGCGGTGGCTTATGCCGGCGCGCTGACCTCTTCCCTGATCGTGCTGGTGAACCGCCTGGCTATCATGACCGATTGGTTGTTTTCACTCTTGAATATAGGGCTATAGGCGATGGCAGAAGAACACGCGATAGACTCCATTCTGGTCGCCGATTGTGGGGCCATCCTCACCAAGGTGCTGCTCTTTGAGCGCGTTGAGGATAGCTATCGCCTGGTTGCACAGGCTGCAACGCTGACCACGAACAATCCCCCCTGGAACGATGTCAGTATCGGCGTGTTTCACGCGGTAGAAGAGATAGAGCAAATCGTGGGGCGGGAGTTGTACGGCAGTGCGCGCATCCTTACTCCGTATGAGGGGATGCGCGGGGTGGATGCGTTTGTGGTGACGATGAGCGCGCCGCAACCGCTGCGCGTGTTGCTGGCCGGGCTGGTGCGCGAGATGAGCCTGGAAAGTGCGCGTCGTGCCGTGACGGGCACGTATGCTCAGGTTGTCGGTACGATCATGCGCGAGGGTAGCCTGCTCTCACCGGAAGAGCATTGGGCGCGCACGGTGCGCGACCTGCATCCCGATGTGGTGCTGCTGGTAGGCGGGGTGGATGGCGGTGCCGCGCGTCCCGTGGTGGAGCTGGCTGAGGCGCTGCGCGTGGGCATTTCGATGATTGATCAGGGCAAGCGTCCGGAGGTCATTTTTGCGGGCAACGCGCGCGTGGCGAACGCGGTTAACAAATTGCTCAGTTCCATCACTAATGTAACCGTGGTAGATAACGTCCGTCCCACCCTGGATCAGGAGCATTTGGGGCCGACGCAAGAAGCTCTGGAGCGCATTTATATTACGCGCCGCTTCCATGCATCGCCGGGGGCTGATCGCTTAATGGAGTGGAGCAACGCACCGGTTCAGCCGACGGCGCTGGCTTTTGGGCGGCTTATTGAATACCTCTGGCATCAGGAAAACGTCCTGGACCGCGGCGCTTTAGGGGTGGATTTGGGGGCTGCGAGTGCGACCGTTGCCGCCACGTTTAACAAGCGTCTTTTCTTTTCCATCCGCGGTGGCGAAGGGCTGGTCCTGGGCCCGTTGCAATGGGTGCAGGAGCGTGGCCTGGAGAGCATCACCCGTTGGTTGCCCGAAGCCATGCCGGATGACGACGTGTTAGCTGTGTTGCACAATCGCACCCTCTACCCATGGACTGTGCCGCAGGACCCGCGCGAATTGTGGGTGGAGCAGGCGGTTGTGCGCGAAGCGCTGCGCAACCTGATGTCCACGGCGCGTCCGACCTGGGATACGGGACGGGCGAAGCTCTACGAGGAGCTTATGCCGCGGCTCGATCCGATTGTGGTTTCTGGCGGGGGAATTGTGAACATGCCCCGCCCCGGGCACATTCTCCTGGCGGTGTTGGATGGGCTTGAGCCGATAGGGATTACGCGCGTGTTGCTCGATCAGAACCGCGCGGCATCGGCTTTGGGGGCGCTGGCGAGTGTCTCACCGGTTGCCGCCGCCGCGGCGCTGAGTTCGGGCACCCTGGTTTCTCTGGGCACGGTTATTTCGCCGGTTGGCAAAGCTCATCCGGGTGAGACGATTCTCAAAATCCATATTGCCTATGATGACGGTGGGGTGCTCGATGTGGAGGCGCGCTACGGTGACCTGGAAATCTGGCCCTTGTTGCCCGGCCAAAGCGCATTGCTCGACATTAAGCCGCTGCGCCGTTTCGATATAGGCCTGGGACCGGGGCGGGGCGGCAAGGTGCGCGTGCAAGGCGGTCTGGTTGGCCTGGTCGTGGACGCGCGTGGACGCCCTCTCACCCTGCCGGTAAGTCCGGATGACCGCCGGGAGCTGGTGCAACGCTGGTTCTGGGACGTGGGAGGCTAAATCATGGTCACACCATACAGCATCATCAGTCCCTTCACGCAAGTCCAGATTCCGCGCCGGCTGCCCATGCAGGGCGAAGTGCTGGTACAGTTGACGGAATTTGTCGAGCAGGCGCAGGTGGTGGCGCGGGTGCAGATCCCCCCCGATTTTCGTCTGATCAACGTGAGCGAAATGTTGGGGGTTTCACCCAAGCAAATCAAGCCTTATCTTAAGGTCAAGGTTGGGCAGCGGGTCAAGGTTAATCAGATTGTGGCCGAGCGTGGCGGATTGACCGTGCGGACCTGCCGTAGCCCCATCGAGGGCACGGTGACGGGGATTGGGCGTGGCCGCATGTTGATTGAAGCTGACCCGACCTTTTACGAGTTAACGGCTCTGGTACCGGGGGCTATTTCGGAAGTGTGGCCCGACATGGGTGTGATGATTGAGGCTAACGGGGCGTATGTGCAGGCGTCCTGGGGCAATCAAAACGAGGGGTTCGGGGTCCTGAAATGTCTGGTCAAAGCCCCCAAACAACCCATCCGCGCCAAAACGGTGGACAATTCGGTAAGTGGGGCCATTATCGTGGGGGGCGGCCCGTTGAATGAGGATGTCATCGCGGCAGCGGAGGAGGTCAAGGTACGTGGCATCGTCGTGGGCAGCGTGCCGGCATCGCTGATTCGGCGCGTGAGCAACGTGAACTTTGCCGTGGTCGCTACAGAAGGCATCGGCGAAATGCCTATGTCCACGGCAGCCTTTGATCTGCTCAAGTCTCTTGCCGGACGTGAAGCCGCGCTTTGCGGGCGTTTGAATGCGTTGTGGCCGGTGGAACGGCCTTACGTATTCGTGCCGCTTCCCGGTCAACCCCCGCCCCCGCCCAACCCGGAGGCGAATCTGGTGGTGGGGGCGCGCGTGCGCGCGTTGCGGATGCCGTACATGGGTATGACGGGGGTGGTGGAAGAGTTGCCACAGGGCCACATGACGCTGGAAACGGGCGCCCGTCTCCCTGCTGCGCGGGTCAAGATTGGCGAAGAAAGCGTGCTCATCCCGCTCGTCAATCTGGAAAGGCTGTTGTAGGCGAGGTAAGTGATTTCCTGAGGTTCGGGAGTTGTATCTTTTTTTTAATCATGGTATAGTTAATTAAATGCTCAAACCACCTGCAAGGTGTTTATTTTGGGTCTTTAAGGAGGCGTCAACATGGCGGACGACCTGAACAGCGCTCTGGATGATGATCTGTTCCTGGGTGAAGAGGAAGTAACTGAAGAAGAAGGCGCGGAAGGTGGAGGGGGCGGAGGCTCCGACCGCAATTTCATCATCATTGCGGCCATTTTAGGCGGTATCCTTTTGTTAGCCATCATCACCTTTGCGCTTTGGGCTTTGGTCATCAATCCCAATATGCAAAAGCAGCGCGAAGCGAAAGCCGCGGCTATTCGGGCTACCAACGAGGCGATTCAAATCGCGCTTGATGCCACAGCCACCGCCGAAGCGATCCTGGCCCTGACGCCGACCGCGACGCCCGTCACCCCGACGCCGACCCCGCTTCCGCCGACCGCGACGCCGACGCCAGAGCCGACGACCGTCGAGCCGCAGATGACGCCGACCGCGACGCCAGGCGGGGAAACGCAGGCAACCCCGACCGCCACGCCGGTGTTAGGGGGCAAAACCCCCACGCCGACGCCGCAACCGCGGCGCACTAACACGCCCACCCTCACGCCCACGCGCAATCCGCGCACGCCAACCAGCACGAGCGGCGGCGGGCAGGTGCCCAACACAGGCGGATTAGGGGATGTGTTAGCCTTTGGGGGAGCGGGGTTGTTGTTGATTTTGATTGTCGTTGCCGCACGGCGCCTGCGTCGGGCGTAACCCAACTGCAGCATAGAGCCGCGGGGGACCCTCTCCCCCGCGGCTTTTTAATGGGATGCGTATCGGCTACCTTGAGCATCAGGACCGCCTTGAAATCGCCGTTGAAGGCTTTTAACCAGACGTGCGCGCTCTCAAGCCGCAACCGCGCCGGTCGGAGATACGCGCGGGGTACAGCCGTTCGGCGTACAAGTGCCCGCCTGACGCGATTTCAACCGCCAGCCTGGATAAGGGAAGCCCATGCTTTCAGGTATCCGATGATTTCAACACACTTTGGGTTGACCTGGGACAGGCGCAAGGCATTGCCTTTGCCTACCTCTCCGCCCTGTCCACGAGCATCATGGTTTGTCCAGGAGATGTGGCTCATCCCCTCCCCAGCGACGCAGCGACCGGAGCACGCTTGTCAGCGTTCGCGCTGCGCCCATCCCAGCCGGAGAAACAGCCAGGGCGCGCCTGCGGCAGCCCACAGGCCCACCAATGCATAGCGGATGAAGCGCCACACCAGCATCGGTTCCAGCCCGGCGAAGGCCGCTTTCAGGCCAAACCGCAGGCCCATCATCACCGCAAAGCCCAGCCAGAAGCGCAACAGGCGCTGTACGGCGCTCCCCTCAGCGGAATAATGGAGCGCGTGCCGCTCGATGATCATCCCCACCAGCAGGCCCATCAGCGCGCCGGTCACGACCATGCCATCCTCGGTGCCCAGGCTCAGAGCCAGAAAGATGGAGACGAAAACGGTCATCGTAACCTGTAATCCGGTGCTCCAGCGCGCCAGGATAGGTCCGATCCTGGCTTCAAGCCAGAGATAGGCCCAGAGCACCAGCCCGCCGAGCAGATATCCACCAAGGACATCCGTGGGGAAATGGACGCCCAGGTAGATGCGTGAAAGTCCTACCGCAAGTATCAGCAAGAGGCTGAAGGCCCAAAAGAGCGGCGCACGCCAGGCGCGCATCAAAAAGCCCCAGATGGCAAGCGTGTTCTGCGCGTGTCCACTGGGCAGGCCGTATCCTCCTACCTCTTTAATCATGCGCACGCGCGCATCGTAAGTGAAAGGTCGGGGTTGATGCAGCACTTCCTTGGCAAGCGTATTGGTGTAATTGGAAAATAGCAGCAAAAGCGTGGCACGCGCGCCAAGATAGCGATCTACGCACCAGTAGAGAAAGGCCATGAAAAGCAGGTAAAAATCCTCCTCGCCCAGGAAGGTGATGGCTTTGAAAACGCCATCCAGGGCGGGACTGAAGTGGCT
Source organism: Anaerolineae bacterium (assembly GCA_034432595.1). GTDB lineage: Bacteria > Chloroflexota > Anaerolineae > B4-G1 > SLSP01 > DAOTZR01. The sequence continues at coordinate 110,947 of DAOUBT010000052.1, read as the reverse complement.
TTGTAGCCAGAGAATGATACCGATGCCCCAATCCAGTAAGCCGCTCATCAGTGCCTCCAGAACAAGGATGCTTTATTGTAACCCCAAATCACAATTTAGGGAGCTGCCCGGTCGTGGGGAGTCGGGAATTTCCGGGACGTGTTATACTATATCCGGATGGGCTATGACCGTTGAAGGAGTTCTCGCATGACCGGGGTATCGCGTTCAACAAAAGTATCACCCTACGTGGTGCTGGCGGGCGGCGTGCTCGCTGTTTCCAGCGCATCTACGTTGATTCGCTTCGCACAGGCGGAGGTGCATTCGCTGGCCGTGGCAGCCTGGCGCATGACTTTCGCCGCGCTGCTGTTAGCTCTGCCGGCGCTGAGTCTTTGCCGCGCGGAATGGCGCGCGCTGGATCGCCGCGCCTGGGCCTGGTTGTTCGGCGCGGGGCTTTTTCTGGCGGTGCATTTTGCGGCCTGGATCACCTCCCTGGCCATGACCACCGTGGCCGCTTCAGTGGTGCTGGTCACGATGAACCCGCTCTTTGTCGGTCTGGCTTCGTTGCTGATATGGCATGAGCGTTTGAAGCGGGACACGGTGCTGGGTATCGCGCTGGGTATTGGCGGGGCGCTGCTTATCGCGTTGGGCGATGCGCAAAGCAGCGGCGCCCATCGTTTGATTGGAGATGCCCTGGCCTTGCTGGGGGCGCTGGCCGCTTCGAGCTATTTCCTGGTGGGGCGACAGCTCCGCGCGCGGCTTTCGTTGCTGGGTTACGTTTTCCCGGTGTACGGGACGGCAGCGCTGGGTTTGATGCTTTTCGCGCTGTTCAACCGCGTGCCGCTGAGCGGTTATAGCCCGCGCGCGTGGCTCTGGTTGCTCCTGCTGGCGCTGATTCCGCAGGTCATCGGGCACACCACATTGAACTGGGCGCTGAAACACCTCACCGCGACCTTTGTGACGCTGGCCGTGCTGGGCGAACCGCTGCTTTCGGCTTTGCTGGCCTGGGGGATTTTGCACGAAACGCCGCCCCTGCTCACCCTGCTGGGCGGGGGATGTGTGCTCGCGGGCATCGTGCTGGGTGGACGCGCTGCCGCCGAAGCATAGGAAAACGGTTGCCAAAAGCTTATTCTATGGTATACTCTCGCACAGCAAAAACGGGTGACGGGTCAACTCCCGGAGGCTTTGAAAGGAGTACCGAAAGTGCTGACGAAAGAAGAAAAGACAGTGATTATTGAGTCGTTTGCGACGATGCCTGGCGATACGGGTTCGCCCGAAGTGCAGGTGGCGTTGTTGACGCAGCGCATCAATCAACTGACCGAGCACCTGAAGGTGCACAAGCATGATGAGCATTCGCGCCGTGGCCTGCTCAAACTGGTGGGCCAGCGCCGTCGGCAACTGGCTTATCTGCAGCGGGTTAGCCCGGAGCGCTATCGCCAACTGATTCAACGCTTAGGGCTGCGCAAGTAATTTTCTCATCGGGAGTTCAGCGGCCAAACGAGTAGATGAGGAGCTATCATCTACTCGTTTGTCTGCGTTTAGGCACCTGTCACCTTTTTTGCGGTTCATTTCCACGCCAGACGGCTGCGGTAGAAGGTAGGAATTGGATAGTGTGATTAACAGGGGTTAATCGCGCTCCCCAGTCCCGACCTTCTAAGAGCCGTCGTGGCGCAATTCAGGAGGTCATGGTATGGCAGAAGAACACACCTTTACGGCTCGTTTAGGCGAGCACACGATTACCCTCAGCACAGGGCATCTGGCCGGGCAGGCCAACGGCGCTGTGGTTTTACGCTGCGGAGATACGGTCCTGTTGGCGACGGCCGTCATGTCCCGCACCCCGCGCGAAGGCGCGGATTTCTTCCCTCTCAGTGTGGATTTTGAGGAACGCCTCTACGCTGCCGGGCGCATTCCCGGTTCCTATTTCCGCCGTGAGGGGAAGCCTTCGGAGAACGCAATCCTCACCGGACGTCTGATTGACCGTCCCCTGCGCCCGCTTTTCCCGAAGGATCTGTTCAACGAGGTGCAGGTCATCGTCACCACCCTCTCGCAGGATGATCAACATCAGCCGGATACGTTGGGCATTGCTGCCGCATCCGCCGCGCTGATGATTTCCGATATTCCCTTTGATGGGCCAGTGGCGGGTGTGCGCATTGGCTATATTGATGGGCAACTTGTGGTATCGCCGACTATCCCGCAGATGGAGCAGAGTCAGCTCGACCTGCGCGTGGCGGGCAGCAAGGATGCCATCATCATGGTGGAAGCGGGCGCCAATCAGTTGCCGGAAACGGTGATTTTGGACGGGTTGGAGCTGGCTCACGCGGCGATTCAGGACCTGCTGCGCGTGCAGGAGGAGATGCGCGCCGCTCTGGGCAAACCCAAGGCGAGTTATGTCTCCTTTGCTGTGCCGGAGGAGCTGAAACAGCGCGTCGAGGAGCTGGCCGCGGCGGAGATCGAGCAGATCGTCAGCACGACGTTGCTCAAGGGCGAACGTATCGAAGCGCTGGAGGGTCTCAACGAGCGCGTGCGGCAGGCGCTGGCCGAAGAGGCGGCGGCGCAGGGTTGGACGCCGATGCAAATCAGCGATGCTTTTGGCGCGATTTTGAAGCGCGTGGTGCGGCGTCGCATCCTGGATGAAGGGATTCGCCCCGACGGGCGCGATACGCGCACCATCCGCCCCTTGAGCGCGGCGGTGGGCCTGCTGCCGCGCGTGCACGGCAGTGGTCTGTTCAACCGTGGCGAAACGCAGGTGCTCAGCGTGGCAACCCTGGGGATGCTGAGCGAGGTGCAGATGCTCGATGACCTCTTCCCGGAGGACAGCAAGCGCTACATGCACCACTACAACTTCCCGCCCTACTCGACGGGCGAGGTGGGCCGGTTAGGGTCCCCGCGCCGCCGTGAGATTGGGCACGGCGCCCTGGCCGAGCGCGCTCTGCTGCCGGTTCTTCCCAATGAGCAGGAGTTCCCCTATGCCATCCGCGTGGTGAGCGAGGTGCTCTCTTCCAACGGCAGCACGTCCATGGCTTCGGTGTGTGGCAGCACCCTGGCGCTGATGGATGCGGGCGTGCCCATCAAGATGCCGGTGGCGGGTATCGCCATGGGTCTGGTGACGGATGAGAGCGGGCGCTACAAGGTGCTCACCGACATTCAGGGCATGGAAGACCATCTGGGCGATATGGATTTCAAGGTAGCGGGGACGAGCGAAGGCATCACCGCGCTGCAAATGGATATCAAGATCAAGGGCGTCTCGCGCGCCATTTTGGAAGAGGCCCTGGCGCAGGCGCGTGAAGCGCGGCTGCAGATTTTGGAGGTCATTAAGGCGACTTTGCCCGCGCCACGCCCGCAGCTTTCGCCTTATGCTCCGCGCATGTTGACGACGCGCATCCCGGTGGATAAAATCGGCGCGCTCATCGGCCCCGGCGGCAAAAACATCCGCGCCCTGCAGCAGGAGTTCGGGGTTAAGATTGACATCGCCGAGGACGGGACGGTCTTCATCGGCGGTGGCGCCGACGCGGAAAAGGCGCTGCAGCGCATCCGCGGCATGGGCGAAACGCCGGAAGTGGGCAAAATTTACACCGGCAAGGTGGTGCGCACGACCGATTTCGGCGCGTTTGTGGAGATTCTGCCGGGTACGGATGGCATGGTGCACATCTCGCAGCTCAGCGAGAAACGCATCGAGAAAGTCACGGACGCGGTCAATGTGGGCGATGAAATTATGGTGATGGTGACCAACATTGACAGCGACAACAAGATTCGCCTCTCGCGGCGGGCCGTGCTGGAAGGCTGGACCATCGAGCAGGCGCAGGAAAATGATGGCGGTTCACGCGGCGGTGCCAAACGCGGCGGCGAACGTCCGCCTCGTCGGCGCTAAACCGCGCTTTTTAACTTCACTATTTCAGTTCACAAAGGAGTGACACGATGGCTAACCAGAATCAAGATTACCAGACCTTGGCGGAAACCGAGCAGTACCTGATTTGGACCAGCACCGAGGAAGATGGGCAGGTCTATCATCTCGAACTCGGCAATGTCACCATTCACCTGCTGCCGGAGGAATGGGACGAGTTTGTGGAGCTGATGACGCAGGCGCTGCGCTAAAGCTTCGTCTTTGGGAAGCGGGACGGTCTCATCAGGCCGTCCCGCTTTTTGTTTGTGGGAGTTTCTCTCGTTGTGTAGGGGAGGAGTATTTCGGTACCGCCAGCCTGTGGCTGGTGGCTATCCCAGGCAAAGCCTGGGGGTGCTTTTGTACCGCCAGCGTCTGGCTGGTCCCAGGCAGAGCCTGGGGGTACGTGTTGTTGTCTTTGGGCTGGCAGCATCCCAGGCGGAGCCTGGGGGTACTTTTGTATCACCAGCCTCTGGCTGGCAACTGCCCCAGGCAAAGCCTGGGGGTACGGCGGAGCCTGGGGGTACGGGGCGAGGCCTGGGGCTGGCGAAGTACCCTAATGTAGAGCGGGATATTCCACAAGCTGTGTTATAATAGAATGCTTGTGCTAAAGTCAGCGCGTTGCGAGGTGAAGGATGGGGCAGGATTATCTGGTCGTGCGAGGCGCACGCCAACATAATTTGAAAAACATCACGCTCAGCTTGCCTAAGAACAAGCTGATTGTCATTACCGGGCTTTCAGGGTCGGGGAAGTCCTCTCTGGCTTTCGATACGATTTTCGCTGAGGGGCAGCGCCGGTACATTGAGTCCCTCAGCGCTTACGCGCGTCAGTTCCTCGGACAGATGAGTAAGCCGGAGGTGGAATCCATCGAGGGCCTCAGTCCGGCGATTGCCATTGATCAGAAGGGGGTGTCGCACAATCCACGCTCCACGGTGGGCACGATTACCGAAATTTACGATTACCTGCGCCTGCTTTTTGCGCGCGTCGGCATTCCCCACTGTCCGCAGTGTGGACGCGCAGTGACCAAACAAAACGCGCAAGAGATCACGGATGCCATCCTCGCCCTGCCGCCGGATACGCGCCTTCAGCTCCTCGCTCCCCTGGTGCGCGGACGCAAAGGACACCATCGCAACGTGTTGGAAGAGGTGCAGAAGCTGGGCTATGCGCGGGTGCGGGTGGATGGCACGGTGCTGCCCGTCGAGGAGGTGCCGGAGTTAGACCGCTACAAGGTGCATCACATCGAAGCGGTGGTAGACCGCCTCATCATCCCCGACCCGCAGGAGGAGCCGGAAGCGAGCTACCGCGATTTTGTGAGCCGCGTGACGGATTCGGTGGAGACGACGCTGCGTCTCGGCGATGGCATCCTCATCCTCAACGTGCTGCATAGCCCGGATGAGCAGCGCGTCGCACCGGGAGATAGCCTCTTCTCCGAGCATCTGGCCTGTCCGGTGTGCGGCATCAGCCTGCCGGAGATCGAGCCGCGCACGTTTTCCTTTAACAATCCGCACGGCGCGTGCCCGGCCTGTCAGGGATTAGGGTACAAGCTGGAGATTGATCCCGATCTGGTCGTGCCGAACCCGGATTTGAGCCTGGAAGAAGGGGCCATCGCCTTCGGCGTGACGGAGGACCACGATAGCTACACGTGGCGCATTATCGAGAGTGTGGCGCAGCATTACCATATTCCGCTGGATAAGCCGTGGCAGGAGTTGACGCCGGAGCAGCGTAACGTTATCCTCTACGGTTCGGGGGAGGAGCGCATTCCCATGCGCTTTGAAGGGTTCCACGGCGTCTGGGAGGGGTCGCGACCCTACGAGGGTATCATCCCCAATCTCAAACGGCGGTATGATGAGACAAACTCCGATTACATTCGAGAGCGCATCGCCGAGCTGATGAGCCGCACGCCTTGCCCGGTGTGTAACGGTACGCGCCTCCGGCCCGAAGCGCGCGCGGTCACGGTGGCGGGGTACACGTTGCCGGAGCTGAGTGATTGGCCCGTTTCGCGCCTGCTCCCCTGGATTCAGGGCCTGATGGATGAACAGGGGAATGGTCCCCAACTCAGCGCGCGCGACTACGCCATCGCTGAGCGTCCGCTGCGCGAAATCCGCGATCGCTTGCTCTTTTTGGCCAATGTCGGCCTGGATTATCTGAGCTTGAGTCGCAACGCTGCGACGCTTTCCGGCGGTGAGGCGCAGCGCATCCGCTTAGCCACGCAGGTCGGCTCGCGCCTGACCGGCGTGCTCTACGTGTTGGACGAACCGAGCATCGGGCTGCATCCGCGCGACACGGCGCGCCTCATCCGCACCCTGTTGGAGATGCGCGACCTGGGTAATACGGTGCTGGTGGTGGAGCACGATGAGGATACCATCCGCGCGGCGGATTGGATTGTGGATTTAGGTCCCGGGGCGGGCGAACATGGCGGTGAGGTGATCGTCTCCGGCCCGTTAGAGGAGGTGCTGCGCCATCCCACCTCATTGACGGGCGCGTATCTTTCCGGACGGCGGCGCGTGCCCATCCCGGCGCAGCGCCGACCGAGCAACGGCAAGGCGCTGATCATCCGCGGCGCGCGGCATAATAATCTCAAAAATATCACCGTGCGCATTGGGCTGGGACAACTGGTCTGCGTGACCGGCGTCTCCGGCTCCGGCAAAAGCTCGCTGGTTGTCGAGACGCTCTACGCGCGGCTGGCGCAGATGCTGTATAACGCGCGCCAACCGGCGGGGGAGTGCGACGGCATCGAGGGCCTTGAGCATATTGATAAGGTCATCAACATTGATCAGGCGCCGATTGGACGGACGCCGCGCTCGAATCCGGCGACCTATACCGGCGTGTTTACCTTCATCCGCGAGTTGTTCGCCGAGCTGCCGGAAGCGCGGATGCGCGGCTACCGCGCCGGGCGCTTCTCCTTCAACGTCAAGGGGGGACGCTGCGAAGCCTGTCAGGGACAGGGGACGTTACGCATCGAAATGCAGTTTCTGCCTGAGGTGTACGTCCCTTGCGATGTGTGCCATGGGACGCGCTACAACCGCGAAACCTTGCAGGTGACCTACAAGGGGCTGAACATTGCGCAGGTGTTGGACCTGACTGTCAATGAGGCGTTGGAGTTCTTCAGCGCCCTGCCGCGCATCGTTAATAAGTTGCAGACTTTAGCCGATGTGGGATTGGGGTATATTCGCCTGGGGCAGGCGGCGACGACGCTTTCCGGTGGCGAGGCGCAGCGCATCAAGCTCTCGCGCGAGCTGGCGCGACGTGCTACCGGGCGCACGCTCTACATCCTGGATGAGCCAACGGTGGGCCTCCACGCCGCGGATGTGGATCGCCTGATCGAGGTGCTACAGCGCCTTGTGGACGCGGGCAATACGGTGCTGGTGATCGAGCACAATCCGGACATCATCAAGGTGTCGGATTGGATCATTGATTTGGGGCCGGAAGGCGGCGATGCAGGCGGGTACGTCATCGCCGAGGGGACGCCGGAACAGGTGGCGCAGATCGAAGGCTCCCACACGGGACGCTGTCTGCGCCGCTGGCTTGCGGAGGGAGCGAGCACGGCGTGGGGATGCGATTAGCCGCGTCACCTGACCTGCGCCGGCGCCGTATCGCCCGCTCCGTTGAAGGTGGGGAATCCGCGGGACGTGCTGATGGGCGACAAAAAAGACAGAGGCGCAAAGCCTCCGTCTTTGGCTTTTTGTCATGGCTTACCTTCCGCAACAGCACCGCGATGGCAATCACCGCTGAGGACTTTTAACCGGACGTGAGCGTTATCGGTCACGACCGCGCCATGATTTCAACGCCCGTCAGGTAGGGGTTGGGATGAACCAAGGGCCACCCTCCCTTGCCTGAATGTTGTATGGCTCAGGATGAATCCTGGGCTACGGTTTTTCTTGATTACGGCTTGGGCGGGGTGTAATCGTTGCCCAGAATGACCTCGATATCCGCATCCGCATTGGGACGATCCGCGGAGACGATAGCCGTCTCCGGCAGCTTCAACAATTGGGCGATGCGTTTCGCCGTGTTGGGACGTGGGCGGTTCATGATGATGCGCGACTGCGCGTAATCACCGCGGTCAGCGGAACCGACTTCCACCACGTTTAACCCCTTCTTTTTGAGGTAGTCTCCCGTGGTCGTCGCCAGACCGCTGGTGAGCGTGCCGTTGAGCACTTTGATGCTCACGTTCTCCTCGCGCTGTGGCGCGCTATTGCCTGCCTCAGGCGTGGGTGTCGCCGTCTCGCCCACGGCGAAGACGAAATCGCGCACCTCACGGATCTTCTCCATGTTGGGCAGAAGCACTTGTTGTCCGTCGGCGGTGACGAAAGGAGACGTGCATTTCTCATCAATCACCCCGAAGCGGATGGCGTCCGTGTCCACCTTGAGCGCGAGATTGGCCAGGGCCAGAATCTCATCGCGCGTCAGGTCGGTCTGGATGGTGTCTCCCAAAATGTCGAAGACTTCACGCGCCTTGGGCAACAACTTCGCCAGCACGACCGGGTCTTTGACTTTGCGCAGCACGGCGCGGATGAGGTCCTGTTGACGGCGCGCGCGCGAAAAATCGCTGCTGCCGTGACGGGTGCGCACGTACTTGAGCGCCAGCTCCCCATCGAAGTGCTGCTCTCCCGCTGGAATGTAGAGCGGATCGTAGCCTGTGTTGTCATAGGCCGGATAGGTCGGGTCGTTGATTTCCTTCTCGACGTAGATGTCCACCCCGCCAATCAGGTCAATCAGGCGGATGAAGCCGTCGAAGTTGATGCGCACATAGTATTGCGGGGAGATGCCTAAGTTGACTTCCACCGTCTTCATGGCTAAGGCCGGACCACCGCCGGGATAGTCATAAGCGTCCCCGTAGAAATGCGCCGTATTGATGCGCGCCTCCTTGAATTCCGGGATGGTCACCCACAGGTCGCGCGGAATCGAGAGCACGCCCGCCTGCAAAGTCACCGGATCCAGCGTGGCCACCATCATGGTGTCCGTGCGCCAGGGGCCATGTTCGTATCCGCGTTCGTCAATGCCCAGAATCAGAACCGTGATACGCTCCTTGCCCCGCCATTCCGGTAACACCTGTCCAGGCCGATACCTGACGTTCTCACTATCACCGCTATTGACAAAGAAAGAGGGCAAGTCCCCACTCGCCACCCAGTCACGCACGGCCTTAAAAAGTGCGACACTGGCGCAGAGGGTCCCCAAAATCACCAGCGCAATCACGAGCCAGGTTATGTTCGCTGCTTTGTTCACGTTAACACCTCAACTGACAACTTTCCTATCGGTTAGCCTGCCTTTCCCGACAAGCCAGGCTCATTATACCATGCCTGAGCGCAACGGCTCACGTCACGCCCGGCATGGGGCAGGTGGAGGCAATGCCTTTGCCTGCCCCGATGCTTTCGCCCACTTCGCTCTCAAACCTGAACGCCAGCGCCACCCGGCTAAAAGCCGGCAGGGACGCGGGCCATCGCTGCTCTGGACTGATGCCATGGGCCGTTACCGGTTTTTGCGGGATTGTGAGGGGGGCCTGCTCCATAGGAAGAGGCGTGCGGCGCTTCGCCGGGGCAACCGTATGGCGTGAGAGGGGACGCCGAACCGCTACGCTTCCGTGACGGACATCCACTGTTCCCATTCCGCCACGGCCCGCTCCAGGTCGAAATGCGTCGCTACAAAACGCTGTGCGGCGCGTCCCAAAGCCTCTGCGCGGACAGGGTCGTGCAGCAGCGCTATGACCTTTTCCGCGAAGCTGTCGGGTGTATCCGCCAGTTCGAGATGTTCTCCCGGCGTGGCGGCAATGCCGTGGTTGCTGACCGTGGTCGCTACCACCGGCAAGCCCATCGCCAGCGCATCCAGGACCTTTTGGAGCATCCCGCCCGCCACGCGCAACGGCGCCACAAAAACGGAGGCGCGCGCGTACCAGGCCGTCAGGTCGGGCACAAATCCTGTCACCAGCACGCCATCCCGACCGTTGAACGCTTGTAATGCCGGCGGCGGCGCGTTGCCCACCACGCAGAAACGTGCTTCCGGCACGGCGGCGCGCACGCGCGGCCAGACCTGCTCAAGAAACCAGTGCACCGCTTCCTGATTGTAGGCGCGGTCCATGGCACCGACAAAGAGCACATACGGCTCGGCATGGTTGCCGACGCGCTGCAGCGCAGGTTGCAGACCGGGTTCCAGCGGAAGGGTGATGAGCTTCGGCAGCTTCAGGGGCGCAAGTAGCGGTATGTCCGCGTGGGTGACGGTGGCCACAACCGCGTAACGGCGCAGGATGAACGGCTCAAAACGACGCAGAAGGTACGCCAGCACACGTGCGCGCCAGCGTGTCCACCCGCGCGCCTCGCCCGCGCGCTGTTCATAGAGATACCAGTCCACATCGTGCAGGCGCAGGGTGGCGGCGCGCCGACCTTCCAGGCCGACTATAGCTACCGCTGTCTGCATCGTTTCGACCAGAACTTGATCGGGATGGAGGTCCCGCAGGGCGCGGTGTGTAGTGCGACGCAAGGCCAGGTAACTGCGCAACAGCGCTAAAGGACGCGCGCCGGGCAGGTCTTTGTGATGAGGGACCGTGTACACGTGCTCGCACAAATCCGTCAGCGCGCTGAGCTGCGTCTCTTCCCCGGCGCGCAGGCGCGCCACCAGACTCAGGCGATGCCCCCGCTTGCGCAGGGTCACCATCAACCTGTAGATGGCCTGCCCGCCCGCGTGCCCCACAGAAGGGCCGGGACATTGCTTGTACACGATGAGCAGATGCGCCGTGCTACGCCTCCTGCACCGCCATGACCAGCGTGAGTGGGCGGTTCTTGGTCTGTTGATAGAAGAAATCTTCCAGGGCGCGTTTGAGCACGGTTTCCAGGTGCGCCTGAGAGGTGGGGGGCGTCTCACGCACAAGGCGTTGCACCACGCGCTCCGCCTCGACGCGCAGCCGTTCCGCCGCATCCGCCGCGGTGACGCCACGCATCACGACGCGCGTCTCCAAGACCTCACGCGCGGGGAGGCGATAGCGTACCAGCACCACGCACACGCCCGCTGTGGCTAACATGTCGCGGTCCTGAATCACCGACGGCCCAATCACGTCGCCGACCCACGAGCCATCTACAAAGACGTAGCCGCCCGGCATACGTTCTCCGATGGTCAGGACGTCCGGCGTCAGGGTAATGCGGTAGCCGTTTTCCACCACAGCAATGCGCTCCGGTGGGATGCCGACCTCCTGTGCGAGATGGGCATGGTGTTTGAGATGCCGCAATTCGCCGTGGATGGGGATGAAGAAGCGCGGCCGCACGATGTTGATGAGCATCTTCTGCTCTTCCTGACTGGCATGACCGGAGACGTGAATCGGCGCGTTGGGGTGATAGATGACGTTGGCGCCCTTCTGGAAGAGCCGGTTAATAACGCGATGCACCATCTCCTCGTTGCCGGGGATGGTGTGTGACGAAAGGATGACCGTATCGCCGGGGATGATTTTGAGCGTGGCATGGCGTCCATACGCCAGACGGCCTAAAATCGAGTTCGGTTCGCCCTGCGCGCCGGTGATGACGATGCAAACCTGCTCCGGTGGCAGGGTGTTGGCCTGTTCCAACGTGATGAGCGCCGAATCGGGATAGGTGATGTAGCCGAGTTTGCGCGCCATCTTGACGTTTTCGAGCATGGTTGTGCCGCCAAGCGCCACCCGCCGTCCATGACGCTGCGCCACATCAAAGATTTGCTGCACGCGCGAGATGAGGGAGGCAAAGGTGGCGATAATGACGCGCCCCGGCGCCTGTGCAAAAATGGCGCTCAGGGCCGGCGTGAGGGTGCGCTCGGAAGGGGTGGTGCCGGGCTGATCGGCGTTGGTGCTATCCGAGAGCAGCGCCAGCACGCCACGCCCGCTGAATTCCGCCAGTTTGGCGAAATCGGTGGGACGGCCATCCACCGGCGTGTGGTCGAGTTTGAAATCCCCGCTGTGGACAATGAGTCCCACCGGCGTGGTAATGCCCAGCCCTACGGCGTCGGGGATGCTGTGGCAGACGTGATAGGGTTCCACGATGAAAGGACCGATGCGCAGGACCTCACCGGGGATGATGGTGTGCAGCACGACCTCTTTAAGGAGGTGCGCTTCGCGCAACTTGACCTCAATCAGGCCGCGCGTGAGCTGTGTCGCGTACACCGGCACAGGAAAATCGCGCAGCACATAGGGCAAGGCCCCGATGTGGTCTTCGTGGCCGTGCGTGATGACGATGCCGCGCACGCGATCCGCTTTTTCCAACAGGAAGCGATAATCAGGGATGATGTAATCAATCCCCAGCATATCGCTTTCCGGGAACATAATCCCGGCATCAATCAACAGAATATTGCGGCCATACTCGATGGCGAGCATATTTTTGCCCACCTCGCCCAGGCCACCAATCGGAATGATATGTAGTTTTTCCATAGGCAACTTTCCTTAATCCATGCGGACATGCTCCGCTTTTCGTTATCCTAACATAAGGTGGAAGACTGTCAATCTTTCTGCATCAGTGCATACACTCCAGCAGATGCCCTTCGTCCACCAGCACCAACAGCTCATCCCCCGTCTGCAAAGACGCGGCCTCATCGGGAAAAACATGCAAGAGGCGGTCGCCTGCCCTATGGACGAGCACCCGCAAGTGGCGGCGCGCAGCGTACTCCGCCAACGTCACCCCATCACATGTGGATGGGACGTTGATGCGCACCAGATACCATCCGCTCAAGCCGATAATGGGATGGAAGGGCGGCAGGGATGGCAGCGCCGCGGCGACGAAATCCGGTGCGGCGATGGCCGATGTGCTGTGGACATCGTTGAAAGCGAAGAGACGGCTCAGACGTTCCCCCAGTTCGTCCTCGAAAATGCGCATCACCACGCGCAGGGAGGGGTTGAGTTCCCGCGCGCGCAAGCCGGCCTCGAAGTTGAGCATGTCCTTTTCCGCGCACAGGATCAGCGCCGCCGCTTCTCGTACTCCTGCGCGTTCGAGCACGGCGGGGAGGCGAAAATCGCCGTGCAACACCCTGACGCCTGCCTCGCGCAGGCGTTCGCCCAACCCTGTGCCGCGCTCATCAATCCCCACCACCGCCAGCCCGCGCTCCCGCAAGGCCAGCGCGACGCGGTAACCCGTGTGCCCCAATCCCCCAACCAGATAAGGCGCATCCGCGGCAGCGGTTTTCAGGGGGATGGCGTCGAAGGCTTGCGCCGGGCCGAGCAGATACAGATCGTCGCCCACCTGCACAGGGGCCGGGACGGATAGCTCCGCCGCGCGCATCCCCGGCCGCGCATGGACCAACACGCGCAACCCCGCGGTGTGCGCTTCAATGGCTGCGGGCGTCATCCCCACCCACGGCATACCCGCAGCTATGGAAAGCCGTTGCACCTGCCATACCTCGTTGGTCAGCGGGAACTCCTCCAGCAGGCCGTGGCCTAACGCGGATTCGACGAACCAGGCGGCGGCCCGCGCGGAGCGACTGATGACGCGCGCCACGCCGAACGCGCGCTCCACCGCCGGCGCCAGACCGTCATCGAACAGGCGCAGCACCAACCGCGCCTGCGGGTTTAATTCGCGGATGCGCAGGGTCGCGTCCAGGTTCACCACGTCTTGATTGGTGCACACAATAACGCTCTGCGCGCGGTCCACCCCGGCCTGTCGCAGCACATCCTCCGAGCGAATGTCCCCATACAGCACCGGCACCCCGGCACGGATGAGGCGCTCGGTCAAAGGGGAAGGGGTCAGGTCAATGCCCACGACGGGCGGCTGGAGTTGGGGATAGCGTTGATGGAAGGTGTGCAGTTGCTGCGCCACGCGGTAGCCCACGCGCCCCAGCCCACACACGACGATGGGCGCAGACAGTGTGCTCACCAGCGCGCTCTGCCAGAGCTGTCCGCGTTCTTCGCGCACAAAGAAGATGCGCAGGACCTGAAAGAGGTTGAGGCCGAAAACCAGCATCAAGGGCAGGCCGATGGCGGGGACCAGTACCAGGTAGGGGTCGAGTTGCGGCGGCGCGGACAAATCAAATTGCAGTTGTAGCATCATTCCCACGGCGTAGATGGCCTGCACGAAACTGAGCCGCGCATCCGCCGGTCCATGCGCGTTATATGTGAGCTGTACCCCCCAGGCGGCAAGCAGGACGAACGCGCTGAGCAAACCCGCCGCGCGCCAGGGGAAGACGTGCCACAACACCTGCACATCTCGCCGCAGCGTCCGGTAAAACCACGACCAGGATTCCATAGGCGGCCTTTCTGGACTGGACAAACTATAAACCTGATGCGATAATTTGAGTAGGCTTGATTATTATAGGTCAGGCGCACGAAAAACCAACCCGGCAAGGAAGAGAGGCCAGGCATGGGACGCAGCCTTTTGCGTGTAATCGGAATTTTGCTGGCAGCAGGCGCGCTTCTCGCCCTGATTCTGGGCAGCATCAGCCTGGCGCGGTTGGATCCGGCCCTCACCGTCCGGCAACCGACTGCGCCGCCGCTCATTATGCCCACGCTCACGCCTACACCATCCCTGCCCACGGCTACCCCGCTGCCGCCCAGGCCCACGCCAACCGCTACCAGCGTGCCGCCTTCGCCCTTATGGCGCGCCTGTCAGCCGCCGGCGGATTGGGTTCCGTATCGTGTTAAGGCGCAGGATTCGCTGTGGCTGCTGGCGTGGCGTGAAGGGCTGAGCCTGAACTACCTCGTCCATGCCAATTGCCTGTCCGTAGCTGCGATCCAACCCGGCCAGAAGCTCTACTTGCCGCCGCACCCCATCGCTACGCCGACGCCACCGCCTTACACGTGTGGACCGCCGCCCACCTGGCGCATCTATTACGTGCAGCCGGGGGAGACGATGTTCCGCTTAGCGTTGCGTTACGGCGTCACCCTCGATGCCATTCGCACGGCCAATTGTCTGAGCAGCTACACGTTGTACGCCGGTCAGGCGCTCTATCTCCCGCCTAAACCGGTGATGACGGTCACGCCGCGGCCCACGGCAAGCTTCACGCCTACACCATCGCCCAGCGTTACGTCCACGCCGGTTGCCACGGTGACGCCTTCACCCACCGTCACCCCCACGCCAGGCGTCACGGTGACCCCAGCGCCGACCGAGACTTTCACGCCGACCCCGACGGAGACCGTGACGCCCACCGTGGAACCAACGGCGACACCTTCGCCGGCGCCAACGGAAACGCCAACGAACACGCCCTGAAGTTACTCAGGCGTGGGATAGCGGTTTGGGCAAAGTAGATCGGCTTTTGACCTTCTTGCTACTTGCACTATACTATTCAGGCAGGTGTTGACCCGCTGCTCTGTGTACCCTTCTGCGCCCGACGCGCAGCAAACTATCGGACATGGGAAGGAGTTGGTGCATGAGAATCACACTACATTTAAACGGCGAAACACGTCATTTCGAGATTGACCCAAAAGAAACTCTGTTTCAGGTGTTGCGCCGCCACGGTTGCTTCAGCGTCAAATTCGGCAGCGAAGACGGTACCGACGGTTACAGCACGGTGCTGGTCAATGGCCACATCCGCAGCGCAGTAACGACCCTGGCGGCACAGGTAGATGGTGCGGAAATCCTCACCGTGGAAGGCTTGGGCGGACCCCAACGCCGCGGCTGGAAGGGCAGCGCAGCCCTTCATCCCCTGCAGCAAGCCTTTATCGAGACCGGCGCCATTCAGAGTGGCTACGATACCCCAGCCCTGATTCTCGCGGGTAAGGCTCTGCTTGACCGCAATCCCAATCCCACCGAAGCGGAGGTGCGGGATGCCATCAGCGGCATTGTTTCGCGCGAGACGGGCTACGCCAAGCCGGTGCAGGCGATTCTGCGCGCCGCCGCCTATCTGCGCGGGGAAACGCCGCCGCCCATCCCCGGCAGCGAGGCGGGTTATCCCATGCCCGAAGACCTCCTGCCGCCACCGCCGGAGGTTGAGCCTTTTGCGGATACGGATGTAAGCGCGGGCGGCGCTCCCACGCTCACCCGCACCATGCCCAAAGTTGTCGTTACCCCTGAGGTGGCGGAGTTCAAGACCGTGGGCAAGCCGCTTCCCAAAGTGGATGCGCCGAAACTCGCGCAGGGCAAGCCGGCCTTCGTGGCCGACTTTGAGCGACCGGGGATGCTCTACGCTAAAGTTTTGCACAGCCCCTACGCGCACGCGCGCATCAAGCGTATTGACACGCGCCGTGCCGAGGCGCTGCCCGGCGTCCATGCCGTGCTGACCTACCAGAACGTCCCCCGCGTGATGTATTCCACCGCCGGCCAATCCTACCCCATCCCTGGCCCGTTGGATTACGCCAGCTTCGATTCCAAGGTGCGTTACGTTGGGGATCGCGTTGCCGCCGTAGCTGCCGAAACGCCGGAAATCGCGGAAGAAGCCCTGAGCCTCATCGAAGTCGAATATGAGGTGCTGCCCCCCGTTCTCTCCATCGAGGAGGCAAAGCGCGAAGGCGCGCCAATCATCCACGACGAGCCGGACTATGTCAAGTTCGGTGCCAGTGACCCGCTGCGCAACAAGGTGGCCGAAGTCCGCATTGACATTGGGGATGTGGATGGCGCCATGGCGCAGGCCGATTACGTGTTTGAGGTTCAGGCTAAAACCCAGCGCATGAAGCACATTCCGCTTGAACCGTGGGTGTGCCTGACCTATTGGGATGAAGATGACCGCCTGGTGATTATGACCTCGACTCAGGTGCCTTTCCACGTGCGGCGCATCCTGGCGCCGGTGCTGGGGCTGGAGGAGAAGCGCATCCGCGTCATCAAGCCGCGCATCGGTGGCGCCTTCGGTAACAAGCAGGAAATCTACGAAGATATTGCCGCGCATCTCACCATTGCCACCGGACGCCCGGTCTTCTTTGAGCTGACGCGCGCGGAACAGTTCTACTATACCACGACGCGGCACTCCATGAATGTCACCTACCGCGTGGGGGTGATGAAGGATGGCCGTATGGTGGCGCAGGACCTGCGCGCCGAAAGCGATACCGGTGCCTACGGCGGACACGGTCTGACGGTGCTCGGCAATGTCGGGCACAAGACTCTGCCGCTCTACAAGACCCCCAATGTGCGCTTCTGGGGCGACACTTACTACACCAACCGTCCGCGCGCCGGGGCCTACCGCGGCTACGGCGTGACGCAGGGCGTGATTGCCACGGAGACGCTGCTCACCAAAGTGGCGCGCGAATTGGGTATGGATCCGATTGAATTCCGCCTCAAGAATCTCATCGAACCCGGCGCGGAGCACATTATGAGCCGCACCTGGAGCGAGGGGCGCGAGGCGCACGGTGAGACCATCGTCACCAATGCGCTGCGCGAAGCGGCAGAAATCGGTATGCGCGCCATTCATTGGAAGGAGAAGTACGGCAACGAGGCCTGGCATCGCGTCCCCGGCAAGCCGCACCTGCGCCGCGGCATTGGCGTCGTCTTCCTCATGCAGGGATCGGGCATTCCCAACCTGGATATGGCCTCGTGCAGCATCAAGATGAACGATGACGGCTCTTTCAATGTCCATGCCGGCGCGGCGGATTTGGGCACAGGTGCGGATACCGTCCTGGCGCAGATCGTGGCCGAAATCCTGGGCTGCACCCTGGATGACATCATCATCCGCACCGGCGATACGGATGTAACTCCCTTTGATAAGGGGGCTTACGCTTCGAGCACGACTTACATCAGCGGTGGCGCTGCTGCGCGCGCTGCGGAAAAGGTCGCCGCGCAGATTCGTCAGGTCGCCGCGGATATGTTGGGCGAGGACCCGGATTCGCTCACGCTGCACGACCGCGCCGTATGGACGCGCGACGGACGGAGCATCACCCTGCGCGAGGTGGCGCTGCACGCGCTCCACGTGAGCGATCAATTCCAGATTGCCGCGGTGGAGTCCTTCCGCAGTCCGGTCAGCCCGCCGCCCTTCGCCGCGCAGTTCGCCGAAGTCACGGTGGACATCGAGACCGGTCAAATCACCACCGACCGCCTGTTGATTGTGCTGGATTCGGGCAAGATCGTCAATCCCCTCACCGCGAGCGGGCAGGCCGAAGGCGGCATGTTGCAGGCGCTTGGCTACGGCCTGACCGAAGAGATGCACTTCGATGAGCAAGGGCGCTTGCTCAACCCCGCCTTTGACGATTACCGCGTCTTCCGCGCGGATGAGGCGCCGCCGATGGAGACCATTTTCGTGGAGACCTTCGAGCCGAGCCATCCGATGGGCGTGAAGTCGGTTTCGGAAATCGTGGTCAACGGCTCGGCACCGGCGGTTATCAACGCCGTCTACGATGCAACCGGCGTCCTCATCCCCGATACGCCGCTGCTGCCGGAAAAAGTTTGGCGCGCGCTGCGCGCCGCGGGCGTCACGCCCGAAGCGTAAGGGCAAGGGGCGCCCCTTAGTCTATCCGTATGCTTTGTACTTACCTATTTTTGTCTTTTCAGGAGGGAGTCCATGCAACGTTTAGAGAAAATCCTGACCTTGTTCGGATATAAAGAAACACAGGAGCTGTTGGATGCCATTGAGCGCGGCGAGTTGGCCGTCGTCAAACTGCCGGGTACGCTTAAACTGCAGACGGCGCAGTGGCTGCGCGCTCAGGCGGAACAGGCGCCGGAGGAATATCAGCCTGCGCTCAAGGAAATTGCCGGCTCTCTCGAATACGCCCATACCCTGGACCGCTATCCGGTGGATGTGTGCGATCTTGATGCGCCGCCGGGGTGGCCGAGCTACTGCTCGCGGGAGTAAACGCGCGACGCGATCCAGTGGAAGGTCGCCACACCATAAGCCCGCGCCGGCCCGTGCATCCTCTGCCGCCACGTCGCCGACAGGGAATGTACGGATGTCCCGCCCATTCGTGCCCATATAGGTTTGTAAGGAGACGATGATGACTGCACTTCTGGATGAAAAACTAAGTATGCTGGAACGTGCTGGTGTGGCACCTTCCATTCTCGCCCACTTCCGCGCGCACATTCTGGAAGCCGCCCCGCCGGGATTGATAGGCCTTTCGCCTTTCCGCATGGCAGATGCGTGGGGCCTACCCCGGTATGATGTGCTGGAGGCTTTTCTGTGGGGGACGCGCATCGGCCTTTTTGACCTGGCCTGGAATGTGCGCTGCCCATCCTGCAAGGGCATCACGGAACATGTGGCCCACCTCACCGACCTGCATGAAAAGACGCACTGCGAGTACTGCCAGTTGGATTTTGAAGCCGGCTTCGATGAAATCGTCGAGGTGAGCTTTAACATCAACCCCAACATCCGGCCATTGGAAAAGGTTTTATTTGCGGACTACCTGGATTACTGGCATCTGTTCGGTGAACCTACCCCCATCACGGCGGCGCCGCAGCGTACCACCACGCTGCTTCTGACGCTCCAACCGGGTACCTACTATCTTGACGGTCCCCATTGCGGTGGCGGGGCGGCTCTGCTGCTCAAGGAGGGGCCGAAACGGGACGAGCCGCAACCCTTCAACGTGGCGTTCGACGGTGAGCGCCTCTTCAAAACCGGGCCGGGCGTGTTACCGGCAGGCGACATCCTGTTGCACATTGAAAACCGCACAGACGAGCCGCTTTCTTGCGCGCTCATCCCCTACATTCCTTACCCCTGGGTCTCGGCGGCGACCGTGGCGGCTACGCAGAGCTTCCGCGACTTGTTCGCCTCGGAACTCATCTCGCCGGATGAGACCTTCGCCATCCGCGACATGGCCTTTGTTTTCACCGACATTCGCGGCTCCACGGCCCTGTATGAGCGTTTAGGCGACTCGCAGGCCTACTACCTGGTCAAGGAGCATTTCAGAATCCTGACCGATGTAGTCAAGCAGCACCACGGCGCTGTGGTGAAGACCATCGGCGACGCGGTGATGGCAACCTTCATGGTCTCCACAGACGCGGCGCAAGCCCTCTTTACCATGCAGGAGGCGTTTCAGATCTTCAACGCCTCGGAAAAGACCCACGACGAAATCATCATCAAAGTGGGTGCCCATCGCGGCCCGTGCATTGCCGTTACCTCCAACGACCGCTTAGACTACTTCGGGCGCACGGTTAACATCGCCGCGCGCGTGCAAGGCCTTTCGACCGGCGGGGACATCATGCTCACCGAGTCCTTTTACGCCGAGCCGGATGTAAAGGCACTGGTGGACCGGAGCGGCTGGTGGCAAGAGCGCTTTGTCACGCACCTGCGCGGTCTGCAGGCGGAATACAACGTCATCCATCTCACGCCGCCTGGGAAACCTTGACCGCTTCCGTGGGGGGTGGGCCGGTTTTGTGGGTTGCTCATCAGTCGGAGCATCGGTGCGGCGGCCTGCGGGGCGCCGATTCGACCGTTCCTTCTGGGCTTTTCAGTGGATTCCCTGCCGGTAGAACCCCGGAAGAGCTATTCGCCTCGGCTGGCATCCCCGCTTACCTTGTAACTGCGGGTGGGCGATGGCATTGCCTTCGCCCACCCTGAGGGTGTTGCCATCCTCGGATACCCTATCCAAACCTGCCGTTAGAAACCGCGCCGCGGTGGTGGCAATGGCTATCCTGGTGCTGAAGGCAGGCAGTTCCCTTACGTTTTCATGCCATGGGTAAAAGACCTGCATTTGCCTTCTGGCCCTTCAGCGGTAAACTAAGTCCGCCTGGAAGCGGCAGAGAGTGTGGCTTTTTCCAGGGAAAACCAATGTTTTTGTTGGAAGCTTGCGATAACGTTCAGGAGGAGTTATGTATCATAAAGTGATTGTGGTGGGCAATCTGGGACGGGATCCCGAAATGCGTTACACGCCGGACGGGACACCGGTGGCGACTTTCTCTTTAGCCACCAACCGGCGCTGGACCAATCCCGATGGCTCGTCGGGCGAGGAAACCATCTGGTTTCGCGTGACCTGTTGGCGCCGTCTGGCCGAAACGGTGACGGAGTATCTTGCCAAGGGGCGCACGGTGCTGGTCGAAGGTCGTCTGCAACCCGACCGCACGACGGGCGGTCCGCGCGTTTATCAGCGTCAGGATGGGACGTATGGCGCGGCTTACGAAATTACCGCCGAGACGGTGCGCTTCCTCGGCGGACGTGGCGACATGCCCGTCGCCAATGAGATGCCCCATGGTGTTCACGCATCGGTCACCCCAACACCGACCGTTGTCGCGGAATCGGGCGCGGATTATGGCTACGTCGCACCGGAGGATGAGGACATCCCCTTCTAAAAAACCGTGAGGTGGACGATGAGCAATCCCAAGCCACAAACTTTGAATGTGGAGCTTCCCACGAATCTGGAGCCGGTGTACAGCAACTTTGCGCTCATCACGCATTCGCCTTCGGAGGTCATCGTAGATTTTGCTCAGACCTTGCCGAATCAGCCGAATGTGCGCGTGAAGGCGCGGGTGGTGCTTACCCCGCTCAACGCCAAATTGCTCCTGCGCGCGTTGCAGGATAACCTGGCTAAGTATGAAGCGCGCTTTGGGGAAATTACCATCCCCGGCGAGGCAGATGATCTGACGCGCGCCTTCTTTGGAGGTGTGCGTCCACCTGTGGGAGGTGAAGGACAGTGAACGAGGCTTTTCAGGCATATCTGGACGCTGTGGGAGAAGCGGCACGGGTGGATTTGGAGCAGCGCAACGCGGCGCGCGACCGCGCGCTGGAATATAGCCGCGAGCTGATCCGCCTGTGCGCCACCGCCATCCGTGCGGCACACCGCGAGGACGAGGCTACGGCCAGCGCCGACCTGGCGCAGGCGAACGCTGTGGCGGCAGCCCTGCGCGCGGAGCTGCGTCCCTACCCCGATTTGTACTACGCGGGCTATACGCAGGATGCGCTAAAAGAACTCGTCGAGGCGCACGTCACCCTGGCGCTCATCGCGCAACAGTTACCCCCGCGGCCCGAAACGCTGGAAGTTCCTTACGACACTTTCCTCAATGGTTTGTGCGAGGCGGCGAGTGAGCTGCGCCGTCGCGTGCTGGACGTGCTGCGCGCGGAACGTTACGCCGAGGCGGAGCGCCTGCTGGAAGCTATGGACGCGGTGTACGATGTGCTCATCACGTTTGATTACCCCGACGCGATTACCGGTGGCCTGCGGCGGCGTGTGGATCAGTTCCGCGCGGTGTTGGAACGCACGCGCGGCGACCTCACCAACAGCTTGCAGGCGCAACGCTTGCTCGATGCCCTGACGCGGGCAGAGACGGCGCATGAAGCCTGATGCGCAACAGACCTGGGTGCGCGCGTCGGAGGTGGGGCAGTACACCTTTTGCGCGCGTGCCTGGTGGCTGCAACACGTCCGGGGGGTGCGCCCGGATGATGAGGCGCCTTTAGCAAGCGGACGCGCGGTCCATCAGCGCCACGGCTTGCAGGTGCGCGGGGCGGACGTGGCGCGCTGGCTGGCGCTGGCCCTCATCCTCTTAGCCCTGTTAGCCCTGCTGTTGGCCATAACCGTAGGGCACGGATAGGCTAAGGCTGATAGAAGATTTGATTTTTTGAGGAGGACGTGATGGCCCTGGAACCGGGTTTGAAAGGCGAAATCACTCTGGTGGTGGAGGAACAGCACACTGCCGCGGCCTATGGCAGCGGCCTTGTCCCCGT
Organism: Anaerolineae bacterium; assembly: GCA_034432595.1. GTDB lineage: Bacteria > Chloroflexota > Anaerolineae > B4-G1 > SLSP01 > DAOTZR01. Next base: position 88,653 of record DAOUBT010000052.1, on the reverse strand, counting down.
GTTGAGCACGCCGCATCTGGTGGCGCTGCTCGAAAGCGCGGCCAAGGAGGCCGTGCAGCCTTATCTCAAGGAGGGGCAGAGCACGGTGGGGACGCTGGTGCAGGTGCGCCATCTGGCGGCGACACCGGTGGGGATGCAGGTGCGCGCCTGCGCCGAGCTGCTGGAAGTGGACGGACGCCGTCTGCGCTTCCGCGTCGAGGCGTGGGATGAGCGCGAGAAAATCGGCGAGGGTGAGCATGAGCGCTTTATCATTGATTGGGAGCGCTTCATGGCGCGCGTGGCGCAAAAACGCGGGAGTTAAGCCATGGATGTGCTGGTGCAGGGGGCCCGTCAACTGGGCCTGGACTTGACCGCGGCACAGGTGCGCGCTTTTGCGCATTATCAGGCTGCGCTGTTGGAGTGGAACACACGCTTTAATCTCACGGCCATCACCACCCCTGAAGGCATCCAAATCCTGCATTTTTTGGATTCGCTTTCGTGTCTGAGCGCCTTCCCCGCTGATGTGTGGCGTGCCGGGTTGCGCGTGGTGGATGTGGGCACCGGCGCGGGTTTCCCTGGCCTGCCCCTTAAAATTGTCTGTCCGGAGCTGCAGCTCACGCTGGTGGAGGCCACGCTCAAAAAGACCTTTTTCCTGCGCGCGATGGTGGATGAGCTGGGCCTGACAGGGGTGACGGTTTTGCACGCACGCGCCGAGGAGCTGGGGCAGGATCCGGCGCATCGCGAGCAGTACGACGGCGTGCTGGCGCGCGCCGTGGCGGAAATGCCCGTGCTGGCCGAATATGTTTTGCCTCTGGCGCGCGTGGGCGGTTGGGTACTGGCGCAGAAGGGCGAGCAGGCTGCCGCGGAGACGCAGGCCGCGCTCGCTGCCATCACGGTGTTGGGGGGAAAGTTGCGCACGCTTCTGCCGGTGAGCCTGCCGCAAGTCGAGGCGCGCTATCTGGTGGTGCTGGATAAGGTGGCGCCGACGCCGCCGAAATATCCGCGCCGCGTGGGGATGCCGGCCAAGCGTCCCTTGCGTGGTGAGGAGGCATGAGGCCTGTTTCAAGGGAAGAGAGAACGAGACGGCGGACTTTGCCTTTGGAGAATCGGACATGATCATTGTGGATGGCCATATGGATTTAGCTTATAACGCCGTCGTCTTGGGGCGCGATTTACTGCTGCCGGTGGCGGAGATTCGCGCGCGCGAGCAGGTGACGCCGCCTCCCGGCAAGGGGGCAGGGACGTGTATGGCTTCACTGCCCACATTGTTGGAAGGGCGCGTGGCGGTGGTGGGAGCGAGTTTGTTCGTCGCTCCGGCATGGCGTACCTGGAGCCACGAGCCTCAGGTTTATCATAATTTTGATGAAGCCCATGCGCAGGCATCGGCACAGCTTGATTACTATCATCAGCTTGCTGAGCGCGCGTTGGCAAGGGTGTTGCGCACCGCCGCGGATTTAGAGGCGGTGCTGCAGGCGTGGCGTGAGGGACATCCCACCCTGGGGTTGTTTGTGGTGATGGAAGGCGCGGATCCCATCCGCACACCGGAGGAGCTGGATGCGTGGGTGGCGCGCGGGTTGCGCGGAATTACCCTGGCCTGGGCTTCCGGCTCGCATTACGCGGGTGGCAACGCTTATCCCGGCCCTCTGACCGATGAAGGTAAGCGCTTGTTGTTGCGGATGAGCGGCTATAACCTGATGCTGGATGTGAGTCATTTGTGGATGACGAACGTGTACGAGGCGTTGGACCTGTACCCCGGTCCGGTGGTGGCCACGCACGCCAATCCGCGCGCCTTCGTGCCCGATTCGCCGCGGCTCATCAGCGATGATGTGATTCGGCGTCTGGCCGAGCGGGATGGGGTGGTGGGCATCGTCCCCTATAACACCATGCTGGAGCCGGCCTGGCGCGAGCCGATGCCGCGCGTTTCGCTGGAGCGGGTGGTGCAGGCCATTGACCATGTGTGTCAGGTCGTGGGGTCAGCGCGCCATGTGGGATTGGGCTCCGATATGGACGGTGGCTTTGGACGGGAAGCCGTGCCGGAGGGGCTGGATTCCGCAGCCGATTTGCCGAAGCTGGCGGATAGGCTCACGGCGCGCGGCTATGCGCCTGCCGATGTTGAGGCCATTCTCAGCGGCAACTGGTTGCGTGTGATGCGCACCGTGCTGGCGCATTTTGAGGCTTGAGCTTGTCATCCAGGGGAATTATGGTATGATACGTTCATCCCTGCTGTGTGCGTGATGCCGGGATGGGGTTTTGAGCCAACACTTTATCTTAAGGGGACCGGAGTCCCAAGGAAGCGGAAGCAGTAGCCTTCAGGCAAAGCGGATGCTTCGGGCAGGTCCCCACCTGCGAGAGCAGGGTCAAAACCGTCGGCACACGGCACAGCGGGCCTGACTCATCAGCGCCGTCTCAGGAAAGAGACGGCGCTTTTTTTTAGACCCTCATCCGGATTGGAGCGACGCTTTTTCCCCGTCTTCAGGGGGCGCCGGCTTTTAACTACCCACGGGAAGGCTATCTATCACGTGACAGATACGCACGGCCCTCATTCCTGTTGTATAATGGGGTAAGCTTGACTTGTAGCCTTGATTGTGAAAAACGGGCCGGGGTTGGTTCAGAGGAGGTGATGATGAACTTGCGCAAGCTGGTCATAGGGGTGGTGGTGTTGGGCTTTCTGGCGGCTTGTGGGACGCCGACCACACCCGCTCCGGCTGAAATCCGCATTGGCGTGATCAGCATGATGACGGAGCCGGGCTTTTCCAGCGATGGGAAATGGATGAATAACGCTCTGGCGCTGGCAGCCAAACAGATCAATGCCGAGGGCGGTGTGGATGTGGGCGGACGGCGCTACCGCATTACGCTGGTGATGGAAGATGATAAGGACTCCCCTCAAGAGGCTGCGGCTGCGGCAACCCGCCTCATCAATCAGCAGAATGTGGTGGCCATTATTGGACCGCTCTACAGCGGAGCGGCGACGGCCGCAGGGCAGGTAGCGGAAAATGCGCATGTGCCCCTTGTGGCACCGGTCGCAACCAGTCCAGCGGTGACCCGGGAACGACAGTATGTTTTCCGCGCGTGCTTCACTGACGAAACACAGGGGCAGGCTCTGGCGCGCTTCTTGCGCGTGACGAAGGGGTATAATTACGCCGGTCTCCTCTATGATGTTTCCGATGCCTACAATCAGGCGCTGGCTGGAAGCTTCAAACAGTATTTCGAAGCCGCAGGCGGACGGGTGTTGGTCGAGCAGACTTACACCGGCGATGTAAGCGATTACGAGGCTCTCATGGGAGCGTTTACCTCGCGCAATATGCAATTCCTTTTCCTGCCCGATTATCCCGACCGGGTGCAGGTGCAGGTGCAGCAGGCACGCGCGGCAGGCATCGAGGCAGTTTTCGCGGGGGGAGATGCGTGGGATGCAATAGACACTTCACTGCCGGAGCTTGAAGGGGCGTATTACTCCACTCACTGGTTCCCCGGCCTGGATACCCCGACTTCGCAGGCCTTTGTGCGTGCGTATCAGGAAACGTATGGCGAGCTGCCCAATCCTACCGCCGCTTTGAGTTACGACGCGCTGCAGCTCATCGTGGCGGCGCTGCGCGCGGAAGGGGAGGCCTCTCCCGAAGCGATTGCGCGCGGTCTGCAGAACCTGCGCGGGTTCAACGGTGTCACAGGCACGATTAGCTACACGCAGGGCGGGGACCCCGTCAAGCCCGTGGTGATCATGCGCATTGAGAACGGGCAGCGCGTGTTTGTGACCACCGTGCAGCCCTGAGACGCGTGAGAGGTGAGCGGATGGCTCACCTCTCTTGATGTTGGCACGGCATGGCCAGGGATGTGCCGCGTCCCTGGTTTTCGCTCTGACGGCTTTTTACGCGAGCGCGTGCTTTTCCCGCGCGGCGCGCTCACGCAACTGCGCGCGCAGGATGGCTACGTCCCCCGGCACACGGAACGCGACGAGCGAGAAGAACAGCGCGCAAATCAGCCACGCACTGATGCAGATGACCAGAAAGGCCGTCTTGAGCGAGGTCTGATCGGCAATGATGCCGGCCAGGAGCGGGGCTAAGGCCGCGCCGGCGGACTCGATGAAGTACTGAACCGAGAGCGCCGTGCTGCGCACTTCCGGCAGGGTCACGTCGTAGACGGTCGCCACCACGTTGGAGGCGGCGAAGGGCATGAAGAAAGCGGTGAGCGTGAGCAACACGCCGAAAAGCGTGGTCTGCTCTACCGGCACGTTGAGCGCGAGGGCGAGGAGCACCGCGCCGAGCAGCACGCCTGTCGTCGCCACCATCACCCGTCCGCGCGGCGTGCGCTTGAAGGCCAGATCGCCCGCGAGGCCGGCGATGGGGTTGCCCAGCGCCATCGCCAGTACTGCCGCCACCATCGTCACCATGATGCGGCCCTCATCATAGCCCCGTTCCGTCTCCAGGTAGTTGAAGGTCCAGTAGGTGATGACGTTCCACGGGAAAACGCCCAGGAAACCCTGGATAAAGAGCGGGCGCAACGTCGGCTTGGCGAAGAGGCCGCGCGCGATGGACCACTCGAAGCGGTAGTGCGTCAACTCTGCGCCCAGGTCGCTCAATTCCGGCTCACTCTGTCCGCGCGGCGCTTCGCGCACGAAAAAGTAGATGACCAGCGAGAGCAGAACGCCAATGCTCCCCGTGAGGTAGAACACCCCTCGCCAGCCCAGCGTGTCGCGCAGGGTAAGCGCCAACATCATCCCCAACAGATAACCGACAGGCATGGCGACCTGTAACAGGCCGATGACCCGTCCGCGCTGTTGAGGGCCGAAGTAATCCGAAATGAGGCTGTACAATCCCGGATAGCTCGAATCGTCAATGCCGGTGGTCGCGCGCGTGGCGAGAAACGTGGGATAGGTCGGCGCGATGGCGGAAAGCCAGGTGGTCGAACCCCAGATAAAAGAGGCCAGCGCAAGCAGTTTGGCGCGCGCGTAGCGATCGTAGAGATAGCCCCAGAGGGGGTAACAGATGGCCCCCACGATGAGCGCACCGGTTGAAATCGCCCCCATCTGCGTGCGCGTGAGGTGGAACGTCTCCATGATGGAGGTCGTGAGCGGCCCGATGAGAAGCTTATCCGCCTGATGCAGGAGCATGAAGACAAAAAAGACGCCAACCACAAACCAGCGATACCGTGAGCGCATGATTACCTCCTGTGATGAAATCAAGCAGCGGATGATGACCCCCTCAAGCGGCGGCCATCATCCGCATTTTCGGGCCATCCTCATTCGCCGCTCAGGGGACGGGCGCCCTTTCTGCGGTCACCGCAGTGCGGGTGGTTCCGGCGGGCCGGATAGATTTGAACCGGCTGCACGGCGTCCTTTAAAACAATATCCCAAATTTAATTTGGGATAATTTGGTTTATTTTGGGGATGGGCGGCTACGGTGAGCTGATGACGCCTCCGCAGCGCGCGAAATTGGCCATATGTTCCTCCTCCGTGCGCGCGAAGACATGGCTTCCATCCGACTTTTCGCATTCCACCATGAAAAAGAAGAAATCCGACGTGGCCGGTTGCGCCACCGCGCGCAGACTTGCCAGCCCCGGCGAGGCAATCGGCCCCGGCGGCAGGCCCACATGGCGGTATGTGTTGTAGGGCGAGTCCACCTCCAGGTCGGAGTAGTACAGCACCCGCTTCCACCACGTCCCTTCGTCCTCGCGGTAGCCCAGGGCGTACTGCACCGTCGGGCAGGCGGAAAGCGTCCAGCCGGCGCGCAAGCGGTTGTAATAGACGCTCGCAATCAGGGGACGTTCGGCATCCAACACCGCCTCGCGCTCCACGATAGAGGCTAAAGTCACCGCCTCGTGCAGGGTGAGACCCTGCGCCGTGAAACCTGCGCGCAGCTCCGGCGTCACGCGCGCGTCGAACAACGCCAGCATCCGGCTCACCACATCGTAAGGGGTCGCGTGTTGCGGCACGCGGTAGGTTTCGGGGAAGAGGTACCCTTCCAGCGTGGCGTCCTGCGGCAGGGCGGAAAGGAACGCATAGCGCGTCATCAAATCGGATGCGCGCCATTCGCTGCGTGCAAAGGCCAGCCACTCCGCGGCGGGGATGCCCGTCTGCGTCTCGACCAGCGCCGCCACTTCTTCCAGACGTTTCCCTTCGGGAATGGTCAGGGTGTTTTCGGCCACCTTCCCTTCGGCCAGGATGAGGGCGATTTCCGGGATGGTCATCGTCGCTTGCAGCGAGTAGGTCCCGGCCTGCAGGGCAGTATCCCAGCCGCGCGATTGCACGTAACGGCGGAACAGCTCCTCATCACGGATGAGGCCGCGCGCTGAGAGGGCCATGGCAATCTCGCTCACCCCCATCCCCGGCGTCACCTCGAACTCGACGGGGGTCGGATCCGTACCGGCAGGCGTTTCCAGGTCCTGCGCGTGGCTTTCCAGATACCAGGTGAGGTAGAGCGACTCCGCCGAACAGCCCAGCATCAGGCTCAGGCACAGGCTCAACAGCAGCACCATCCCCCAGCGCCGTCGCGCCACAGGGGGAACCATCCAACCCTGGCGATGATGTACCATGTTGCTTTGCATAGCCTTCCTTCTAAGCATCGTTTCGTGGGACGGTATTCATGCGATTCCATCCAAACCGCGGGGTCGCCCGCGGGCACGTGCAAGGCGTGCCCCTACAATCCAACCGATTCGGGTTCGGGACGCGGTGCGTGCGCATCCAGGTAGCTCTGCAAAATCACCGCCGCGGCAACCGCGTCTATGCGCTCGCGTTCGACCCGCTTCCCCTGCGCGTGGAAAATGTCTTCCGCTTCGACCGTGGTGAGGCGTTCATCCCACAACTCTACCGGCACGGGGAGGGTTTGCGCCAGGGCGGTGCTGTAATCGCGCACCCAGGCCGCCTGCGTGCCCTCGCTCCCATCCATGTTGCGGGGCAGACCCACGACGACCTTCTCCACCTGATGCTCGGCCACAAGTTGTGCGATGCGCGCAAAATCCGCCGCGCGCGAGCTGCGCTTGAAGACGAGCAACGGGCGAGCCAGCACGCCGCGCGCGTCGCTCACCGCCACGCCAATGCGATTGCCTAAATCCAACGCCAGGATGCGCGCCACTTACGGCCCTCCTCCAATAATAAGCTTAACGCGCGCGCGCCATAGCGGCACGTTGGGGAACCACGCCGGCGTGACGCTGATGTCCGGCGCGCTGACGAGCGGTAGCCGGCGCACCAGCAGGTCGCGCGCTACCTCCACCGGCTGGCCGCGCACCAGCTCCCAAACCGTGTCCGGCGCGATGTCCGCCTGCCCTGTGCCGTAGGCCGTCACGTAAAACGTGAGCGGGCCGGTACCGATGTCCTCTTCCACCAGGTCGCTCGTCTCGAACTGGACTTCGATGAGACGGTAGCCGGGTGGGAGGCGCTGCAACAGGGCTTGATAGGCTACCATCTGCACATCCCGTGCGCGCACCGCCTGCCCTGTGACCAGCAGGCGCAAATCGAGGCTCAGCGTCGGCGACGCCTCATCCACCAGATGGCTGTAATCCACCTTGGGCGCGGCCTGCACGATGAGGGAGTGTCGTGGCAGGAACTCATCCGCTTCGAGCAGCTCCTGCAGGGATTGATAGGCCTGCTCCAGCGCCACCTGAGCAGCGGCCTGCCAGGCGCGTTCGCGGTCGGCGCGCGTCACCGTCGGCACGGCCTCGCGCGTGCCGCCCCGCGTGGCGCCTTCGTTGAAGACGTGCACCGCAAAAGCTAAAGGCCCTTCGACTTGATTGATCTGATACGGCCCGACGTTCCCCTGCGGCCCTGCGTCGAGCGCTTCGATGGCGACCTGCGCCTCGCCTTGCGGTGGCAGCGTGACCGTGCGCAGGGTCTGGAAGCGCACCGGTTGACTGCTTGCCGTGGCGCGCACCGTCGTCCCCGCGGGGACAACGGTTTCCTGCTCCAGCAGGTTGACGAGGTACACGTTGCCCCTGGCGTGGCCCGCATCCACATAACTCACGCCGGTGGTGGGGATAGCGGCACTGCCCTCCGCCTCCACGCCGATGCGGCGCGTGGGCACGAGACGGCGCTCCAAATCCACCTGCGTCACGGAGGCATCCAGCGCCAGGGAGACCGGCACGCGCGCGCTGACCTGCACGCGCTGCGGCGTTAAGGTGATGCGCGCCGTGGGCACCGTCACCGCCAGGACGGCGGCGAGGGCACCGAGGCAGCCCAACAGGAGCAGCAACTCGCTCACCACGGCCCACCAGGAAGGCCGCAGGGCAGGACGGCGACGCGGTAGCGGATCCTCAGCCCACCAGGGACGGGGCGGCGGCGCGGCAGGGCGGGGATACGGCGGCACAGCGTAGTGTGGGGCTTCCGGCTCATCGGCAAAGGTGATGAGGCCCGCAGCGCGCGCCAGCTCACGCCGTTGCGGATCAGGGATCACCCACGCTACCGGCAGGTGACGGCGCGCCGCTTCCCGTGCCAGCAGCGTGTAATCCAGCGGACGGTCCCAGCCGCGGCTCACCTCCCAGGGCAGGATGAAGAGCACGGGGCCGTGCGCTTCGCGCAACATCCCGCGAATCGTATCCCGTGTATCCGATGGCGTGATCTCGATGCGTGTCGCTTCTTCCATAGATTTAACGCTTTGATAGGGGCGCGACCCAGGTCCGCTTTGTGCCCTATCCTCGCTTTCTACTCTTTTCACATGATGACCAACGCGCGGAGCCGCGTTCTCGCTAACGGCAGGGAGTCATGCGCCTTACGCGCTGCTCGTTTCCCGCACGATACCCTCACGAACCTCAAAAACCTGCATGGTCCGGCGGGCGTCGGCGGGCACAGCTTCGGCGTCGGTGGTGGCCAGAATGGCCTGTTCGACGTGCGCCAACTGCGCCATCAGGTAGGTGCGGCGCGTGCGATCCAGCTCCGCGAGCGCCTCATCGAGCAGCAACACCGGCTTCTCGCCCGTCACCTGCTCCAGCCAGCGCATCTCAGCCAGGCGCAGCGCGAGCATGGCCGTGCGCTGCTGTCCGCGCGAACCGTAAAGGCCCAGGTCCACATCGCGGGAGATGAAGCGGATTTCATCTCGATGCGGTCCCATCAGCGTGTTGCCCGCCTGAATCTCGCGCCGCCGGTTTTGATGCAGGGCCGTGCGGAAGGCGTCCACCAATCCCGCTTCGTCAAGGGGCGGCTGTGGCACCTCGTCCCACAGCAGGCTGGGCTGATAAACAGCCGCGGGGGGACGCAGCGGGTCGAAATGCGGCTGATAGCTGATCTGGAGCCACGCCTCACCGCCCGTCAGCTCGTGATGGAGCTGATCCGCGGCGCGCGAAAGATGATACAGCACCGCGCGCCGTGCCAGGGAAAGCTTCACCCCGTGCCGCGCCAGCGCCTCTTCGAGCGGATCGAGCTGACTCACATCCCCGCCGGATTCGCGCAGATAGCGCAGTAAAGCGTTGCGCTGCGCGAGGGCGGTGCGGTATCCCTCTAAGGCCAGGACGTAATCTGGCTGCACCTGACCCAACAAGTCGTCGAGGTAATGGCGGCGCAGCGCGGGCGCACCGCTAACCAGCGCTACATCCTCGGCGGTGATGAAGACCACGTTCAGGTGACCGGCCAGATCCGCGCGGCGGATGGGGCGCCGGTCAAGCTGAATGCTCTTGACGAGGCGCGCGCTGCCGTTGTTCAGCCCCTTGCGTTCGATGATAACGGAAATCTGCTCGCGGCGCTTGCGGTAAGCGACTTCCCCTTCCACGTGGGCGAAGGGCAGGCCGTTCTGCAAGGCGGCGAAATGAATTAATTGCTGATCGGTGGCGGTGAGCGGCGAATGGCCCAAAGCCAGCACCGCAATCGCCTCCAGCAGGCTGGTCTTGCCCTGCGCGTTGGCGCCAACAAGCAGTAACGGCCCGGCGGGCAAATCCAGCTCCAGCCGGGCGTAAAGGCGAAATTGACGCAAACTCAAACTGCGGATGTGCATAGGCGTTCCGTGCGTTCCCCATTGTAACACGCCTCCGCGTTGCGGCAAGGGAGTGCTGGATGTGGGAAGCTGGATACTGGAAACTGGAAGCTGGAAGCCGATTAAGTTCGGTCCTCTGCCTCTGTCGCTTCGCCTGGGGGTAACCCGCTGTGCTCAGGCCCGCACGTGGATTTATCCCCGTGTCAGGGTTGCAAACCTCACTGAAGCGGCCCTGGCCGCCTTCGTAGCCATAGCTTGCCGGTTTACCAGCGAGCAGGTGCAGCGCCGGGCGCGTTGCGCCACGCTTTGACGCCTTGCGCCTCTTGACGCTTCCTCAACTCTCGCTACAATGAAGTCATGCCGACGCCATTTCAGCATCTCACCTATGCCTGGGATATGCTGCAGCACCCCGCGCTGCCGGAGCTGCTGCGTGCGCACGCGGGCGCGTTTGCCCTGGGCCACACCGCCGGCGATGTGCAGAGCGTGAGCGGACAGCCGCGTCACGAGACGCATTTCTACGTCTTTCCCCCCACCGGCCATCCGCGTGCGGCGCAGGCCATGCTCGAACGTTACCCCGCCTTGCGTGATCTTTCCCGCCTGACGCCGGAGCACATCGCTTTTATCGCTGGCTACATCGCGCACCTGAGCTGGGATGAGGTCTGGGCGTGGAAGGTGTACATCCCCTGCTACCTGGAAAGCGGCCTCTGGTCCGACCGGCTGCAGCGCGCCCTGCACCACAACGCGCTGCGCGTGCGCCTGGACCGTGCCGCTCAGCGGCGCCTGCAAACCTGGCCCGACCTGCCTGACCTTTTGGCCCTTGTCCAACCGCAGCAGTGGCTCCCCTTTGTGGAGGATGCCATGCTCGCGCGCTGGCGGGACTGGCTGGTGGTACAGTTGCGCGACCCGGCTCAGGTGGAAACGGCGCAGGTCTTTGCCGCGCGCATGGGCGTCTCCCTTCAGGAGCTGGACGCGGCGATTGAACGGCAAGAGCAGGGCGCGGATGCGCATATCCTGCACTGTGTCAACCCGGCCATGGCGCGCTACGAGCGCGAAGCTTTTGCGGATGCCCTGCGCGCGGTTTTGGATTACCTGGCCGGCAAACACGTGTTGGCATGAGAAACATGTGACCTGATCTTACCCTTTCTTTCAACGTGTTTTATGGAGGTGACCCATGTCCATGCTTGACGAATACAGCAAACAACTCAGCCGCAATCTGGGGCCTGATGCCGATGCCACGGAGCTGGAAACGCGCATCGCCACCATTCAGGCGCAGATCGAAGCTCTGGAGCGGCAACTGGCCGAAGTCGAAGGCCACATCGAAACCCACGTCCTTGAACTGGGCCATAAGGTGCTGGAGCGGATGCGCCGCGGTGAGCTGCATCTCCCCGAAGTGGAAAGCCTCTTACCGGACATCACCGCTCTGGAACAACATCTGCTTGCTTTGCGCGACGAAATCGCCGATAAGGAGGCGGCCATCGCCCGGCTCCGCGCCGCCACGGAAGCCGAGCTGCCCCCGGCTCCCGCACCGGAAAGCGAAAGCGCCCCAACCCCCATGAGCGAACAGCCCCTGGACCTGCGCGTCTGTCCGGAATGCTCCGCTGAGCTGTATGAGGGGGTGACCTATTGCACCAGTTGCGGCGCAAAACTGGGGTAACGGCACGATGCGCTCCACAGGGCGTGCATCCATCCTGCTTGCTCTGGCAGCTCTGCTGACGCTGCTTCTGGTCATCGTTGGGGCGGTGGTGTGGGATGTTTTTGTCTTTCCCCCACCGCCGAAGCCCTTGCTTATCCCGCAATTCCCCAGCTATGGTCCACCAGATGTCACCACTTACACGATTGTCGCGCGCTACGACCCGGCGACCTTTCGCATCAGCGGCACCCTTACCGTCACTTACCGCAACGTCACCAGCACGCCAATTCCGGATGTGGTGTTGCACCTCTATCTCAACGCCTTCCAGAACGAGCAGACGGTATGGATGCAGGAGGCCGGGCCGATGCATCGCGGCTTTGCTTACGATGCGCAACATCCCGGCAGCATCACCCTCGACGCCGCGCATCTGGTCGGCTACGGTCCGCTGAACTTCACCCCCGTGGATGCCGACGCGACGCTGGTGCGCGCGGAGTTGCCGGAGCCGGTCGCCCCGGGCGAGAGCTTCACGCTGGTCACCGCGTTCACGGCGCAGATGCCGCGCGTTTTTGCGCGCACCGGTTGGGCGCAGAACGGCGACTTCCTCATGGCCGGACAGTGGTTTCCCAAACCCGGCGTCTGGCAGGATACGGGCTGGAACGCTTATCCCTTCCATGCCAACAGCGAGTTTTTTGCGGATTTTGGCTCCTACGAGGTCTGGCTGACTTTGCCCAAACGATGGGTACTCGTCGCCACGGGGGACAAAGCCGCGCCGCCGCAACGCAACGCGGATGGCTCGCTGACGCATCACTGGGTTGCGCAGCACGTCATTGATTTTGCCTGGGCGGCCTCGCCGCACCTGCGCGTGGTGGAGCGTGCCTATCGCGATTCAAACACTCCCGCGCCTCTCACCCTGCGTTACGCCTACATTCCGGCAAGCCGCGCCATGGTCAAGCGCCTGATACCGGTGGTGGAACAGGCGCTGGGCGTGTACGAACGCGATTTTGGCCTCTACGGGAAGGGTGTTTATCGCACCCTCACGGTGCTGTTTGTGCCACCGGATGCGGGTGGTGCGGGTGGCATGGAGTATCCCATGCTCTTTACCGTGGGCGCGCTGAACGGCAACGAGCCGGCCTGCATCCACATGGGCGCGGTTGAGGCGATTCACGAGCTGGCGCATCAGTGGTGGCAGAGCGTCGTCGCTACCAACGAGGCGGAAGAACCCTGGCTGGATGAAGGATTCACGGATTACAGCACAGTCCACGCCATGGCTGAGCTGGGGCTGGATGGGATGGATTGTGGCGGTTGGCGCTTCTCTTATGCGGCCATGCGGCGCATAGAGTATCAGCAGCAGCCACAGGTCCCCATGGCCGGGAAGGCGTGGGATTTCGACGCTATGGGCTATGGCATTGCCACCTATTCCAAACCCGCTGTGGCGCTCTATACCCTGGAGCAGGTGGTGGGGAAGGAAGCGATGCTGAGCTTCATGCAGGCCTATTTCGCGCGCCACGCTTTCACGCATCCCCGCGCGGAGGATGTGCGCGCGCTCATGGCGGAGACGCTCGGTGAGGCGCAGGCGGGAGCCTTTTTCGCGCAGCTCGTCGAAGGCACGGGATGGATGGATGCCTTCGTGTGTCGCCTCGATCGGGAGATGATCGAGCTGGAACGCGCGGGCGAGGTGTGTTTCCCGTTGCAGGTGGAACTGGTCAACGGACAGGGGCGCGAATCCTTCCTATGGCCCTGTGACCGGCAGTCCCTGACCCTGAGACAGCCCGCCACGCCATGGCGTGAGGTCATCATCAACTCCAACCCGACCCTGTACGTAGAGCTGAACGTTGCCAATAACGGGGCGCGGTCAGGGGTGGATTGGGCTACCTGGCTGAGCCTGGCCGCGCGATGGATGTATGGCCTGAAAAATTTGAACTTTTGGGGAGGTGCGGCGTGGTGACGTGGCGCGAGGGGGTGACGCGCGCGTGGCGTCGTCCGCGCGCGTGGCTGCTGGTGTACGGCCTGGTGAGCCTGCCCGCGGCGCTGGTCGGGCCGCTGCTGGCGCTGACCTTGTTGCCGTTGGTGCGTTTGCCGCTGTTCAACACCGCCCTGGCGACGCGCCGGCTGGACTTCGTGACGGATCTGCTGCTCGGCCCGCTGCTGAAAGCCAACCTGGACATCCCAACGCCGGATATCGGTACGCCTGTGTTGGGCGGCTTGTTGGGGATATGCGGTGTGTTGCTCGTCTGGCCGTTGTTTGGGCTGGTGTGGGTGTTTCTGGAAGGAGGCACGCTGACGAGTTACGCCGCAGCGCAGCCTGTGACGTGGCGCGAGTTCTGGGCGGGGTGTAAGCGCTGGTTTGGGCCGTTTTTGGTGCTCAATTCCGTGGGCGTCATCCTGGCGGGGCTGGCGCTGGTGGCGGGCCTGGGCGTGGCTTATGGGCTGAGCGGACGTTTGCCGGTCACGGCGCAGGTGGTGCGTGGCCTGGGCTGGCTCCTGGCGGGTGGCATCGCCTCGTGGGTGGAACTGATGCGCGTGACGGCGGTGGTCCGTGAGGTGCGTCAGGTGGGGAGCTGGATTCGCCTGACCGCACAGGTGGTGAAAGCTCACGCGCTGGACATCGCGCAGCTACTTTTGGGCAGTGTGGCGCTCTACGCTCTGCTGGGATGGGCTTATCGGCTTGTGATGGATAGGCTGCCCTTCCGCTGGTGGCTGGCCACGCTGCTGATTCAGCAGCTCTACGTGCTCCTGCGCCTTGGCGTGCGTCTGGCGCGCGAGGCGGGGATGGTGGGGAACGCAAGGTAGCAACTGGAAGCTGGAAGCAGGGAACAGGTAGCTGGAGCCTGGAAGCCGGTGGCGGGGAGCAAGTAGCCGAAAGTTGGAGTCGAAGAAGCGGATGGAGAGGGAGAACATGAAGGGACAGGGTGGGATATCGGGATCGGGAAGTCTTCAAGATGTCCAGGACATTGGCTAAGGAGTTCACGCTATGCGCATCGCAATGACCGGAGCTAAAGGACAGTTAGGGCGGGCTTTGTGGAGCCTGCTCGAAGGCCAGCATGAACTGCTTGGCCTGGACGTGCCAGAACATGATGTCACCGACGGGGCGGGGCTGCGGGCGACCCTGCGGGCCTTCCGTCCACACGTGATCCTTCACGCCGCCGCATGGACGGATGTGGACGGCTGCGCGCGCGACCCGCAGCAGGCTTACCGCGTCAACGGCATGGGAACGCAAAACGTCGCCCTGTGCGCTGCAGACCTGGACGCTGAGCTGATCTACATCAGCACCAACGAGGTTTTCCCCGGCACAGCCTCCGCGCCCTACACGGAATGGGATGCGCCACAGCCGATCAACCCGTATGGCCGTTCCAAGCTGGCCGGGGAGTGGTATGTGCAGCACCTCACCCGGCGCTTTATGATTGTGCGCACGGCCTGGCTTTACGGCCCTGGTGGACGTAACTTTCCACATCGCATCCAGCAACTGGCGGATGAGCGCGGCGCCTTGCAGGTAGTGGAGGACGAGGTCGGCTCGCCCACCTTCACCCGTGACCTGGCCGAGGCTCTGGTGCGCCTCATGGACACTCACGCTTACGGCATCTATCACCTGGTCAATGAAGGCATCGTCTCGCGCTACGAGTTCGCCTGCGAAATCCTGCGCCAGAGCGGACGGGGACACATCCCCGTGACGCCCATCAAAGCGGAAACGTTCGTCCGCGCCAGCACGCCGCCGCGCTACGCCCCCCTAGCCAACACGGCTGCTGCCGCGTTGGGCATCCGTCTGCGTCCCTGGCAGGAGGCGCTAAGCGATTTTTTGCGGGAATGAGGCATGACTTCCCTCCTCAGGGCAGGCGAGGGCGTTGCCTTCGTCTGCCCTGCTTTTGTCCACCTGCCTTTGCTCACGCAGATCCCCGGCTGAAAACGCATCAGCGGCGAGTGCAACGACGGCTCCGCTATGGGATGGCAGGCAGTTGTGGGCATGCGTGGATTGGGAAAGCGAAAGCCGGCACGCTGAAGCGCCAACCGGCCAGAGGGGCGTCAGTCCTGTTTCAAAACCTTGAGGATATCGTGTTCTGCGATGTTGCCGCGCCGCAGGATGGTGGGCGGCTCCTGCGTGCCATCCACAATTGTGGACGGAATGCCGTAATGCCCCGGCCCCCCATCGAGGATGAGCGCCACCTCATCGCCCAGAGAAGCCGCCGCTTCCGCCGCGTTGATGGCGGGCGGTTCGCCGCTGCGCTTGGCGCTGCTCACGACAAGGTAACCCCCGGCGGCTTCCAGCAAGGGCCAGAGCGCGGGGGTTTGGGGATGGCGTAAGCCTACATGAGCGCCCAGCCCCAGCCGCGTCAGGAGCGGACGCGCGGGAACGATGATCGTGAGCGGTCCCGGCCAGAAGGCCAGCATCAAGCGCCGCGCTGCGGGGGTAAGGTGCGCCACCTTATCCGCTACCGTGGCACGGCTCAAAAGAAGCGGCAGCGCGGGTTCCGGGTCGCGCTGCTTCACCGCGTAGAGGCGGGCCACGGCGCGCGTATCGGGCCAGCAGGCGATGCCATACACCGTATCCGTGGGGACGATGACCAGCTCGCCCGCGCGCAAACGTTCCAGGGCCAGGGCCACCGCTTCCGCCTTATGGATGGAAAGCACCGCCGCGCTCATCTTTCCCCCGTCAACCACGCCTCCAACGCCACGGCTGCACCGTCCTCTTCGACCGTCGGCGCGACCCAATCCGCCACGGCCTTGACCTGCTCCGGCGCGTTCCCCATCGCCACGCCGCAGCCGGCCCAGCGCAACATTTCGATGTCGTTTTCCTGATCGCCCACCGCCAGCACATGCTCGCGCGGGATGCCGAGGTGCTGTGCCAGCCAGGCCACCGCCTGCCCCTTGGATACGCCCGCCGGAATCACCTCCATCAGGTAGCGATGCGAACGTACCACCCCCGCTTCCCCTTGCAAGAGCGCGGAAAATTCCGCCATCAGGTGGGGGATGTGCGCCTCCTCTGCCACGCAGAGCACCTTATCCACCGCCTCGCGCGTCAACACCGTCTCCCAATCCTGGACGAGCCTGTAGTGGCCCAGCAACTCGGTGTAGAAACGGTCCGCAAAGCGCTTCTCGCGCAGGTAGAGCCAGTCGCCGGCGTAGAGCATCACATGCCAGCCGCGCGTCTCCGCCAGCGTCAGGGCGCGGCGTGCCACATCCGGGGGGAGGGTGCGGCGCAGGAGCGGTTCCGGCGCCGTGGGAGATTGAATCCACGCCCCCTGATAGCACAGCAGCGGCGCGGTCAGGCCCAGCTCCAGCGCGAAAGGCTGCAAGGAGCGGAACATGCGCCCGGAAGCGAGGGTCACCGTCACCCCCTGCGATAGGGCACGTTGCAGCGCGGCTTTCACCCGTGGCGAGCAGGTGGCCTGTTCCAGCGAGGCCAGTAAGGTTCCATCCAGATCGAAGACGGCCAATCGGGGCGCGAAGCCCGCGCCGATGGCGTGGGGCGCGGGCTGGCAAGGGCGAAAGGGAACCGCGCCGCCGTTACTCATCCCGCCCGCACCACAATGACCACCACGGCGCCCCACAGGGCCAGCTCGAAGGCCACGCTCACGCCCCAGAGGAGCAGCGCTGCGGTGCGCTCGCGCCGGTAGAGAAGCACGCCCAGGAGCGCGTGCAGCGTCCAGACCACCGCGCCCACCGCCGGCAGGCGGAAGAGCTGTACGCTCGCCTGCGTCAACGCGGCGGCGGTCTCCGTCGCTGCGCGCAGCGTCAGGGTGGCCGGAAGGAGGGGGAAGGTGATGAATACCCATCCCGAAAGCGCCAGGCTCAGGAACGCCCCGGCCAGGAACAGGCCCACGGCGAGCGGGTCGTGCCAGAAGCGCCAATCCAGAAAGCGCGGATGGCTCCGCTGTGCCACCAGCTCCTGCGTTGGCCCCATCTCCAGGCGCTGTTGCAGCCCCTCCAGGAAACCCGCGCGGTCCTGTGGGGTGAGGGCATAAGCGTGGGTGGCGGTGCGCAGCACAAGGGCATTTTGCAGGCCGGTGGTGAAACAGCGCACGGGGCGCCCCTGCGCATCGCGTGCCCAGCCGAAATACAAACCGGGCCAGCGGACGCCGCGTACCCGGGTGAGGGGCGTTTCCGTCTCCACGGCGGTGATGGCCGGCAGCGGAATCAGTTCCGTGTATCCGCCCCAATGAATGAGCAGGCCGTTACGATCCAGCCCGTACTCCGCGCGGACGCTGTGCGCCAGCCAGTAGCCCACATAGACCGCGCCGGCCAGGGCCACACAACCGGCCAGGCTTAAAAGATACGTCAGGGCGCTCAGCGGCACTGCGAAGGCCCCAATCAACAATCCCACCGCGGCGCCCAGCAGGAGCACGTTTAAAAGCAGCCCCACGCGCCAACCCTTTTGAAAATCCAAATCCCAAAAGCTCATGTTACAGGTCCTGTCGCGCTTCTAAGGCGCGTAAAAGAGTGACTTCGTCCGCATACTCCAGGTCGCCCCCGACGGGCAGGCCGCGTCCCAGCCGCGTGATGCGTACGCCGTAAGGCTTGAGGCGCGTGAGCAGGTAGGCGGCGGTGTAGTCGCCTTCCGCGGTGGGGTTGGTGGCGAGGATGATTTCCTTGACCCCGCCGCGTTTCAGGCGCGCCTCCAGCTCTGCGATGCGTAAATTTTCGGCGAAGACGCGATCCAGGGGCGAAAGGGCGCCATGGAGCACGTGATAGAGGCCGCGATAATGGCCGACCCGCTCGATGGCCAGCACGTCCATCGGCTCCTCCACCACACAAATCGTGCTCGCGTCGCGGCTGGAATCGGCGCAGATGGCGCACGGGTCGCTATCCGTCACGTTGTAGCACTGCGAGCAAAAATGGGTGTCGGTGACGAGATGGTTCAGCGCCTCGGCCAACTGCAGGGCCACGTCCGTGTGGCCGCGCAGCAGATAGAAGGTGAGGCGCGATGCGCTCTTCGGCCCGATGCCCGGCAGCGCCGCGAAAGCCTCGATCAGGTTCTGGATGGAAGCCGGAACGGTCGGTTGCGCCATAGCCTACATCAAGCCGGGGATGCCCAATCCGCCGGTGAACGCGCTCATGCGCTCCGCCATCAGTGCCTGCGCCTTCTTGATGGCGTCGTTGACGGCGCTGAGGATGAGGTCCTGCACCATCTCCACGTCGTCCGGGTTGAGCAGCTCCGGATCGAGCTTGATGGCCTTGACTTCCAGGCCCCCGGTGATGGTGATTTCAATGGCGCCACCGCCGGCGGACACCTTGAGTTCCTCCTTTTCGGTCTCTGCCTGCACACGTCCCATTTCTTCCTGCAGGCGCTGGAGTTGACGCATCATGTCGTTGGGGTTCATGCCCCCGCGGACACCGCCTCCACCAAAACTGCGTTTCATAAGTACCTCCTTGCTAAAGTTTGGGTTTGTCTGGTAGCCTGCCTTAAAAGGCGCTTTGTTTTTTAGCCCGATGGGTATCGGCGGCGCGGCCTTTTACAGCGGTTTGTCGGGCACCGCGCCTAATTCATCCATGGCGCGGCGCACAACCTCATCATCCATGGGATCAGGTGGCATGGACGAAGGGCGCGCCGTCGGTGCCGGCGGACGTGGCGTGGTTGGGGTGGTCGCCGACGGACGGGGTGTGGGTTGGGCAGGCGTTGGCGCGCTGCGCGTCGTGGGCTGCCACTTTTCCAGCTCCACGCATTTGATGCGCACAGGACGCCCGAAAAAGCTGCTCATAAATTGTTCGACTTTTTGCCGGTTTGCCTCTTGCGCGGCACGCTGGCAAATGATAGGGTAGCGGAAGCCGATGACCAACTCGATGCCCGGCTCGCTGCCTAAGGGGCGCGCGTCACGGTAGAGCGCCTGTAGCTGAGGGCCGAGTTTGCGCATGGCGGCGAAAAGCTCGCTCCAGCGCGTGACCGCTTCCGCGTAGATGCTGCCTTCCGCTGCGGCGCCTTGCGCCGTCGGTGCGTCTGTGCGGGTCGAGCCGGGCACGGTGGACGGTTCGGAACGGCTGCTCTCCATCCCGGCGGCGGGCGCGGTCTGTACCGGCGCGGCGGGGGCAGGCCGGGTGGGGGAGGGTGCGGCGGCGCTGCTCATCACCGGGGCGGGGGCAAACGCCGGGCTACTCTCCACGAAGGGCGCAGCCTGGGGCTGAGCCAGCGTCGCTTCCGCAAAAGCTAATTCTAACGGCAGTTGCGGATGCCAGGCGGTGCGCGTTTCGCCCGCGGCCTGACTGAAGATGCGGATGGCGCGCGTGAGGCGCTGCGGGTCGGCGCGTTGCGCTAAAGAGGTGTAGAGCGGGCGCTCCTCGGCGCTGATGTCCTGCCAGGTATCCCCCGCGCCCATGCGGATGAGGAGCAGGCCGCGCAGCAGGTCGGTGAGTTGACGCGCGAGCTGTCGCGGGTCGGCGCCCGCGTCCACCGCGCGGTTGATGGTCTCCAACCCGGCTTTGAGGTCGCCTTCCACCCAGGCCTGCGCGAGTTGGGTCACGACTTCGCGACGTTCCGCGCCGAGCATGGCGCGCACGACGGCAAAGGTGATGTGGCCGTGCGCGCTGGCCTGATCGAGCAGGGTGAGCGCGTCACGCAGGCTGCCAGTGGCGGCGCGCGCGATGAGGTCGAGCGCTTCTGGCTCCGCTTCCAGGCCTTCCGCCGCACAGATGGCCTGCATCCGCCCGACGATTTGGGTGAGGGCTAAACGGCGGAACTCGAAGCGTTGACAGCGCGAAAGTACGGTGGCCGGGATTTTGTGCGCTTCGGTGGTCGCCATGATGAAGATGACGTGCTCCGGCGGTTCTTCCAGGGTCTTGAGGAGCGCGTTAAAGGCGGCGGTGGAGAGCATGTGCACTTCGTCTATGATGTAGACTTTGTAGCGCAGCATGGCCGGACGCAGGGCGACTTTATCCAGGATTTCGCGGATGTTGTCCACGCCGGTGTGAGAAGCCGCGTCTATCTCGTAGAGGTCAAGGGCTTCGCCGTTGGCGATGGCCTGACAGGCGGCGCAGACGCCACAGGGGCGTTGCTCCGGTGCGGCGAGACAGTTGACAGCCTTGGCAACAAGGCGCGCCAGGGTGGTTTTGCCCGTGCCGCGTGGGCCGGCAAACAGGTAAGCGTGATGGATGTGCCCGCCGCGCAGGGCCTGCTGCAGCGTCTGTACAATCGCTTCCTGACCGACAACGTCACTAAAGGTTTGTGGCCGCCATTTTCGATAAAGTGCTTGCATAGCTCCCTCACTTGATGGGGCTTAGTCTATCACGGATGGGCGATGACGCAAGCGGTTGTAGCGGGGCGAAAAAAAAGCCCCCCGTGGAGAGCACGGGGGGCTGGGAATGCAGTTATTGCTTCTTCTGCAGCAGGCCCTGGAAGGCTTGCAAGAACTCGATGGGGACGGGGAAGATGATGGTTGAGTTCTTTTCGACCGCGATTTCGGTCAAGGTCTGCAGGTAACGCAGTTGCATGGTGGACGGGTTGGCGGAGATGATTTCCGCCGCTTCGGCCAGGGTCTTGGAAGCCTGCAGTTCGCCATCGGCGTGGATGATCTTGGCGCGCTTTTCGCGTTCCGCTTCCGCCTGCCGTGCCATGGCGCGCTGCATCGTCTGCGGGAGTTCCACGTCTTTGACCTCGACGACGCTGACTTTCACGCCCCAGGGTTCGGTTTGCTCATCAATGATTTGCTGCAGTTGCATGTTGATTTTCTCCCGGTGCGCAAGCAGCTCATCCAGCTCGGACTGACCGATGACGTTGCGCAGGGAGGTCTGCGCAATCTGCGAGGTCGCGCGGCGATAGTCTTCCACCTGCACAACGGCATCCGTGGGGCGCACCACGCGGAAATAGCACACCGCGTTGACTTTGACGGTGACGTTATCGTGGGTGATGCACTCCTGTGCTGGCACGTCCATGGTCACCGTGCGCAGGTCCACTTTCACCATGCGGTCAATGAAGGGAATGAGGAAAAAGAGGCCCGGCCCCTTAGCGCCAATCAGACGGCCTAAACGGAAAATGACGCCGCGTTCGTATTCCTGCACCACACGAATGGCTGAGGCTACAAGCACCAGCAGGATGAAGATGGCTGCGCTGAAGAAACATACTAACGAACCCAGAAACCCACCGTTCATAGAACCCTCCTTCAGGAAAATGAACTGACGCTATGATTATATCCGTAAAGCGTTTTTTGGGTAATGATTGGCCTCTCTGGTTGCGTTCTCTATCCGGCCCCGCGCCCTTTGAAGTGGACGGGTAACAGGATGTGGAACTGACTGCCGGGACAGGTTGCTTCGTCGTAGCCGGGGCTTTCGGCCCAGATGCGTCCACCGTGCGCCGTGATAATGCCGCGCGCTAACGTGAGGCCCAATCCCAGGCCGCCGCCTTTAAAGCGCGTTTTGCTCGTGGAGTGGAGATTGATTTCGCCCGTGGTGTAGAACTTGGTGAAAATAAGCTCCAGGGAACCCGGCTCTATGCCGATGCCGGTATCGCTGACCACAATTTCGACCCAGGGTTCGCCGTCCTGCTGCAGCGCACGTCCGCTCACGCTGATGCGCCCTCCGTCGGGCGTGTATTTGATGGCGTTGCCGATGACGTGCTCAAAGACTTTGCGCAGCTCATCATAATCGGCTTCGATAGCGGGCAAGTCATTCAGCCCGGATAGCTCCAGGGTGAGGTGGCGTTGCTCCAACACGTTGGCAAGCGCATCCTGGAGTTGCACCAGCATAAACGCCAGGTGCACCGGCGTGGGGGAAAGGTGCAGAAATTCCTGATCAAGGTGCGAAACTTCCAGCATGGCCAGGATCAGCTCCTGCAGGCGTTGGGCGTTAGAGGTGATTTTTTCCGCGATTTCGGAAAGGAAGCGGTTACTTTGCACTTCTTCCGCTTGTTGCAGGATTTGGGCATAGCCCAGGAAAATGGTGAGCGGGGTGCGCAGCTCGTGGGAGATGAGGGTGATGAGATCGCTCTTTTTGCGGTCTAAGCGTTCGAGTTGTTCGTAGGCTTTGCGCAGCTCGGCGGTACGCTCGCGCACTTTATCCTCCAGCTCGCGGTTAAAGCGCAGGATTTGCGTGTTGGCGTCGCGCAGGCTCTGGGTGAGATCGCGGATGCGCAGATGCGTGGTGATGCGGGCCAGCACCTCCTCCTGTTGAATCGGCTTGGTGACGTAATCCACCGCGCCGGCCTGCAAACCGCGCACCTTGTCCTCGGTACTGGTCAGGGCGGTCATAAAGATGATGGGAATGTCGCGCGTATCCTGCTCGGCTTTCAGCCGTTCGCAGGTCTCAAAGCCGTTCAGGCCAGGCAGCATGACATCCAGCAAAATCAGGTCGGGATGGGCCTGCCGGGCGCGACGGATGCCCGTCTCACCATCCTGTGCCACCAAAATGCGAAAGCCATAGCCGGAGAGGTAGTCGAAGAGCACGCTAAGATTGGTGGGATTATCGTCCACAATCAACAAGGTATATTTTGTATAATCCAACGGCGTTTGCATTCCTCTCTCCCCTTATCCATTGAGCCGCTCCTCATGGCCAACAGCCGCAGCAAGCCATCCGTTTACGGCGAGGAACGTGGCGGCACTCACGAGCCATTCGCCTCAGCGTTTCCCATCCCCTGCTCCAACAGGGTGAGCAGACCTTTTTCGTCGAAGTGGCGCGCCAGTTGGATGATGCGCTCGCTGAAAGCCTTGTAACGCGCGTCAGCCTGCGCCAGGGCTTCTGCGCGCTGCCATACGCTCTGCAAGTCGCCCAGGGAAGCCAGGTCATGCAGCGCGCGTAATTCCTCGATGGGTGGGGTTGCCAGCTCCACTGCCGGTGCGGCAGCGGGCGCAACCGGTTGTGCGTAAACCCATTCCAGGCCAAGGTGATGGCCCAGCTCGTCCAACAGGCGGTTCACATCCACCGGCTTGGAAAGGAACACATCGCATCCGGCCAGTTTGCTCTGATAGCGGTCCAGCTCCATCACGCTGGCCGAGATGGCGATAATGACCGTGTGGCTCAGCTCCGGTGTTTGACGGATGATTTGCGTTGCCTCGAAACCGGTCATTTCGGGCATCACCATGTCCATGAGGATAGCGTGGGGACGGAAGCGCCGGGCTTTTTCGACGGCCTCGCGGCCATTCACCGCTTCCTGCAGCTCGAAGCCCAGGGGGGCAAGCAGCGCGCGCAACATGTCCCGGTTATCCGCCTTGTCATCTACAATCAGGATGCGTTGCGGGCTTCCCTTGTAGCCGATAATCGCTTCTGTGGTAAGCGCCTTGCTCGCCGGTTGGGTTGGGGATAAGGGCACCAGCGGGACCTGCAGGTCGAACCAGAAGCGGCTGCCGTGCCCCGGCGTGCTGCTGACGCGAATCTCGCCGCCCATCTGCTGGACCAGGCGCTGACTGATGGCCAGGCCCAGCCCCGTCCCCGAAGCGCGGTAGCGCGCATCCCCCACCTGTTCAAAAGGCTTGAAGAGGCGCTGAAGTTGCTCCGGCGTCATGCCGATGCCCGTATCCTCCACCACAAAGCGCAAACTGACCACTTCCCGCACCTTTTCTTCCGCCGTGGCCTTGAGCACTTCGACGCGCAGTCTTACCTCGCCCTGTTCGGTGAATTTAATGGCATTGCCCAGCAGGTTGAGCAGGACCTGCCGCAGGCGCTTTTCATCCGCGCGGATGGCGGGGGGACACTCGCCTTTCATCTCATAGCGGAAGGTCAGGCCCTTTTGCTCCGCGCGCACGCGCACCATATCCGTCAGCGTTTTCAAGAAGTACGGCAGGGCAATATCATTGGGGATGAGGTCCAATTTGCGCGCTTCAATCTTTGAAAGATCAAGCACATCACTGATGAGGGTGAGCAGGTGCTCGCCGCTCTGTTGTATGATGGCAAGGCCGTCCCGTTGCCGCGGCGTGAGGGCGGGATCGCGCAGTAAAATCTGCGCATAACCCAGGATGCCGTTCAGAGGGGTGCGCAATTCATGACTCATGCTGGCCAGAAATTCGCTCTTGGCCTGACTGGCGATTTCGGCCTGTTCGCGCGCCTGTTGCATGGCGGCAAAGAGGCGCACATTTTCCAGCGCCGAGGTAGCCTGCGCGCACAGCGTGAGCAGCAGGTTGATTTCGTGGTAGCCAAAAGTGGCCTCGCCGATGCGGTTGCTCATCAGCACCAGGCCCAACACTGTCCCCTCATCCTCAGCGCTGCGGCGGGCGACCAGAGGAATCAGCACCAGCGGCCCCACGTCCTCCTGTCTGCGCCAGGCCTGTTCTGCGGCATCGCTCAAGCCATCTTCCGGATCATCGGAGATGACGGGTTGGCGTGTGGTGAGGGCGTGCTTCCATAGCCCCTGCTCCATATCCGCCCAGCTCTGCGGGACGCTCAAGGCCGCACCGCGCCAATCCACGTGCAGGAGCTGCCGTTGTTCCGTATCCAGGAGCAGGACGAGATGGCGCGTGGCAGGCACCAGCTCCTGCAGGGACGTGTGCAGCGCGTCGCTAATGGCGGTGTACGTGGTGGCGCCCAGGATGGCGCGCGCGGCTTGCAGCAGACTCTGCGTCTCGCGCAGCGCCTGTTTGCTCTTATGCGCGGCTTCCTCGGCCTCTCGCCGTGCTTCCTGCGCTTCGGAAAACAGCTGTGCGTTGCGGATGGCAACGGCGACTTGTTCGGCCAGGGCTTGCAGCATGTCCTGATCCTCTTCGCTAAAGTATCCCGGCTCATCGGAAAGCAGGTCGAACACGCCTAATAACCGCTCGCCTAACATGATGGGCAAGGCCAGCTCCGCGCGGGTGGCGGGGAAAC
Source organism: Anaerolineae bacterium (assembly GCA_034432595.1). Taxonomy (GTDB): domain Bacteria; phylum Chloroflexota; class Anaerolineae; order B4-G1; family SLSP01; genus DAOTZR01. Next base: position 63,447 of record DAOUBT010000052.1, on the reverse strand, counting down.
GGTCGGACATGAGATGGACGGGAGAGGCGAGCACATCGTGAACGTTGACCGCATGGTGGGTGCGGGCGCACAGGCTGATCAGGCTTAACTCGGTATCTATGGGAATGGCGTCACCCAGGGTGGCTTCCAGGTTTTGTCCCTGCCTGTCCGTGCCGGCGACGCGCACCAGACGTTGTTGCTGCTCGTCGTACAGGTAGATGAGGGCGCCGTAGAGTTTGAAGCTGCGCACGGTGAGCACAACAACTTGCTGCAGCAGGCTTTCAATGTCCAGAATGGTGCTGATCTGGCGCGCGACCTGCGCGGCGACTTCCAGATGGCGGGTGCGCGCCGCGATGCGCGCTTCCAGGAAGCGCAGCGTATCCTGGAGTTGGGCGGCCATCATGTTGAACGCCTGCGCCAGCGCGCCGAATTCGTCCTGCGTGGCGATGGCGATGCGCGTGCTCCAGACGCCAGCGGCGAGTTGCCGTGCGCCCGCGGTGAGGTCGTCCAATGGGGCGAGTAAGCGCTTGAGGAGGGCGATCATGCTCAAACCCACCGCGACAAATCCCAGCGCGGCGGCCAGGCTCAGGTAGGGGAGGCTCGTGGCTAACGTTTCATACAAATCGGCGCGGGGTTGCGCGACGAGAATGTAGCATTGCCACGGTTCGTAGAAAGTGTAGACGGCAAGCTCGACCTGTCCATCCCAGGTCGTGACAAGCGGCGGTGGGGTGGCCTCAAGCATGGCGCGGAACCAGGCCTCCTGCAGGACCACGCGCCCTTGCCGTTGCGGATTGGGGTGATAGAGCACGCGCCCACCTCGATCAACCATGTAGATGGTGCTGGCAAGGGGCCGGTTGGGGGGCGAGAAGTAGGAGGCCAGAAGGGTGGCATCGGGCGTGGCGGGCAAGGCTTCCTGATGATCCAGGAGGAGGCGCGCGTCCGCCAGGCGGGTCTCCAGGGCGGCGACGGCCAAATCGTCGAGGGCAATGCGCGCGACATACGCCATCACCCCCGCCCCGGCCAGCAGGGCGATAAGGCCGCTACCTAAAGCAAACAGGACGACCCGCGTAAAGGTCTTCATGCCTCCTCCGTCCAGGCGGTGGAACGCCGTTCCAGGGCGCTGGTGTTAGCGCCAGAATAAAGCCAGCAGGATGTTGGCCAGTAGAGCTATACTGATGATACTGTTGACGTTAAAAAATGCAATGTTGACGCGCGAAAGGTCATCCGGTGCGATGATGGCGTGTTCATAGGTCAGGAGCGCGGCGATGGGGAGGAGGCCGAGGTAGTAACGGAGGCCCAGGTCCGTGCTCACGCCCAGGGCCACCAGGGGGATGAAGAAGAGGATGTGCGCTACCCGTGCGACGCGCAGGGCTACGGCGACGCCGAAGCGCGCCGGGATAGCGTACAGCCGCGCCGCGCGGTCAAAGTCCACGTCCTGACAGGCGTAGATGATGTCGAAGCCACCGATCCACAGGGTGACGGCGAGCCACAGCAGCCAGGCCGGCAGGTCCGCTGCGCCAAAGAGCGAGCCACGCACGGCCACCCAGGCGCCCATGGGCGCGAGGCCATCGGTCATGCCCAGGATGAAGTGGGAGAGCCAGGTGAAGCGTTTGGTGAAGGAGTAGCCGAAGAGCGCCAGCAGCGCGCCGGGGAGGAGGCGCAGCGGTAGCGGCCCCAGGCGCCACGCGGCCAGGATGAGGATGAGCAGGGCGATGAGGGTCCCGCTCCATGCCGTGCCCAGGGAGATATGGCCCGTGACCAGGGGACGCTGTGCGGTGCGGGGGTTACGCGCATCGTAGGCCAGGTCGGCGATGCGGTTGAAGGCCATGGCGATGGTACGGGCGGCTACCATCGCCACGGTGATCCAGAAGAAGGTCCACCAGCCCGGCCACCCGCGTGCTGCCAGCACCATCCCCAGATAGGCAAAAGGCAGGGCGAAGATGGTGTGCTCGAATTTGATCAGTTCCAGAAAAGCGCGGATTTTAGCAAGCATAGGCTTTACGCGGACGGGGCGAGTCACTCGCCCCGTCGTTCATCTGGGTTCAGGCCGGATCGCGGAAGTTGTAGATGTGATCCTCATAACGCCAGGTCTTGCCGCATCCGCTGCAGGTCATATCCTGCGCGGCGGGTGGACCCAGGGGGGTACGGCAGTCCGGGCAGCGGAAGAAGACGCCATCCGCTGCGGCGGGACGCTCCGCGGACGCGCGGGCACGCACAAAGACGCTCGGCGACCATTGCCACCAGCGACCGGTAGGCTGCACCAGGCCATCCAGGGCGACCAGGAAGCGCGTCGGCAGCAGACGCTTGAGCAGGCCGATGCGGAAGTGGGAGACGGTGCGCACGGCTTCACGCTGCAGGCCAAGGGCTTCCAGGTGCTGCCAGATCCAGCGCGGATGGAAGTCGTAGTTGAGGGTTACGAATTCCACCGGTTCCAGGGTAAAGGGCGACCAGGATTGACGGCGCAAAAGGTAGCGCAGCAGGGCTTTAAGGTTGTGCTTGCTGGCGAACTCCATCACTAACGTGCCGCGCGGGGCAAGCATGTCGCTCAGTCCCCGCAACACAGCGGGCGCATCCGCGGCGTGGTGCAGGGTGCGGATCATGGTCACGGTATCGAAGAGGCCATCCATAAAGGGGAGACGGTAGAAATCACCCTGTACGAAGAGGTAGCGCGGCTGACCGCCGGGGCCACGATCGCCTAAGCGGGCGACGGCCTGCTCCAGTTGCGTGTGGGCGTAGTCGAAGAGCACGACCGTATCGTAGCCGGCGTAGAGGTCGGCCAGACGACCAAAGCCGGCCCCGATTTCCACCAGGCGCCGACCGGTCGGGGGGAGGAGGGCGCGCAGGGCAATACGCTCAGCGCCGTCCTCATAGGCCCGCGCGCTGGTCCAGAACTCGGTGCTGTAGCGCGAGCCTTCGTAACTGCAAACAGGACGTTCACTCATGGTTGGGTCTGTGGCTCCTTTTTCTTGAGCAAAGTGGCCTGCGTCTCCTGTAAGGAGTTGGGCAGGCTCTTGACGAACTTGTTGATGGGGCGGAAAACGTCGCGCAGGTCCTCGATGGCCGGACCCATGCCCGCCTCGTTGAGCTTGATTTCAACCGGCACCTGCATCACGACCGGCACGGTGGTGCTCACCGGCACCATCATCTGCAGGCGGACGGGCAGCACCATGCCCTTGGGCAGGTTCAGGCTTACAACGCCGTTGATGGAGCCAAACGGCCCTAAGGAGAAGTTGGTGTAAGCCTCCAGGGGGACTTCTTCGGTAAGCACGACCTGCGTTTCCTGCTCTAAGGGGAGGTCAAAAATCACCGGCAGGCGGTCATCAATGTGCACGGTGGTCACAATAACCGTTTCTCCCAGACCGGCAAAGGCGTTATCGAGATTATCGAGCAGGGGTTCGATGGTCCCCGTTTTAAGCTGGAAAACAGGTCCAATGACCAGGAGGAGCGCCACCACCAGAATGAAGTTGACGATGAAAGAAAAGAGGATGGCGAAGTTTTTGAAGGCGTTCCAGACGCCCCCCAGATGGAATCGCCGTGGTTGTTTCGCTACCGTCTCAGACATGGCCGACCTCCTTAAATTTGCCGCATCCAGGTGTATTTACAAGATAGCTTAACTACTATCTTACCACGTCTTACCAGAAGTGCCAATAGCGGGATGAAATTCAGATTGAGGCGAAAGGCGCGCCCTCATTCGCGCAAGACCGGGCAAAGGTCGGCAAGGCCGTAGCTGGGATTGGCCGTGCCAAAACCGTTCAAGAAAGCCAGAACCTCGGCACTGCGGGGTTGAGCGCGCACGGCTTCACAGGCTGCGGCAACATCCGCGTCTTGTGGCTGCGCCTCCCAGAAGGCCCGCGCCAGGGCGACTACCGCCTGCGCCGGGCTGTCTGCCGGGATTTCCTTCTGTAACTGCTGATAGTGGAAACTGGCCATGCCGCGCTCGCCCTGCAACAGGCTTACTTCCATCAACCGCCAGCGCGCGAGGGCGCTGAGCCATACTTTTTCAGTGTCCGAGTCGGTATAGGCCGCCCAGGGAAGCAGCTCCGTGGACGTGATGGTGGTTTCATAGGCCAGGCGGGCTTCGTCAAGCTGGTTTGCCGCCAGAGCAGACTCACCCGCCAGAAACTGGTGATAGCGGAACTGAATTGGCGGCAGGATGGTTTCGACTTGCACCAGTTCCACGCCGTTCCAACGCCACACCGTTGTCGGAGGCCGTTGGGGACCGGCGGCAAGAGAGCCGTAGCCATCGCTGCCTATGTAAAGCTCTCCATCCCGAATCTCGTACTTTGCGTAGGGAATCTCCGGCGGGGCGGCGATGCGTTCCGCCAGCGTTTGTCCATCCCAACTGCCGACGTGCGTCGTGTAAAAGCAGGTGCTTGCCCCACACAGGACCTCTGCCCAGAGCAAATCGGCGATGCCGTCCTGCGTCAGATCCTCCGCGGCGAAGACGGCGGCGCCGGTCCACTCATCCGTTGTGTGGTGGTAAAGCAGTTCCACGCGACCGGCGCGGCAGGAGAATATGAACATCTGACTTGCCGGAGGGTAGGTCCCCGCGATGGGATTGGCCAGCACGAGCACCGTTTCCGGCTGTCCATCGCCGGTGAGGTCGGCGCGCAGGAGAGCCTCACCGATGAAGGGGAGCGCGGCCCATTCCTGGGCTACGTCGGTCAGGGTCAGGGGATCGGCGCCCGCGTTGAGGTAGGTCAACAGGGTGGCGGGGTATGCTTCAAACGCTGCGGGGCGGGAGGGCAGCGGCGGCGTTTGTCGGGCGGGGCAGGTTTCTCCTGCGGAGGAGGGTTCCGCTACCGGACTGGTTGGCCGAGGGGTTGGCGTCGTCACGGTGATGGGCGGTTGCGGGGTCGCCGTGTACGTCGCGCGCACAGCAGGGGTGGGTGTGAGCGTGGATGGCGTGGGCGGCGTCGTTTTCTGACAGGCGATCAGGGCAGGCAGCAACAGCAGCAGCATATAAAGGCCCCCAAAGCGTTTCATCGTCACCTCCCGGTTGGTCATGATGCTTTAATTATAGCCTCAGTGGGAGAAATGGGAACGGTTGACGACCTCACGGGGCGGGGACGACGCAGGCCGCCTCGACGGCGGGCCTCTCCTGATGATTGACACACCCCCTCGCTATGCTATAATCTCGCCCATGGAGTAGCGCTCCAAGATTGGGATGTTTAAGGAGAAAAAGGTATGCGTAGCCATGGACTTGTGGCAATGACGATTTTGCTGATGGCGGTGCTCGTGCTACCCATGTCGTGGGTGCTGGCTTCGCCTGCCACTCAGGGGACGGTGCCCACACCCACCCCGAATGCGGATGGGTACATTATCCACATCGTGCAATCGGGTGATACGCTTTCGACCATCGCTTATCAGTATGGCATTGATATTGAGGTGATTCGTCAGCTCAACAATATGACCGATGACACGGTGTTTCTGGACCAACCGCTTATCATTGGCATTGTGACGCCCACCCCGACACCCACGCCGGTGACGCCCACGCCTACGCCGACCCCATCGCTGGAGATGACCGGCATTTGCGTGTTGAGCTTCTACGATCACAACCGCGATGGCATTCGGCAGGCGGATAGCGAAGAACTGCTCGCGGGTACGATGGTCACCCTTGTGGGCACCTCCGGGCCGGTTGGGAGTTATACCATCGAGGACGTGAGTAAGCCGTTCTGCGTGCAGGGCCTGAGCGCGGATAAGTATGTGGTCTATCACGTGGCGCCGGAAGGTTACGTCAAGACCGGGCCGGAGACGTGGGGCCTGGTTTTGGGCGCGGGTCAAACTTACAATGTGGAACTGGGCTATGTTCCTCAAGCTGAGGCGCCGTCCGCACAGCAGACGCCCGGTCCCGGCACGCCCGCGCCACAGCCCACGCACGATGCTGGGGCGCAGCTCACGTTGATTGTCACCATCATCGGCTGGGTTTTCCTGCTGTTGGCGATTGGCATCCTGGCTTTCGCCTTCCTTTCGCGGCGGCAGCGCCTGTAAAGATAAAGAAGGCGGAACGGCTCAGCCTGCCTGGGTTACGAGGCGAGAGAACATGCAGGCGGGGTAAGGGTATACCCCAAGCCCGCTCAAAGGGAGTTGAAATCATCGGATACCCTATCCAAACCTGTGGTTAAAATTGCACCCGCGGTAATACGTAAAAAGCCCCCTCTGTTCAGGGGGCTTTTTACGTTGCGGCGTGCGGAACCCGTCCGGGTTTACTCGCTCTCCTCTTCCTCGTCCTCGTCGAGTTCCCAATCGAGTTCGATATCCTCGAAGTCCTCCAGCTCCTCTTCCTCGTCCTCTTCCGTATCGTCGAGATAACGTACCAGTTCAAGCTCCAGGGGGCGGAGATTGATGACTTCCAGCACGGCTTCGCAGGTTTTGCAGACGACCACATCCCCAACGTCAATATCTTCGGGCAGGGTCAATTTTGCTTCGCATTCCGGGCAAAGAGCCATGGTTCCTCCTGATTATGGTTTTTTACCTTGGATTCCAGTTTACAAAACTAACTATAAATCAAAGCGGAAGAAAGTCAATGCGCCACGCCAAGTGCAACTGCTGCCAGCTTCCGGCTTCCAACTTCCAACATCCAGCCTCCGCAGATAAGGGGACGCAGAGGAGCAAGCCCCTCTGCGTCCACAAACCAGGCGCGCTTCCGCTTATTTCTTGCGCAAGACCAGGCTTAAGAAAATACGATGACTCGGTGGCGTGAAGCTGCCCTTATCCGCCATAGCTAATTTGACGTTGCCCGCGGTATCCACCGCCTGCACCATGTACCCCGCACCGGCCGGGACATCTGGCGCGCTGCCGGTCCATAACTGCCCGCTTACGTCATCCGGCACGCGCGTCAACGGCACGCTGAAGAGGCCCTCTGGCGTGAAGAAGGTGAACCACACTTCCGCTACTCCACTATCATCCACGACCTGCGCGAAGAGGTCCCACCGGCTGCTGCTTGTGCGCGCCAGGGCGCTGAGCACGCGCGGCGGGTTGAAGTCACTATTGCCCTCCGGCGCGTAGGTGATGCGTCCCGCGGCTTCTTTGAAGAGATAGATGGAGGATTTTGCGGCGTCGAAGTAGGCCATGATGGCGGCCAGGCGTGGCGTGTCGCCGGCGCGGTTCACGATGAACGGACGTTGCGGATACAGGCCCCAATCGGGATTCAGCGATGGCTCCGGCAGGGTTGTATCGGTGACGATGCGCGTGACCGAAGGATTGGGGACGGTGTGGGCCTCAAAGGTCGCGCTCAGCAGAAGCACGTCGCGTGCCGTGTAGCCCGCAGGTACGTCCGTGATGGGTTCCGCCAGGGCGGGCAGGATGGGCAGGCCCGGATTGGCGACGGTGTTGATCGTGGCATCGCCCACGCTGTAGAAGGTGCCGTTCGTCCCTGTGTGCAAGGTGAAGTTCGCTTCCAGAGAGAAGTCGCGCCCCGGTACCTGCGAGGTCGTGCCTGATGTGAAGTGCAACCAGCGCGGCGTCGTTTCCATAGTTTGCGCGAGTTTGGGCGTGATGACTTTGTACATGGGCAGGCCGTACAGCGTGGCCTCGGTGATGGCTTTCAGTTCTTCCGGATCCATGCTGCTGGCCGGGATGCTGCCCAGGTAGGCTCCCTTGGCGCTGCGTAGCGCTTCCCCAACCGCCACCGCTCCATTTCCCATCAGTCGTTGTGTGAAATACACCATCAACTGCTCGGAGGCAACCACGCCATCACTGGAGCCGTAGCCATAGCCTGTATTGCCAATCCAGACCGCCTGTTTGCGCGCCAGCGCTTGTGCCAGGTCCGGCGTGGCCTGCGTGGTGATCTCAATGGCATCGGGCACGTTCAGCCCGGAGTGGCAGCCGACTGACCAGGCCACGGTGCCTTTGAGCTGCGCTGTAGCGTTGAGGATATCGGTGTTGTAGAAGAAGCCGCCTGCATACGAGGCTGGTTGCGCACTCCAATGGTTGAAGTGGGCGTTGATGGAGGCCAGGGATGGCGCAAGCCCGCTGCTGTGATTGGGCCAGGCACTCACCAACTGCGAACGGTTCCACGTGTTATTGATGAGGCGCTGACCAGGGGAAGCATGGTGAGCATCCAACAGGTCGGCGATTTGTGTGGCCGCGTCGCCAAGGAAGTCGTAGCCGGTCACCAGGGTCTTTTGCGAGGTGAGGGTGGGTTGCGCCAGGAACTGTGTGATGAGGTCCTGAATCTCCGCGGGGGTTTCCACCAGGCGCCCGACCGCGCGCGAAGGAGCGAAGATCGTGCGCCCACGCCAACCGCGTTCATCCGTGGCCGTTGCACCGTAACCGTCATCGGTAAAGTAGTAGCCGGATTTTAAGGCATTCCAAACCGGTGCCGGGTTGATTTTGTTGGCATCCCGTGCATAGGTGTAGTCTTTTTCCGGGGCTACGTGGGCCAGGTCATGCATCCGGTAGAAGGGAATTTGCTCGTCATTCCCCACGATGACCACGTACTTAATCGAGGGGTACTGATTCAGGATGGGGAAGAGCAGCTTTTTGCGGATGGTTTCCACCACTGTGTTAGCGTGTTGGACACTGCAGTATTGGTTATTCCAATCCGCGTAGGCCGCGTCCACATTCGCGTTCAGCTCCACCGGATAGACGTAACCCTGCACCGCGTTGTTATCCGCCAGCGCGTGCAGAGCGTTGACCAGAGCACTGGTGGCCTGCGGCCCGTATTTTGCTTCCAGGCGTTTCTGGTTGTAGAGGATGAGGGTTTGCGGGTTGGCGCTGGGACGGTAAGCTTGCGCCGTCAGAGTCGGCGTGGGCTGCGTCCAGGTGCAGGAGGTTTGGGGCAGTGTGCCGGTTTCCACCTGGAGCGTGTAGGGTCGCGTGCGGGCGTTCTGGTTATACCGCCCTATCACGATGATATAGTAATCTCCCGTGGCCTCCACCGTGGTGCGGATGCGCTCATTGGTCAGGCCAGGGTTAGCCGAAAGAGAAGCGACCGCGGCGATAGCCTCCCAGCCGCCGATGGCCTCCCAACCGCCGATAGCTTCCCAGCCGCCGATAGCTTCCCAACCGCCGATAGCTTCCCAGCCGCCGATGGCTTCCCAGCCGCCGATGGCCTCCCAACCGCCGATGGCTTCCCAGCCACCGATGGCCTCCCAGCCACCGATGGCCTCCCAACCGCCGATAGCTTCCCAGCCACCAATGGCCTCCCAACCGCCGATGGCCTCCCATCCGCCGATAGCTTCCCAGCCACCGATGGCTTCCCAGCCGCCAATGGATTCCACATTGCCTTCTTCGTCTACCCCTGTGCCGTTATCCAGCGGACCTAAGGAAGTGCTGGTGCTTGAATTCGGCCACAGGGCACTTTCCGGGACGAAGAGCAGATCGTAATCGGCAGGCAGATTCGAGAGCGTGATGGTAACGGCCTTCCCGGCGTCCAGATGAATGCGGTACCAGTCTCGATCCATGGGCCATTCAACATAGCCCTGCACACTGCCGGCTTGGGCGGGCCAGGCTGTCGCATCGTAATAGGTGTCGTTGAACTCATGAGTATCGAGCACGGCGGGCGCATTGGCAACCCCCATCTCATAGCCCACCACCATCACCGGTGCGGTGGCCTCCACAAGCCCGGCGCCCTGGAATCCCATGCCCAGGGGGAAGATCGGACCGGCATCCCACAAGACGCTGCTGTGGGCCAGCAGAAGCCGTGTCGCGTGCAGGCGCGCACGTCCCTGTGCGTCGTAGATGGTGAGGGTGGCGGTAACCGGCGTGGTGCCGGGGTTGTAAACCCAGTAAGCCGTAAAGCGATCCGGGTAGCGGTGTATGTCCGGCAGGTAGTGCGTGGCGCTTTGTCCGCGATTGAGCAGGGTGTAACCGGCCAGGTCTCTTCCCGCGTCATCTCCCGGCAGGCGTTCCACCGTCAGCCCCATGAAAACGGCTTGCGGATCGCTGCCGTTGCCGGCGGCGCTGCCCAGCCACGGGCTATAGGGGAGCGTTGCTTGGGTCGGCACATAGCGGGCCAGGTTGAAGCTCTGGGAGCTTTTGAGCGTGCCATTGCCGGCATTGTAGGTGATCAGGCTGCCCGTGTTGGCGTTCCAATCGTTGTGCTCCAGCCACAATTCGCTGCTGATGTGGTCGTTGTGAAGGCCCACGCGCGGCGCGATGGTCCTGTTGGTCCCTTCACCGGTGATGGTGGGACTCCAGGCTTCGACGACGTTACCGCTGCCATCCACCTGCACCAGCGCCGCTGCTACCTGTCGCCCGTTCTCCCCCTCCACCTGGAAGACAGCCTCGCCTCCGCCCAGGTAAGACGTGGGATCGAAGAGGTAGACCTTGTGCGGCGCCAGAGAGACCGTGAATTCCCTCAGCACCTCCTGCCCGCGCAACAACCGTCCGCGCGCGGTGATGGTGGTGGCCGGTTCGGCGTTCTGGATGTAGAAACGCGGCTGTAAATCCGCGCGCAGGGCCTTGACCATGGGGAAGGTGAGATGCGGCGCAGCGACGGGCTGATATGAGGCCAGGTAAGTCGCACTGCTGCTCAGGACGCCGAAGCGCACCAGGCAGGTGACGCGCTCTGTGCCGACCACCCAGCCTGTCCCTTCCGTGGCACCGGAACGGGCTGCGGCAATCTCGGCCGCGCTGAAAACGGTGCTGCCGTAAGGCGGCAGGGTGCGCTCGATTTTGCTTCCGTTTGAGAAGCTGCCGCCCGTGGTGGGCCACAGGTAGAGCCGTACCGTGCTGGTCATGGCGCTGCTGTTCATCACCGCCACGCTGGTCTGAGCCGTCGTGCTACTTACGGTGTAGTAGGGGACTGGGCATTCCGTCCCCAGCGTCGGCCGATCCGGTGGCGGCACGGGCAGGGGCGAGATGCCGTAGGAAGTCAGGGCCATGGGTGACGGCGCGGTGACGGTGGTCAACATCTTGGCCAGCAGGGCCGATGGCATGTCGAACATCCCCAGCATCAACCCCAAAACCACCAGAATACTGATCCAGAGTGAAAAGCGTTTCATGTCCTTCCTCCTTTTCTTTCTTGGGCAGAAATCTGCCGTGGGTTAACCGCCAGGAACGCGGAGAAACGCAGAGTCTCTTACCATAGCTTCTCTGAGCTGCGTGCGACAGGCTTCACATCGGCAGCCCAACCACAATACCGGGGATGGAGAAGAAAGTAGAGGTGATGAACGTGAACGGCTAATCCGGTAATGCTTTGACGAGCGCGGCCACGCTTTCCAGAAGCGGACGGGCTCCCAGCGGCTTGAAGAGGGTCTGTGCCTGTTCCGCGTAAGCGCGCGCACGGCTAAAATTCTGCTGTCGCACGGCCACCTGTGCCGCGACAAGCCAGGCGCGTCCCAGGTTGTAGCGATCGCCGGCGCGTTCAAGCATCTGTGCGGCTTCCAGGCTTGTCCTGAGTGCCTCCTCCAGAGCGTCCGCAGCCAGAGCAATTTCCGCCAGGCAGAGCTGCGCCAGGCCCATTTCCACCTGCGATTTGAGCTGCTGTGCCTGTTCGAAAGCGCGTTGCGCCCAGGTGCGCGCCTCGTCCAGCGCTTTGCACAGCAGGAGCCATTCCGCTTTGTGACGGTACAACTCTGCGTACATGCGTTCCGCACGGATTTTCTCGAAGAGGGCGAAGGCGCGCTCCAGACGGTCCCTGGCCTCATCGAGCTGCCCTTCGGCCAGAGCCAACGCTGCCAGGTTATTCTCCATCAGCGCCTCGCCGTAGGCCATGCCGCGCTCGTGCACAATCTCCAGGGCCGTGGTGTAAGCCTCCCGTGCTTTGGCGAAGTCACCGCGGTAGCGGTATAGTTCGCCCAGGTTGGCCAGGATGCGCGCTTTCCCTTCCAGGTGATTGATGCGCTGCGCGATGCGCAGCGCACTTTCCCCCTGTTTGACAGCCTCATTCCAGGCCCCGCGATTGAGGTTGACCAGACACAGGTTGGTGAGCGCATTCATTTCCCCCATCAGGTCTAGCAGATGGCGGTACAGCTCGACGCTTTGCGTGCCGAATTCAACCGCGCACTCCATCTCCCCCCGCACAGAAGCCAGCACCGCGCGCAGATAGAGCGCGCGCGCATGTACTTTTTGCGCTTCTTCATCTGGCAAGGATATGGCCACTTCGCTGCTGCGTGCAGCCCAGGTTTCGGCCTCCTCGCTCCGGCCCTGTCGGTGGTAGAGGCCCGCGCCGATGAGCATGAGCTGCGCGCCCTCTAACGTGGTTTCGATGGACGGCAGGGCGAGACCGCGGCGGACAGCGGCGAAAGCGTCCTCATACCGTCCCAGGGCTTCCAGGGCTGAGGCGCGGTGATAACACACATGGGCAAAGTGCCGCATATCCTCAAGCGTCATCGGCGGATCGGGCAGGTACGTTTGCGCCGCCTCAAAATGCTGCAGCGCTTCTTCATACTGTCCCAGAATCGAAAGCGTCTCCCCCAGCAAGTGATGCGCTTTGTAGCTCAAGTCGGGCAGGACGAGTTTGCTCAGTTGTAGCGCCTCCAGCGTGCGCATGAAAGCCTGCCTCGCTTGCGTGGTCAGATACGCCTGCAAGCTGCGCTCGCCCAGCTCCATGTTGGCCCAGAGCGCCAGATCCCAGACCTGCCCTTCAAAGGCGTGATAAGCCAGCAACGCCAGCCAATTCGAGGTGACGTGTTCGCGTTGTTGATCGAGATAGACGGCAAGGCGCGCGTGGATGGCACGCTGAATGCGCGCCGGCAGGCCGCGGAAGGCCACTTCACGCACCAGGGGTTGGCGGAAAATCAGGGTCTGACCGGTATCATCGCCACTGACCAGCCCCAGCGGCCCAAGACGGGGAAGGCGACGTTGCACCGCGCGTTCGGATTCCTCGCCGTAGCCGGCGACCAACATGGGCAGGGTCATTTGTTCGCCGATGACCGCCGCCGCGCGTAAAAGGTGCCGCCCCGGTGGATCCAACTGATCAATGCGACTTTGCACCAGGGCGTACACGTTTTCCGGCAAAGAGACCTCCTCCAGGGGGCCGGTGAGCTGCCATTGCCCGTTGTGTTCTTCCAGCAGTCCCGCCGCCAGCAGGCTTTGCAGGCCTTCGATGGCGAACAGGGGCAGGCCACTGCTGCGTTTGACCAGCCAGCGCTCTACCTCGCGGGGCAGGGTATCGGTGCGCGCCGCCTGTCGCACAATATCCACCATGGCCTGCGAGGGGAGCGGATTGAGGGGGCAGAGATGCCAGTCCTGTTGCCCGATCTGCGCCCAGTGGTGCAGGATGGTTTCTTCGTCGCGACAGGTGATGAGGATGGCCAACGGAGCTTCCAAAGGCTGACGAAGGAGGGCATCGAGCAGCTCCAGGGCGGCGGGAGAGAGCCATTGCGCGTTTTCAATCACGAGCAGGGCGGGGGTGACGCGGGCTGCCCGTTCCCAGAGCAGGCGGAAGGTGAGCACGCGCTGTGCCTCGCGTTGGGCAGGGCTGAGCGCGCTCACTTCCGGTGATGGCGCGATGTCCAGCCCCATCAGCGGCGCTAACAACGCTGCCCAGGGAGCCAGATCGAACTGAGCCAACCGTTTCAACAGGGTTGCGGCGCGCTCTGCGGGCGGCACTTCATCCAGGTGGAGCAGGGCGAGGAGGGGCGCCTCCCACACCGCATAGGGGAGGTGCGTGCCATAGGTGGGGGCAATGCCGACGCAGGGCAGCAGGTGCAGCGCCTGCGCGCGGGTGAGCGCATCCTGCACTAAGGTGCTTTTCCCCACGCCCGCCGGGCCGGAAAGCAAGATCACCTGCGAGCGACCTGCTTCGGCCAGCTCCAGGGCGCGTTGCAGACGTTGCTGCTCCGCGCTGCGTCCCACCACCTTGCCGCCGCTCACTTCGACGCCGATAAAGGAGCGACGCAAACGGCGCGCGAGGAAGGGCGCGAGGGGTTCACGGATGCCTTTGAAGACCTGCGGGGGCAGGGTTTCACCTTCGACACGGCGCTGTACTCCGCTTTCCCGCGCCGTTTTGGGGCCAATCCAGGTTTCGCCGGGCCGCGCGCTCGTCATCAGGCGGTAGGCCAGATTGACCTCGTCGCCCATCACGGTGTACTCGCGGCGTTGCGCGCTTCCCACATCCCCGGCAAAGACAAAGCCCGCGTTGATGCCGATACGCAGCGGGATTTCGGCTTCTTCCTGCAGTTCCAGGGCCGTCAGGACCGCGCGCAGGGCGTCATCCTCATGGCTTACCGGCGCGCCAAAAATGGCCATCAGGAAAGCGCCCTGCGGAGAACTGCCGATTTTGTTGACGATGCCATCGTAGCGCTGAATGATGTCGCGGATTTGGACAAATTCGCGGTTTTGAGCAAGCACCGTCTCCCTCAGTCCGGCGGGGTTATCCCAGAAGATGGTGGGGTCGGGCCAGGCGCTGAGGGAAAGCATGAGGATGGTGACTTTGCGCAGCTCGCTCACCAAACGGGTGGCCTGATCCAGCGCGATGGCCGTGGTGATGTTCTCCAGCACGCGCGGCGGGAGATAGGGGGTGATGGTGTCCAAACGCTGCATCAGCCACAGCAGGCGGCGCATGGGAGAGGCTTCGGGGATGAGGAGACGGATCTCGGCAGGGGTTGGGGTGGGTTGGGCGAGCAGCTCTTCCACCAGATAGAGATCGTGCTCCAGCGGGCTGACGCGCACCTTCTGCTCACAGGCCTGCAGGGTAGCCAGATCCATGCCAACTCGTTCAGGCGGGGTGGCGCTCTGGGCACGACCCATCCCACGCAGGGGCGGGCCACTCAGGAACCACTCGCGCCCGGCCTGTGTGCCAAGGCTCATCCCCACCATGCGCCCGCTCCCCAGGCCGATGGAGACGCGCAACGGAAACACGCCAAAAGGCGTGCTTACCTCGCTCAGGGCGGCAAGCATCTGACGCTGCACCTCAAGGCCGGCAGCGATGGCGCGCAAGGCGTGATCCGGGCCAGTGAAAAGCACCATGCCGGCATCTCCGCCGAATTTCTGCAGGTCGCCGCCGTATTGCGCGCAGGCCTGTATGAGCAGCTCCAGGAACTGATTGACGATGCCGGTCAGTAAATCGGCGCCTTCTTCCGAAGCGGAAGCCGAGAATTGCTCGGCGAGGGGGGTAAATCCGTCAATATCGGCGAACATGACCGTGCCTTCAACCGGCAGGGCGTAAGGTTCCAGGGTCGGTGCGTCCAACATGGTCTGGACGACGATCCGGGGTACATAGGCTACCACCGCGTTGAGCAGGTCTTGCAGATGAGATAGGAGATAGGGGTGGTAAATCAGCAAGCGTTCAAACTGCCGCGCGGCTTCTGGCCCTCCCGATACCCAACCTTCATCCATAACAATCTCCCCCTTCAGAGCGTAGGGCCGATCGCGTGCTTTGCCCGAAACCATCCTTCCGCTTTGCGCTGAGCTTTGCGCGCTGCAATTCCTGAATGGTACTTTTATTTTACTCTAAAAAGGGGGAAAACGAAACCCCGGGCCGTTACAGGGGCGTATCAAGCCAGGGACAGCTCTTAACATGCAACCCTGGAGTTCACGGGGTTATCAGAGATGGGCGACGGCATGGCTCCTCCTCCCCACGTTGATGCCCTTCTGAATCCTACACTGACGATGGAGCAGACCTTTTCCGTCGCGGCCAACCTGCCTGAGCATGAAGCCGCAGCCCATTCAGGCGGGGTAGCGGGGATGCGCCTATCCAAAGCCAATCCCAGCCCACACGGGCGGCAGAGGGGCGTCGAATCGTCGAGGTATCGGGCTGATAGGGGGCATGGTTCAGCGTTGGGGCAAAAAAAGCGCCGGTGTTTGACGCACCGGCGCTTGACCTGCTGGGGGCGGAGGATTCGAACCCCCACATACGGATCCAGAGTCCGCTGTCCTACCGTTAGACGAGCCCCCAAAACTGGGCAGCGCGGATTATAGCACGATCCTCTATTTTGACAACTCGCCCGCGGAAAGCCAGCGCAGCGCGGCAGGGGACAGGCTGCACGGGACGCGCGCCCCTTCGGGCGGGGGTGGGGCGTTGGTGATGAAGGCTTCCAGCGTTGCGCTCCCGCTCTCAAGCAGCAGGCGATAGCGTCCGCCTTGATAGCGCCGCGCCCCGCAGATGGCTTCCAGGCGGTTGGGACCGTCCTCAAGCCGCACGCCCCAGGGCGAAACAAGCAGCATCCCCTCCGTGCCGATGGGCGGCAAGGCTTCCGTCAGGCGCACCCGGCCCAGGGCACACGTCACTTCTGGCGGGGTGTGGTTCACCACCCGCGCCGCATAGAGGTTGTGCAACCCCAGGAAGCGCGCGACCCAGGGCGAGACGGGGCGCTCATAAATTGCATCCGGCGCGCCATGCTGTTGAATCCGTCCCGCGTGCAGGATGAAGATATGGTCGGCCAGGGCGAAGGCCTCTTCTTGATCGTGCGTCACGGTGATGGCGGTGACCTGCACCCGGCGCAGGATGGCGCGCACCTCATCCAGCAAGCGCTCGCGTAAGGTGCGGTCCAGCGCGCCGAGGGGTTCATCCAACAGCAGCAGGCGCGGATGCGGGGCCAGACTGCGCGCCAAAGCGACGCGCTGCCGCTCCCCGCCCGAAAGCGAAGCCACGTCGCGTGTCTCGAAGCCGCGCAGGCCCACCAGCTCCAGCATTTCCTGCACACGCGCGCGCAGCGCCGCGCCGCGCATCCCCTGCACTTCCAGCCCGTAAGCGACGTTCTGCGCCACGTTCTTGTGCGGGAAGAGTGCGTAATCCTGGAACATCAGCCCAATCCCGCGGCGGTGCGGCGGGCAGGCGGTGATGTCCTCCCCAGCCAACACAATGCGCCCCGCATCGGGTGTCTCCAGCCCGGCGATGAGACGCAACAGCGTCGTTTTGCCACTGCCGGAAGGGCCTAACAGGCAGGCCAACTCACCCTGTTCTAAGTTGATGGTGATGTCTTCCAGCAAGGGTTCGCCCGCGTACTGTTTGTAAAGGCCTTGCAAGGTTAGAAAAGCCACGCGCGTTTCCTTTCGTCAGATAGGGTTATGTCCAAAAACAACGTCAAGCTCCCACCGTGCCTGCGGCTTTGGCAGACCGCGGCCATCCCTCCCTGCGCGCGTTTCATGCTTCCATCCCCAGTTCCCCCTTGACTTCGGAAGGGGGGCGCAGGTTTTCGCCGATGATAAAAGCGATGGTGCACACGCCCATCAGCAGGGTAGACATGGCCATCGCCTGCCCGTAATTGGCGGCGCCCGGCAGGCCCAGGAAGCGGTAAATCGCCACCGGGATGGTGGGCCAGTCCGGGCGGGTGAGCAGGACGGTGGCGCTGAACTCGCCCAGGGAGATGGTGAAGGCGAACATCGCTCCCACCAGCAGCGCGCGCCAGATGAGCGGCAAATCCACATCCCAAAACACGCGCCGGGGAGGCGCGCCCAGGATTAGCGCCGCTTCGCGGAGCTGTGGGCGGATGGCGTTGAGGGCGGGCAGCAGGTTGCGCACGACAAAGGGCAGGGCTACCAGGGTGTGCGCCATCCACAGGAGCAGCGGCGAACCGCGTAAATCCAGGGGCGGACGATTCCAGCTCAGCAGGTAGCCCAGGCCTAACGTGACCGCCGAGGTGCCTAAAGGGAGCATCAACAGCGCGTCGAAGAGCCAGCCGCGGCGTTGCTGGCGCAGAGCTAAGGCCGCCGGCAGCCCCAGGAGCAACGCCAGTCCCGTGGTCGCCAGGCCCAGGCTGAGCGAGTTGCGCACGGCGACCACCGGCGGAACATAGAACAAGGCGCGGCGCGGGTTCTCAAAAAGCGCCAGGTAGTAGCGTCCCCCCTCGCTCCACGAACGTGCCACCAGGGTCAGGAGCGGTAATCCAATCCACAGCCCTAACAGGGCCAGATAGGCATAGAGCGCCACGGCTTCCCAACGGCGGGGCGGACGCCGTAGCGTTTCGGCACGGCGGAACTCTAAAGGGCGGCTCAGGTGCGCTTGCAGGCGCGTGTAGGCCAGGGTGAGGCCAAGCGTGAAGCCCAGTTGCAGAAGCGCCAGGACCGCTGCGGCGGGCAGGTTCAGGTATTGCACCGTCTGCCGGTAAATCTCCACTTCCAACGTGGCGAAGCGCGGTCCACCCAGGATGAGGATGACGCCGAAACTTGTGAAGCAGAAGATAAAGGTGAGGAGCGCTGCCGCGCCCAGGGCAGGGGCGAGCAGCGGCAGGGTCACGTCGGCCCAGGCGCGCCAACGCGAGGCGCCCAACATGCGCGCGGCTTCTTCCAGACGCGGATCGAGGCTCTCCCAAAACGTGCCCACAAAGCGAATCACCAGGGTCAGGTTGTAGAAGATGTGCGCCAGCAGAATCGCCACCAGGCTGTAGCGCAGGTCCAACGTCGGCAGGCCCAGGGTGACGAGGAGCGCGTTCAGCGGGGAGCGCGGGCCGAGCACGGCGTTGAAAGCCGCGGCAACGACGACGGTGGGCAACACGAAGGGCACGCCGGTGAGCACGCTCAGCAGCCGCCGCGCGGGGAAATCGTAGCGCGCCAGGGCTGCTGCTCCCGGCAGGCCCACAATCACGGTGAGGAGCGTGGAAAGCACGGCCTGCGTGAAGGTGAAACCCAGCGCGCGCGCCCAACCTGCGGGCAGGTTGAGCGCGCCCCAGGTGATGCTCACCTGCAGGATGTGCGCCAGCGGGTAGAAGTAGGCCAGGAGCAGGAAGCTCAGCGGCAGCAGCGCGAGCCATCCCGCTCCAGGCCGGATGCGTCCGATGCGCTTCATGGCAGGGCTGCGCCGCGCCAGGCTTCGATCCAGCGTTCGCGGTTCTGTTCGATGGCTTGCGGGTCAAGCCGTGCCGGCTGATTGGCTACCAGGCCATGCTCCACAAAAACTTGCGGCAGTCGGGCCTGCGGATGGACGGGATAGACCCACATCTGCAGGGGAATGTCTTCCTGGAAGCTCAGGCTCAACATGGCGTTGACGAAGGCCTCGGCCAGGTCGCGGTTTTGCCCGTTTTTAAGGATGCCGACAAATTCGATTTGCCGGAAGCAGGTGCCGGGGGCGACGATGGCGCCGGTGGGCGGGGTGGTGAGTTTGCCCTCGCTGAAGTACACTTCCGCTGCGGGGCTGGTGGCGTAACTCACCACCAGCGGACGCGCGCCTTCGCTGTAGGCCCCGCCGCTGAACTCGGTGTAGTAGGCGGTATCCCAGTCGTTGACGATGAGGACATCGTTATCCCGCAACGCGCGCCAGAAATCCAGATAGCCATCTTCGCCAAAGGTGGCGATGGTGGTGAGCAGGAAGGCCAGGCCCGGCGAGGAGGTGGATGGGTCCTCGACGACGAGCAGACTCTTATACTCCGGGCGCGTGAGGTCCTGCAGGCGCTGCGGGATGGCAAGACCGTGCTGCTCGAAGTAAGCCTTGTCGTAGTTGAGGCACACATCCCCAAAGTCTACCGGCAGGGCGCGGTTCTGCGCATCGAGCTTGAATTCGGCGGGGATGGCTTTGAGATTGGGCGCGCTGTACGGGACAAGCAGGTCAGCCTGCAGGGCGCGGCTGAGGAAGGTGTTGTCTATGCCGTACACGACATCCGCGGGCGGGTTGTCTTTGCTCAGGATGAGCTGATTGAGCAGCGTGCCCGTATCCCCGCCTTTGATGAATTGCAGGGTGACGTTGTGCGCCTGCTCGAAAGCGCGGACCACATCCTCGCTGAGGCTGAAGCTGCTGTGGGTGATGACGCGCAGTACGCGCGGACCTGCGGGCGTGGGACGCGCGCAGGCCACCAGGAGCAGGCTCAAAACCAGGGTCAAGTACAAAATGCGTTTCATGTTTACCTCCTTCAGCTTAAAAAATGGGTCAAGCCATATGCACAACCGTCGGTTAAACGGAAGGCCAGGATCTGCGCCGTCAAGGCGTGGCGTCAAGCTATGATTCCCTGTGGCGCAGCTTCGCCTCCGCGCTACGCTTCGATAAAGCACCAGAGCAAACCTTCCCGCAGGCTGATGGTGACCACGTCTTGCGTGAGGACGTTGCTCACGCCGCGCGCCGGGCCGAAGTGGAGCGGTTCATCGCGCAGCGGATAGGCCAATCCCTGCGTGCGGATGCCCTGCGCCGGTCCCCCCAGCGGGATGAGGGAGAGGGTGGTGCCAGGGGCGGCGCGCACGCTGCGCGTCTCCCCGCCGTGCAGACAGGTGACGCGCCAGCCGTTCCCCGCCATCCAGACCTCTTTGCCGCGCAGTTGCGGCAGGGCGAGCAGGAGCAGGTTCGCCAGCTCGTGATCGAGCCGTCCGCCCAGCGCACCGAGCACGCCGATTTCCGGCGTCGGCTCCTGTGCCGCCCAGAGCAGGGCCAGCTCAAGGTCGGTTTCATCTTTGGCAGCCGGGTAACGGATGAAAGGGATGTCGCTCAGGTCGAGATCGGGCGGTAGCGAATCCCCGTCGCCGATGATGCGCTCCGGGCGCAATCCCAGGGCGCGCAGATGGCGCATACCTCCATCCGCTGCGATGAGGCGATCGGTTGGGCGCAGGTAACGCCGCGCTTCGCCCTCTACGTCAGCGATGGGGCCGTTGGCAAAGATGATGATGCGTGACATAGCCACCTCGCCATAGAACGTTGTCTGAAAGCGGAAGCTGGAAGCTGGCAACCAGCATCCAGTATCCAGTTCCCGATAACAAAAAATCCTCGCCAGCTTGGGCGAGGATTCAAATCGTGTTGCGTGAGCCTCCCTACGCTGGTATGATCCAGATCAGGTCAAGGGTCGGCGTTGGATACGTGAACGCCCTCTCAGCCCGGCTCCCCGGACTCCCCTGGCTGACTTAGCCTTTTAAGATGCACTTCAATTATACCATAGCTGGCAAGCCTGACCCGCGCGATCATTTCAGGTCAGAGTTCACGTTGCCCGATGCGGGTTTTCTCGCTGCTGCAATGCCGGCCTGACTTTTGCAACGCCTTGACGCCGCGCGCGTTTCAGGTATCATGCCCTCATGCGTAAATTAGCCCTGTTTATCGTGTTGGCTGGATTGTTGGCGGGATGCGGATGGCGTCCCATGCTGGGGTCACCCTCTGCTACACCCACCGCCTCGCTGACGGCGACGCCCACTCCCTCCCCTTCTCCGCTCCCACCTGCGGCGACGCCCACGGCTACGCCTTTGCCCACACCCACGCCCTTTCCGCCTTTGCCAGAGGCGCTCGGCGCTGCGGAGCAGGCCCTGAACAACGGTGACTACGAAATGGCCGTCTCACTTTTCACGTATGCCGTGCAGGCAGGGACGTTGTCGCCGGATGGGTTGCGCCGTGCATGGATGGGTCTGGGACGGGCGCAGGCGGCCCTCGGTGAAACGGACGCAGCACTGGATACGTTGACCCATGCACTCGGCGGCGATGCGCAGGCTGACGCGCGCATCCACGTGCTGATAGGGGATATTCTGCAACGCGCCGGGCGTCCTGCGGAGGCTATCGAACACTACCGCACTTTCCGCGCCGCATATCCCGACCTTTCGCGCTATGCCGACACCTGGATTGGCGATGCCGCTTATGCCGCGGGGGATTATGAGACGGCGCGCACCGCGTATCTGAGCGCGCTTGATGCGACCGTTGGCCTCAGTGCACGTCTCGCGCTGCGTGAAAAGCTCGCTCTCACCTATGCCATGGCAGGGGACGGCACGGCAGCGCTGGCCCAATATGACGCTATCCTCGGCGCGGCGCAAAATGCCAGTTACCGCGCCTACATTATGTATCAGGCGGCGGAGACAGCGCTGCTTTTCGGCCAGAGTGATGACGCTTACGCACGGATGCAGGCCCTGCTGGTGGATTACCCCGCCTCTTCTTACGCCTATCAGGCGCTGATTCGCCTCGTCAATGCCGGGCAGCCGGTCAACGATGCCCTGCGCGGCCTGGTGGATTATTACGCCGGTGCTTATGACCCTGCCATCGCTGCCTACCAGCGCTTTTTAGACGCGCATCCCGATCATGATGGCGAAGCGCATTTCTACCTGGGGCAGGCGTATCTGAAGGCGGATAACGCGAGCGCGGCTTTGCGCGAATTCCAGCTTCTGCTGGATACCCATCCCGATGATGCCTACTGGGGAAGCGCGCTGCTGGGCAAAGCGCAAGCGCTCGCAGCGCTGGACCGCATCGAGGATGCGGTGGCCGCGTATCGCGCGTTGCCGGATACGCTACCGACGCATCACCGCGCGGCGCAGGCCTTGCGTGAGGCGGCGCAACTTCTGGCCGGGCGCGGAGATTGGCTGCGTGCCGCCGACCTCTACGCGGAGATGGCGCGTCGCTATCCAGAGGATGAAACGGCCCCCGAAGCGCTCTTCCAGGCCGGATTGCTCAGCTACCGCGCCGGCAGCCTTCAACCGGCGCAGGCGCACTGGGCGGCCCTGGTGCAGCGTTATCCCGCCCACGCGCGCGCCACGGCGGCCCGTTTCTGGCTGGGGAAGAGCGCCCTCGCTGCCGGGGATACCCTCTCCGGCACGCAGACCTTGCAGGCCCTGGCACAGGAGGAGCGCTGGGATGTCTACGGCCTGCGCGCGGCTGAAGTGTTGAGCGGAACGGCGCCCTTCACGCCGGGTGGCACGTTCACGGGGGCGTGTACGGATCCGGAAGCGCAACGTGCCTGGGAAGCCTGGCTGGCGCGCTGGCTGGGGCTGGACGCTTCCGGCCTGGCGGCGCTGCCCCCTTCCCTGGCCGGAGATGGGCGCTTGCAACGCGGCACGCTGTTGCTGGAAGTGGGCCACTTCGACGAAGGCAAAGCGGAGCTGGAGGCACTGCGCACCGACACGACGTATGACGCGCTGACGCAGTACCGTCTGGCGCTTTATTTCCGTGACATCGGGCTGTACCGCTCTTCGATTCTGGCCGCGGCGACAGTATGGCGGCTCACCGGTCAAGCGTTGGAGGCGCTTCCGCCGTTTCTGGGCTGCCTGATTTACCCGCGCTACTATACCGACCTCATCGATGCGGAAGCGCAGCGCTACGACGTGGACCCGCTGCTCCTTTACGCGCTGGTGCGACAGGAGAGCCTTTTCGAGGGGGAGGCTACCTCTTCCGCGGCGGCACACGGGCTGATGCAGGTGATTCCGAGCACGGGGGAATACATCGCCGGCCGTTTGGGCTGGCCGCCGGGTTATAAGACCGCGGATTTGTACCGTCCGATGGTGAGCGTGCGGTTTGGGGTGTGGTATCTGATGCAACAGGTGCAGCGCTTCGATGGCGACATCCGCGCGGCGTTGGCCGGGTACAACGGCGGGCCGGGTAACGCGGCACGCTGGCGTGAGGCGGCGGGTGGCGATCCGGATCTGTTTTTCGAGCTGATCAGTCTGAGCGAGACGCGGCTCTATGTACAGCGCATCACGGAGCATTACGCGCGCTATCGCTGGTTTTACACCGCACCGTGAGGGGGTGCCGTATCCCCAGGCTCTGCCTGGGACGGGCCTGACCAGCCTCCGTATCCCCAGGCTTTGCCTGGGAAGAGCTTAACCAGTCCCTGTATCCCCAGGCTCTGCCTGGGACGGGCCTGACCAGTCTCCGTATCCCCAGGCTCTGCCTGGGAAAAGCTTAACCAGTCTCTGTATCCCCAGGCTTTGCCTGGGAAAAGCTTAACCAGTCTCTGTATCCCCAGGCTCTGCCTGAGATGGACCTGACCAGCCTCCGTATCCCCAGGCTCTGCCTGGGATGGGGTTAACCAGTCCCTGTATCCCCAGGCTCTACCTGGGATGGGGTTAACCAGTCCCTGTATCCCCAGGCTCTGTCTGGGATGGGGTTAACCAGTCCCTGTATCCCCAGGCTCTGCCTGGGATGGGCCTGACCAGCCTCCGTATCCTCCGGCTTTGCCTGGGATGGACTTAACCAGCCAGAGGCTGGTGATACAACGCATTTCCTCGTATCCCCAGGCTTTGCCTGGGATGGACTTAACCAGCCAGAGGCAACGCATTTTCCCGTATCCTCCGGCTTTGCCTGGGAAGAGCTTAACCAGCCAGAGGCAACGCATTTTCCCGTATCCTCCGGCTCTGCCTGGGAAGAGCTTAACCAGCCAGAGGCAACGCATTTTCCCGTATCCTCCGGCTTTGCCTGGGAAAGGCTTACCAGCCAGAGGCAACGCATTTTCCCGTATCCCCAGGCCTGCCTGGGACGGGCCTTTCCAGCCAGAAACGGGGTGAGCCAAAACAAAAAAGCGGTGCGCTTTCCATGAAGCGCACCGCTTTTCCCGTAACGTTTTACATCCAGTGCGGCTTTTCTTTCTTTTCCGCCGGTTCTTTGCGCCCGTAGGTCTCGGCCAGCTCGCGCAGATGGGTGATGTGCTTTTCGGTGAGATCGCCCTCCTTGAAGCGCCAGCTCCAGTTCCCACTCGCGCGGCCTGGCAGATTCATGCGCGCTTCCGTGCCCAGTTCCAGCACGTCCTGCAGGGGGACTAAGGCCAGGTCAGCGATGGATTGATACGCCAGGCGCATCAAGGCCCAGGCGATGGATTCCTGCGTGGGACCGAGGTAGCGCAGCGTCGCCGCGCGTTCCTCTTCCCCGGCCTTCTCGAACCAGCCCATGGTGGTATCGTTATCGTGCGTGCCGGTGTAAACCACGCAGTTGGGCGTGGTGTAGTTGTGGGGGAGATATTCGTTGCTCGCGTCTGTGGCGAAGGCGAATTGCAGGATTTTCATGCCCGGCAGTTCAAAACTATCGCGCAGTTCCTGCACCCCCGGCGTGATGAAGCCCAGGTCTTCCGCGATGAGCGGCAGCTCGCCGAGTTCGTTTTCCAGCGCACTGAAGAAATCCGCGCCCGGACCCGGCACCCAGCGCCCGTTCACCGCCGTCAGCTCGCCTGCGGGAATCTCCCAGTAGGCCTCAAAGCCGCGGAAGTGGTCCAGACGGATGATGTCCACCGTTTTGAGCGTTTGCTGCACCCGCGCTACCCACCAGTCATAGTCGTTCTCCGCCAGCTTGTCCCAGCGGTAGAGCGGATTGCCCCACAGTTGGCCAGTTGCGCTGAAGTAATCCGGCGGGACGCCTGCTACCACAGTCGAGCGGAAGTTATCATCCAGAGCGAAGTATTCGGGATGCGCCCACACGTCCGCGCTGTCGAAGGCCACGAAGATGGGGATATCCCCGATGATGCGGATGCCCCTGGCGTTGGCGTAGCGTTTCAGCGCTTCCCACTGCTTGAAAAATTGATATTGGAAGTAGCGATGCGCGAAGAGCACATCGGCCA
This sequence comes from Anaerolineae bacterium, assembly GCA_034432595.1. Lineage (GTDB taxonomy): Bacteria > Chloroflexota > Anaerolineae > B4-G1 > SLSP01 > DAOTZR01. The sequence goes on along the minus strand of DAOUBT010000052.1, from coordinate 38,428 downwards.
GTTTGTCACGCCAGGCCTGCAGCTCGATGGGGTCACGCGCCACCAGCTCGCGCTCCCAGCTGTTCCAGACCGCGCCGCCGTGTGCTTCCTTCAACGCCATGAAGAGGACGAAATCCTCCAGCCAGGCGCTGTTGGTGACGCAGAAATCCTCAAACTCGCGCCAGCGCTCGCGCGAGGCTTCGGTGCGGAAGCGGCGCGCTGCGCGGTGCAGTAGCTCGTATTTGAAGGTGATGACGGGACCGAAGTCCACATGGTCCGCAGGGAAAGCCGGCGTGTTCGCCACATCCTCCGGCGTGAGATCGCCCGCCTCGACCAGCAAATCCAGGTCAATCAGCAAAGGGTTACCGGCGAAGGCCGAGAAGCAGGCGTAAGGCGAATCCCCGTACCCGGTTGGGCCTAACGGCAGCACCTGCCACAAGGTATGCCCGCTGGCTTCCAGGAAATCCACAAAATCGTAAGCAGCCTTGCCTACACTACCGATGCCGTAGCGCCCCGGCAAGGAGGTCGGATGTAAAAGGATGCCCGCAGCTCTTGGAAAACGCATAAGTGCCTCGCTTTTTGTTGAAATTTTAACAAAGTAAGTATAGACAAAAATGCGCAAAATGCAACAGCTCTACCAAACCTTGCCCCAAACAACGCCATAAAAAAATCCCCCCTCTGCACCGTGGGTGCGAGGGGGGACCAACCCAAACCTCAGGCCTGTTCCACGCGCTCGAACTGACTGCGGTACAGGTGAGCGTAGAAGCCGCCGCGCGCGAGCAACTCCTCGTGCGTGCCCTGTTCCACGATGTCGCCCTCGTTCATCACCAGAATCAAGTCGGCGTTGCGGATGGTGGACAATCGGTGCGCGATGATGAAACTCGTGCGCCCCTCCATCAACTCCGCCATGGCCTGTTGGATGAGCACCTCGGTGCGCGTATCCACAGAACTTGTCGCCTCATCCAGGATGAGGATGCGTGGATTCGCCAGGAAAGCGCGGGCGATGGTCATGAGCTGCTTTTGCCCCTGCGAGATGTTGCTCGTCTCTTCATTTAGCTCCATCTGATACCCGCCGGGCAGCGTGCGCACAAAGTGATCCACGCGCGCCGCGCGCGCCGCGGCGAAAACCTCCTCGTCTGTGGCATCCAGGCGTCCGTAGCGCAGGTTATCCATGATGGTGCCGTTAAACAGCCAGGCATCTTGCAACACCATCCCAAAGTTGCGGCGCAGGTCATGACGGCGGAAGGTGCGCACGTCGTGCCCATCCACCTTAATCGCGCCGTCCAGCACGTCGTAGAAGCGCATCAACAACTTGACCATGGTCGTCTTACCGGCGCCGGTGGGGCCAACAATGGCAATGCGCTGTCCGGGTTGGATGCGGGCCGTAAAGTCCTTGATGACCACTTTATCCGGCGTGTAGCCAAAACGCACGTGATCAAAATCCACCGCGCCTTCCACACGCTCCAGCTCCACCGCCGGCTCCGGATCGGGGCTTTCTTCCGCTTCATTCAGGAACTCGAAGACGCGCTCCGCTGCTGCGGCTGTCTGCTGCAGGATGTTGGTGACGTTGGCGAGCTGTCCCATGGGCTGCGTGAAGGACCGCATGTATTGGATGAAAGCCTGAATATCGCCTACCGTGATGAGCTTGCGCACGGCCAGCCAGCCGCCCAGCACCGCCACGAAAACGTAGCTCAGGTTGCCGATAAAGTTCACCATCGGCATCATCAGGCCGGAGAAGAATTGCGACTTCCACGCCGACTCGTAGAGCTGCGTGTTGTACGCATCGAAGGCGGCCAGACTGCGCGCCTCACCGTTGAAAGCACGCACCACAAAATGTCCACCGTACATTTCCTCGATGTGGCCATTGACGTGACCTAAGTAGTCCTGCTGCTGCCGGAAGTACTTTTGCGAGCGTTTGATGACCTGCGTAATCAGCACCATCGAGAGCGGCATGATGAGCAGGGCCACCAGCGTCATCTGCCAGCTAATCGTCAACATCATCACCAGCACGCCAATCATGGTCACGACGGACGTGATGAGCTGACTCAGGCTTTGACTCAAAGTCTGACTCACCGTATCCACGTCGTTGGTGACGCGCGAGAGAATTTCCCCGTGATTGGTCCCGTCAAAGTAGCGCAGGGGCATACGGTGGATCTTTTCGGCAATCTGTTTGCGCAGTTGATAGGCAATCTTCATGGCGACGCCGGTCATCAGCCAGCCCTGTATGTAGCTGAACAGGGCAGAAAGCAGATACAGGCCCACGAGCAGGAGCAGGATGTTGCCGATATACTCGAAGTCAATGCCCTCGCCCGTGCCCATGATCTGCGCCATGACGCCCTCAAAGAGCTTCGTCGTGGCTTTGCCCAGAATCTTGGGACCGACGATGCTGAAAATAGTCGAAAGCACCGCGGTGAGAAGGCTGATGCTCAGGGCCAGATAGTGTCCCCGCAAGTAGAGCGCGAGCCTGCGCATCGTGCCCTTGAAGTCGCGCGCCTTTTCCCCGCCGCGCGCAAAAGCTGGTCCGCCACCGCCCATCGGCCCGCCGAAAGGACTTGGACGTGGTGAGGTTGTTGTCGGACGTGAGTTCGCTCCCATCGTACTCATGCTGCACCCCCCTGGATTTCTGCTACGGACAGGGTTTGCAAATCTTCCTGCCGCAATTGCGAGAAGACAATTTCACGATACGCCGGGCACGTCTCCATCAGCTCGGCATGCGTGCCCTTGCCCACCAGTTCGCCCTCATCCAGCACAATAATTTGATCCGCATGCAGGATGGAGGAAACCCGTTGGGTCACGATCAAGACGGTGCTGTCCTGCAACGCGGCATGGAGCGCGCGCCGCAAGGCGGCTTCGGTGCGGAAGTCCAGCGCCGAGAAGCTGTCATCGAAAATGTAAATCGGGGCTCGTTTGACCAGCGCCCGCGCAATGGAAAGACGCTGCCGCTGACCGCCGGAGACGTTGGTCCCGCCCTGCGCGATGGGCGCGGCGAGACCTTCGGGACGGCTGTCCACCACTTCCTGCGCCTGCGCGATGGCGATCGCCTGCGCGATGACCTCATCCGCAGCATCCTCATCCGCATAACGCAGGTTGCTCTCGATGGTGCCGGAGAAGAGCAGGCCGCGTTGCGGCACGTAAGCCACCTTAGCGCGCAGCTCGGCTTGGGGCACCTCGCGGATATCCACACCAGAGATGCGGATGGCGCCCTGCGTCACATCGTAGAAGCGCGGAATCAGATTGATGAGGGTGGACTTGCCCGAACCGGTCGAGCCAATGATGCCCACGATTTGCCCAGGCTCTGCCGTGAAAGTGATGTCGCACAGGACGTTCTCCTCCGCGCCCGGATAGCGGAAGCCCACATGGTCGAATTCCACGCGCGGCACGAAAGGCTCCGGGAAGTGGCGTGGCGTGGGCGGATCCTGAATGCTGAGGGGCGTTTCCAGGACATCGGCGATACGCTCTGCCGAAACGGAAGCGCGCGGGAAGACGATGAACATGATGGAGAGCATCAGGAAGGCCATCACGATTTGCAGCGCGTACTGCATGAAGGCCATCATATCCCCCACCTGCATGTTGGCCTTCGCCACCTCGTGCGCGCCGACCCAGACGATGGCGAGCATCAAGCCGTTCATCAACAGCATCATCAACGGCATCATCACCACAATGACGCGGCTGACGAACAACATGGTATCCGTGAGATCACGGTTGGCACGGTCAAAGCGTTGCAGCTCGTGGTCCTGCGTGTTGAAGGCGCGGATGACCATCATGCCGCTCAGATTCTCGCGCATCACCAGGTTCAGGCGGTCAATGAGCTTCTGCACCACCTTGAACTTGGGCGTGACAACGGAGAAAACGGTCGCAATCAGCGTGAGCAATAGCCCCACGGCGATGGCGATGATCCACCACATGGAAGACCCCTTGCCGCTCGCGCGGATGATGGCGCCGATGCCGATGATGGGCGCGTAGAAGACCATGCGCACCATCATCATCAACACCATCTGCATTTGCGTCACGTCATTAGTCGTGCGTGTGATGAGGGAAGCCGTGGAGAACTTCTCGAACTCCGCGCCGGAAAACTCCGTCACTTTGGCGAACACATCGCGCCGCAGATTGCGCGCTACCCCTGCCGCCGTGCGCGCGCCCAGGTAGCCCACACTGATGGTACACACTGCGCTCAACAGGGCCAGGAGCAACATCGCCCCGCCCGTGCGCAAAATGTAGGCATTCTGGAGCGCTTCCGTATCCATGCCCAGGGCCGCATATTCCGCCTTGACCGCCACCACGGCCATTTGATTGACCATATTTTCACCCAGCGCGACGGCCTGCTGATTCAGGCGCTCCACCAGGGCTGTGCGCTGTGCTTCGGGCATTTTGGGCAACAGGCTGAAGAGGTCCATGCCCGGCGGTAGCTTGGAAAGATCCATGCCCAGTTGTTTGCCGATGGCTGCCGCGGCTTGCGGGTCCTGCATGATACGCTCGATGGCGCTCACGGCGAGCCAGGCGCGAGCCATGGGGGTGTTGAGTGCCTTGAGGTCGCTGCGGGAAAGCGGCTTGCGCACGTACAGCGCTTCCGTTTCCAGGGCTGGATAGCGTTTGACCAGCGTCGCATAATCCGCTGCGCTGGCATCCACGCGCGTGTAGGCGGCCTCTACCTGTGCCCGTTCCGCCTCCGTGAGAAAGAATTGCAGGCGCGTGTAGGTCTGTTCGCTCAACGCTTCGGGGGCGGCATCTTCCACCCCACCTTGCTGAATGCCGTAGTTGACGATGCGCGACATGTAGTCGGGCAGGGACAGGTCTGCCCAGGCCTGCACGAACAGCAACATCACGACCAGCAGGAGCAAGGCTGTAAAGGGTTTGAGATAGCGAACCAGTCTTAACATAGGAACTCCTTTATGGGAAATTAACCTTCTGTGAGGGAGGTGTCGGCAGCGCTGCTCATCGCCTCAGCCAACCGGGTGAGCAGGCTCAGAAGCTGCTCCACCTCGTCGGGCGTGAAAATATCCAGCATGGCATTGAGCCGCGTGATGTATTGTGGGGTTGTCGTCTCCACCAGCGCCTGACCGGTGGGCGTAAGGCGGATGCGGAAGCGCCGTTTATCCTCTGGATCCAGCACGCGCTCGATTAACCCCTGCATCTCTAACCCGCGCAACAGGGCCGAGACAGTGTTTTTGCTCACGTGCATACATTGACTGAGATACGTGGGCGAGACGCCCGCCGTCTCCCCCCGGCGCGCTTCCGCCAGCAGGCGCACCAGCAAGCCCAGGCGTGCGCCGCTCAACTCTCCTGTTTCCCAGGGTTGGCTGATCAGAGCCTCATAGCGGTTGGCGAGAAAGCGGATGAGCGCCGCCAGCTCCACGCCGGTGCTGTGGGTCTCTTGGCCGGTGATACTGCGCACTTGCTGACGAATCTGCGCGCGCATGAAATCCGGATTATGCCCTGCCATGTCCTCTCCTTTAGTCCAGTTAGTAACAAATGGAATTGTACTACGTGGAACTAATTTGTCAAGACCTGAAAGGGAAGAAAAATCCGCTGGGGGCTGCTCAGCCTGCCTGGGCCATAAAGCACCGTAGCCAGGATTCATCCTGAGCCGGGAGACATAGAACCCACATTCCGCTGACATCAACCGCGAAGCTCGCTGAGGCGGCGTGAGGCGGCCAGGGCCATAGCCTTGCGACGGGCGCTCATCGCGCGCTGGTTCGCATGGCTACGAAGCCCGCAGAAGCGGCCCTGGCATCCTGGTAGCTGTAGCCCGCCGCTCAAAGCGGGCGTTGCAGCGGCATACGCAGGCTGATCGGACCTCAGGTGGCAATGGCTATGGCGTCGTGCATGATGCGTCAAAACCCGCGGTCAACGAAAACGCCTGTGGGGATTTCCTCACAGGCGTTCATGGTAACGGCTGTTTTCCGCACAAAGGGTAACGGCCATGGGACCGTACATCTCGCCGGGCGGACAACCGGCGGGCATCCTCACATCCAGTTTAAAGTCACCACCACCGGGTCGTGATCGGAAAGATAAGTCGCCGCGCTGCCTGAGCGCAAGATTTCCGCCTGTAACACGCGGAAATGCGCACTGATGAGCACCCAATCTATCGCTCGCGGTGGCGTCACCTTGCCATAGCCGTGGAACGTTCCCTCCTCCGACGTGGGGATGGGATGGGCAAGACGGTACGCATCGCGCAGGTCCGCATCCAGCGTGAGCAGGCGATAAATGGCGGAATCTTTTTCCGTATTGAAATCGCCACAAAGGATAACGGGCAACGTTTTCGCCTGAGCGGTGATCCAATGTTGCAGCACCTTGGCCGCACCTACGACGGCACTGGGCTGATAATCGAAATGCGTGTTGGCGCATAACAGGACGCGCCCCTGACGGCGCTCGCGCACCTTAGCCCACGTCACCGTGCGCGCGAAGAAACTATCCCAACTCTTGCTGCCGGGCACGTCGGGTGTGTTGCTGAGCCAGAAATGCCCGCGTTCTACCACGTCGAGCGTCTCACGGCGCAGCAGCAGCGGCGCCATCTCCAGAGCCGTCGCATCATCCCCGCCGCGCGGCACGCCGTAGAACTCGTATTCCGGCAGCGCCTCTCGCACATAAGCCGCCTGTTCGTCATCGCGGCACTCCTGCAAGCCCACCACATCCGGCATGGCGGTGCGGATGGCCTCCACGACGCGCGCCTTGCGCGCCTCCCAGCGATACGGCCCATCCTCGGCCAACCCGTAACGGATATTAAACGTCATGACCTTGAGCGCATCCCAGATAATCACCTTATTGCCTCCAACAGCGATTCGATTAAGGCCGCCACTGCTTGCGCGGCTTTATCCCAGGTAAAACGTGTGATATTCGCCCGTCCGCGCTCCCGCAACATCGCGCGCAGCGCTTCGTCCTCCAGCAGGCGGCGCAACCCCGCTGCGATGGCTGCCTCATCCTCAGGGTCCACCAGCAGCGCTGCGTCCCCCGCCACCTCCGGCAGGCTCGACGTGCTGCTCGTGAGCACCGGCGTCTCGCACGCCTGCGCCTCCAGCACCGGAATCCCGAAGCCCTCGTACAGCGAAGGGAAGGCGAACACGCGCGCCCCCGAAAGCAACGCCGCCTTATCCTCCGCCGCGACGTAACCCGGCAGCACCACGCGCTCCGTCAATCCGCAGGCGGCGATTTCCGCGCGGATGCTCGCCTCAAGCCAACCGGACGGCCCGGCCAGCACCAGGTAAAGCTGTGGGTCATCCGCTGCCACGCGCGCAAAGGCGCGGATCAGGCGCGGCAGGTTCTTGCGTGGCTGAATGCGTCCCAAATAGAGCACGTAATCGCCGGGGATACCATAGCGTTCGCGCACGGCCGCCAACCGTTGGGCGTCGCGCACCGGCGTCAGGTCGGGGGTATACCCATTGGGGATGATGTGGATCCTGTCAGGTGGGACGCCGTAACTTGTGACCAGGGCCTGTTGCGTGGCGCGCGAAATGGCGATGACGCGCGCCGCCGTCCGCGCGTTGTAGCGGGTGCTCCATTCCAGGTAGAACCGTTGCCAACGTGGGTGCGCTTCGGGAAAGAAACGATACCCTACGTCGTGGATGGTGACGACGCTGCGGCGCGGATGATAGAGCGGGAGCACGTGCGCGGGCACAAAAAGCACATCCACCGGATGACGCATCAGCTCCCACGATAGGCGGACGTGCGTCCACAGGCGCGGGAAGGGGATGACGCGCAGCTGTGCGCCGGGGAACATTTGCGGCGGCACGGGAGTGCGCAGGTAGAGCCGCACCTGATGGCGGTGCAGATACGGCAGTGCGGCGCGGATCAGATGGTAAGAATAATGCTCCGTGCCGGTTGGGGCCGTGCTGATGGCACGACTGGCATCAATCCCGATAATCGCCATCTACTTGAAAGGCACCACCACCATGGGGATGGGCACCAGAATCAGAATGAAAATGACGATCATCAGGTAGCCCAGGAGCCGGCGTTGTGGGTCGAGCGGCGTGACGTCATCTAAAGGCGCGGGATGCTCCGGTCGCATCAGCAAGCCCAGCCCGCCCCATAAGAGCCACATCCACCCGGCTTCTCTCACGCTGTAGGGCAGACCCAGCACGCCATCCGCGAAGACCATCAGGAAAATGCCCCACAGGAAGAGCAGGCCAACGAAAGCGCGCGCCACGTTCCAGGCCTTTTTACCCCACAAGGCATAGAGCACATGGCCGCCATCCAGTTGACCGATGGGGAAGAGGTTGAGCGCGGTGACGAGTAAGCCGGCCCAGGCGGCGAAGGCGATGGCTCCACCGGTGCTTGGGGGTGAGAGCCACACATCTCGACCAGCGGCATCCGGCAGGGCGCGGCCAAAAATCATCAGCTTGGAAAGAAAATACAGCAGAGAATTGCCCTCTTGCAGGAGATAGGGGCTTTCGATGCCCTGCATGAATTCCGAGGGCAGGCCCACCACGCAGCGGCTGAGGCCGTAGAGGAGCAGCGGCACGGCAAGGACAAGGCCACCGAGCGGGCCGGCGATGCCGATGTCGAAAAGCGCCTTGCGGCTGCGCATGGGGGCGCGTTGCACGATTACCGCGCCCATGGTGCCCAGGATGTTGAAAGGCATGGGCACGAAATAGGGGAGGCTCACCGGAGACCCGTAGCGGCGCGCGATGAAATAGTGGCTCAGTTCGTGCGCGGTGAGGATGCCCATCAGCGCAGCGGCGGCGGGCCAGCCGCGCCAGAGTTGAAAGGTTTCGCCGGGGGCAGTGGCGTTCATCGCGCCGATGTACATCACAGAGAGCAGGGTGAGCACAAAAAGCACCAGGTTAACCCAGGGCGACCCGGTTTTCTTATCAAAGAGCACGGGAAGGGCTTGCAGTTTATGGCTTCCCTGTTCTTCGCTGAGCATGGGCGTGTAGCCCAGAGCATGGAAGCGCTCCTCGATCCACGCAAAGGCGCTTTCGCTATCCTGAAGCAAGTGTCCGGTGAATTCCACCACAGGACGCTCACCCTGATTGAGCAAGGCGTAACTTTCAATCTCAAACACGTCTTGAATGGCGCGTTTCAGGGCCAGGAACATTTGATTTTCGGCTGTATAGCTTAGAGGCGTGTAATCTTCCATGGTCTCTCCTTATTCGCACAATACGCTCAGAGTATAGCACAAACTGCTGGAAGCTGGAAGCCGGAAGCAGGATGCGGGTGGTGACTGTGCGTTTGAGGTTCGAGCCTTAACAGCTATGCGCTCTCAACAAGGCCGTGATACCTGCAATGTGCAGCCGCTCACCTGCGTGGTCGTCTGCATTCCCGTTACAGAACCGCCGCGCCGTTGGCTCCGTTTTACTTTTTTGCATTTCTGTGCTACATTGAAATAAGCCTTGTGAGGCCGCGACATACCCGATCCGCGGTAAAGTACAGGGGGACTACATGAATGCGATTGCCGATGTCATACGTTTGTTAGCCCTGGCCGGGTACATCATTGGAACCGTCCTGATCAATCGCCGTCTCAGAACCATGACGTTCGAGCTTTCCGGGCGTTATCCGGAGCCGGAGGAGCGCGGTTTGCTCGTCATTCAGAGAGTGAGCACCGTGCTGCTCTGGCCCGTGCTCTGGCTTCTGTGGATTGGGTGGTGGGATGGAGCGGTGGGCTTTATCCCGCTTGTGATGTTCATGGCGGCTCTTACCCTGCTGAGCTGGCTGCCCTGGTTACGCTGGACAGGTCTATTGGGTACGGCTGAGACCGTGTTGTATGCCTTGTTGGGGCTTATGCTGGTGCTCGGGATCGTGGTCCCTAAGCTGATCTTGGGTGCCTCTTTCCTGGCTCTTCTTTTACCTGCCCTCTTTGCCGTGTTGCCCCCGCTCGGGGCACAACTGGTTTTGTTGACCATGGGGCCAGACCTGCTTCCCTTCCGCCCGGAGCAGGTGAGACGGCATCGGCGTGACATCATGGCGTGGTACATGGGCCTGGTGCTGGGCTTCTTCCGCCCGACCTGGGTGGTGGAAAATGGCGAAGCCGTGATGCGACTGAACGGCAATCAATTCAACGGCAGCGGTCCGAGTCTGGTGGTGCCGGAACCGCATACCGCCGTGGTCACCACCACCGGCTCGATGATTACCGGCGTGCAGGGGCCAGAACCTTTCTTTATTAGCGGAGAAGCTCCTTTTGCCGTGCTCGATTTGCGGGAACAGATTCGCGGGGAGCGCGTGCGGGCGCGCACCAGCAACGGTATCGAGTTAGAAGTCCCCATTTCGACCATTTTCCGCATCCACGGCTCGGAAAACGTGCGCCTGGGCGAACCCTGGCCTTATCGGAGAGGGGCGGCTTACACCGCGCTCTTTGCGGCAGAAGTGGACCCCACCACCACATCGCCAATTGAAGGCCGCCGCGCGCGCAGTTGGGATTCCCTCCCGCTCGATTTGGCGAAAGCTCACGTGCGCCGACGGATTGCCAACTACCATCTCGATGACATTTTCCCGGTTCGGCCGGACGTTGACCTGGATAAAATCACCCTGCCGCGCCTGGCGATTTCCGGCGAGGTGCGCCGGGAAGTGAGCGAGACCCTTGAGCGCGTTGTCCCGGAGCTGACATCCGAAATGTTGCAAAGCCTTGGGGATGAGATGGCGGCTAAGGGCGTGGCTATCGTCGGGGGTTCGATTGGCAATCGCATCGTGCCGGTGGATAAAAGCGTAGTGCAGCAGCGCATCGAGGCGTGGCGAGCGCGCTGGATGCGGCGGGCCATGCTACGGCAGGCCGAAGCGGAGGCCGAACGCTATCGCCTTATGGAAAAGGCGCGGCAGCGCGTCTTGCAAGATGTGTTGCAGAAATTGGCCAGTGAGCATGAACGCTTGCGCGCTCTGGGGCCGCAGAAGAGCGCCGCGCTGCTGGCCGTGCGCTTGCTGGACACCCTGGATCAAATCGCCAACGAGGCCGAGATGGAAGCTTACACACCGGAAGCCTCACGCAATGCCATCCGCCTGATCCGGCAGCGCATGGTAGCGCAGACGGAAATCCTCGAACGCAGCACGGGAGGTACAGCATGATTCCCGATCGGTTCTGGTTTATTTCTCACTACTTCCTGGGCGCAATCCTGATCGCGCTGGGCTTTAGCATCTTGATGATAGTCGCATCGGTCCAACAGGTGGCTCCGAGTTTTTCGCTCCTGGGCGTGGTGCTGATTCCCCTGGCGCTGATGTTGGCCTTGTGGCATCCCGTGCGCGCGTTTCTGGCCTGGGCGCATGCTTTGGCGCGCAAGCTCTACGGTTTTGAGGATGAAGAGGAGGGCGTCGAAGCCGACTTCATTACCCATCGGTTTTACGGTTTGCCGACGCGCCCACCATTCCCCTACACCTTGCGCGTTCAGGAAGGGCGGGTCATACCGGAGGGCCATCCCGTCCTGCGCAAGCTGGGTGGGCCTGGGTTCATCAGCATTGCGCACGATTCTGCCGTCGTCACGACATGCATGGGACGCCTGGAGCGCGTGCTGGGGCCGGGCTTCTTCAAGCTGAGGCCCTTTGAGCGCGTTTGGGACGTGGTGGACTTGCGCCCGCAAAAGCGCACGGTGCGCGTCGAAGCAACGACGCGCGAGGGAGTCCCGGTGTATTGTGATGCGGAAATTCGCTTCCGCATAGACAGCGGTGATCAGAAGCCCTCGCTGGAGCGGCCCTATCCGTTTGTGGAAGACGCGGTTTTCCGCGCGGCTGTCAAGCAGCGGCGGCGCGCTGGCAACGCTATTCAGCGCTGGGAATCGCGCGTGGCGGATGGCATCCTCGATGGCGAAGTGCGTGACCGTCTGGAACGCATGTGGCTGGATGAGATTGTGCTGCCCGATGATCAGCAGAAAGACTCCATGCTGCGGCGTCTGGAGCAGGATATTGAGCAGAGCGTGCGCGAAGCCGCGCGTGGCCTTGGGGTCATGGTCGAAAGTGTCCAGCTCGGCCCCATCACGCCGTTAGATGAGGATGTCTCCCGGCAGTGGCTCGAATCCTGGCGCGCCATCTGGCAGCAACAGGTAACGACCGAGCTGGCACAGGGTGAGGCGGCCAATATCCTGTACGGTGAGCGCGCGCGCATCATGGCGCAGACCAGCTTCCTGGCGGAGATGGGTGAGGCGCTCAAGCCCTTCCAGAATGTGGACGTGCCGCCGGCGCTCATCACCATGAAATTCCTGGAAGTGATGCGCTCCCTCTCGGATAGCGACCCCGCCGTGCGCAGCCTGATGTTCAATCAGGCGGAAAGCTTGCGCCGTCTGGTGATGGACCTCACCGCCAGCCTGGAAGGGGGCGCGGGTGAGGCGTCATCGGTGTCAGGAGCCGGGGCGAACCGTTCCTTGCCTGGTAATCGTGGATAACTATGCGTTTTGTGTTTGTTCCGTGGGAATTGAGCCTGCCATCCCTGTTGGTACCGGACGCTTTACCGGAGGATGTGCGGCTTTCGTTTGTTGAGTTGTGCAACGCGCCAGAGGCTTTAGGCACGGACGCCGTGCTGGCGCGCATTGAAAAGCTGGTTTTGCGCACGATATCCGATGATGTGGACACGCGCGGCGTGGTGCTCCTGCTCTATGCGGCGGCGCTATGGCAGGCCGAGCGTTGGTTGGAGGTGCTGGATGTCGTGCAGCAGGCGCGCAGCGTCCTGTATTTTTCTGTGGCTCCCGAAGCGCGCTATCACGAAGCTTTGGCGGCCTATCTGGAGGGCCTGCTTGCGCTCAGTCTCCACGCCGACGCCCGGGCAGAGCGGCTATTGCGGGCCGCGCAGGCTGGCCTGGACGATGCGGCACGCTATTGGGGCTATGGGCGGGATACGGCACGGATGCAGGCCTGTCACGATGTGCAGCGTTGGATCAGCGACCTGCTCAGCAGCCTGAATGAAAGCACTGCTCCGGGCCTGCATTACCTCCTGCCGCTTTTCGAGGAGACGCAGGGCCTGTTTCAACGTGTGGGTTTGTTTGGACTACCATCCCCTCATCTTATCCTTTCTGAAGGCACACTTTCCCGCGTGTACGAGGCTGGCCATTTTGAGGTGCACCCGCTTTCGTCCTGGCGGGTACCGTTGTTATCGCCGGCACCGGGTAGCTACTATTGCGCGCAGCGCATCCTGGTGGATGGCGATGGTGTACCGCAGAGCCGCGCAGGCGATATGTTGCTTTTGGAACGCAGTACCCTGCTGCCGGAAGGCGAGCATGGCGTTTTTATCCGCCGTTATCATGATGGACGCATTCTCTTTCGCACGCAGGTGCAGGGGCGTGGGTTTAGCGGCATCGCGAAAGCTTTGTTGCGCAGAAGGGGGGTAGGATGAGCGAGCACGAATATCAAGTGGTCGTGATTGGGGCCGCCGGCCTGGACGTGCACGTCTGGCCGCGCATGATGGCCATCGAGCCGGGCAAATCCAATCCCGGCTATATCCGCTGGAGTTGGGGCGGCGTGGGGCGCAACATTGCCGAAAATCTGGCCCATCTCGGTGCGGAGGTCATCTTTATTTCCGCCGTGGGGGATGACGAACCCGGCCACAATCTGATGCGCCATCTGCAGGCCGTGGGGGTGAACACGGACGCGATGTGCATCGCCCCCGATCAACACACCGGCGCGTATGTGGCCCAATATCACGTTGATCGGCGCCTCGCCGTTGCTTTTGACGACATGCTCATCATGCGCAGCATCACCCCGGCCTACCTGCAGCGCCATCGCTCCCTCATTCGCCGCGCGGATATGGTGTGCATAGACGCCAACCTCACCGCAGAGGCGTTGGAGACGCTTTTCCGCCTCACCCGCAAGTACGAAATCCCCGTCTGCGCCGACCCGACGGCGGAGCTTTTGGCGCCGCGTCTCCATCCCTACCTGCCGGACATTACCGCCATTACCCCCAACCGACGCGAAGCCGAAATGCTTGTTGGTGAGCCGCTTCTGGATGACGAGGCGCTGATTCGCGGCGCGCGGCGGATGGTTCAATTGGGGGTAGGATTGGCCGTCATCACCCTGGGGGAAGCCGGCTTGTGCTATGCCACGCAAGAGGAAAGTGGGCGTCTGCCGGCGTTGAAGACCGAAGTTGTGGATACAGTAGGAGCGGGCGACGCGCTCACGGCGGCCATCGCCTACGCTCTCCTGGAAGAAATTCCGCCATCCGAAGCCGTGCGCCTGGGGCAGGCGGCAGCAGCCCGCACCCTGGCCTGTAGCGAGACTGTCTGTTCCACCCTCACCTGGGAAAGTCTGTACGAAAGCCTGGAGGGGTAAAGCTGGAACAGGGAGCGTTCGCGCAGGGGGTAGAGACCCACAAGCTGGCTTCAGCGCGGTTTCAACTGTCAGCCGGTGGGAGGCAGGCCATTTCGCTTTGTTTAAGTCTTGCAATGACTTGACTTTACTTAATTTCCTACCATAATTAAAGGTGATGTAAATTGATTCCCTGGATTCAGGAGGACTATCGTGGAAGGGCGCGTTCTGCTCATTGAAGATGATCCTGCCAATGCCGCCATTCTGCGCGAGCATTTGACCGAGGCCAATATCAAGGTGGAGGAATCCAGTACCGGCAAGGAGGGGATTGAGAAGGCCTTGCGCCTGATTCCCGAAGGCATCGTCATCAGTACCAGCCTGCCCGATATGCAGGGCCTTGATGTGGTGAAACAGCTCCGTTCACTGAGCCGCACCCGACACATCTTTATGATGCTTCTGGCTGATGAAAACCTGCATCACGAGTTGCTGAGCGGCCTGGAAGTCGGCGTAGATGACTTTGTCCCCTCGCCTTTCGATCCCGATGAGGTGACGTTGCGCATCCGCAACGCCCTGCGCCGTGCCACCACCTCCAATCGCACGGATCCCATCACCGGCCTGCCTGCCGGCCCTTTGTTGCAGGAACAGCTCCGTTACCTGGTGCAAAACGACCCCGAAGGCACCTGGGGCCTGATTCGCTTCCGCATCGCCTACCTGGACCCCTTTCGTGAGGTGTACGGTTTCATGGCGGCGGAGGACTTCCTGCGCGGCGTGGCGCGCATCCTTTCCGAGGTGATGGGGCATAACACCAGCGAGACAGATTTCCTGGCTTATGGCGGACACGACGATTTTATCGTCATCACACAGCGCGAACGCTTTGAGCCGTTGCGCGACGAGGTCCTGCGTCTCTTTGCTGAGGAAGTCGGCTCGCATTACAACTTTATTGACCGCGAACAGGGCTACATCCTCTACGAGGGAGAAAAAGTTCCCCTGGCCGAGCTGCGCGTGCGCATGGTCACGCCGGAAGTGGACGGTCCCTTCTACGATATTCGTTCCTTGACCGAGGCGCTCAGCGGTTAAACGAGCGCGGAGCGCTTTCTGTGATTGGCTGATCTTCGACTACGCCCCGCTTGCGGGGCGTAGTTCGCTTAAGGGACACAGGGATGACAGCGCTGGTAGTGTTGGCAATGGGATGGGCCGCCGGCAGCGTGTTGGTGCAGGCGGCTTTGTTTCATCCGGTCTGGTTCCTGATCGGGTTGCCCATCAGCCTGGTGGTGGGACGTGGATGGCGGACCCCACTGGCGCGCAAAATGGTGTGGGCGCTGATGGGGGTAATGCTGGGGGCGGGGCGGATGCTCCTGGCGCAGCCCTCGCTGGGTCCTGATCACATCGCCGCCTACCGCGAAGGCGCACCCATTGTGCTGCGCGGTGTGGTGGTGGCGGAGCCGGATGTGCGTCCACTCTACACGTATGCGCGGGTGCGTGCAGAACACGTCATCACCCCGGATGGCTTCGAGCAGCCGGTGCAGGGTCTGGTGCTGGTGCGCCTGCCGGTTTATACCCCGGTTGCCTACGGCGACCGCGTGATGCTGCAGGGAACGTTGGAAGCGCCGCCTGTGCTGGAAGGTTTCGACTATCGCGCTTATCTGGCGCGTCGCGGCATCTACGTCATGATGAACAATCCCGGATGTCGCATCGTGGCCTCCCATCAGGCCAACCCCCTGCTGGAGGCGCTGTTTCGCTTCAAAGCTCACGCCTGGCGCACGCTCCTGCGCATGTTGCCGGAGCCGCAGGCTTCCCTCCTGGCGGGCATTCTGTTGGGGATCGAGAGCGGCATTCCACGCAGCCTGCAGGACGCTTTTGCCACGACCGGCACGAGTCACATTGTGGCGATTTCCGGCTTCAATATATCCATCATCGCGGGCGTGTTCGCGGCCCTGGCGCGCCGCGTAGGGCGGGGGAAAGGGGAATTCTGGCTTGCGGCGGGTGGTGTTGCACTCTACACCGTGCTGGTTGGCGCATCGGCCTCGGTGGTGCGCGCCGCCTTGATGGGGAGCGTGGCGCTCGCTGCACGCGCGTTGGATCGGCGCATCCACGGGCCGACTTCATTAGCCGCGGCAGCCCTCGCGATGGCGCTCCTCGATGCCTATGTGTGGTGGGATGCTGGTTTTCTGCTGAGTTTGAGCGCTACGGCAGGCCTGTTGCTGTTTACCGACCCGTTGACCCATCTGGCTTTGCGTTTCTTCACGCGCTGGCTGGGGCCGGCCTGGGGCAGGCGCGTGGTGGGATGGTTCAGTGAGGCGCTCATCGTCACTTTAGCTGCGCAGATCACCACCCTTCCCATTCTGCTGGCCCTGTTCAAGCGGCTGTCCCTCATCACCTTATTGACGAATTTTCTGATTCTACCGGCCCAACCCTGGGTGATGTTACTGGGCGGAGTGGCGCTGATCGTGGCGCTATTGTGGTTTCCGCTGGGACAGGTGTTGGGATGGGGGGCGTGGGTGTTTCTCACCTACACGATTGCTGTGGTAAAGGCGACGGCGCGCCTGCCCTGGGCTTCGGTGCCGTTCGACGTGGTCAGTGTGCCGGTGGTGTGGGCCTATTACGCCGTGTTGGGCCTGGGGTTGGGGTGGATGCGGCTTTCTCGTCCGCGTCGCTTGCGCTTCCTGGCGCGGATGCGCGCGTTCCCTGCCTGGGCCTGGATCGGGGCGCTGGTGGCTTTGACGCTGGCGGTGGTGGGCCTCATCAGTCTCCCCGATGGCAGGACGCATTGTATCGTGATGGCGGTGGGGAAGGGGGATGCGGTGCTCATTCGCACACCTGCCGGGCGGCAGGTGCTGGTGGATGGCGGGGGCGATCCAACCCGCACCCTGGACGCGCTGGGCCGCTTCATGCCCTTTTGGGACCGTCATCTGGACGGGGTGATTCTTACTGCGCCAACCGCTGACCGCGTGACGGGCCTGTTGCCGGTACTGGAGCGCTATCGCGTGGATTACGTCGTTTCCGCGCCAATGACGGGAACAACGGCGCTCCTCCAGCCCTGGCAAGCCTATCTCTCGCAGCGTCCGGCGGGCACGGCAGGCACGTTAACGCAGGGCGAGGTGTGGACGCTGGATGCGGGGGTGGATATCCTGACGCTCTGGCCGCCGGCAGGGACAGCGGGACCGCTTGTGCTGCTTTTGCGCACCGATGGGGTGCGCATCTTGTTGGCCGGGGCGACGCCGTCCACCGTGGAAACAGCCCTGGTTGAAACGATGGCACCCATGTTGCGGGCGCAGGCGCTTCTGGTACCCCGCCATGCTGTGAAAACGGCGGCAACGCCCGCTTTTCTGGCGGCAGTATCTCCTGAAATGGTCATGATCACCCTGGATGAAGGGGAGGCCCCGGCAGAGACGACGTTGGCGCGGCTGGTGGAGTGGCCCATTTACCGCACCGACCGCGATGGACATATCGAGTTGATTGCGGATGGCAGGCACTTGCGTGTGCGCACGCACCCTTAACGGGCTGCCTTCCCTATCCGCACGATGGTGAAGCGCCACGTGGATGAGCCTGCGGGTGTGTCGGGTTGTTGCCTGTCTTGTCTTCGGCTGTTGGATGCGCTAACCCGAAAGGGATTTCTTTTTTCTCGAAAAATGATGGTAGGAAAGGGATGCGATGGAAGCCTGGGGTGCGGTGGAAGCTGGAGGAACCAAATTTGTCTGTGCGGTAGGAACGGGACCAGACGCCTTGCTGGCCGAAAGGCGCATTCCTACCGGCGAGCCGTATGCAACACTGAGCGAGGTCATCGCCTTTTTTCTGGAGCAGCAACGTAAGGGCATCACGTTGCGCGCGTTAGGAGTGGGAAGTTTTGGCCCGCTCTCGTTGGACCCTGCCGCTTCGGATTACGGGCACATTGTGGGGACGCCTAAGTCAGGATGGTCAGGCATCAACCTCATCGGCGCGTTGGAGCACAATCTCGGCGTGCCGGTGCGCCTGGAGACGGACGTCAACGCGGCTTTGTGGGGGGAATGGCGTTGGGGCGCGGCGCAGGGGCTGGAACACGCGCTCTATATGACGATTGGCACGGGCATCGGCGGCGGGGCGCTCGTCCATGGCCGTCTTTTGCGCGGTGCCTGGCATCCAGAGATGGGCCACATCCGCATTCCCCGCGATCCGGATGACGATTTTCCGGGTATTTGCCCGTATCATGGTGGCTGCCTGGAAGGGATGGCGTCCGGTCCGGCTCTGAAGATGCGCTGGAACACGGACGCGGTCAATTTGCCCCCGCATCATCAGGCCTGGGCTTTGGAAGCCCGCTACCTGGCCCTGGGGCTGGTGAATCTCATTGTGACGCTGGTGCCGCAACGCATCATCCTGGGCGGCGGGGTGATGCAGCAACAGCACCTGTTCCCGCTCATTCGCAAACAGGTCAAGACGCTGTTGGGAGGGTATATGCGCGTGCCGGAGCTGTTGAGCACGTCTCTGGAAACTTACGTGGTTCCCCCGACCCTGGGGCAGCGCGCCGGTCTGCTGGGCGCTCTGGCACTGGCCATGGAGGCGACGGGCGATTAAACTGTGGCGGAGTGGATTTTCTGGTGTACAATTAAAGAGTGAAACGTGCTGTACAGGGCTCGACGTGCTGCTCTTTATGCTTTGATGCGTTTGGTATAGCACTTCGTTGAGGCTCACAGAAAGACGGGGAGGTAATACGATGGATTTCAAAGACTTGATCGCTGCGCGTTACAGTTGTCGCGCTTACACTGCGCAGCCTGTGGAGGAGGATAAGCTGCGGTTAGTCCTTGAAGCTGCGCGATTAGCACCCACCGCGGCTAACCGTCAACCTTTTCGTGTGGTGGTCATCCACACCGCCGGGCGCGAGGAGGAGCTGCGCCGCATTTATAACAAAGACTGGTTCGTGCAGGCGCCTCTCGTGTTGGCGGTGTGCGGCGTGCCCGCCGAGGCCTGGAAGCGGCGCATGGATGAATGGAGCGCCATGGATGTGGATGCGGCCATTGTCATGGATCACATGATCCTGATGGCAACTGAGCTGGGCCTGGGGACGTGTTGGATTGCGGCTTTCGATCCACAGGCCGCGCGCGAGGTGCTCGGCCTGCCGGAGGATGCCGTGCCTCTGCTCTTCACGCCGCTGGGCTATCCGGCGGATCAGCCACGCCCGAAAGTGCGCGAGCCGTTGGAAGAGCTGGTTTACGAGGAACGGTGGCGCTGATGGACACGCGCCTGGTGACCGTGCGTGCGGCTTCCTACGTGCAGAGCTTCTGGCTCATCGGCACGGGCGGCACGGTCGCGGTGGATGCGGGACCGGCCGGGTGCAGCAACCGCTTGCTGCAAGCCTTGCAGGCTGCCGGGGGGGCCCTCGCCCATGTGCGGTTGATTGTGCTCACGCATGGCCATCTGGACCACTTCGGCAGTGCGGCGGCCCTGCGCTCCGTGACGGGGGCACCCATCGCCGTTCATGTGGAGGATGCGGATGCGCTACGCACGGGGCGCAATGAGCCTTCCGTGCTGCGTCCGCACACCTGGGTGGGGCGGATGGCGCGCCTTCTGCCGTTGAACCTCGCTGGTGCGCCCGTGCCGGGTTACGAGCCGGATCTGCTGGTGCGCGAAGCGCTATCCCTGGAGAGCTATGGGGTTCCGGCGCAGCTTATTCCCACCCCCGGCCACACGCCTGGCTCGCTCAGCATCCTCTTGCAGGATGGCCGCGCTCTGATTGGCGATTTGTTGATGGGACGCAGTCTGGCCCCCCAGCAACCGACCTGGCCCATGTTTGTGTGGGACGCGGCGGCTTTGCGGGCAAGCGTGGCGCATTTGCTGGAAGCGGGCGCGCACACCTTCTACCCGGCGCATGGTGGTCCTTTCCAGGCTCAGGCTGTGCTGGCCTGGCTGAAGCAACAAGCGTCCTGAGCGGTTTATTCCAGCGCGGGTAACTCACCGCGTGCCAGGTAGCACGTGAGTTGAATGCCGCAGGCGGCCTCGTCCTCTAAGGTGGGGCGGGGAAAGCCCAACTGCTCGTAGAGTTTGAAACGATAGAGATCAAACGCGGCGCGCAGCAGCTCACCGTAATCCAGGGCTACATCGAGGGTGCCGAAAGTATAGGTCAGCATCGCTACCAGCAGTCCAAGCGGCAGAGCTAAAAGGTGAAGCGGGGTCCAAACTGTGAAAAGCATCCCCCACACGCAGAGGCGCACCGTGGCGTAAAGTTTTTCGCGTGTCGTGATAATGTCCTGTTGCACCTCTTTGGGCAGGAGCATCCACAGCCGGGGCCAGCATACCGGGGTAGAAAGACCATAGCGGACTTGCGGGTATTCCTCGGCGGCGCGCAGGAAATTTCCCAAGCGCGTGGGCATCATTAAGGCCGGGTCAATGGGAAAGCGGAGGCGCAGGTAGTCGAGCTGGTTATATTCAGCGCGCTCGCGGGGGGCGAGAGCTGCCGGATTTCCGTCACACTTGAGCGCAAGCTCCTGCCATTTATCTTCGAGTTTTTGGATGTTACGGGCGGAGCCTTGGGCGAGACTGAAACGTAATCCGCGAAAGGGGTAAGGCCAGTAACCTTCCATCAGACGTAGCGCCAACTCCTGCAAGCCTTCCACGATGGCAGCGCTGACGCTCACCAGCAGTAACCCTAAAAAGAGCAGCACCGCCTGCTCGACAGCGGAAAGACCGGTCCACCAGGTGTAAAGTCCATCGAAGCCCACGCGCAGCCCCATTGCCGCCACCCCGCCGACCCAAAACACGAAAGCCGGCGCCAACATGCGCGCTATCCACTGATTGGCCAGGCCTGTCTCCACTTGTTGCCAGAATTTTTCAGCCATAGCTCGTTACCCTGGTTTCTTGATCAGTTTCACCCCATGCGTGGGGCATGTTGGTATGGGGGGATGTTGCAGTGCACGCTTGTAGCCGCACCCCGGCACCGGGCAAACGTAGATTGGGGTTTGCACATCGGGTTCACCGGTTAAAGAGGTGGTGAGGCTGCGCAACTCGGCCAGATTCTTACACTGGAGTTCTTTTACCCGTGCTTGTACTTGGGGATGGCTTTCGAGAGAATTGATAGCCCGTACAAGGTATGCTTCGTCGCCTTGGCGAGTCCTGGCCCAACGCTGGTACTGCCCAAGGCTGCGTCTCACGCGCGTGGCTTGTTCCGGGCCTACAAGCTCATTCAATTCAGGCTTGATGGCTTCGATGATCAGCTCGAGCTTTTCAGCTTCCACAGGCTGGGGTGTTTGCGTCTCCTCGCTCATCTTCCCTCCTTGCTTGAACCGGGCTGATGATAGTTTCATTATAGCAAATTTGAAGGGCAAAGCCAATTCTTTTGCGCCGGGTAACGGCTTACCTCCAACACCAGAACAGCGCTTGAAATTGCCACTAAGGCTTTAAACCAGGCTTCAGCGGCGAGTTCAATGACTGCTCCGTTATGGGATGGCAGGCCGTTATTGACCCCGCTTTATTCTTTGTCTGAGCTGTGTATAATTGGAATGTAGCTCAGGGTGGAGGGAGACCATGAAGCGTTTGACGTACATCAGTCGGATTGTGAGCGCTGATCCGGAACGGGACCTGCAGGATATCGAGCGCGTTTCGCAGCGCAACAATGCGCGCGATGGGATTACCGGCGTCTTAATCTATATGGGTGGATACTTTTTTCAGTTGATTGAAGGTGAAGATGCCGCCATTGACCGCCTCTACGAGAAGTTGCTGCGTGACCCGCGCCATACGGATATCGTGCTCATTCAGACCGAGCTGAACGTGACAGAACGCCTTTTCCCCGTGTGGGCGATGGAAGTCTTTAACCTGGAGCGCCGCACGGAAGATTTTATCCTCCCCTTGCGCCTTTTGCTGCAAACCTTGCTCCATTCTCATCAGATTATCGGACGTTACACCCAACCTGCCGTTGCCCACATGCTGGCTCAGGGATTGAATCCCCTGGATGTGCCGCCACGTCGCGTTGAACGGGTGGTGCTCTTCGGCGACATTCTGGGCTTTACCACCTTGACCGAGGTGTTGGGCGAGGAAGAAGTCTTCGGCCTGGTCGGCACTTATCTCGATCTCTGCACGGAGGTGATCGAGTCGCACGGGGGCGAAGTGAGTAAGTTCATTGGCGATAGCGTCATGGCCTACTTCCCAGTGGAACGCGCGGACGCGGCGCTTGAAAGCGTGCTGGAGATTTTGGACGCGCTCGAACGGATGCGCCTCGCGGCTGAACCAGAGAACATCTTGCGCTTGTTGTACACCGGCTTTGGGCTGGCCTGCGGCCCGGTTCTGGAAGGCAATATCGGCAAGGTGCGTAAACTCGATTACACGGTGCTGGGCGATACGGTCAACGTCGCTTCCCGCTTGCAGGGCCTCACGCGCGAGCTGAAATCGCAAATCCTGTTTTCGGAGGAGCTGCTTAAGCGGACCCAGCGCCCCTGGTCCTTTGTCTCGCTGGGCGAACAGCGCATCCGCGGCAAGGATACGCCTCTCATGGTCTATACCCTCGATGATCCACGCGCGTGCTGTTTGCTGACGCCGGATGTGTGGCGCGGTTTCTTGCAGGAATTCCTCGCGCGCCAGGGTGCCAGAGCCGGGCTGTGAATTTGAACATAAGGCGGAGGAGAGCATGGAAATCATCACCTATCGCGGTTGGCGTTGCGCCCGTCTCACGCGCGACGCGCTGGAGCTGATCGTTACCCTTGACGTCGGTCCACGCATCATCCGCCTGGGATTTGTGGATGGCCCTAACGAGTTCTGCGAGTACGAGGAATGGTGGGGTAAAACCGGCGGGGATGAGTGGCGCAATTACGGCGGACATCGCCTCTGGCACGCGCCGGAAGTGCGGCCACGCACTTACGCGCCGGATAACGAGCCGGTTACCCTGCACGAGACGCCGGAAGGGGTGGTGGTGACGCAGCCCGTCGAACCCCTCACCGGCATCCAGAAGGAAATCGTCATCAGCTTTCCTGCGCTGGAAAACACGGTGCGCGTGACGCATCGGCTGCGCAATCTCGGCTTATGGGCGGTGGAATTAGCCCCCTGGGCTTTATCGGTGATGGCGCCGGGCGGAACGGCCATCATCCCCCTGCCCGAACGTGGGCCGCACGGCGTGAACCTGCTGCCCGCTAACGTGCTGGCCTTGTGGAAGTACACCGATTTGAGCGACCCGCGTTGGACGTTGGGCCGCCGTTTCATCCTGTTGCGGCAGGACCCACAGGCCACGACGCCGCAAAAAATCGGCGCGCTCGTGGTGGATGGCTGGGCGGCTTACGCCCGGGCCGGGCACGTCTTCGTCAAACGTTTCTCCTATGACCCGCAGGCTACGTATCCCGATTTCGGCGTGAACGCGGAGTTTTTCACCAACGCGCGCATGTTGGAAGTGGAAAGTCTCGGCCCGCTGGTGCGCCTGTCGCCGGGGGCGGAAGTGAGCCACGTCGAAACCTGGTTGCTGCTGCAGGATGTGCCGGAGCTACATAGCGAGGTCGAGGTGGAGCAGCAGCTCCTGCCGCGTCTGGCAGATTTCCTCAAAGCGTAAGGAGCTGAACATGCCTTCTTTGCATACCCTGGCCATTCACGCGGGCGATGACGAACACGAACGCGATGTCGCGCCGCCCATCCACACCGCCTCAAGTTACCGCTATCAGAGCGCCGAAGAAGCGGCCTACGCCTTCGAAAGTGAGGCACTTCCCATCTATACCCGTTGGGGCAATCCCACCCTCGCGTTGATGGAGGCAAAGGTCGCCGCATTAGAGGGCGGGGAAGCGGCCCTCGCCGCAGCGTCGGGGATGGCGGCCATCAGCACGGCGCTGCTCACCTTGCTGCAGGCCGGTGATCACCTGGTCGCCACCACGGGATTGTACAGTGGGACGCACACCTTCATCACCCGCGACTTGCCGCGCCTGGGGGTGACGGCGACGCTGGTACCGGCGGATGATGTGGCCGCCTTTGCCGCCGCGCTGCGTCCGCAGACGCGCGCTATTTATCTGGAATCCCCCGCTAACCCCACGCTGGCGCTCAACGATATTGCCGCCATCGTCGCTCTGGCGCGCGAACATGGCCTGACGACGCTCATAGATAACACCTTCGCCACGCCTTACAATCAGCGCCCGCTGGAGTTGGGGGTGGATGGGGTGGTGCACTCGGCGACGAAGGCTTTGTGCGGCCACGGGGATGCCATCGGCGGGGTGATTGTGGGGACGCGCGACTTTGTCCGTCGGGCGGCGCAGACGCTGCGCATTTACGGGGGCAGCCTGGCCCCTTTCAACGCCTGGTTGATTGCGCGCGGGATAGAGACGTTCCCATTGCGTATGGCACGCCATAACGCGAACGCGCTCGCCGTGGCGCAGTGGTTGGAGACGCGCCCCGAAGTGGCCTGGGTGCGCTATCCCTGGCTGCCTTCGCACCCGCAGTATGCCCTGGCGCAACGGCAGATGCCGGGCGGCGGGGGGAGCGTCGTCGTCTTTGAGCTGAAGGGGGGTGTAGAGGCAGGACGCAGGCTGCTGAATCGCGTCCGCCTGTGCACGCGCGCCGTGAGCCTGGGGGACACGCGCACCCTCATCACCCACGCCGCGAGCACAACCCATCACAGTGTGCCGGAGTCGGCGCGCCGTGCGGCCGGCATCACACCTGGTTTGGTGCGCCTGGCAGTAGGATTGGAGGATGTGGCGGACATTATCGCCGACCTGGAGCAAGCGCTGGCGGATTAAATTTGCCTGTGTGCTACCTTGTGCGATAATCAACCCGAACTCAGGCCCGTGTGCTCTTGGAAATTAAGGAGGAAAGATAAAAATGTTGGGTATCCTGGTAGGCGGAGCCGTGCTCTTCTTGCTGGTCCTGGCTGTCCTGCTGGGGCTGGGTTACGCCTTGACGCTGTTGTTGCCGCTTTCTCTATTTGAAGCAGCTCTGTTGTTGTATCTGCTGGGGTTCGGTTTTTTATATGTCGTCAGGTTATTGCAAGAAGCAGCGAAAGACCGCGTAGAGACTCCGGAGGCTCCGGAGGAATGGCCAAAGGGTATAACGGAAATCACCTTGCCGCCGGATCGGATCAGCTCCCGTGTGGAGGATGTCAACCTGGAGACCCTGACGCACTACTTGCTGGCAGAAACCCTTTACCGCGAAGCCGTCTTCGTCCTTTACCCCGAAGCAGTTTTCGATGGGGGGGCGTTCGCCGACTCGCCGAAGGATCTGGAAGCGTTGGAAGGGGTGGGGGCGACCATCGGACAGGTGCTTCTTACCCTGGTGCGCACCCGGCCTGAATTTCTTCAAGGCAAACATGTGACCAACCGGGACTTGCGTCCTCTTTTAATGAAAGTTTCCCCTTCAAAAGATCTGATGGCTAACTTGAGCACCGTGACCGAAATAGTCAATGTTGTGCTGGATAGAAGGAGAGAACTCTTGCGCCTGATCGCGGCGCATGAGGGCTGGATGAATCAAGCAAGCGATTGAGGAGGAACGGTTATGAAAGGTGTGTACACCTGGCTCGGCCCTTACGCCGACCTTTTAGAATCCACGTTGCAGACGTTGGAAAAGGAGCGCGTCATTCCGCGCATTTGGGCGCTCGACCATACCGTCTGGCAGCCCGAACCGCGCGAAGTGACGAATCGCCTGGGCTGGTTGCGCAGCGCGGAAGCGATGCGCGCGCGTGTTCCGGAGCTGGAAGCTTTCGTCGCCGAACTGCGTGCGGAGGGCTTCACGCACGCCCTGCTTCTGGGCATGGGCGGATCGAGCCTCGCACCGGAGCTGTTCGCCAGGGTATTTGGTCCGCAGTGCGAAGGGCTGGAGCTGTCCATCCTGGACACAACGGCGCCGGGGAAGGTGCTGGCCTTTGCGCGCACGCTTGATCCGCGGCGCACGCTTTTCATCGTCGCCACCAAATCCGGCGGTACGGTAGAGACGCTTTCGGGATTCAAATACTTCTACAACTGGGCGCTGGAGGCTCTGGGTGCAGAGCGCGTTGGGCGCCACTTCATCGCCATCACCGACCCCGGCAGTGGGTTGGAGCAACTCGCCCGCGACTACCACTTCCGCCACATTTTCCTCAACGACCCCAACATTGGTGGGCGCTACTCGGTGCTATCCTGTTTTGGGATGGTGCCCGCAGCCCTGGTGGGCCTGGATGTGACGCGCCTATTAGAGCAGGCTATGGGGATGGCGGCCCAATGTGGCGCGGAGGTGCCCGTATCCCAGCACCCGGCGGCCTGGCTGGGCGCCTTGATGGGTGCGCTGGCCCGTCACGGGCGCGATAAGCTCACGCTCTTGCTGCCGGATGTCCTGCTCCCGCTGGGCGATTGGATCGAGCAACTGGTTGCCGAGAGCACAGGCAAAGCGGGCAAAGGCGTCTTGCCCGTGGTTGGCGAGCCGCTTCTGGCGCCGGAAGCTTACGGCACGGATCGCGTTTTTGTGGATGTGCGTTTCGCGGGGGAGACGGCGCGCCTGGAAACCGTGGAAGCGCTTATCGCGGCGGGGCATCCCGTTGTGCGTTTAGAGCTGCGCGACCTGTACGACCTGGGCGGTCAATTCTTCCTGTGGAGCATGGCGACGGCGATTGCCGGGTATGTTTTGGGCGTAAACCCCTTCGATCAGCCGAATGTGGAGGCTGCCAAGCGCCTGGCGCGGCAGATGGTGGCCGAATATCTGGAAAAGGGCGCGCTGCCTGCCGTGGAGCAGGCTGCACCGGAGCCGGATGTGCTGGCGCGCTTCATCGCGCAAGCCGTGCCGGGGGATTACATCGCCGTGCAGGCCTACATCACCCCCACGCCGGAGACGGACGCGGCCCTGCAGGCCCTGCGCGAGCGCCTTTTGCAGCGCACGCGCTGCGCCGTCACCGTGGGCTATGGGCCGCGCTTCCTGCACTCCACCGGTCAGCTCCACAAGGGCGACGCGGGACGCGGCCTCTTCATCCAATTCACCGCGGACGAACGCGAAGATGCCCCCATCCCCGACAAAGCAGGTGAACCCGCCGCCGGGATGAGCTTTGGCGTGCTCATCCGGGCGCAGGCGCTGGGAGATTACCTGGCTTTGCAAGAGGTACAGCGGCGCGTCATCTCCATTAACCTGGGGCAGGAGCCGACGGCAGCCCTGTTACGTCTCGCGGCAGCGTTGTAGCCGCATCCCCGTGACAAGAGGCCGTAACGTTTGCCCGTCTGATTGGGGCGCGCGGATTGGATGAAGGCTATCGGGGCAACAAAAAGAAGTCAACCATCACGGAGCGAGGGAGAACCATGAGCACACAGTGGCCTGACATTTGGGAAGCTTTGGAAATAGAGCACACCTCTCTGCTGGATACGCTGGCGCAGGCCTGGGTGGAGCGTCATGCGGTGTCTCTGGAGCGGGAGACCCTGCGCCTTAAATTCAGCCGCTGGTGGGAGCGCGTTCTGCCCCTGCTGGCGGGCGAGGTGTGGGATGCTGCGGCAGCGCAGGCCGCCGGTGTGGAGCTGGCCAATTTCCCCGATGCCCAACCGGAGGATTGGAGCGCCATTCAGCCGCTCTTGGGGGAATACGTTCTGCGCCGCGCGCCCACCTCTGCTCTTGCGGATGTAGCGCCGCGCCTCGTCTCTGTGTTGGCCGAAATCGGCGCTGGCTTTTACAAAGAGCGCGCGCGGCTTGCGGCCCGCTTCAACATGGAAGCCATGAGCCACATGGGCCACGATCTGAAAACGCCGATTAATTCCGTCATCGGCTTCTCAAAAGTCATCCTGAAGGGCATTGATGGCCCTATCACCGAGTTTCAAGAGCAGGACTTGACCTCCATTTACGAAGGCGGGCAGAACCTGCTGACCATGATTAACGACATTTTCCAGACTGCCAAGCTGGACGCGGAAAAAACCGGCGTCTGGTACGAGCCCTTTGAGCTGGCAGCCCTGGTGGCGGATGTGTGGGCAACGGCGCAAACCCTGGTGGGGCGCGAAGGGCTACGTTTCCTCATCCAGAGCGAGGGCGAGCTGGGCAAAATGGCCCTCGATGCCTCGCGCATGCGTTGGGTCCTGCTCTGCCTGCTCTACATGGCGGCGGGCAAGAAAGAAACCGGCGAGGTAGTCCTGCGCGTGGAACAAAAAACGGTGGGCGATCAGACGCGAGCCAGCTTCACCATCAGTGGACCGGGGCAACCGCCGGAGTTGATGGCCCCTTCTTTACGACTGGTGATGGCGCAAAACTTCAGCACGCAATTGGGGGGCGAACTCACCATCGAGCGCCATGATGAACGCGGCTTGCTGGCTCACGTTTGGTTTCCGCTGAAACGCTGAAAAGCGAAGATGATCCAGATTCAAGAGGAGGAAAGAGATGCTTATCGTCACTGACCGGGGGGCGGATTTGACGCCCGAACAAGCAAAAGGGCTAAACATCCACTACGCCCCTTTATTTTTAACCTTTGAAGGCAAGACCTACCGCAGTGGGGAAGACATCACGCCGGATGAATTTTACACCTTGATTCAAACCAGTGAGGCGCTCCCAACCACATCCCTGCCTTCGCCGGGCGACTTTGCCGAACTTTACCGCAAACTGGCGCAAGAAGATCCGGAAATCCTTTCGGTTCACATCTCATCGGGCCTGAGCGGAACGCTGAACTCGGCACAACGCGGTGCGGAAATGGTGCCCGAAGCGCACGTTACTTTCTACGACACCAAAACCCTTTCCGGCGCGGAAGGGTGGCACGTCGAGGCGGCAGCGCGGGCGGCTCAGGCCGGCTGGCCCGTCGAGCGCATCATCCCCATGCTCGAACAAATCACGCGCGTCACCGAGACCATCTACACCTTGCCGACCCTCAAATACCTCATCCATGGTGGGCGCATCAGCCACATCAAAGGCCTGTTGGCTTCCGTGCTCAACATCAAGCCCATCATTGGGGTGACCAAAGACACGGGCATGTACTATCAACGGGGGCAGGTGCGCGCCTTCAATCAAGCCGTGCGCAAACTTGCGGACGTGGTTGCGGAGGACTGCGATCCGGGCACGCCCCTGCGGATACAAATCATGCATACCCAGAACCCCGAAGCCGTTGAACTGTTGCGCGAAACCATGGAGTCGCGCTTTGAATGTCACTGGCTTCCTACCGGCGTGGTTGCTCCGGTCCTGGGGGCGCACACCGGTGTGGGTCT
This sequence comes from Anaerolineae bacterium, assembly GCA_034432595.1. GTDB lineage: Bacteria > Chloroflexota > Anaerolineae > B4-G1 > SLSP01 > DAOTZR01. The sequence goes on along the minus strand of DAOUBT010000052.1, from coordinate 9,245 downwards.
GGTGGGGCTGGTGTATGCGCCGCTCAAGGCCTATCCCGAATTGCCCCCGCTCGTTCCGGCGAGCTAACATCCCAACGGCGTACAGCGGGCGGGGCAAGTCCCGCCCGCTCTTTTGCGCCCATGTAGGAGACAAAAGGATGCGTTTTTCACGTTTTTGGCGGCTCTTGGTCGTGGCAGGGCTTTGGGTTGGGTTGATGGGGGCCAGCGCGTGCGCGGCGCCTGCCGTCACCCCCACAACGCTTTCCGGCGCTCCGCAAGCGACGCTCACCGCCGTCGCCGCGACGGCGAGCGCTCTTGCCCCGCGTCCCTCAGTTACGCCCGTTCCCCCTTCGCCTTCCCCGACTCCAACGGCGACACCTATGCCGGATGTTATCACTTACACCGTGCGCAGTGGCGACACACTTTTCTCCATTGCTCAGACCTATGGCCTGACGGTAGATCAACTGATAGCCGTCAATCCGGGTATTCAGCCCGAAAACCTTATCCCCGGGCAGCCCCTATGGATTCCGCTGGCCGGTGTGACTTATGGTCCTGCGCTTCCCCTGATTCCCGATAGCGAACTGGTCTATGGCCCGGGCTACATGGGATTTGACGTACTCAGTTTTGTTGAGAGCACGCCGGGTTGGCTCAGTACCTATCGCGAAACCACCTATGGTCGCACCCAGACCGGTGCGGAGATTGTGCAGGAGATAGCCCTGCAGTACAGCGTGGGGCCGCGTGTCCTGTTGGCCTTGCTTGAACTGCGCGCCGGCGCTCTCAGCAATCCCTATCCTTCCACCGACGCCTTGCGTTTTCCCATGGGCTACCGTGTTAACGGTTGGGACAAGCTTTCGATTCAACTGAGCCTGGCAGCGGATGAACTCAACGCTGGCTTCTACACCCAACTGCGCGGTGAAAAACAGCAGGTTGTCTTTGCAGGCGGCGAGCGACGACAACTTGTGCAAGACCTGAACGCCGGAACGGCGGGCGTGCAACGGGCCCTGGCGCAAGGCACCGACGTGCGCACCTGGGAAACCTGGCTCAGCCCAGAAGGCTTGTTGGATGTCTATCAACGCTGGTTCGGTGATCCGTGGGGTTACGCCATCGAACCTTTGCTCCCGGATGCCCCTGCACCAGAGCTTACTTTGCCCTGGCCGCGTGGCACGACCTGGTATTTCACCGGCGGGCCGCATGGCGGTTGGGATGAGGGCAGCGCCTGGGCTGCGCTGGATTTTGTCCCTGCGGGCACGGAACTGGGCTGCTATCAGAGCGAAGATTGGGCGAGCGCGGCGGCGCCGGGGCGCATCATTTACAGCGATGAGGGCATGGTGCTGCTCGATTTGGATGAGGACGGCTTTGCCGGTTCAGGCTGGGTGCTTCTCTACCTTCATGTGCGCAGTGATGGGCGCGTCGCGGCAGGCGAGACCGTGCAGGTTGGCGATCCGATTGGTCATCCGTCCTGCGAAGGTGGGGCAGCGAACGCCACCCATCTGCACTTTGCGCGGCGTTACAACGGCGTGTGGATAGCCGCTTTCGATCCGCGCTGGCCGTTAATCCTTAGCGGATGGCGCGCGCTTCCCACCACCACCGCTTACGATGGCGTCTTACAACGTGGCGAGGAAACCCGTACCGCGTGCGAATGTCGCGAAGCCCTCAACGCGCTTCCAAACCCGTAAATCAATTCGGGTGACTGACGGAGCTTCGCAAATTCAGTGCTGGAATCCAGTAGCATTCCTTATCCACGGGAATCTTATCCTTAAAAGGGTTGCTCAACCTGTTTCTAACCATTCTGGCATCAGGCCTCTGCTTGAAGCCCGCTTCGCCGGCAACGTTCTAACTTTTTGCGACTTTGAGCGCGAAAGAACGCATGGACAGGCGAGGCGGGCGACGCTTTTCCCCAATTTATTCGCATATTCCTTCGATTTTTGGGTATGGATATGGTACTTAAGTACTACTTGTTTTATCGTCAAGTTAAGTTAAAATGTTAGTAGGATATTCTTACCTTTGAGAGCAGAGGTAATTTGTTTGAGGAGGTTAACTATGAACTGGAAGCGAGTCCTCTCCGTTGTTCTGGCGCTTGTCCTGGTGACGACTACGCTGGTGGGCGTGGTCAAAGCTGAAGCCCGGACACGCGTCATTGTGCGCGGCGTCACCCTGGAGGCGGCGCGCGGCGCGGTGCAAGCCGTGGATGGCGTGGTTGAGTCCGAACTCGCGGCGCTCAATGCAGTGGTTGCTCAGGTCCCCGATGCCAAGGTTACCCTGCTGAACGGTATCCCCGGCGTTACGACGATGGTGGATCGTCCGGTGGAAGGGGCCTCTCTGCCCGCGGCGAGCGGCAATGGTAACGCGATTGACGTGGAGTTCACCAAAACCATCGGGGCTAACGAGGTCTGGTCGCAGGGTGTCCTCGGTCAGGGTGTGACGGTTGCCGTTTTGGATACCGGGATTGACCCCTCGATGAACGGCCTCAAGCATGGGGCTGGTAACAACAACCGCATCCTGGCCTATTATGACGCCATCAACGACAAGTTCTATGCGGCCAACAAGCTCAATCAGTCGCCTAAGGATCCCAACGGGCACGGAACCCACATGGCGAGCATTATCGCCAATAGCGTCTATGAAACGCAGGATGGCGAATATCGTGGTGTGGCTCCGGCTGTTAACCTTGTCGCTGTGCGTGTGTTGGATGAGACCGGCGGAGGGACTTACGCTTCTGTTCTGCGCGGGTTGAACTGGGTTATTCAGAACAAGACCACGTACAACATTCGCGTCCTCAACATTTCGATGCATGCCAGGGCCTACACCCCTTATTGGGCTGACCCCTTTGATCTGGCGGTGATGCAGGCCTGGGCGGCGGGTATCGTGGTGGTCACCAGCGCGGGCAACAACGGTCCCGATCCTTTCTCCATTGAGGTTCCTGGCAACACGCCTTACGTCATCACCGTGGGAGCTTTTACCGACAACAACACGCCGGAAGACTTCGGTGATGACTTCATTCCGCCCTTCTCGGCGGCGGGTCCAACCATGGATGGCTTCGTGAAGCCGGATGTCATTGCGCCGGGTGCCCACATCATTGCTGAGATGAAGAACAACAGCTATCTGGCGCAACAATATCCGGATCGCAACCTGCCGGGCAACTACTTCCGCATGTCCGGCACCTCGACGGCAGCGGCGGTGACTTCGGGTGTGGTAGCCCTGATGTTGAGCGCCAATCCTGATCTCACGCCGGATCAGGTCAAATATCGCCTGAGCATGACTGCCAGCCCAAGCTTCAATCCCGAAACTGGAGCGACACTCTACAGCATGTGGCAACAGGGCATGGGCCGCATCTGGGCGCCCAAGGCCGTCTTCTCCCCCATTGTTGGCCGCGCGAATAAGGGCCTTGACATTCAAGCTGATCTCGCGGGTGAAAAGCACTTCGCGGGTACGACCTTCTTCGACTTTGAAGAGGGTGTGTTCAAAGTTGCTGATGCTGCGACTGGTCGCTACTACACCTGGGACGGCACCTATCTGGCTCCGGATTGGGCTAACCTGGATGGATACCCGACCTGGGGCGATGCTATCCTCATTTGGAGCGATGCTATGCCCACCTGGAGTGATGCTATCCTTATTTGGAGTGATGCCATCCTTATCTGGAGTGATGGCACGCCGATCTGGAGCGGGATGGCATCGGCTTGGGAGCAGGTATTCCCTATATGGTCTGATGGCTTGCCTACCTGGAGTGAGGCTATCCTCATTTGGAGCGACGGTACGCCGATCTGGAGCGATGCCATTCTTATCTGGAGTGACGCTATTTTAATTTGGAGTGATGGCATTCCTATTTGGAGCGACTATGCTCGTCTCTGGAGCGATGCCATTCTCATCTGGAGCGATGCTATCCTGATCTGGAGTGATACCACGCCCACATGGGATGATGCTATTCTGATCTGGAGTGACGGCATTCCTGATTGGGCTAACTTTGTCTTGAAATGGGATGATTACGGTCGAGCATGGAGCGACCTTACCCAGGCTTGGAGCGATATTCAGAGCGCTATAGCTGAAGGTATGCCTGTATCTGGTGATGGTACTCTGATTTGGAGTGATAGTATCCTTATCTGGAGTGATGGGACCCTGATCTGGAGCGATAGCATTCCCATTTGGAGCGACGGTACTTTAATCTGGAGTGATGGGACCCTCATTTGGAGTGATGGGATCCTCATCTGGAGCGATGGCCCAGTCACTTGGAACGAAGGTACAGTTACTTGGAGTGATGGAGCAACCATCTGGACAGATGGAAGTCTTATCCAGAGTGATGCCATCCTCATTTGGAGCGACGGTACACTGATTTGGAGTGACGGCACGCCCATCTGGAGCGATGGGACGCTCATTTGGAGCGACGGCCTGCCTATTTGGAGCGACGGCACGCTTATTTGGAGTGATGGAACACTTATTTGGAGCGATGCTATCCCTGTCCTAAGCGATGGTACGCTCATTTGGAGTGACGGTACGCTGATCTGGAGCGACGGCACCCTCATCTGGAGTGACGGTACGCTGATCTGGAGTGATGGTTTTCCGATTTGGAGTGACGGTACGCTGATCTGGAGCGACTCGCCAGTGATCTGGAGCGACGTCTGGGCCGGTCCGGAGTACTAAATTCAGGCAAAAAAAGCGGGGGGCGTAAGCCTCCCGCTTTTTTTTGTGTTGATTAAGATGGGGTTACAGCTTGGGCAAATCTGCCGCGTAGATCAGAACCCTGGCACCGCCCTCGTAGAAGATTTTGAGCAGATTATCCTCAATGACATAGCGTTCAGCATGATTGAGGCCGTTTAAAACCTCAAGCTCTTGCTCTCCGACAGGACCATCGCAGGCCATCATGGTCATGGCCAGTTCACTAAAGGTGATTTTTTCCCCATCCAGGGTATAAGTTCCTCCCAGGCTATTGCAACCGGTGTTGCCACTGACCTGCCCATCCTGGGTAAGACTCAAGCGCGCTTCGCTGTTGGGGACGGCGAGCGTGGGGGCATCAACTGATCCGTAGCTGACCAGGATCCAGGCATTCCCTGTCAAAGTAGCTTTGAGAACCGGAGGCGTGATGTTGGGATTGGCGGGCGGCATCTGATTAGGACGTGCGGGTTCCGTTGTGGATGCAGGGGTGGCTGTCATCGCTCCGCCACAGGCCGTAAGGCTCAACAACCCCATCGCCAAAAGGATTAGTAGAAACGGGTAACGCATGGAACTCCTCCTTGGGTTTAGAAGTTAGCAAGCCCGTTGATGGGCCGCTACTTCAATAAACGTTGAACGGACCGGATGAGTTCCAGACTTAAGGGGTGCACGGCCCACGCAGACATATCGTCAGGTTGTTTGTTGTCTGCTCGCTGTGCCGGGTGGGCAAGTCCCTAATGCAGAAAACTCATAACCGCGTCTGGCGGAGTTGATCCGCATTTGGAACATAGCCAGAATTTGGAGCTGCAATCGCTTGTTCCGGAATGTGCTGATCCTGACGTCGGTTGCGGTAACGAACCCGGTGGTGTCTCCCCATGCCTTTGACCAACGGCTCTATCAACCAGCACCCCGTAATTCACAAATCCGTGCGCGTGGCCGTGCGCGGTTTTTCGTCCAACGGACATACTTCCCATGCATCTAACCTTTCGGTGGCGTAGCCGTAATGCTCAAAGAAGCTGGCCTGATCCAAACGGGCAAAGATAGCCTCTTCCAGGGCCTGACAGGCCTGGCGCGGATTCTGCGTTCGCCGGTAGGTGTGCCATAAAGCGCGTGCACCCTCGACAAAGGGACTGCCGCTTTCACCATACCGCTGCTCGATGGTAATCATAAGATTCGCTACGGCGCCGGGTTGATCGAGCTGTGCACGCGCAAGCATGGCAATTGCGCCAGCATAGGGGACGATGCGCGATTCCGCGTAAGAATCTACCTGAGCGTAAGCGGTGTAATCCGCTTCGTTCAGGACGCTTTCTGCCAGCTCCAGCGCCGTGTCAAGGTCGCCTTCTTTCAGGGCACGTTGGGCATCAAGTGTACGGTAATAGATGTGCGCATCGGCGTCCGGAAGGGTGGTTTCCTGGACATAGCGTCGGTAATGAAGGCCGTACACGCGCGTTTGTGGGCGTTGTAGCCCGGCTTGTGGATCGTTCACCACGCCGCCGTGCAACAAGATTTCGATCAGGCCGTCATCGTTCAGGTCTTCCAGGCTGACTTCGGCGTTGGCGTAAGTGATAGGGTCTGCGCTCAGGTTCTGCCAGACGCCGTTGTTCCATCGGCCTACAAGGATGCGCAGATCTTCTCCCACCTGCGTGCTGATAACCAGCTCGTTCTTTTCATCGGCGTCAAGGTCTTCAACGCTGATGAAACGCGGATTCGTCAGGCCTTCTGGCCAATTGGCATCGGAAAGCAGGCCCACGGGTGTGAAAAGGCCTTCCTGGTAACGGAAGATGAGGACGTAGCTCTGACAGTCTGTATCCGGGCAGGGTTGATCGAGGCGCGGCGTGCTGATAAGCCACTCGTAAGCGCCATCGTTGTCCAATTCGGCGATGATGGACCACAGGGCCGCGGGGGAAACGGATGAAGCCGCTTGTCCTGGAATGAGCATGGCATAGCGCTGCAGGGCCTCTTCGACATCAGCGCTACTGTTCAACAGGTCGGTCATCAACCGCACATGGGCGCGCACCCAGGCTACGGGATCGCGCTGCGGCGAGCCGTCGGGACGTTCGGGGTACCACGTGGGTGGCGGTGGGGTCACTTGCGCCGGTAGCACACGCGCCAGGGGGAGTTCACCCAGCGGCGTTGGGGTGGGAGATAGCGTCGGCGTAGGACTTGGGGTGAGGGTCGGCATTGGAGAAGGGGTGACCTGTTGCCCCGCGTAGTAGGCCTGACAGTCTTGTCGCACGTTTTCCAGTTCAATTCGGGAGCAGATGGCCGCATCTTGAACTTTTGGGTACACGTTCTGCAGGCATCGCGCTTCTAAATCTGCCCCGACCAGACGACAAACCGCCGGATTGCGATTGACCAGCGCGTGTTTTTCGACGCAGCGATAGTATTCCAACGGGTCACCCGTTGAATCGCAGGCCTGTTGGGCAATGAGTATATCCGGATCTGTGGCTGGCTGCGCTTTACACGCTGCCAGGCTCATCAGACCTAGAAAGCCAACCATCAGCAAAAACCACGGTATTCTCGATGACATGGTCATCCCTTAAGTATGGAGTTTGGAAGCGGTCCCTTTTGTGCAAGGAGCGCTTCGGGAAGCTATTCTACCACAAAGCCATGTAACTGCCTGCCCCTATTGAGTAACGTGTTCGAAGCAACAAAAAAGGCCGGATGCGAGCGCATCCGGCCTGATAGGTTGCAGGATTATTGTTGAATGTCGAAGATGACCTGCACATCCACACTGATTTCGAATTGACCGGTTTCCACAGGCACCGAGACGCCACCCCCCATGCCAGCGGAGCGCTCCATTTCTGCTTTGGCGTAAATCGGGGCGTAAGAGTATTCGCTCACGGTGCGCACTTTGCCCACGCTTACCCCAAGGCCCTTAGCTAATTGTTCAGCTTTGGCCCTGGCATTGGCAATCGCTGCGGCGCGTGCAGCCTCGATGAGGGGGCTTTGATCGGCAACGGTGAAGCTGATGCCATTCACGCTGTTCGCGCCGGCGTTCAACGCTGCGGTCAATACATCACCGGTCTTGGCGATATCGCGCACATTCACGCTGATCTGATTGATGACGTGATAGCGGGTCTCACCCGTGGCGCGCCCATTGATGTCGTAAATGTTCTCAATCCACATGCTGAAGTTGGTGGTCTGGATATCCTTGGCCTCGACACCCAAAGCCTTGATTGCGTTGATGACCGCGGTCATGCGTTCGTTATTGTCGCTGATGGCACGGGCCGGATCGGGATTGATGGCTTCGACACCCAGATTGATGTTCGCCATATCCGGCGTGACGCTAACTTTGCCCGTTCCGTTGACCGAAATGGTGTAGGCCGTATTGTCGGTGGCGGGCACGACAGCCTGTGCGCTGGGGATGGCGCCGCAACCGGTCAGAGCCAGGGATGCGAGGAGCATCAGCCCCAGGCCTACCATAAGGTTCCGCTTTGAAAGTTTAAACATCGCTTACCTCCTGTAAAGGAATTTTCCCGTATGGGTTGATGGGGTTATGACGCCACGGCCCCTGGGAAAGTTCCCTGCAGGTACTCCCATGGGTAAGCCCGCGCTTTAGTAATGGGTGACGACCGTTGTCCCAATAGGCGCCCAATTGTAAAACCATTCCGCATCCGGCAAGGAGAGATTAACGCAACCGTGGCTCATCGGGGTGCCGAAGTTGTTGTGCCAGTAGGCCCCGTGGATGGCGTAGCCGCGATAGAAATACATCGTGTGCGGGACATTGGGCAAGTCATAGTAGTCAGCGCCACTGCCCCCGGTCATACGCGTGGAGAGGTATTTGGCGTAGATTTTAAAGGTGCCCACAACGGTGGGATAGCGCGCGATGCCGGTGGAAACCAGAGCCGTATATACAGCCGTGCGTCCCTCATAAGCCGTGATGCGCTGCGTGCTGAGATTGATGTCAATCCACTTTTCCCCGTTTTCGCCATAGCCCGCGGGCGGTGACACGGGCGTAGGCGCCGGTGGCGCATAATCGGCGGGGGGGATTTTCAGACGCTGTCCCACGTAAATCAGGTTTGCATTTCCCAGGCCGTTGTACGCCTGCATGGCGGCGACGCTTGTTCCATAGCGCCGGGCAATGCTGAAGAGCGTATCCCCGGCCTGCACCACATGGACACCAGGCGTGGGTTGTGGATTCGGTGCCGGCGTCGCCGGAGAGGGACTGCCTGTCCTGCCGGGAATCGTCAGGCGCTGCCCGACGTAGACCCAGCTATTCCAATAAAGCCCGTTGGCGCTGGCCAGCGCAGAGACGGTGACGCCGTGCCGCAGGGCAATCCCAATCAGTGTGTCGCCAGGGCGGACAATATACACGCCATTTGCCGTAGGCGGCGGGGATGCGGGCGGTGCGCCGGCGGTGGGGATGACAATGACCTGTCCCACGTAAAGCCACGAATTACGCCAATCCAGGCCGTTCGCTGCCGCCAAATCCTGCACATTGATCCCGTTTCGCCGGGCAAGGTTGAAAAGGGTATCGCCCGGTTGCACTACGTATTGCCCGTTGATGCCCTGCGCCTGCACCGGGTGGAGCGGCAGGCTGCTCAAACTCAAGGCGATGATCAGGAGCAACTTCCACAGAGTCTTCATCGCGGCCTCCTCTTGCCATGCTATCTTTGCTGTTG